>CAYPGQ010000006.1:0-96165 GCA_964410125.1 uncultured Eubacteriales bacterium | reverse complement strand
CTCGAAGAACAACTCGTGAAGGCTAGATCCTCAATGGCGCTGCGGACATACCTGAGGTCTTTTTCCATAGAGCTTACCCACACAAAATGGAAGAGAACCATTAAAGAAAATTATGATTGACAACAGCCGTTTTTGTAAATAATTCAGGAGCCTGGATTATTCACGGGTCGAGATTGCTGCAGCGGCAAGGCAGTAGCTCATGGGTTGTATTTGTATACTACGATTGGGCTGCAACGAAGTCGATGTGGTGAGATCGGCTCGCCCGTAGGGTAAAAACGGCTGATTGTTTTTTTGAATTATTTTGAAAATTCAGTTTTCATGAATATAAATAATGAAATCAGCCGTTTTTATAAATAATTCAGGAAACTTCTTTTACATATATGTTTTTAAAGAATACTGGCGACCGGCTGTCGTGATTCTGCAGCCCGATATATCCCTCTCTAGCAACGTCTCTCACTTTCCCTCTGGGCTCAGCCTCCCAATCCAGGACAAGAACATCATTCAGCTCGACTTTGATACAGTTCCCGACGAAGGAGATCTTGAAATGGTTCCACTCCCCGGCAGGATGGGACGCGTCTTTCATCGGGGCTTCGGCATCATAGGCCGCTCCCGTTTTATGGATACCCTTGCCGGCGGGATTTATCTGAATCTCGAAAGAGTGATAGATGTAATCGTCGCTTACCGGAATTTCAGGGACCCTGAGGAAAATCCCGGAATTCGTAAACTTGTCCACACATTTGTAATCCAATTCTAGGATGAAATCTTTGTGCTTTTTTGCCGCGTACCAGAGAAGCCCCATCCCGCCTTGACCCTTCAGCACGCCGGTCCTTTCATCCAGCTCAAAATATCCGGGCCCGTAATGGTTCCATCCGTGTTTGGAATATCCCCGATAGCCTCGCCGTAAAATTTGTTCATTATCCTGGTAGTATGTAATGCTTTTGATGTATTCCATCCCCTTCTTGACGGCCGGCGATGGATTGTCAATATCTTCCTTTTTTTCGTGTTCGATCGAAATATAGCCTGCATAATCCTGGATCGTCAGTTCAGCCAGAATGTCGCGGATATTCGCCTGCCCTTGCCCGAATGGAACATCAAACGCTTCTTTGCTGCCGAACACATTTAAGTCCTTGAGATGGACATCCTGGATGCGCCCCTTAAGGGCACTTAGGGCCTCCACCGGATTCACCCCCGACCGCATCCAATGCCCCGTGTCCGCACATGCTCCGATGCGCGGGTCAAGCCCGTCCACCCGATACAGGACTGTTTCCGGTCTAGCATATTTGGAAGGCGTGGGGTGATTATGGATCGCAATGTTAATCCTGTGCTTCTTGACCATCTTATCGATCATGGAATAATCATCATAGCCCGGTTCGGTCACTATGGTCCGGATTCCCATTTTCTTGGCAAACTCAAAGACCTTTTGCATCTCCTCTTCATTGTTTTCAAAGTTGACAACACCATAACTGACAAGCGTGAGGCCGAGTTCCTTCAGTTTTTTCTTAATACGATCAACCTGCTCATCCGGCAGGTTGTGGCCAAATTTCACCTTTGGATTATTTTTTCCAAGAACCTGTCCTGGATAAGGCTGTACGTATGCAATGCCAAGCTCCTTTATCTTCTGCAATGCTTCAAAAAAGGAAAACTTACGGAAAGTCCAGCACTGCACAGCAAACGGAAACTTTTTTATCCGGATGTTCTCATATCTCGAGCTTAAAGCAACTTTTTCTTTTTCCGTTTCTGCTATCTTGTTTCCATGCTCTTTGGACGAAACAAAGGCCGCAAAAACAAAAGAGGCCATAAGGAAAATGGCCGCCGCTAAAATTATTCTTTTTTTCATGGTTTCTCCTCTATCGATTGATTATTTATGTCAAGTTCCTGCTAATCATCCTGATTTGCGCGGGTTCCATTCCCCTTTGGCCACAACCGGAATAAAGGAATCGAGCCCCGGCGGGGGGAATGGGATGGTTTTCTCCTGTTCCGCGCTCATGTAGGCTGTCATCAGGAGTTCTGTGACATTGACACCATCTGAAAAATTCTCCTCGGGGCGTTTTCCCGCAAGCAAAGACTGCACCATATGCCTGTTTTCTGCGATGTACCCGTATTCCGTCTCTTCGCTGCCTACCACCGGCATAAGCCCCACCTCCGCGTTTTGCTTCTCCACCAAATCCTCGCCCGCCTCTCCCTTGACATTCCGGCTGAAGAACACCTTCAGGCCCGAATCCAAAGAGTTAACGATCACAGAATACTCGGGGCCCAAAAGCTCCATCGTAAGCCTTAGCCCTGCTCCCACATAGGCCCAAGATGTGGTTGTCTCGACCACCAGCTTCTCCCCGTTTTCATCCCTGTACTCGATCATGGATCGGGCAAAATCTTCGGCCGGTCTGTTGATATAATCTGTCTTACCCCTGCTCCGGTCGGATAATATTTTGGCGTAATACGGGTTTTGCCATTTCAAACAATCGGTATAGGCCGTTACCTTTATCGGCGTAAGCACACTCCGGTCTGCGCCTGGAGGCGTCAGCATGAAACGGGCTTCTTCCACCGAGTGACACATCATGTCGTTGAGCACGCCACCACCTTGGAGCTCACCTTCCCAGAACCACGGCATGTGGGGTCCGCTATGTTCCTCTGCCGCTCGGGCCAGATATGGGCGCCCGGTTAGGCTCGCACCCCGAGCCCAGGCAATTTCTTTACCCCGCACGATAGCCGGCGCAAACACCTGATTCTCCAGATAGCCGTCCAGAAGCTGCGCTTTTTGCGCAAGCTCTAACACTTTTTTGGCCTCAGCCACATTCCTGCCAAGGGGCTTTTCACAGGCAATCCCGATAAGTTCGCCCTTCCCGAATTCCAATGCGTGGACAATTTCTTCCATCACCTCTATCCTGGTAAAATTTGGGGCACATATCCAGAGGGCATCGATGTTGGGATTGGCAATCATGTCCGTAATCGTTCGATAGCTGCTGGCCTCCCCGACATTCAAATCTCTAGCCAGGGCTGCTGCTTCCTCTGCTGTGTCATCTTTGCCGACAACACCCAGGATGTCGGCATCCCGTACGCCGACCCAAGAGCGGATGTGGAATCGAGCGATGAATCCTCCTCCTACGATGCCGATACCAATCCTTTTTTTCCGCATTTTTGCCTCACTTTTTAATTTTGCACAACCTTAATATTCCATATCCGAATTCTATGGAAATTTGATATTTTATCCGGTTTCCTGTGTCTTTACCGCTCGATCATCCTTCACAAACAGCAGAAACGCGACAGCACACAGAACAGTCAAGAAACAAGGCACGATAAAAACGTGGGTCCAATTCGTGACGGCATCTGTCGTGAAAAGATCGCGGATCCATCCGGCAAACAGGCTCCCGATGTAGCTCCCGATGCCATAGGTGACCAGCATGATGAAGCTCTGCGCCGAGTGCCGAATATCCCTCGGAGCGATCGTGTCCACATAAATAAAAGCAGCCGCAAAGAAAAAAACAAAACAGAAACCATGGAGGCTCAACGAGGCGATCACCAGCCAGGATGGTTGGCCGATGGCAAAGATGATGTACCGAATGGGCCAGGCCAACACCCCGAGGACGAGGATGTTTCTGATGCCGATCTTAGAGATGAAATAAGGCAATAGTATGGCCAAAACAATAATTTCAGCCACCTGGGCAATCACCATCACCCCAGGGACGCTGGCGCTCGAAAGCCCGATCTTATCGGATGTGAGAAAGGGGGCTGTTAACACATAGTAAAACATTAACTCTGTTGCCACGATAAAGGAGATGATCACAAACGCCAGGAAATTTTTGTTTTTCATCATCTTGATTGCTTCTAGAAAAGCCCAGGGTTTTGTCCCTTCTTTTTTGGGCGGTGTACGCGGCAATCCAAAGGCCTGGAATCCCATGATGATTGAGAAAACTCCGGCCAGCAAAAACGTATCCCCTCGAAGAGCGAGGGCTTCTTCGGCTTGAGCAAAATGCCGCCATCCCATCAACGCGAGGCCCGATACAATCCACCCGATCGTCCCCCAAACTCGGACTATCCCGAATTCTTTTTCCGAGTTTTTTAGGTTGATAAAGGCCACAGAATTTGTCAAAGCAAGAGTGGGGGCATACAAAAGGCAATAAAAAAGCATCAGCCACATCATGGTGTTATAGTCGGAAACCTTGGATATAAACAGAAGCAGCCCTCCCCCGATCAATTGGAGGATTGCGATTACTTTTTGGCTGGCAAAATACCGGTCGGCTATTTGTCCGCCGATAAAAGGCGCTACGATCGTCGCAAGAGGCAACAAGCTGTAGATGATCCCAACCTGAGTTCCGCTGAAGCCAAGTTCATTCAATAAATAATCTGATAGCACAGGACTCCACGCGCCCCAGATCGCGTATTGCAGGAACATCATCACACAAAGACGAAATTTCACTCCCATGATTCCTCTCTTTTTCCGACAATGCCGGGGAAAACCCTCATCAACAAAAACATTGCCCGCGCCGCGAAAAAAGCCATTTTTGGAATAAAAACAAAATATATATATTTGGATGGCCTGTCAATACAAAACAGACATCGCAAAAGAAAATGTTCCCGTTGACTTTTTGTCTCTGTTCCTAAAAAATAGAAGCCCAGTTTCGGAAAGATCTTTGATGTCGAAAAAGACCCTTTTTTTGCCAGTCCTTTTTCTCTTGTGTGTGTATTGCAATCGTGTTACGGAGAAGTGGCAGACAACAACGCTTCTTTTTTTCGACACCGTTTGTGAAATCAATCTATTCTGTTCCCCCTCGGATTTTGAATCCTCAAAAAAAGAAATTAAAAAGATCTTTCAGGACATCGAAACCCATTTTTCACCAGGTGCCGAGTCTTTTTCCTCCGCCCCAGTGAAATTCCTTTATAAAAAAGCTTTAACCATCTATCACGATTCAGAAGAATGTTTCGATATCACCGTGGCTCCTTTATCCCACATCTGGGGATTCCGCGACCATTCCCATCGTGTGCCATCCTCCGAGGAAATCAACCGGACTCTGGAAAAGATCGGAATGGACAAAATCACTCTCAAGCCCGATGGGCTCCTTCTCACGCCCGGAATGGAGCTTGATTGGGGAGGCATTGCCAAAGGCTTCGGCATCGACCTTGCATCCCAAGCCATGATTCAAACGGGCATAAAAAACGGATTCATTAATGCGGGTGGAGACCTATACTGTTGGGGGAAAAATCCTGATCAAGAATCCTGGCGCATAGGCATTAAACACCCTCGGGGCAGCGGGATTTCAGCGATTCTTTATATTGCAGACACCGGAGCAGCCACCACCGGAGATTATCAACGGTTCTTTATCCAAAAAGGAATCCGGTATCATCACGTGTTTGACCCAAAATCAGGCTATCCCTCTGAAGGCAAACAAAGCGTGACCGTTGTGGGCCCTGAAACGCTGGTTTGTGACGCGCTTTCCACTGCTCTGTTCGTCTTCGACCAGCCGGAAAAAATTCTCAAAAAATTCCCAGATTATGGAGCAATTGTTGTCGATTCGAAAGGGAAGACTTTCCTTATCGGAAAAGCATACCCTATTCGTCTGGAAAAGTAAGGATTATATTTTCATCGGCATCAAAACATACAGGTATTTGATATCATCATCCGTTGTAGGCTTCATCAACACGGCGCTGTTCTCGTCTTTCAACTCAAAACATATTTTTTCTGATTTTATGGTTGTCAGAAAATCCAATAAATATTGAGAATTGAACCCGATTTCCATCTCGTTCCCGCTGTAATCCACCTCAACCTTGTCTCTCGCTTCCCCTATTTCTGGATTTGAAGAATACAAATTGATATGCTTCGGCGCGATATTAAAACGAATTCCCTTTGACCTTTCGGTAGAAAGAAGAGATACTCGCCTTATCGCACCGGTAACTTTTTCTCGAGAGATTTCCAGAGTGTCAGGATTTCCTTTCGGGATGACAGCTTCGTAGTTGGGGAACTTCCCCTCGATTATCCGTGAAATCAACGTCCTGTTCCGGACACGGAAAAAGAGATTGTTATCATCTAGATCAAACTCGACTGTTTCATCTTCGAACTTTCTCAGTTCATTCAATGTCTTTTTGGAAACAATCACCTTTATCTCCTTTTCCATTTTCAATCCTTCAACAGCAAGGCTCGTATAGGCTAACCTGTGACCATCCGTGCTCACAAGTTCCATCTGATCATCTCGCAAAAGCATCAATGCGCCGTTGAGATAATACCTCTGCTCTTGGGTGATTGCATAAAAAACGCGGTCGATCATCTCCTTGAATCTTTCCAAAGGTAGAACGATGTTTTTTTCGAATTTTGGTTCTGGCATCTGAGGATAGTCTTCCTTGGGTAAACACAAAACCTTGAATTCGCTTTCACCGGAAGTGATTTCCATCATGAGGTCCTTCTCCTCGCTGAAAACGACCTGCTGTTCTTCGGCGAGAGATCGAACGATCTCAAAAACCTTTTTTCCCGAAATTGTGATCGATCCCGTTCCGTCGATCTGAGCTGGAAAATGTGTTTTCAAGCCGACCTCAAGGTCTGTCCCGATAAGCTCCACCTCACTTTCGGTCACATTGACCAAAATGTTTGCCAGAATAGGCATTGTATTCCTTTTCTCGACAATTCCCTGAAGAAGCTGCAATTCTCGGAGTATCTCTTCTTTATTGATTGAAAATTTCATTTTTCCACCTTTCCACAAACTTATTTCTTATTACTAATATATATAAATTAGATTAAATAATAAGAATAATAAAATCAATTGAAAATGTGCAAAACTCATCTAATTTATTGATTTTCCTAATGGATTTGGTTGATTAAAGTGTTAATTTTTTTGTTAAATTCTGCATCTTTTGATCTTAATTTCTCGATTTTTCTTATGCTGTGGAGAACCGTTGTATGATGTTTTCCACTGAATTTTTTTCCGATCTCAGGGAGGGAGGTTTTGGTCATTTGCTTGGAAAGATACATAGCGATTTGGCGAGGAAAGGCGATTTTCGGAGAATTGTTCTTAGATTTCAGTTGGGATATCTTGATCTTGAACTCATGGCTGATGGCTTTTTGGATCTTTTCGACTGTTACAATCGTCATGGATGAATCCAACAAGGTTTTGAGGGCTTCTTTGGTCAAGTCCAGATCGATGGGCTCACCCTTTAGGGAAGAATAAGCGATAACTCTCCTCAAGTAGCCTTCAAGCTCCCGGATATTGGAGTTGACTTTATCAGCAATATATAGAGCCACACTTTCGGGAAGAGATATTTCTTCCAATTCAGATTTCTTTTTCAGAATAGCGATCCTTGTTTCTATGTCAGGAGGTTTGAGGTCGGCGATCAGCCCCCACTCAAACCGAGAACTGAATCTTTCTTCAAGATTGGGAATTTCTTTGGGAGGGCAATCGCTGGACATAACGATTTGTTTCTGGCTGTCGTATAGATGATTAAACGTATGAAAAAATTCTTCCTTTGTTCTTTCCTTTCCGGAGAGATAGTGGATATCATCTATTAACAAGACGTCCACACTTCGGTATTTTTGGCGAAAATCCAAAACCTTCCCGTATTGAAGATGATTGATCAAATCATTCATGAACTTTTCTGTTGTTATATATAGGATTTTCAGCCCCCGATTGTTGTTGAGAATACTGTGACCGATGGCATTCATCAGATGGGTTTTTCCTAAGCCGGCTCCGCCGTAAACATACAGAGGATTGTAAGATTTTGCTGGATTATTCACAACGGCAAAGGCTGCTGCATGGGAAAATTGGTTGCAGGAACCGACAACGAAGTTTTCGAATGTGTAATTGGGATTCAGGTTAGGATTGAGAAGGCCACCATGTTTGGAGCGGCGTTCATGCGGGGAGCTTCTCATAAATTGATTGGGAGTGTCTTCAAAAATATATTTTATCTCGAAAGATTTGCCAAAAAGTTCAATTGAACATTTGTTTATAAGGGTCAGATAATGGAAAGAAAGCCAATCCTTAAAATAGGAATTGGGAACTTTGATGTAAAAGCAATTGCTTTCTTGTCCGATATATATCGTTGGATAGAACCAGGTCTCGTAGCTATTCCTGTCGATCTTCAGCTTGACAGCGTCTTTGATAAGGAGCCAAGGATTAGAGTTTTGTTTGTCTTCCATGAGATAGCTTAAGATTTCCACAGATATTTCCACATCTGTGGAAAACCTTCAGTTTTGCTGAGTAACTTCTGTGGAGAAGGCTCGAACATAATAGCACTCCCGATTTTCAAATTCAAGGAAATTTTGTTTTTTTTTGAAAGTTCCTTCGGTAGTGGAGATAAAGAGCTAGAAATCGAATCCGATCCAGAATTTCAACTCGAATTTTCCGTAAGAATTGATACTGAAGGGACTGGAAATATCTTTTATTTCCAACCGTTTCGCCCATTCAAAGTGCAGCGGAAGGCCGAGGAAGAAAAATTGGAATCCAAAACCATACGAGCCGATGGCATCCGCCACTCTCAGTATCGGAACTCCCTGCTCATCATAACCAATATCATAGATTTTGGAGGGGTATCCTTTGAGTTTTGCACGCGTCAAATCGAAAAAGATGACACCACGAATAGGTCCGAGTCGGCCTAATATAGTAGACGCGACGTTAACCAGAGGGATTCGGAATTCCAAGTTTGCGTACCATCCCGTGTTTCCAATAATGTTATAGTAATAAGAGGAGCGGACCTGGTTGTTTCCTCCCCAGTAGAAAATATAAGGATTCCTTCCCATGCTGGTCATGGCTTTGAGACGGAAAGCAAAAAGCGTGTCTCCCCCGATCGGAAGGTATTGGCGCAGGTCAACGTGAGCCGTTGTGTTACGGATAAAATTGTTGGTCACAGGAATGGATTGGGAGAGGCTGAGCATGAAAGTATTTCCCGAGTATGGACCATACATTCTGAAATTCGTAGTCTCTCCGATTAAAGTAACGGAAGCTGAGAGGGCGTTTCCGTTATAGAAATATCCATATGCTTGATTTTGCTGGCCTAAAGCCTGGTTGAAATAGGGGTCGTAAAAGTCTTCCTCATAATTGATAAAATTGAGGCCAACTTGGGCTCTGTAATAGCGATTGAAGGGGTAGAAACCGTTGATGCTAGCGCCCATCATCGTTCTTGTTGCCAAGGCATCGCGGTAGGAGAGCATCTGGTAAAAAGTCGGATCTATGTAATTATAGGGAGTGTAGTAAAACATGGTGAATTGAAACGCCTCTGCCACAAATTGAAATCGATTTTTCAGGTTTGCATAAGAAAAACTATAGGACCGGAAGCTCCTTACCTGGTAAGCAGTCAGGTTGAAATTGTGATCTCCTAAAAGATCGGAGAAAGTGAGCGCCGTGCCTCCGTAAATGGACCCGTCGGTAGAAATGATTCCGCTGATCGGAGGCCGGTTGCTCAGGTAAAGCTTGCCCAATCCTTTGTAGGGAGTGATCTTTTTTTCGTCGATATCTACAGTTACGATTGGCTCGAACCTCTCAAATTCCTCTTCATAATCCATGTCGGCAAATGTCA
The DNA here is from genome assembly GCA_964410125.1 of uncultured Eubacteriales bacterium. GTDB lineage: Bacteria > Acidobacteriota > Aminicenantia > Aminicenantales > Aminicenantaceae. The sequence continues at coordinate 86,673 of CAYPGQ010000006.1, read as the reverse complement.
CGGATCCTTCCTCTTGGCCTTCCATTTCGCTCTTGAAAATCTGAAAAGCCCCCTTGTTGAAGGAAGAGAAGAGGACCTGGTTGGGTTTGTTTGGCATGGGAACTGGAAAAAAATTTCCTGTTCTTACATCTGTGTATCGCAGGAGTGTCCCAGTTTCCAGATTGAGAGAATAGATATTGTATGCTTCTCTTATGTCTCCAGAGAAGAAAATTTCTTTGTTATTCTGTGAAAAGGTTGGGGTGATCGTGTTCCCCTTCCCAAAGGTTAGCTGTGTCCTTTTTTTCAGGTCCTCGATCGGCGAGATAAAAAGTTTATCATAGGCATCTATGCGGATGGTGTAAGCGACGGATTTTCCATCGTGAGATATAGCCGGGGCTTTTTCGAAAAGATCATTGGAGGTTAGGTTGAAGACTTCTCCGTTCGCAAGGTTCACTTTAAAAATATCATGAATGCCATTCTTGAAGGCTGTGAAAAGGAGCTCATTTTTATTGGGGAAAAAACAGGGAGAGGAGGGTTGGTCCTGAAGGATTTTTAAATTCTGGACTATTTTCCCCGTAAGGGGATTGGCTATAAAAAGAGAGTGTTTTTTCCCCGCACGTCCGAAAAAGGCGATCCTGTCTCCATCCCCAGACCATGCAATATCTCTGCCTTTGGATGGGTCCACGTCAAACCTGATGAATTCGTATTTGAGGGTATATCCTTTTGTGATATTTTTTATAACTTTACCGTCTTTTGTTGAAAACAAGATGATGTCATAGTCCAAATCTTTGTAGTTCGCAAGGATGGCAGCGACGATGTCGCCAGAGGGAGAGAGCGCAATCGAGTAGGCATGATAGTAAGGATTCATCGGGAATTCAGGTCCGATCGGTATGCTGTAATCTTCGGGATTTTCTCGCGTCAGGAATGGTTTGTTTTTGTCGCGGAGGTATTTTTTAAACTCGTAGTTGAATTCTTTGACAGGCTTGTCAAATGCCCGCTTTATGGGATTTTGATTTCCGATAAGGGGAGCATTCTTCAAGGAATGCCAGAAGTCTCGGACTCCATTTTTGCCGTATTTGTGTTCGATAAAATCAAACAGGGCATGACCAAAATCGTAATCTGGCGGTCGAGGCAATGGATAACGGGAGTAAAGATGGCCACTTCCGATGAGATCTGGAATCCGATCGTTAAGTGCGGCATCTCGGACGATCATTGCAGACCATGGAGCCCAATTACGGGTGTTGTATTCACTGTAACCCTCGAATATCCATCCAGGAGGCTGGGAAAGAGAATACATCACCCCACCCGGAGACCCCCAAAGGAGATCATATTCGAAGACATGGCTAAGCTCATGTTCGATGAGGTCATGGATTTCATCGATGGCCATATCTCCTTGAATCGCGATGCGGTACAGGAGAGGCTCCGCCACGCCAAGGACTCCCTCGGGGAGTCGAAACAAATTTGTCTGGTAGAATTCTGTGGAGGTTCTGTAGTAAAGAAGTGGAACAGAGGCTGAAAGCTGATGTTTGATATCCTCGCTTATGGATTTGTATGCGCTCTCGGCAAGGTCGGCGATTATTTTGAGGTCGCGGGTGTCATCCCCGTAGTAAAAAATGTCGAAGTGATCGGTTTTATACACTTTCCAGTCGAATTTTGTGTAAAGAACTTTGTTCTTTCCGTAATACGGAAAATAGACAATTTGAGAAAAACTCATGTTTGCGCTGATTATTACAATGAGAAGAAGGAAAAAGCATTTTTTGATAAATGTCATGATTTCTCCTCGATTTTTTACTTAATGAGATATCTTTCTTGGATTTGCTCTTCGCCAAGAATCTGGCGAAAGAGCTTATCTCTTATATTTAACATCATGTCACAGAAGGCAAAGTAGGCAGTCTGGTTAGGATTTTTATACGCTTTGCTTTCTTTAAAAGTTCGTTTGTAGAGAGCATCTCCCGATTGTGCGTCGATGAGGTAGAGATGAAGAGAGAGGGAATAAAATCTGCGCTCCTCGATCCGGGATTCTTCTGGGAAAGGCTCCTCGAACCGTCTTTTGCTCGCGGATTTGATCGCTTTCCGGACTTCTTCCGTGTATTCCAGGCTGCCTGTGAACAGGAGGGTTCCCTTTTTGTCAGGAGAGACTTTTTGCCAGAATGTTTTGTCCTGGAAGACCTCTTCATTCTGTAGCGAAACTTCGGTGGATGAGATTTTATTTTTTACTTTTTGGCCAAACTCCACGGCAAAGTATTCTGTCAATTCTTTGTTGAGATCAAAGTCTTTGGCCTCTTCCTTCACAAGAAAACTTGTGATGGTAATCTCTTCAAAATCTCCCAGGTTAATCGGCGCTTTTCGCGGCATTTCAATACGCAACCGCACGTGCTCTCCCGTTCCACAGGAAAGAAAAAACAAAAGGCCGAGCAGCAAAATGAGACTATTTCTTTTTTTTATCTTTGTCCTCATCCTCATTGCCTTTTTCCATGCGCTGTTTGAATTTTTCATAATTGGCTTGGATGTATTCGTTTTTAGGATTCAACTCGAGAGCGACTTCATATTCTTTTCCCGATTCTTCCCAGAGCCCTTTTTTTTCATATGCCACAGCCAGGTTGTTGTGAGCGGATGAGGAATCCGGCTCAAGCTGAACAGCTTTTTTCCACCGGAAAATGGCTTCATCCCAAAGATCGCGTTGTGCTGCAAGGATTCCGAAATGAAGTTGGGACTTTGGAAGAGGCGGTGCACAGCGGGTGAAGAGCATAAAAAGAGATAAAAGGAGCAGGAGTAATATGGTTTTTTTATTCATCTCTCTCATAAACTAAAATACTTGTTTTGTAAAACTTCGTCAAGAGGACAAAATAATGCTGCAATATTTGTACCAAATGCATTCTGGCATAAGTTTCCTATTCCTGGGGAAAAAGTGTACATAAAAGAGGACATGGTGCTGTTAATAGAAAAAATCTTTACAATCGTAAAAAGCCCAGAATATTCCTATGTTAATCCGAACCTCCTCCCTTTTGTATAGTCATGCTCAATACCTCCTCACGTCAGATTCCCTCGAATAGCAACCTGTAAAGAAGGCTTGGTTAGGTTGGGACGGGGTCTTCAATGCTTGCTTCAACCATCCCTAAAAGCCCTATTTATCACGGGGAAAAAAGATGCTTACCCAAAGGAGTTGGTTTTTGATCCCAATTATGGTATAAATACTTTTTTCTCGAATCATCAATAACAGAGAACATAAGATGCCAAAAGCTTGTGAAATTTGTGGAAAGGGTCCGGTCTTTGGGCAAAGTCTTAGTCATTCACATAAGGCTTCCAAGAAGAAATGGAAGCCAAACTTACAAAAAGTCAAAGCAAAAACGCCGGCAGGGACAAAACGCATATGGGTTTGCACAAGATGTCTTCGATCCGGGAAAGTTACCAAGGCCGCTTAGCCTGAATTATTCAGGTTAGACTCTTTCGACAGAAGAAACCTCTTTAATTCCTAATATCTTTTTTATTATTTGCTCAAGGTGTTTGAGATCTCGGATAATGATCGTCAGTTTGATTTGTGCCTTTTGACCATCATAAGTATCGACCTGAGCCTTGGTGATATTTCCTCCTAGCTCGGCAATAACTGTTGTGAGCTGGGCCAAAACACCGGGTGAATCTTGGCTTTTTACCAGAATTTTGCTTTGGTATGAGCCCTCTGTAGAGGAGGAAGACCAGGAAGCATCCACGATCCGCTGGGGATCAAGGATTTCCTTTTTTACCAGCGCGCATCGTTGGGCGTGAACCGTTACTCCTTTGCCTGATGTGATATAGCCAATGATAGACTCTCCACGGATGGGGGCACAACATTTGGCCAGGTTGATGATGGCCTCATCCGCCTGTTTAATTTCGATCAATGGTTTTGGTTTTTTGGCAACCTTTGCGACCACTTTTTTGAGAATGGTCTCTTTTTTATCCGTCAATTTTTTTTCTTGGAAGAGCTTTTCCATAAACTTTTTATTGAGGACCAATTTTCCCGAACCTATCAGAATATAAAAAGCATCGATATCCGGAAGGCTGAAGGGCGTTTTCTCGGAGAGTCTTTTCAGAAGATTTTCTTTCTTCAACCGCGGCGGGGGCAATTTGTATTCCTTGATTTTTTTCTCCCACAGTTTTTTGCCAATGGCTGTGTTTTTTATTTTGTCCTGCTGGTTGAACCAGCGCTTGATGTGGTATCTTGCCTTTGAAGAGAAGGCATTGTTCAGCCAGTCTCGACGAGGCTGCTTTTCTGAGGAAGTGAGAATTTCGATGATGTCTCCTGTTTTCAGGATGGTTTTTAATGGAGTTTTTTTTCCGTTGACAATGGCCTCTTTGGCTTGGAGCCCGATTTCTGAGTGAATTTTGAAGGCAAAATCTAGGACCGAAGCACCTGAGGGCAGTGTGACTACTTTTCCTTTGGGGGTGAACACGTAAACTTCTTCAGGGATAAGATGGATTTTTAAATTTTTCAAGAATTCCTTTGGGCTCTTTTGTTCTTTGTAAAGCTCAACCATTTCTCGCAGCCAGTGAAGTCGCGCATCCTCCTTCATGATGGTCCTAGGGGATTTTTCTTTGTATTTCCAGTGTGCAGAGATTCCGTTTTCTGCCATGTTGTGCATTGCCTGTGTGCGAACCTGAATTTCAATTGTATGTTTATTTTCGGTAATGATCGTGGTGTGAAGGGCTTGGTACAGATTGGGCTTGGGCATGGAGATAAGGTCCCGGAATCGGTGCGGAAAATGAGGCCAGTTTTGGTGGAGGATACCTAGGGCGGAATAGCAATTTTTAACCGAGTCTGCGATGATCCGGATGGCCATGAAGTCGTAGACTTGATCGAAATCGATATTTTGGCGTTTCATCTTGTTGTAGATGCTGTAAAGGCGTTTTATACGCGAGAAAATTTCAGCGGGGATGTTGTTTTCTTTCATCAAGCCCTGGAGTGTGTTTTTGATTTTTTTGATTTCTTTCTCTGCTTTTTTCCTCTGAGGCTCGACAAATGAGGTCATTTTAAAGTATTCCTCTGGGGCAACATACCGGAAAGAGAGGTCCTCCAACTCTGCCTTTATCCGACCCATTCCCAGTCTGTTCGCAATCGGAACATAAATCTCCAATGTTTCCTGTGCAATCTGTTTTTGTTTGTTTTCTGGGAGAAACTTTAATGTTTTAAGGTTGTGTACCCGGTCGGCCAGCTTGATGAAGATCACACGAAGATCATCGGTCATTGCCAAGATGATTTTTCGTATACTCTCAGCTTGCCTGGTCTCTGGAGAGGTTTCCTGGACGCGGCTGATTTTTGTGACGCCTTCAACAAGATCGGCAATTTCTTTTCCGAAATCTTTTTGCAGTTCAGCGGCAGTCACATCTGTGTCTTCCAAAACATCATGCAGCAATCCTGCGGCCAGAGTAACACAATCAAGCTTCATCTCCGAAAGCATCCTGGCAACTTCCAGGGGGTGGCTTAGATAAGGTTCCCCTGAGCGGCGGATCTGTCCTTTGTGTGCCCTGGCTGCAAACACGTATGCCTTTTTCAGAATGGTGATGTCTTTCTCTGAATAGAGAGAGGACGTCTTTTCCAAGATGTCATCAAATCTGATCATCTGACCACTGGTTTAGTTAAGGTTTTGATTTTTCCCTTTCGAGAATCCAGTCCACCGCATCAATCAGTGTTTCTGCCACGTGGGCCGGTTCCATTCCCTTCTTCCTGAGCTTTGGGAGAGACTTTTGACCAAATCCTGTTAGTAAGAGTATCGGGGTTGCGTTGATGTTCATTCCGAAAAGGATGTCTTCTACTTTGTCTCCGATCATGTAGGATTTTGCTGTGTCAATGTTTAAGTCTTGAACGGCTTGTTGGGCCATCCCGGGATTGGGCTTTCGGCAGGAGCAAGCCTTCCTGTATTCAGGTATCTCAGAGTTCTCATAATGGGGACAGTAATAGATCCCATCAAAGGAGGCTTTCTTTTCGGCAAAGGCAAGACGCATTTTCTGATGGATATTGTGAAGGGTTTTTTCTTCGATAAGTCCTTTCCCGACTCCAGACTGGTTGGTCACGATAACAGCCAGAAATCCGGCCTCATTTATTTTTCGGACGGCTGCGAAGCTGTAAGAAAAAATTTTAATCATGCTGTAGGAATTGGGATAACCAACGTCTTGGTTGATAGTTCCGTCTCTGTCGAGAAAGACTGCGCGTTTTTTCATCATAATAATTTTTGGCAGGCTTGAAGAACCTCCTTGGGAGAAATATCCAGCATACACCTGTGGTCAAGCGGGCATTGCCTGTAAGAACAGGGCCAGCAAGAGGCTTCCTTGTGGATAACTATGGCAGGTTGCTGATAAGGGCCCGTCCGGGCAGGTTCTGTGGGGCCGAATAGGGCGACTAAGGGAATCTTCAGGAAATTTGCCAAATGCATGGGACCTGAATCGTTTGTCACAAAAAGATCTGCGAGACTCAGTAAAGCGGCCAATCGAGGTAGATTCGTCTTTCCCGTCAGAACATACGGGCGTTCGTTCATTAAGGAGGAGATGGCTTCGGCCAGAGGTGTTTCCTCGGCAGAGCCGATGATCAGAATCTGTGCCAGCGTCTTTCTTTGAAGGAGGGAGGCAAGTTCAGCGTATTTTTCTGCCGGCCACCTCTTGGCGCTTCCGTAGTATGCCCCTGGGTTGATGATGATAAGAGGCCGTTGGATTTGAATATTTTGGGATTCTAACCACTCTTCTGTCAGCGTCTTTTCCTTTTGGTCTACCTGGAGGGGGTGCTCCTCAGGGAATTCTTTCATTCCCAGGCCTGAAAGGAGATCGAGGTAGTAGTGAGCTTGGTGGACTCGATTTTCTTTGGATTGTACAGGGATTCCTTTAGTGAGCAGGATGCCTCGCCCGTCTTTTTTGTATCCCCACCGTTGGGGAATTCTTGCCAGGTAAAACACAAACGCAGATGCAAAGGAATTCGTGAACAGAATGCCTAAGTCAAAACAGAAAGTTCGGAGGCGACGGGCTGAAACATGAAGGTTTTTAAATCCTTTCTGTTCGGGGAGAGAGATGGTGCCTGCAAACATATCGCTCATCGAAAAAAGATCTTTGACCCAATCTTGAGCAGCTATCCAGACTTCGGACTCCGGGTAGTTTCTTTTTATAGTATTCATAGCCGGGAGGGCAAGGACGGAATCTCCCACCCAATTTGGCGCACGAACCACGATTTTCATGAAATCCATTGTATTCACTAACCGGGATCTTGTCAAAAGCGATGCTTTCTCGCCTTCGAATGGCCTCCTCATCAGTTTGTATGGCTTTTGGTAGTATGGGGTGCGGGAAAGGGGCTTTTTTTATGGGAGAGTGGGGGGGGGGATTAAGAATTGTTTTTTCCGGAGGAAGAAGAAGGTGCCCCTTTCTTTTTTAGGGATGTGTCTTTGTCTTTTTTGGGCTTTTCTTTAGGTTCGGAATCAGATGCTCGGTTTTTTTTTGAGGCATAATCGGTGACATACCATCCGCTTCCTTTAAACTGGAGAGCCGGAGGGGAAAGAACTTTTTTTACAGCACCTTGGCAGTAGATGCATTTTTTTAGCAAGGGCTCATTGACCTTTTGCAAAACTTCAAAAACAGATCCACACTTTGTACATTTGTATTCGTATAGTGGCATTGGTTTGCTCGAAATGAAACTTTGTATTATACCAGACTTATTCCGGGATATAAAGGTGCGGTTTTTTTAGGCATGGGAAAGCAGGAAACGACTTTAGTGAAAAACAATGGCTTCAAACACAAATATTTCGGCACCGGATCGCCAGGCGTTTTTTGGCAGGCCTGCTTTGAGGCAAGCCCGTTCCAAAAAGGTTTCGCGAGTCCAGTTGTGTTCAATGGCGACCTGGGGAAGGAGAAGTCCTCTTTTCCCATCCTTTGCGATTACGAGGCCATGCCTGCCTACGGTTATCCTGTTTGGATTGATTATTTTTTTAAGCGGAGTTAGCACGGAAATTTCCACCTTCAGATCATCGAGTTCATCTCGAGTAACCGGGAGGAATCGGGAATCTCGGCAGGCCGCATAGATGCTGGCCTGAATGACGGTCTGGTGGAGCGGTAAAACAGGTTCGATGAATCCGATACAACCCCGCAGTTGCCCATATTTTTTAAGCGTCACAAAAGCCCCGCAATTCTGCAAAAGATTTTCGCTTTGGGGTTTGTATTCCAGCACCTTGTTTTCCTGGACATACAGGTTAACTGTGGAATAGGCCAGCTGCAATAGCTCTTTTTTGTCCAGTTCGGACAAAAGAAACTCTTTTGTGGAAGGCTTGGCAAGGAGGGCGGCGGCAAGATATCCGACTACCCGGGATTCATCCTTGCTGGCCTCGGAGGAGTCGGAATACCGCAAGATTTCTACGCTGGCTTTATCCTTTCCAAAAAGAAGGGTCGCCCCAACCGGGCCTCCTCCACACATGATGTTTTCTCCCTTCTCGCACTTCCTGATGAGTTCGTCCGTTTTGAACTCTCGGATTAGAGCAATGGTCTCGTTATCTTTTTTATTGGCTTCTTCTTTCGTAAGGAAATGAGAAAGATCGGTCGAAGCGATGATGAGGATTTTTTTTCCAGCCGTGGCCTTTTTAAGCCCCTCTGCAAGGCGAGTTATCGTAGCCTTTTTGGGAATTCCCATCACGATGGGCACAATTTTTGCCTGTGGCAGAACTTTTTGCACAAACGGGACCTGAATCTCAACAGAATGTTCGGCCTGGTGGGCTTGAGCGATATAACCGAATCCTGTGGCCTTAGAAATTTCAGCAGCAAGAGACGCATCGACCTGAGCAATGCCAAAAGGTGTTTCATATCCTCCTTTTGGATAGATGGAACAGCCTTCGAATCCGAACTGATGGGATGGAGCTAGAATAACAACGGACTCGTAATTTTTATTCTGGATAGACTTGTAGGCGTAGGCTGCTACTTGACCGGAAAAAACATAGCCTGCGTGGGGGGCTATAATCGCCATGATGTTGCCTGATGGAGGGATCGATGCCGGCACATTTTTGAGGAAATAATCGATAAGCCTGGAGAGTGCCTCTGGATCTTTTGGGTACCAGGATCCGGTCAGTTGAGCCTTTCGTAAACCTTGAGGCCAAGATGCTGAAACAAAAACCAAGATCAAAAAGACAAAAAACACGATTTTTTTTCTCATCTGAATGACAATCCTTATGGGGCGATCCTAGCAAAAATATACTCCGAATACTGGGAAAAAGCAATGGGTTGACTTTTATCCGTATTTGGATGAAAATTGGAAAGAAAGACCATGAAAGATATTTTTAAATCCTTGTTTGTTTTAATACTTGCATCTTCAGCATTTTATCTTGGCTTCTATATGGGCAAAGAGAATGTCATGTCCCAGATTTCTGACTTTCAAGAAGAGTCAGAGGAAAAACTCCCCGAGGGATAATAGCGCATTTTATTGTTCCGAGCCTCCCTTCCTGCTTTGGGTGTTGCCTTTTCCCTGAATTTGAAAATCCGATTTTCCAGCCGTTTTTATAAATAATTCATGAGCCTGGATTATTTACGGGCCTAGATTGCTGCAGCGGCCAGGCAGCAGCTCATGAGTTGTATTTGTATACTACGATTGGGCTGCAACGAAGTCGATGCAGTAAGATTGGTTCGCCCGTAGGGTAAAAATTGTTGATTATGAGATTTATTGGTTTTGAAACCTGATTTTTCTATTGAAGAATAGGATCGACAATTTTTATAAATAATTCAGGGCTGGTTGACGAAACTATGGGTGGGCCGTATAATAAAGTTTAAGAAAACAGAGAATAATTAAGGTTAGTTTCAGAGGGACCAAATGAAGCTTGCATTATACGGAATCCTGGGCATTCTTGCTTTATTCATCGTTCTTATGGTTTTTAATCCCAACCTATCTTGTTTTGGAAGGAAGCTGAAGTCTCCGCTTTATCCCGTAATACGCAAGAAAAAGATGAAACAGAAAATTAGAGAAACAGTGGACTACGGTTTTGATCTTGGTGGCCCTGGAGAAAAAATAATCCAAGGAGCAAACATACAAAAGCAGGCTCAAAAGAGAAGTCCGGGCACAAGGCCAAACATTGCGACAGAGGATTATGGGTTTGATCTGGGCGGAAAAAGCAGCGAAAAAAATTCTAGCTGATTGAGAGGATGCATTTTGCGGAAAGTTCAAACGGGTGTCATCTGTTTTGTGCTGGCAGCTCTTGCGTGCTGTCAACTTCCCCCTATATCCCTATCCCCGCTCCCTTCCCGAATTGACCGGATGGAGGGACATGCTTCCTTGGTGATCTCTGGAGATCAAGGAACGGCAAGATCGAAGTTTTCCTTTCTTTTCCATCTGCCTGACCGTGGGCGGATCGATGTCACAGGCGCTTTGGGGAGTGTCCTTTATCGCATTATCATTCATGAGGGGGGAGCATACTTTGTTGTTCCCTCAAAAAAAGTGTATTGGCAAGGCCAGGAAGAAGAAATAATAGATAAATTCATGGGATTCCGGTTGAACCTGGCCGAAATGATCAACCTTTTGAGCGGAAACTGGAGCGAACAAGAAATGTTACACAACGAGGACTTAGGAAACTGGTCTTTTACAAAAGACCATGATGGCCGCATTGTCTCCGGGCAAAGAGAAGACCTCAGGTTTAAGATCGAAGAGTTTATCGGAGATACGCCGTTTGCCCGGCGCCTCATATTCAAGCACCCTTTGAGCACAGGACAGGTGAAAGTCCTGAGTGTCAACCTCAATGGCCCGATAAAACCAAGTGTTTTTTCCACTGAATTCATCGAAAGATACCAGCCCAAAACTTGGACAGAAATCCAAGAATTGCTCAACCATGCGCGTTAAATCCTTTGCCAAAATTAACCTTGGGATAGAAGTTCTGGGAAAAAGAGATGATGGCTATCATGAAATCAGGACTTTGTTCCAGACGGTAAACCTGTTTGATCTTTTGACGTTTTTTCCCTGTACACAAAATGAAATTATTCTGAAGGGAGATGATGATTCCATCCCTTGGGATGGATCTAACCTTATTCACCAGGCTGCTACCCTTCTAAAGGAACGGCATGCCATCAAAACGGGCGTGGAAATTCATGTGACGAAAAACATTCCTGCCGGCAAAGGCTTGGGAGGAGGAAGCAGCAATGCGGCCATGACGCTGTCGGCCCTGAACAAAATGTGGAAAATTGGTCAGGAGAAAAATGCCCTTAGGGATTTGGGGGCCCAACTAGGAGCTGATATCCCGTATTTTTTCGAAGGAGGCTTGTGTTTGGGGCAAGGGAAAGGAGACATCCTTTTTCCGCAAGAAGACCTGAAGCCTTTCCTGTGTGTATTGGTCCTTCCGTCGGCTTCTGTCTCGACAGCGGCTGTCTATGAGAGGTTTTGTGCCTCCTTGACTTCACAGGATAAAGACAGTAAAATTATCAAGTTTTTAGACAGCCGTGATCTTGGCTTTTTGGAAAACGATTTAGAAGAGACTGTATTTCGATCATATCCTCAGATAAAAGCTATTAAGATCCTAATCCAGGAGCAGGGGTCAGAGCTGACTTTGATGAGTGGCAGCGGTTCGGCTGTTTATGGCCTTTTCCATCAAAGGAAAAAGGCGATGAAAGCTTTTAGGACGCTTTCGAACGAACATACAGTTGTCTTTACGACGACATTGTCACGAACAGAGTATCGGAAACAGATACAAACTGGGGTGTAGCCAAGCGGTAAGGCAGCGGACTTTGGATCCGCCATTCGGAGGTTCGAATCCTCCCACCCCAGCCATGTTGTGGTGGAAAAATCCTCGATTGGAGAGATTTTGAAGGAGGAGAAGCGGTGAAGGAAGAGAATAAAATGAAGGTGTTTGCAGGTTCTTCCAATTCTGCCCTGGCCAAAGAGGTTGCGGATTATCTTAACATCGATCTCGGGCAATCTGTGCTGGAACGTTTTAGCGATGGGGAAATCCACTTTTTCATCGATGAAAACGTGCGCGGAGAGGATGTTTTTGTCCTCCAATCCGGGGCGTTCGACGCCAACTTTCATCTCATGGAAATATTTGTGATGATCGATGCCTTCAAGCGGGCCTCAGCGGAAAGGATTACAGCCGTCATACCCTATTACGCATATGCCCGGCAAGATTGGAAGGACAGGCCACGGGTGGCCATCTCGGCCAGATTGGTGGCTGATTTGCTCGAAGCGGCTGGTTCGAATAGAGTCCTGACCATGGATCTTCATTCCCCACAGATCCAAGGTTTTTTCTCCATCCCTGTTGATAATCTGACGGCGGCTCCTGTATTGGCCCGGTATATCCAGAATTTGGAGCTCAAGGACTTGACCATTGTATCTCCGGATGCCGGAGGAGTAGGAAGAGCCCGGGTTCTTGCAAAAAGATTGAAGGCCAACTTAGCGATCATAGATAAAAGGCGGCCTGCGCCGAATGTGGCACGCGTCCTTCATGTCATCGGGGAGGTGAAAGAGCGGGACGTTGTGATCGTCGACGACATGGTGGACACAGCGGGAACTCTTATCCAGAGCGTTGAAGCGTTGATCAAAGAGGGCGCCCGCAAGGTGTTCGCGGCATGTACTCATCCCGTTTTATCCGGAGAGGCCCTCGATAGAATCGAGAATTCCCAACTGGAAAAAATAATCGTAACCGACACAATTCCCCTGAACGAAAAAGCTCAGTCTTCTGAAAAATTTTTGGTGATCTCTGTGGCCGAGCTGTTCGGGGAAGCCATTCGAAGAATAAGTCGAGGACATTCTGTGAGTTCCCTGTTTGTTTAAGGAGGAGAAGCGATGAGCTTAACGATCAAATGTGAAAAAAGAGATGTTTTTGGAAAAAACGCATCCCGTCGGCTCAGGCGAGAGGGAAAAGTGCCAGCTGTGCTGTATGGTAGAGATGAACCCAGCACACACTTGGCGATACAAAAAAAAGATGTTTTCGGGATCCTGAGATCTGAATCAGGAGAAAATACGATATTTAAGACATCTTTTGATTCGGAATACAAAGACACGATGATCAAAGAATTCCAAACGGATCCTGTCACCGATGAAATTCTTCACATCGATTTGATTCTGATTGCCATGGACAAAGCTGTGAGGGTGTCTGTGCCCATTGTCGTAGTAGGAGAAGCGGTAGGTGTTAAAACCGAGGGAGGATTTGTCGAGTTGATCACACGAGAGGTCGAGGTTGAATGCTTTCCAGGAGATATTCCTGAGTACATCGAAGTGGACATTAGCGATCTCCATCTTCATCAATCCATCAAGATCGAGGAAATGATGTTTCCAAAAGGTGTGGAAAACATGAGCGACCCTCAAACCCTGGTCGTTTTGATCGAGGCTCCTAGCAAAGAAGAGGAAATAGTGAAGGAAGAAGAGGAAGAGGAAGAAGTGGAAGTCATGGCCGAAGGAGAGCAACCCGAAGTCATCAAGAAGGAAAAAGAAGAGGAAGAGAAGAAAGACAAGGAAACCTCCAAAGAGGAAAAGAAGGAGTGATATTTGTGGGTTATCGTTGGGCTGGGAAATCCTGGGAAAAAGTATGCGACCTCCCGTCATAATGCGGGATTCGTCCTTATCCAAAGATTGGCGGATAAGCGCAACATAAAACTGAAGAAACGGAAGTATTCAGCGAAAGCTGCCCAAGTGGAGCTGGCAAACGGGCCCGCTCTTCTTGTAAAACCTTGGACCTATATGAACAGAAGTGGTGTGGCCGTCAACGGGCTTATCGAAAGGGCCGGCGTGAGTTTGGGTTGTTTGCTAGTGGTCTATGATGATCTTGACATTCCCCTGGGCGAGATTAGGATTAGGAAGAGGGGTGGCCCGGGAACACATAACGGGATGGCTTCGATCGTTCAGGAAATCGACTCCACTGAATTTCCGAGAATCCGAATCGGCATAGGGCCTTTGCCCCCAGGTGTTGATCCGACAGATTTTGTGCTTAGTGATTTCCGGAAAGAAGAGAACCCGGTCCTGGAGGATAGCATGATTACGGCTGAGAAAGCTGTGGATCTGATTATGATGAGCGGTGTAGATGAGGCCATGAACAGGTTCAACCGCAAAGTGAATAACACCCATTTTTTATAAATAATTCAGGAGCCTGGATTATTTATAAAGCTTCTCTTTTATATTGCGTGGACCTTTTTTGATTATGTATCCATACTCTATCAGACATGTCCTTCACTTTAGTGACGATTTTTAACGCCATTCACTCACCATCCTTCTCGGCGGTTGCGGAACTGCGCACGTTAACTCCCAATCTCCTCCACTCCAGCCTCTGTTCCCGAGCTTGTCCGGATCTTTTATTCTCAAACAAAGTCGTGCTCAAAACATCCTTGCCGCCCGACTCTATCGGGTACCCGAATTTTTGAACTTTATTAACTCATCGATTAGGGTGCATAATACGCTCAGAGAGCTTCAAACAATTCTAGCTTAACAGTTGATAAAGGAATTCCTAAAAAGAATACTTGATACACCAATCCAAATATTATTAGGAATTTATCTGAGCTGAAAGAGTTGTTAGAGTAATGGTCGATAGAGATTTTCAGTCTCTCGACATTTTTGGGACTATATTGGGTAAATGGCGATTATTCTCTCGCCCGTGTATCCGCGATTGTGTCTTATATAGCATAATAATTTTCGCGCGCTTTTATTCTTTTGCCATTCTGAAGAAGTCTCCAATGGAATATTAAGTAGTATGCATTTATGGCTGAGAGATATTTCTCCTTTGAATTATAAATAGGAAAGGATTTTTCGTTTCTGCATATTTTTATATGAGTAACAATATATAGATTGTCTAATTTGTTTCCAATAGTGATATTTTCAAATTTATTAACTTCCCAATCATGTGCAAATTCATTTCTTATCTTACTTAAGATCTTTAAATCACTCCTTTCTTCTTTGCTAATAATTCCTAAACAAAAACACAGACTTAATATTTTTTCGAGTCCCATTATATCAATACGTTTAAACGTTTCTTTGTCTTTAACCAATTTTCTTTGTAATAATTCTTTTAGCAGACTCTCTATATAAGCAAAGCCACAAATTACAGCTGCCCTTATTGATTCTCCATTAAGTTCATCATGAAACTTTTTTGCCAAGTCTTCATCAAAAGTTTCTCCATTTAGTAATAATTTTTTTCTTTTCATTTTTTATCCTTTCCTGAGAATTCCCTTCCTCCTCATCCGTCTATCTAGTGAGGCGACCACTCCTGAAGAAGGTCATTTAATCCTCTAAACTTCGTAAGATAAGATTGTCATACTTGGCTAAATGTATCGTCACTGGATTTTTGCCTGTTGGATCTTGATTTTTTTTAACAAAATCAGCGAGACTCTTTTTTTGTGCTTCTGTAAGAGGAGTCTTGTTTTTTGTAAGCAATTTTTTCTTGTCATCCATTCTAAATTTTATTAGATGGCTAATAAGTTTATAAAATCCACATTCACAAGGTTTATCTGAAGAAAGTTTAGACCTCACCATAAAATCAGGGGGATCATAATTCCATTGTTCTGCATCTTTATCACAAAGATAACATTTAATTGGTACCCATCCCATTTTACCCTCCAAAATTAAGATAATAACTCAACCGCCCTCCTCATTTCTGTATGAAATTATATCAAACTAATTTTTATATTGCTATGCCAACAATCTAAATGAATATGTTACCGGCTGCCATCGAATCTAAGGGGTAATTGATGGGAACCAAAAGATGGGAACTCTCTCCAGACGGGAGAGGAGAATCGTGGGTGTTGTAGTGTGTTTTGACAGTTGTAAATAGGATTAAGGGTATCAGATAGAATAAACAGACGGTTTTGTTGTCATTTCATATGACATAAAGTGACATAATGTGAAATAAAGTGACATTTCTTCAAGAATTATTGACATGAGTTGCTGCTGAAGTACATTTTATAGTGGAATAAGTAAAAAAAGGAGGTTTGCTATGGCGTCTTATTATGTCAACAAAAAGGCTCAGACGAATGGAGACCATGAAGTTCATAAGCAAGATTGCGACTATCTCCCCTCTGAAGAAAACAGGCTCTATCTTGGATCTTTTAATACCTGTCATGATGCCGTAAAGGAAGCAAAAAAGCATTACCAGCAGTCGAATGGTTGCTTTTTTTGTTCCAGAGAATGCCATACGGGATGAATCGGCATGTAGATTTTATTCTTACTTGAGCTTATTTGACCAGTCGATACAAGAAAGCCATGGGTATTGTAGCAGGTTTAAATTTGAATCTTTCTTGAAAAAAAACATTTTTTATTTTATTATAAATGACAGCTTTAAGATGATGGGAAAACAAATGAAAAATAGTAATCTGACATATTTTTATTCGGAGTTTCTATATTAAGAATGGATGAATTTTTAATAGGCACTGGGGTAATTCTTTTATTGGTGTTGATAGGTTGGAGTGAGCAAATAAAAAGCTGGCATAAAGACACAGTAGAGGCGGAAAGGGATTTTAGTATGAAGCGCAATATTAAGTGGGAAAAAATTAGACCACTGCTTAGAGCTCAAACTTCTCCTATAAAGAAATTAAAAGCATTAAATGCCTTATTAAAAGAGGAAACTCTCCAAGAAGTTCAGGATGTGAATATAATAGGAAAATTTATTAGTTTAGATAAGGAAAGAGGTAAAATAGAATCTCTATACAAGATTAAATATAAACTCATATTCGCATTAACAATTTCATTTTTTTTATCAGGAACAGTTAATTATTTCATTGAAGATAATTGCAAAATAAAAATTCTAATTATAAAAATTCCCGGAGAATTTATACCTATTTTTATTTGTGTGCTTTTTTCTGTATGTCTGTTATGTTTTAATTCCCATCTTAATAGCGCTGAAAGAAAATATAAAGATGAGTTTATTAATTTAATGGAGAAATTATAATGGGTGGCCGCAGAGCATATTCAATTAGGGAAGTTGTGGGAGAAAGTCAAAGAGCTCTAGAAAAAAGAGATGCGCTTACAAAATCTTTGAAAGAAAGAGATATTGGTGGCATTGCTCGAAGTTCTGTCAAATTAATACCTGAACACCGAGATATAGTTAAAATATATCTTTTTTCGAAGAAATTATTATCCGATATAAAAGATAAATACCCTCCACAGGAACTCAGAGTGATAAAAGAAATAAGCAGAAAAGTAAGAGTCGATTGGGCCGAGAAAAAAGAGGAAGAAAGGCTAATATCCAATAGAGTTATTGATATTGGAGTTGTAGACGCAGTGAGTAGGGCTCTAAAGAGAATAAAAAAATGAGTGTTACTTGTGAGGAGTGCTCTTTCTTAATAGAAGAAATATTTCGAGAAGAATGTCATGCCATGATAAAATCCAAAGAAAACTCACCTTATTTTGCACTCTTACAGAAAGGTGATAGCGCACTTCTGAAACGAAATTTTGATGGGATTGCAAAACATGCTGCTCGATATTATATGCAAAAGCATGGTTCAAATTTAGAAGATGAGACTCTTCTCAGAACAGCCTTTAATTCTTCTATAGGTGCCGCACTAAGAGCTTTCAGACGATGAATAAAAAATCAGATTCTGATGAAATCCATGAATTTCATCTTAGGCTTTCTCAAGCTCCTCAAATGCGAATTTTTAACTATGAAGAATATATAAAATCTCGAGATATTCTCTCAATCGCTTATGGTATTTTTGAATTAGAAAAATTAGCAAAAAGAGATAGAATTAGTCAATTTCATATAGAGCGGTTTACAAAAAATCACAAGAGTGAATTAAAAAATATTCTTTCTGAGTTGATATCTTATATTCTTTTAAAAGATGTAGATATTAATTTTATTCAATCAAAAAAGAAGTTGAATAAAAAGAAGTTCGATTATAAAAAACCAGAGAGTCCGTATATATCTGTTCTTTTTTCTGGGGGCATAGATTCTTTTAGTGGAATAACTTGGGCTAAAGAATATTTCAATAATGTTGTGGGGATATTTTGTGCTCACTCAGACCAAGCGTGGAATATACATATAGTAAATTCTTTATTAAAGGATTTTTTATCTCTAACTGGAATTAAGCTGAAGACAATTTATGTACCATCTTTAACTAAAGGAGGATATTCTCAATTAAGAGGCTTTCTATATATGATATCAGCTGGAGCATGGATGAGCTTGCTGAATTCTGATACTCTTATTGTTTCTGAATGTGGACCCACTATGTATCAACCAAGATTTGGGCCGTATGATGAAGTCACGATGACAACCCATCCAGTGACTGTCGAAATCTCGCATAAAGTTCTTGAGTTATTACTTAAGAAGAAGATTAAAATTATTACTCCCTTCGAAAATATGACTAAAGCTGAAGTAATGGCTCTTTCAAAATTTAAGGGGGAATTTAAAAAGACTTATTCTTGTATTACTCAGCGCTTTGGAAAACATGATGGAACTTGTTATGGATGTATTGTCCGTAGGCTTGGAGCAATAACAGCTGGAGTTGAAGATGTAGAATATAATAAGAATCCAATTGTCGATGAAAAAGCATCCAAGGAAAATTTATTATCGCTTTTAATGTTTTCCAGAGATATCTTATTAGATTATCAAGATATGCCATTTTATGAGATTGAAAATATTGAAGCTTACGGTAAATTAGATTTATTCCAAAGATTTTCTTTAGATAATTTTGCTGCTATATATATATTACAGAGGAAGGGGTATTCATTATCGAATGCAGTTAAACATATCTTCGAAGAGAGCATAAAAGAAATTGGAAAAGATATCTTAGAAAAGCGAATTGATACAGTTAGAAATAAACATTTTCAAATAAATACATCCCCTATTTACTGATTACTGAATTCAGTTCTTAAAAACCTCACTTGTTAGGTTTTTTTGAAATCTGAAAAATCTCATCATGTCATTGGAATTGTTTAATAACCTAACATTTGTCAATCCCTACCATATTATCAGTAAAATACACCGGTTTTACGCGCGTATACGCAAAGAACGATCGGTGTGGAATATAAATAGGTTGAGGGAATTACCCTTTCCAGTAGCCACCGGCTAAAAATAATCCTTGATGATCCAAGCAAAATTTCATATAATACAAATATAACCGATTCAATAACATAGAAAGGGGCAACCAATAATCAAAAAATCAAGTGAGGAAAAATTATAAAATAAATAGGGAGTAAAAAAATGGTTAGATTTAATTTCCAAAAGGAGAGTTTCATCTTCCAGGACACTCTATGCCTTGTTGATTTTCTTCACGACCATTGTAAGAATAATCAACGCTTTGCGATTGCAAGTACACCCGATAACCTGGATGAGGCATTGAAAGCAAGATATCATGCTTTTCGTTTGGAGGATGGGGATATAGTTGCCATTCGATTCAAGACGCGCTGGAAAAAGAATGAGCGAACAACAGAAGTGGTTGCTCGGGGAAGGGAAGCCGTAGCCACTTTAATCGAAGAGGAGAGTTTAGTCCGTGAAGAAATACAGCTCTAATAAACCGCTTGCTTTAGTCAACAGATTCAAAACCAATAACGCGCAAATTCCGTACGAGGTAATCGACGATACGGATGTTGGGGTATCTGCCCGCTTTTTATACGTCGTAGCTGCAAGGATTGCAAATTTTGAAGGAATAACGTGGGCAAGTAATGCAAAACTTAGCAAGGTTATGAATAAAAGCGAGCAGCACGTTTCCACACTCTGGCGCGAGTTAGAAAAGAAGGGTTGGGCTACCAGATATCGAAGAGGAGTAATGAAAACAAATCTTACTATCCTTCATGGCTTTAAGAATGAAGTAATTTCTGAAAAAGATATGAATGGGTACGTTGAGCAAGCCAATATTGCGGTTGAAAAATGGGAGTGGGAAGAGAAATTCCGTAAGGAAAAGGAAGGCAGTGATTAAGATATATCTTAGTCATGAGTAAGATATATCCTTACCATATAAGAATAAACGTAAATATATATATAGTATTAAGAAGAGTATTAATACTCTTTAATAAGAATTAAAGAGAAGGAAGCGGTGTTTTTGATAGCTATCCAAAATAAGAGATTAGCCGATACTCTATCACCATCCGGAAACCGGCTGGTGTAAAACCATTACCAGTAAACTGGCAACGGTTTAATCTTCAATTTTAAAAGGAAATAAATGTCTCAGTGTTAAGGATATATGGAGCAACCGATAAAGTGCTTCCTATACCGCGCTAATAGGTAAATAACCAGGAAATAACAATGCCGTCCTACAACTCTAGACTGATTATCTCAGCAATCCGCAAAGTTATCTTAAACCAGCGCAAAATAAAGATCAACAAAACAGAGCTAAAAGAAATCCAAAACTATATTCGGCGAAAGGTCGAGTATGTATTGCGATATAGGGATGTGGATGCCGAGCAGATGCTTTTCGACGAGCTATTCTCACAGGGCAAATGGGTAAAGAAAAATCGAGTAGCATTACAAACTTTGGAGAACGAAAAACTATACAAGAAATTTGATATCAAAGCATACTGGCTTCTCAGGACATTTAAAACGAGGTTAAATATAGTTTCAAGTATCGGAAATTTACCAATTATAGAAGGTGAGGATGGTCTTGGTGCAATAGCTGATTCGAATAAGGCTGGGACAATTCAGCGTCAGAATACAAAAAATCAGGATGGCATTTTGGATATAGTTTCACAGGATGCTTTGGAAAAGGCATTAGCGCATTCTGCTGATCCGCGATACCTCAAAGCTTATTTGATAAAGAAATTTGCCAGCGACCCTTTGATGGCTAGGTTCCTAGCTTATAGTTTCCCGTCAACGCTTTTCTTTAAAGCTATAATTTTTTCAGTAAAAGATTTCCAAAATCTTATCTCGCTTGAGTTTGAGTCGAGGGAGGATCTGGCAAATACAGCACTGAAAAATGAGGCAGCTAAACTATACAAGATGGACAAAGAAGAAAGCAAAATTGCGATACGGGAAATGAGAATGTTTTATAAAAACTATATTGTGGTGCCTGATTCGCAAAGGATTAGAGGATATGCCGCGCCCAGTCGGAATAAATTAGAAGTTATGAGAAACACTGAAAAGACAAAAACGCTGATTAAAAAGATTAAAAATATTTTCCATGAAAATCGCGAAAAATAATGGATTTCGAAAAATCCTGGCTTATATATATCAGGGAATAACCAATGGCAGATGAAGAAAAGTGTTTAATTAAGAATCAAGACCAATTACATATCGTGCTCGAAGATCTTATCGAGCGTTACGGCAAGGCGTTTGAAGAGTTTGAAGAGCGAGAAAAGGCATTTGAGCAATTGCCACAGAATACGGACGTGGGCGAGCTGTTAAAAGAAGCGCTTGGATTATGGCGTTTACACCAAACCGCCATCCGGGAGGAAAAAACGTTACGGCTAGCGCTGGAGGCGATGGACGCTTGCACCGATGAGGAATTCCAAACGTTGGCTTTAGAAGTCGCGGAGGTTATAGTTCCAAGCGTTGACGAGGAAGCAAATTGGACGACCGATAATGAAGCGTTTCTTCATGGGTTTATACGCGGTTTAAAATTTGGAGAGAAATAACAATGTTTTTAAAGGTCTTTAATTTTTCCATTTGGTGGGGATGGAATCCCTTCCAACATTCCCCATCTCTTGTCTATTTTCAATCTCATGGGCGGGGCCGTTTGGCAACCTCCTTCCGGTCCCGTCTCTTTTCACAATAGGAGATAACTATGACAACTAAAATAACTGATATTTTTGAATCAAAAATCGAATTAAGTGAAGCGAAGGATAAAAAACTATTTTTGGCAAACTTAACGGTTCCGCTCGCTAAAGGCGGGGTGGAAAATAACAACAAAAGAACTTACCCGACTGCTCTTTTGAAAAGGGAGATGGGTAAAATGAATATAAAATTAAAACTCGGACCGGTGCCGGGCATGCTTCGGCATAACCCGGATGGCATAATTGCGTTAGATAAAGTCAGCCACGTATTTACGGAATTTTTCTTTAAAGATGGATTAGCTCAAGCTAAGGCAAGAATCCTAAATACCCAAAAAGGTGCTGATTTATTGACGCTGATTAAATCAGGGGTAAAGTGCGGTGCATCAACAGTTGGAATTGGAAAAGTAAATGCTGGTGGCATAGTCGAGGATAACTATGATATGAAATCAGCTGATATCGTACATACGCCAAGTTCAGGAATGCATATCGGTCCAGCGATGCTTGAGTCGTTGAATTCAGCTTTAGAATCTGGAAATAATGATCAGAAAAAACAGGACCCGAAAGTGAATGTGTTACTGCTCCAGGAGCAACGGGCTGCGGGCTATTACAAACTGGAAAAAGAAAAGAAAACTATAGAAGCGGTCAAGGATGGACTCACTTTTGAGGAGCGTAGAATCGCTGGGGGAAAAAGAATTATTGAATAAATAGTTATTAAGGAGATAAAAAATGTTACTGACAAAAGAGAATGCTGACCAATACGGGACCCATCATTCCTGGGAGGAGTGGAATACACTTGAGCTTTCAACGGGGCTCCAGAAAAGTATGCCCGATTTGCTTGACCAAATTCGCGCTATCCGATTTGAATCCAATAGCGGAACAAAGTGTTGGATTTCGGAAGCAACAGGAGTTGGGATTCAAGTTCACGTGAAATGGAAATTGGCAAATAATAAAGACCGTTTTGGCGGTGGTCTAATCGAAAGGACCCATCGAAAATTAAGAGGGATGTTTGGGGAGTTGAGACACGAGGGTAAACCGATCGTAAAACGCATATATGACGGACACATTCATTTATAAAAACTATAAACAAAGGAGAATAAAAAATGACATCTTGGGAAAGCTGGTTAACAATTTGGCTCCGCACGGGAATCCAAAAAACGATGCCGTCTTTAGTGGAGCATCTTGAGAAAATAAAAATGGTGTCTGAGAGGGGTACTAAACTATGGGTTTCCCGAGTAGAAATTGCCCACCCGCAAAAGCTCTATGCCCTAGTTCAGCTTACGAAAGCAGAAAGGCATAGTGAAATTGTGGATGTGGACCTTATGCTAAGAAAAGCAAAGGCAAAAATAAGCCAAATTATTCTTCCGGGATATCCAGAGGAAAATTTGCTAATCGAGAATGTCCAAGACGGCTATGCGTCTCAGAATAAAAACCCAAATCGAGCATAATTATAACAGGAGTAAAATGAATAAAATTTTTGAGGTCGAGATAAGATTCAATCAAAATACAGCTAGCAATGTGCATTTTCAGGAATTAGAAAAACAAGTAAAAGAATCGCTTGTTCTGAACGTTTCAAAGGGTATGGCAAGCGCCAGGACGATAAGCGTGAAAGAAAAACGAACTAGGAGAAAAACAAGAAAATGAAAATCTATATAGGAAATCTAAACTATGAAACAACCGACGCGGAATTAAAGGCACTTTTCCAGGAATACGGGGAAGTCGCAAGCCTTATAGTTTGCACTTGGCGAGAAACTGGGAAACCGAGAGGTTACGGGTTTTGCAGTATGCCAAATGATGCCGAAGCCAACGCTGCCATCGCAGGATTAAATGGCAAAGAGGTGGGTGGCAGAACTCTTCGTGTTGCCGAAGCGCATAACCAAGATTAATTTATAGTTATGAGCGTTGCGAGTACGGGGCTCATAAACGAGATTAGAGGAGAATAAAATGGCTACAGATTTTACAAAGACGTATTCGTTAACTGTGAAATACACCAAACTGGACGAGGAAACCATCGTTGATTCGGAAGCGAATGTGACGATTTTTCGCGCTAAGATAAAAAGAGCTGTCGGGGATGTCGTTCCGGCTCAACAGGGCGTCTACAACGCACAAATCGTTGGCGAAGTAACAGAAACATAATAAGATAATGGGTCTTTGTTACAGATAATGTAACGTTTTACCAAGAGGCGTTACGTGCTAAGTTTCCAAGCAATCGAGGGGGCTGCAAGCGTAGCCCCCTCATCCAAAACTATGAAGAGAGAAAATGAAGGAGTTTTAAGAATGAAAGAAGTAATAAAAGTGTTAGAAAAATAAAGGCAGAATTGGTGGCTTTATTTGATAAGAACGAAGACCTAGAGCATCGACACTATTTGCTCGGCGACTGCATCCTTTGTGTTGAAGATAGGCTTACCGAACTAAACAGAATAGTAAAAGGCGGCACGATCTGGCAAAACAAGCCATATCCGCAAATTGCGCCCCCTGATTATTTTCACAGAGATAAAGAAGAGGAAGATGATTAGAGTAGCTCTGTTAAGCGGACACCTTCTCAGCATGCGAGAACTGAGTCTATATTTTAGGATCACAAGAGAGACTTTGAATAGATGGCATCGAGATAAATACCTGCCAAAACCGGATGAGTTTTCAAGTCCCCAGTATAAGCAATGGATGTGGAGAATCGGAGAAGTAAATAAATGGCTTAAAGAGGAATGCATGATCGCAGTGTATAGGGAGATAGAGCTGGAGAAAGGTCCGGTGATAGAATCCCTGATTAATATCCCAGTGGCAATGCGGAGATATGATTTAAGTGACAGCTTTTTTTATAAGTGGATATATAAGGGAGAGCTGCCTTATTTGAAAGTCGGTTTTGGCGTTCGATTTGAGGCAAAGAGTTTAGAGAAATTCATTAAAGAAAGAACGACCGATAAGAGGTTTCAGGTGAGGGTAAGAAGGATAAGGGAAAAGAGAATTGAGGAAGGAAAGAGAATTGGACCAAGAACCTGGAAAGGGGATATAGAGGAGAGGGCTCCCTATTAAAGGGGTAGTCATATTATGTATAAGATTTATATTCATTTAATATTCAATATAGAATAAGTAGGATCCATTTGGAATCTTGTAAATAGCCAGTAAAAGAGTAGCTCTTCAGTGGCTATGATGAGAGATAGAATGAGAGAAAAGAAAAAAGAGAAAGCTCGACGTTATATGGGGTGGCGTAACCTTCATAATCGGTCTACTATCGTAAAGAATCGGTTGAGTCTGTAAAGAAGAGTAAGCACACCGAATCAATTTGCCCATATCTGGGACAATCAATAACAGTTCTATATCTGGGAAGAGGTATTAGTCTGGCTCCCTCTACGACTGTATAAGGGTAGATTGTATGGGGCTCCACCCTAATACATGGAGGGTTATATCAAGCAGAGCCAGGAGGAGGCTCTTTCACTAACGAAAAGCCGGTGTTATATCTGGCAGATGGGGCTGGAATTGAGGGGTAATATGAAGCACTATTTCAGGTCGGCTATGATATAGCGGATTAGAATCCGTTCATAGAATAATAGAATCCTGAAAAGATTTTCCTTGGCGTTTCTGTAGAAGTATCATAATATAAATCATGGCTAAGTTGTTTTCGGGGAAGAAGATGCGGCACGTTCGAACAAAAACCTTTTCCACAACACACCGATGCAAATATATAGCTCAGGAGCAAAATAGCGCGAGATCATACAAATATGTACACAATACCGAACAACGCCCTACACACAGATATCGGTATACGACTAGCCATAAACAAATCAATTTAAAGGAGACTCTAAAATGAAATACCTCACACAACAACAAATCAAGGATTTAGACAAAGCCATCGTCCGCAGTAAAAACAAGCGAGATATTATAGCGTTTAAACTGTGTTTCCGATATGCGCTGAGGGTGCAGGAGCTTTGCAACATTTCAGTAAAGCACATCAATTTCGAAAGTAGGCAAATAATTATAACCGGCGTTAAGAATGGTAGAACGAGGAGCTACGATTTAGACGATGCTCTCTATCAGCAAATTGCAAAATACGTAAAGGTGAACAAAATTAAGAAACGGTTATTTCCAGTAACCACGACTGCGATGCAATACCGGTTTAAGACGCACGCCAAGAATGCCGGAATCCCGAACGCTTATAGTATTCACTCGTTACGCCATTCATGCGCCATGGCAATGGCAAAAGAAGGCTCCAGCGCAATCTTCATCCAAAACTGGCTCAGGCATAAAAATATCGCAAGCGCTCAGGTTTACTTTGAGCAACTACAAGACCAGCGATTGGATAGAACTATGAATGAAAAGATATTCCCGCAGTTTATGTAATCCACACAGGTTGACAACCCTCATCCTCAATTACTAAAATATTGCCAGCAAAGCGAAAGGAGGTCTTCATGGGAAAACTTATAGATAAGATTAGAGGTCTTTTTGAAAATGCAATCTATGGATTAGCCATGATAATCATGATGGTTGGGGGATTGTTTACCTTAGTAATATCCATCCGAATCGTCAACGAAGTGTTAGGGCCAGTGGCAGCATTTCTTAGTTTGATAATCTTTCCTGTGGTTCTTGCAGTAGCTCCAATTTATGCTCTAGCAGTTTGGGGCAATTGGTTTCCGATTACAGTTGTTTATGGTTTGTGGATTGTTATCATGATTTTGTTTGGTATAGCAAAAGTTGTTGGTCGTGACTAATATTTTAGATAAAAATATTCAAGGGAATCTAATAAAAATAAAAAAAGGAGGTCAGTATGAACGACAGGTACACCAAAATCATTTTAACCATTATCGCATTGTGTTTGATATGGCTTTGTGTGAAGGATTTTGCAGTCGGCAGTAGCAGCTTACTGGCATCAGAACAACAGAGTGTGGGTATGAGTGTGAAAATACTTGATGTCAATTTCGATGCTTTTGAGGGAACTCTACCGATAGCTGTGAAGGTCACCGAACTGCCTAAACCACAGGAAGGAAGGACTCGATGAGCACAGAATTATCAACTGAAGAAAAACGCACAATAGAATTTATCAAAGTCCAACTTGAGTCTCTTAAACATCAATACGACTACTTCAAAAATATGACAACTCTCAACACAGGTGCGTTTATCCTTGTGGTGGCTTTTATGGAACGTGCCTTTGAGAATCCAGTTTGGAAAGAAGTTATTTTGGTGTCGTTAGTATGCTTTTCAGTCTCGTTGTTTTTTTCGTTGCTAGTGATGAAAAGTTACATCACTTCTATGGAAAAAATGTGGGGGTGGAATTTTCCAATCGAGGGAAGACCAACAGGTAAAGAGATTGAATCCCTCAAAACGAAATTAAAAAATCAAATAAAGTGGTGTGGTGTTTTCTTTTTCTTAGGAATTTTCTTTCTTCTTGTTTTTGCGGGTGCGAATATATTATTTGAGAGACCTACTGCTTATTCAATGGGGCGTTAAAAAACTTTTTTTTCGGCAAAAGACGGGAGGTGATGAAAATGGTACGTAGAATCCGACCAGGAAAACCTTTTTATGGAAGGCAATATTGTGCCGACACGAGCACTAATCTTGTTCACGACCTATTACAAGAAAAACCTAATTGTGGAATTGATAATATCAACCCCGATTTTATAAGAATGTTCACTGACCTAGACGAAGCCAAAAAGAATGGATTTAACTCTTGTAATCATTGTCTCTGGATAGAGAGAAAAATATAGTTCAAAAGCCTATCACACACCTCACAACCACTTCTTATACTAGCACATGCCATACTTAGCTGGTATAGAGCGTAGCATAAAACGGCAAACGATACTGGCTCAACCTATTTATACGGATGAACGTACGCTCTTTCAAAATCACCCTCTAAATCATCCCTAAAGAGGATTGAATTCCACCACACCTTCATATATTATTTTTTTTCTGATAAACAGAAAAGGGGTATAACCATGAGTGAAGAATTCAAAATCGACAAAGAGTTTCAATCTCTTATGCGATCCCTCACCAAGGTAGAGTATAAGGATTTGGAACAAAGCATCCTCAATGAAGGATGCAAGGATGCCATCACCGTATGGAAAGGGCGTATCCTGGATGGAAATAACAGGTTTAATATTTGCCAAAAGCACAACATCAAATACCCAGTAATAGATAAGACCAAAGAACTTAAAAACCGGGAAGCGGCAAGGCTCTGGATTATCTATAATCAATTCGCTAGAAGGAATCTCACTAATTACGATCGGGCCACTTTAGCTTTAAGACTCGAACCTTACATAAAGAAAAGGGCCGAGCAGAAGAAACGAGAGTCAGGGAAAAAATACGGTAAAGGGCATCCAAAAAAGGTTTCTAAGAAATCTGAAAAACCTATTAACACTTTAAAAGAAGTTGCTACTATTGCAGGTCTCTCCACAGACACAATTTACAGAGTGAAGCTTATTAATGAGTATGCCCCTGAGAAAACTCTAAAGAAACTCAAGGCAGGAAATACATCTATCTCTCGTGCGGCTGTTAAGGCATTTTATGAAAAATGCTTTCGAGAAAGAGACCAGGAAAATGAGGAAAGTAAGAAGGAAGAGAAGAAGAGGCAACAGGAAAGGGATCGCATCTTAAAGAAGGAAGGGAAGATGGAGGTTTTGGATAAGCGTGGTGGTTACGGCAACTGGAAGTATCAAGAAATTCATCGCATCGATGAAAAGGGAGATGTTACGAAAGATTATAAATGCACAGATTCTGAATTCAAGAACCTTTACAAACAGTTGGATGGCGATGTTATTGATTTCATGTCGAACGCGGTTAGGGATTTGTATACGGCTAATATCTTACTCAAGCACGCTGTCAAAGAAAAAGGAAACGAAGCTGTATTAAACAGTTTCCATATCACCTGGAGAAAAGGGGTTTTTCTATACTTCCCTCAGCTCTTGGAAATTTATGAGAAGCTAGGAGCAACGATAAAAAAGATACAGGAATCTGTAGATTCAAAGGATGATGCTGCTCGGCTCAAGGTGAGGAAGAAGCTTATCTGTAACCAGGATGGCCAGAAGATAGTAAGGCATTTCTTAGAAGAAGCAATCGGGACTTATTGGAACCGGATAAGATTCACTTGCGAGGATTCTGAAATAGATAGCCATATCAAAGGTTCTTTTCTTTCTGACGCTCTCGGAAAATAGCCACGCTATACGCACACTTTACATTCCCTCAACCTTATCCTATGGATAAATACTCCTTCTTTTCGTAAATAAACGTAGAACGCCAAATACAGCGTATTTCGGGGCTAATTCCTTCCGATTTTAAATTATTTTTGAAAGCTCCTTGATTTTTCACATAATGAAACTTATTATAAAATAAAAAGGTGAACAAAATGGTGAACACAATGGAGGAAAAGAAAAAACAAAAGCCAAGGAAAGGTGACCAGATTCGTTTCTGGGCAATGAATGAGTGGACAGGCGCAAATACCCTAATGATTGGAAAGGTGCTGGGCTTTGGGGATGCCGTAAGGAAAATGTGGCCTACCCAAATGGCGCATGCTCCTAACGATTACCTGCTGGTTCAGCGAATCGTCCATGGCGTCAAAAGCCTGTATGCGGTAATCCCTGAAGACGTCGATTCAATTATTTCCACGTTATTTGAAAAGGAGAATTAACATGATTATTTTAGATAAGGAAGACAAGGTTTTAGCGGTTAATAGGCTTGAGGAGCTTCGAGACAACATATTAGGTCAGCTAGAGGAAATGAAGGACCTTATAACCGAGTTAAGCCGGGAAAATCACCTGATTTGGGAACGGGCTCGATCGTATTGGCACACCAGTATCACGAATAACCTAGCTGAGGAGAGTGGATCGTTTCTAGGCTGTATGGTAAACTTTTCTGATACGGTGAAAGAATTGCGCGAGCATATCGCTTGTGAAGAGGGTGAGGAGGAACCATGCCAAGACAAGAAATAATTAGCAAAGAGGGGTTTATAATCGCACGGGTTTCCACCCCAGAGCAACTCCAAGACGATCGTTACGGCATTCCCATTCAATTAAAAAGGTTGAACGATTTCGTTAAACAAAAAAAGCTGAAAATAGTTAAACAGTTTCAGTTTCCAGAATCGGCTTTTAAGGGAAAGAGAAAAAAGTTTGTAGCGGCTGTAAATGAGATAATTTCCTATGCGAAAAAGAAAGGAGAAACAGTAGCTATAATTGTTGACGATCAGGACAGACTTACCCGCAAAGTATTCCACAAATCCACATTTGATATTATGCAAAAATGCCGTGAGGAAGGGCTCTTGGAAATCCTATGCCCAGGATTACCACCCCTTAATAGCAAATCGGAATATTGGGTAGTGCAGTTGTATCAGCAAGAATGGTTCCGCGCTGAGGGAGAATCAGCCAGGAAAAGCGAGGCTGTAAAACGCACAATTCTGATGAAATTGGAAAGAGGAGAGTTCCCAGGCTTTGCACCAACAGGATATCTGAACGATAGCAAGGGAAAAACCTTGGTTTACGACGATTTACGCGCTCCTGGGGTAAAAAAGATGTTCGAGCTGTATTCTAATATGGATCTCAGCGGGGATGAGGTGGCAAAAGTGCTTAGAGACGATGGTTTAACGATGAAGCCTACGGCTGGGAATGAACCGAGACCCATATCCAGGAAGGATGTAAATTCTTTATTGAAGAAACGGGTTTATACAGGAGAGTTTCAATGGGAGCATCCAACAACAGGAGAGCCAGCAGTTTGGAAGGGAAACTATAAGCCATTGATTAGCAAAGCGTTGTTTGAGAAGGTCCAGAAAATCATTGAGGAACGAGCCGTTAAGTATTCCACCCGCCATACGGCAAGCACAAGCCAAGATCGGCACAAATTACAAGGGATTCTCACTTGTGATTACTGTGGTTGTAGAATGACGCCCAATGATGTATCGGCAAATTATGGAAAGCCAAAAGGAACAATAGTTAGCTATCGATGCACCTACGGGAAAAAAGATCGGGACAGTGATTGGTATAAAAAGCACTTCGGAGAAAACCACAGCGGAGTTAGTGAAAGAAAGGTGAGGGTGGTTGGAAAGGGATTCAGCAAAAAGCAACAGAAGATAGTCAACTGCCCACAGTTGTATTGGGCTACAAGCTCAATAGATGAAGCTATTAAAATGAAGCTCTTGGAATTCAGCAAAGACCGGAAGGTAATAAAACCCATTATTGAGCAGATGCAAGCCGATTGGGAAGAAAGGGTAAAGGCCAATGAAGCACGCAGGGAACCGTTACGAAACCGAATTGATAAGCTCGAGAGGGATCAGACTAAGGCTTATAAAAACCTAGCCCTTGCAGATTCGGGCAAATATGCGGAAGGGATTAAAAAGGTAATAGACCAAATCGAGTCTGATATTGAAAAGGCAAAGGAAGAACTGGACGGAATTGCGGAGGAAAAGCAAGTCGATACCAACGAGCTATTTCAGGTTTTGGATGCCTTTGTAAGCCTAGGTGAGGAGTATGAGAAACTTCATCCCAGGAATCAGCGTAGATTGCTTATGCAGGTATTCAAAGACATACGACTGAGGAAAGGCTGGCTAACAAAATTCAAGGATATCGAGCCTGAGGATTTTCGCAAGATTGGTCATATCACATTCGAGCTAACTGAGCCGTTTAAACTGCTGTTTGGAAAGTGGGAAAGAGAGATGGAATCCATAATCAAAAAGGGAGGCAATCCTAAAGGTAGTGGTGGTACAAGTAAGTCTAGTATTAATAAGACAAAGATGAGGGTACCCTCGAATGACGGTTCATGAAGGCTAAATCCTCAATGTCGCTCAGGACATGCCTTATAGACTTTAGCCTTTAAGTTTACCGACACAATATGGGAGAGAACCTTTATAAAAAATTCATATGCAGTAAGATTGGCTCGCCCGAAGGGTAAAAACGGCTGATTGTATTTTAGGATTATTTTAAAATTCAGTTTTCATGAAAATTAATGAGGAAATCAGCCGTTTTAATAAATAATTCAGGATAAAAAAGATGGACAGAAAAGGCTTAATATACTATCCTGTCTTATTGTCCTGAGATCGAGTTAAAAAAAAGCTCCTTGTTCCTTCTGTAAAAGAAGGAGCTTTAAATCCATAAGGAGGTATTCATGAGACAATACGAAACAGCCTTCCTCATCACCCCTAAACTGGAAGAAGAAGAAACGGAGAAGCTTATCGAAAAAATGGCTGAGGTGGTGAAGAAAAAAAGAGGGAAAATGGTCAACATAGAAAAATGGGGAAAAAGAAGGTTGGCCTATCCCATCGACAAACTTGATGAAGCGGTTTATGTGTTTTTCCATTACGAAGGAGACCCGGATATTCCACAAGAACTCCAAAGAAGATTCCGACAAACGGAGACGGTCCTCCGCTATTTGACCCTGAAAAAAGACGCACAAATCCAACCGAGAAAAAAGAAAAAAACGGGCAGAAGAGAAAAAATAAAAGCAGCAGAGGAAAAGACAAAAACAGTGAAAAAGAGGGCAATGAAGACTGCTGAGACAGAAGAAAATAGGAAAAAACAGCCGGAGAAACAGCCTGAAGCCTTGCCTGAAGCGATAGAACCTGAACCTGAAAAATTAGCCGAGGAGAAAGAATGATGGCAAGAGAACATAGAGAAAGAAGTTCTTACCGAAAATACTTTCCACCGAAGCGAAAATACTGCCGTTTCTGTGAAAGAAACATCAAGGACATCGACTATAAAAATGTAGAAATCCTGAAGAGATATGTCCCTGAACGAGGGAAAATCGCCCCTAGGCGGGTAACAGGCACTTGCTCTTTCCATCAGCGAAAGCTTTCCACAGCCATAAAAAGGGCCCGGTTGCTGGCTTTACTCCCTTATGTTGAGGACTGAGAAAAATGAAGATCATCCTGAAAGAGAACATAGAAAATCTGGGAAAAAGAGGAGACATCATCGATGTGGCTCGCGGCTACGGGAGGAACTATCTCATTCCAAGAAAACTGGCCCTCCAGATCACTCCTTCTAACCTGAAAATGGTCAAGATGAAGCAAAAGGCTTTGCGGAAAAAGCTGGAACAGGAGGTTCAATCCTTTCAAAGCGTGATCGATCAGCTCAACCAGACATTTTTATCATTTAGAAGGAAAGCAGGGGACAAGGATGTGATATTCGGGTCAGTTAGTACGACGGATATCAAAGAGGCTCTTGAGAAGCTGGGAATGGAAGTAGAAAAAAAGAGGATATTACTAGCAGAGCCCATAAAACGGCTTGGAAACTACACCGTTCCGATCAAAGTTTTCCATGATGAACGGGCGGAGATCAAGATTGAAGTGAAAAAAGAGGGGGCAGAATACGAGGAAAAGAAACCAGCCGTGAGTGAAGAGAAGATCAGCGAAGAAAAAGAAGGCCTGAAAGCGGAAGATGAAAAAGAAGAACGCCCGGCAAAACCAGAACAAGAAAAAAAGGAAGAACTTGCCGTGGATAAGGTAAAAGAGGAAAAAGAAAATCTGGAAGAAATAAAAAATCAGGCCGAAACGACACAAGAAACCCCGGAGGAGAAGATAGAGGAACCCGAAGAAGAGCAAGAGGCTGTTCCCGAAAAAAAAACTGAGGAGTCGAACGAAGACAACACAGAAGAAACAAAAGAATCATAAGAGGGGGAAAGATGGAACTGGACTTGATGTTTTTGAAAAAAACGCCACCCCATAGTCCAGAAGCGGAAAAAACCATTTT
Source organism: uncultured Eubacteriales bacterium (assembly GCA_964410125.1). Lineage (GTDB taxonomy): Bacteria > Acidobacteriota > Aminicenantia > Aminicenantales > Aminicenantaceae. The sequence goes on along the minus strand of CAYPGQ010000006.1, from coordinate 53,451 downwards.
GGGGGGGATCCTTATCAATAACAAAAACCTCAATGTCGTTTTGTCCATCCTCTCCATCGAAGATTTTTACAAAGAAGGAAACCGGAAGATACTGGAAAAAATTGCCCAGTTGGTTGACAGGAGTCTTCCGGTGGACTTGCTTTCTCTGAGCGAAGAGCTGAAAAAGGCTGGCGACTTGGATGAAATCGGAGGCGCCTCCTATCTTTCTTCCCTCATGGATGGTGTGCCCAAAAGCCTGAATGTGGAATACTATGCTCATATCATCAAGGAAAAAGCCCTCCTGAGACGTCTCATCCTTTCTTCAGCCAAGATCATCTCTTCCAGTTATGAACAGAGAGAGGATGCGGACCAGCTTTTAGATGAGGCACAGGCTTCTATCATCGAAGTCGCGGAGCAAAGAATCAAACCCGGTTTTGTCCCAGTCGGGGCCTTGACAGAACCTGTGCTCGACGTCATAGATTCCCTTCGAGGCCGACAGGATGCCGTGACCGGCATACCTGCCGGATTCCGGGACCTGGATAGCCTGACATCTGGCTACCACAACTCTGAATTCATCGTTGTGGCCGGGCGGCCCTCGATGGGAAAAACAGCACTTTGTTTGAACACATCTTTACACATCGGCCTCCGGACAGATTTTGCTGTGGGCTTTTTCTCTCTCGAAATGGCCAAAGAACAGATCGCCATACGCTTGATGTGTGCCGAAGCCCAACTGGACATCAAAAAAGTGAGGACAGGATTTATCGGGGAACGAGAATTCGAAAGACTCAAATTGAGTGCAGAAGAGCTCTCCAAGGCAAAAATTTTTATCGATGAAAGCGCAGCTCTTACCGTTATAGAGATGAAAGCCAAAGCGAGGCGTTTGAAAATGGAGCACAATCTAGACCTGGTTTTTGTCGATTACATGCAACTCATGCGCCCAGGCAGTCGGTTCGAGAACAGAACGCAGGAAATATCCTATATATCTCGTTCCTTAAAAGAGTTAGCCAAAGAACTTCAGCTTCCTGTTGTCGGCATATCTCAGCTGAGCCGAGCTCCAGAAAAAGGTCGTCGTGAGCCCCTTCCTCAGCTCTCTGATTTGAGAGAATCGGGTGCGATCGAGCAGGATGCCGATGTTGTCATATTTGTCTATCGGCCGGAATTCTATCGCCCCGAAGACGAAAACCTGAGGGGCATTGCCAAAATTATAGTGGCCAAGCAACGCAACGGTCCAACTGGGATAGTCAACCTGGCCTTCATCCGAGAGTACGCGCGATTTGCAGATATGGAATTCCAAGCTTTCGAAGCATAAAATGTGTCCTCGTCAAAGACAAACGTTTTTGTTGTTTTTTTTGCAACAGATCGGAGAAGTGGGGGTTCTCCTTGGACAAACGATAAGGAGAACCTTTAAAAAGCCATGGGAATGGGAAATTTTCATCTACCAACTCGAAGAGGTCGGGGTTCGATCTCTTCCCGTTGTTTCTCTCACTGCTGCTTTTAGTGGGCTTGTTTTCGGACTCCAGACCTATGCCGGGTTTCACCGCTTAATCGGGCCAGGATCCGAGGCATACGGAGGCCCGATTATTTCCTTGAGCCTTTCCAAAGAATTGATCCCGATCCTGGTGGGGCTGATGGTTTCCGGAAGGGTTGGCTCTTCGATGGCTGCCGAAATAGGCACCATGCGGATCACAGAGCAAATCGATGCCCTTGTCAGCCTAGGAGCCGATCCAATCCGTTATCTCGTGGTTCCCCGGACCCTGGCCTGTATTGTCATGCTGCCCTGTTTGACCCTGTATGGAGACATCATCGGCATATTTGGGGGTTATTTTTATAACGTTATTGTCATGGGCGTGAATCGGTTTGTATACATAAGGAACACCTTGCTTTACATGGAGTTTTGGGATGTAGGGAGCGGCTTGATCAAGGCAGCCTTCTTCGGAGGTATTATCGCCATCATCGGGTGTTGGCAAGGCTTGAAGACTGAGGCGGGTGCTGAGGGCGTGGGCAGGGCCACCACCAGGGCTGTGGTTATCTCCAGCATTCTTATTCTCATATTCAACTTTTTTCTCAGTAAAGCGCTGCCTGCGGATTTGTGATGATGATACGCATTATTGACTTGCATAAATCCTTTGGAGGAAATAAGGTCCTTCAAGGCATAAACTTGGAGGTCGAAAGAGGCGAAACTTTGGTCATCATAGGACAGAGTGGTTCCGGGAAAAGCATTTTGATTAAACACTTGATCGGCCTCATCATGCCGGATAGGGGCGAAATCTATGTGGATGGAGTGGAGATCACAAGTTTGAGCGAAGAGGAACGCTACAAGGTCCGGCGCAAGTTCGCAATGATTTTCCAAGGGGCGGCCCTTTTTGATTCCCTGACGGTTTTGCAGAATGTCAGCTTTGGCCTGGAAAGGTATACAGAACACACCCATCAGATGATCGAACAGATGGCACGCCAGGCGCTCCATCGCGTGGGATTGAGGGGAGTTGAAAACCTGATGCCATTTGAGTTGAGCGGAGGGATGAGGAAAAGGGTCGGTCTAGCCCGGGCCATTGCCTACAAGCCAGAAATTATTCTGTATGATGAACCCTCGACCGGGATCGATCCGATAAGGGCGGATGCGATAAATAATTTGATCATACAGATGAAAAATGACCTGAAAGTAACGTCTATTGTTATAACGCACGACATGGTCAGCACTTATAAGGTGGCGGACCGGGTTGCCATGCTCTATCAAGGAAAGATCCTCGCCACCGGTCCCCCCGCAGAGATCAGAGACTCTAATAATTCTATAATCCAACAGTTTATCACTGGGGCGGCCGAGGGACCGATAGAAAATTGGTAGCATATCAAGAAAATTTTACATAAGAGAAATTTAAATGGGCATATTCAAAAAAAGGAAAAAGGAAGAGCCAGGGTATCCGGATGAAAGCCAGAAGAAAGGTTTTCGGCAGGAAATAAAAGTCGGTATTTTCCTGGCGGTTGGCCTGATCATCCTTGCGGTGTTTATTTTTGTGGTGGGAGATTTCAGCACGCTGTTCGAGCAGAAAGGCTATACGCTGTACACCCATTTTGGCACAGTGGCTGGTTTGGAAAAAAAGACCGTGGTCCGCATGGCAGGTGTAAAGGTGGGCGCTGTTAAGGCCATCAGTCTCAAAGGCAGCAAGGCAGAAGTCGCCATGGAGATCAATCCGCAAGTCGAGATCAGGCGGGATTCCAAGGCTACTCTGGCCTCCCTCGGACTTTTGGGAGAAAAGTATATCGAAATAACACCGGGTGCAAAAGATGAAATCGCGCAATCCGGAGGAACGATCGGGAGTTTACCCCCGGTTAGTTTTGATCAATTGGGGATAATCCTCTCTTCTGTCGGGGACGACATCAAAAGCACAAGCAAGGCCTTGCGAGATTTGTTAGGAGAGGGTGAGGCACGTGTAAATATAAAGGAAATTCTCCAAAACCTTTCCATGGTATCAGCAGAGCTTAATGAATTTCTCAGTGAAAGCAAGCCTCATGTTACCCAGAGCCTGGATAAGGCTGCGCAGGCGATAGATACCTTTGATCAGGATGTCCAATCTATCTCACAGAATCTGGATGAACTCATCCATCTCCTTAAGGATACGGTAGAGGAGAACAGGGGAAATCTGAAAGGAAATTTAGAGGGGATCAAGGAATTGATATCCAGGACGGAAGAGGCCTTAAAAACTCTGAGCGAATCCTTGGAAAAGATAAATAAAGGAGAAGGCACGCTGGGAAAACTGATCGAAGATCCGAGCCTGTACGAGAGGACGGAAAAAACCATAAAAGATGTGCAAGCTGTTATAACCCCGGCTTCAAGTTTGCGAGTGGATATGGGATTAAGGGCAGAGTATTTCGCCAAGAGCGAATTGTTCAGAGGGGCCCTTTCTGTTGGGTTTTGGCCCACCTCTGACAAGTTTTTGCTCGCCCAAATCGTTAGGGATCCCTGGCAGGATAAATTCACATATTCTGCCCAGGGGGGAATCCGCTGGGGTGTTTTTGCTCCTCGAGCCGGGATCATGGAATCTAAGTTCGGTGTCGGGTTGGATTTGTATGCATTCAAAGACAGGGTGATATTCACGCTCGAGAGCTTCGATTTCAACCGAAATCCACGGCCCCGGTTTCGGGCCTGGACAAGCTTTGTAGCCTCCAAATATGTTCATATCCTTGTGGGATTGGATGATTTCACGTTATCGGAAAAAAGGGAATTTTATCTGGGAATGAGATTTGGATTTTGATGAAGAGCAAAGCTGTCTTTATCTGCCAACATTGCGGGTCCCATTCGCCCAAATGGCTTGGCAGGTGTCCCAGTTGTGGGGAGTGGAACTCTTTTATCGAGGAGGTTGCTGAGGAAATCCAAGCTGACTATTCCTTTTCCCCATCGGAGCCACTCCTTTATAAGGATGTCAAAGATGCGAAAAAAAAGAGGGCAGAAACAGGCATCAAAGAGCTTGACCGTGTCATGGGCGGAGGGGTTGTCCTGGGTTCGCTGGTTTTGATCGGCGGGGAGCCGGGAATAGGCAAGTCCACCCTGCTTCTCCAGGTGAGTCGTGATTTTTGTTTAAAAGGGGAGAAGGTGCTGTACGTTTCCGGAGAGGAATCCCTGGAACAGATCAAAATGCGAGGGGAACGCCTAGGGATTTCTGACGGCAGTCTGTATCTGTTGGCGGAGACAAATCTGGAGAGAATCATTTCCCAGGCTGAGAAACTGAGACCGCAGATATTTGTGATGGATTCGGTCCAGAGCATCTATTCTGCAAAACTTACTTCCAGCCCCGGGACGATCAGCCAGGTAAGGGAGGTCACCAACCAGGTTTTCCGGTTTGCCAAGAAAAACCAAATTTCCAGTTTCCTGATAGGACATATAACCAAAGAAGGATCTCTGGCTGGTCCTAAATCGCTGGAGCACATGGTGGATGTGGTGCTCTATTTTGAGGGAGAAAGGGATCACAGCCATAGAGTATTGCGGGCCCTGAAGAATAGGTTCGGCCCCATTTCTGAGCTTGCCATTTTTGAAATGGGGGCCCACGGGCTTCAAGCCATTTCCAACCCATCGGCCTTTTTCCTGAAAGAAAGGCCCAAGGATGAGACCGGGAGCGTGGTGGTCTGTACGATCAAGGGATCGCGGCCTCTGTTGGCCGAGATCCAAGCCTTGGTTTCTCCAACACTGTTTTCCGGGAATCCCAGGCGGATGACCGTAGGACTGGATCATTTCCGGACTGCTATGTTGTTGGCTATTATCGAGAGAAAACTGGGATTTGGGTTTGCCGGGGAGGATATCTACTTGAATGTGGCGGGTGGATTGGTGCTTGATGAACCGGCGGTGGATTTAGCCGCCATCATGGCTGTCGTATCCTGCTTGAAAAACAAAGCCATCCCTCCGGATTTTGCTCTTTTTGGCGAGGTGGGGCTGAGCGGGGAAGTCCGCTCTGTCAACCAACCTCTATCCAGGATCAAGGAAGCCGTTTCTTTGGGCTTCAATACGGTCGTTCTTCCCAAAGGAAACCTTTCACAGTTGGAAAAAGACGGGGTCTCTGATGTGGATTTGGCTGGAGTGAGCAATATAAAAGAAGCTTTGGGCATTATATTTTAATATTTGTTATAAGGTTTTTTAAAATGGGCGTTATAATATTTCGTTTATTCGTTGTTGCCATAATATCCGCTGCGGGATACTTTTTTCCGCCGTTTCAAATTTCCGGTTATTATGGTATTCTGGCTGGCTTTCTTTTGAGCGTTCTTTTCATTTATCTGGAGACTCGGATCAGAAAGAGTCAGTTTAAGGTCATATGGAGTGGCACTCTCGGCACATTTGCCGGCGTGTTGATAGGCTGGGGACTGGGAGCCATTTACCAGAACATAGCACAAGAAGATGCGACCACAACGTTCATCAGGATATTTTTCCTCGTCATCATGCCCTATATCGGTTTTTTGGTCGGAACGCGAAAGCACGAGTGGCTTGATCCCACCTATCTTACTCGTTTTTTCAAGGAGGAAAACACCGGAAGGAGTCACAAAATACTTGATACGAGCGTGATCATCGATGGCCGGATCTCCGATATTTGTGACACGGACTTCATCGACGGCGATTTGGTCGTTCCCCAGTTTATCCTCAAAGAGCTGCAGCTTGTGGCAGATTCCGCTGACAGTGTCAAGAGGCAGAGAGGAAGACGGGGCCTGGATGTGTTGGATCAACTCCAAAAATCTTCGCGTGTTTCCATCGTGATAACCGAACTGGATTTTCCTGAGATCAATGATGTGGATTCCAAATTGATCGAATTGGCCAAACACATGGATGCCAAAATCATCACCAATGATTTTAACCTGAACAAGGTCGCCCAGCTTCAGGGTGTCGCGGTCCTCAACATCAACGAACTGGCCAATGCCTTAAAACCGGTTGTGCTTCCAGGTGAAATGGTCAATGTGTTTATCCTTAAGGAAGGAAAAGAGAAAGATCAAGGAGTGGCCTATTTGGATGATGGAACCATGGTTGTCGTTGATAACTCCCGCAAGATGATCGGGCAAAACGTCGAAATCACCGTGACCTCTGTTCTCCAGACAACTGTGGGGAAAATGATCTTTGGCCGTTACAACGAAGAAGAATTTGGATGAATAAAGTTTCAGCGATAATCGTTGCTGCAGGGAAGGGAAAACGGTTCGGTGCGGCCAAACAGGTTGCTCTGCTAAAGGGAAAAACCATCTTGGACTGGAGCTTGGAAAAATTCGAAGAACACGAAGCGATCGACAACATTATCCTTGTGCTGGGGCGGGATCAGTCGGGAGACGAATATCTGAACAGGTACACAAAGATCGCCGCCATTGCCAGAGGAGGAGAAAAAAGGCAAGACTCTGTTTACTCTGGGCTGAGCTGTGTGGATATGCAGGAGACCGAGATCATCCTCGTCCACGATGGTGCGCGGCCTTTGGTCGGGAAGGATCTGATCGGGAGGATTATCGACGCCTCAAGGGAAAAAGGGGCGGTGATTCCCGTTGTTCCTTTGGAAGATACGATCAAATGCGTGGAGGAACAAAAGGTTCTCCGGACAGAAGAAAGAAGGCAGCTTTTCAGGGTCCAGACTCCTCAGGGCTTTTCCGTTTCTCTGCTCAAGGAAGCTTTTGTTCATGCGATGGAAGACCATTTTTACGGGACGGATGAGGCCGTTCTTGTGGAAAGGCTAGGAAAGGATGTCTTTGTTGTCCCGGGTGACCAGAGGAACATGAAAATCACGACAACCGAAGACCTGAAAATAGCGGAGGCGTTGATTGAGAATTAAAATCGGTATTGGGTATGATATCCACAGGCTTCAAGAGGGAAAGAAGCTTTTTCTTGGCGGCGTCAAAATACCCTTTTCCAAAGGATTGACCGGGCATTCAGACGGGGATTGCTTGATACACGCCATCATCGATGCCTTGTTGGGAGCCATAGGGGAGGGAGATATCGGACAATATTTTCCGGATACCGATCTCCAATATCGAAATATCCAAAGCACAAAACTTTTGGAAATCATCATGGACCAGGTACGCAAAAAAAGCGGGAGTATCCATAATATAGACTGCATCATCATAGCGGAATCCCCCAAAATCGGTCCGCATATCGCCAAGATGAAACAGGTTTTGTGTCCCCTTCTCCAAATACAGGCAAATGACCTCGGCATTAAAGCCAAAACCAATGAGGGGATCGGACCCATCGGACAAGGAGAGGCCATCGCGGTTGTAGCGCAAGCGCTTCTGGGATTGGAATAAAAAAAAGGCTGCAGTTTCCATGGGATCCGGAAAAACTACAGCCTTTCTAGCCTGGATAGTTCATAAAAATTTATCCCGAATAGTTCTCTTCAATATTGTGTAAGCATTACTTTAAAGGTGTTTCTTTGCCATCAGGCATGTCTGGAGTGCCCTTCTCGGCGCTGCGGACACACCTGATGTCTTTTTCCATTAGAGTTTACCCAAACAAAATGGAAGAGAATCACATTAATTATTCATGAAAAATGCTGGTAATTCTCATGATTCCAGCAATATCAGAATATCATCCTGATATTGCTGCAAATGACAATACGAACATTTTTAAGATAGCATCCTTATATTTTCATCGGAAATTTTTATCTAACTGACAGGCGATCTTAATACACTTGGTTCATTAAAGGGCATTTGCGCTGGATAACCACAGTTGCATACCCTGTGCCTCGCATATACATCAAACAAGGCTCGTGAATAATCCGGGTAAATAAATAGAATTAGTAGGAAAATATCAATGAGGATTTCATATTGCCGAATAGGAATTTGGGTTTTTGGACAAAATGTATTAGTATTATCTGCGGTGGAAAACATCAGAGTACGGTTTGCGCCCAGTCCCACGGGATTTCTGCATGTGGGAAATGCGCGGACAGCTCTGTTCAATTGGTTGTTCGCCCGCCAGCAAAAAGGAACCTATATCTTGAGGATCGAGGACACGGATATCGAGCGGTCTGCTTTGGAATATGAGGAAAAACTGATGGAAGACCTGCTGTGGCTCGGATTGGATTGGGATGAAGGCCCGGATGTGGGAGGGGCCTTTGGCCCGTACAGACAATCTCTTCGGCTGGATAGCTACAGGGATTGCACACAAAGACTCTTGGATATGGGAAAAGCTTATCACTGTTTTTGCTCACCGGAAGACCTGGAGGCGGAAAGAAAAGAAGCGCTGGCAAAAAATGGTGTGGCCATCTACAGTGGGAAATGCAAAAATATTTCTGCTGCAGAGGCCCTCAAGAGGATTCAGGATGGGGAAAAAGCCTCCGTAAGGTTGCGAACTCCAGATAGAGGAGAATTGACATTCCGAGATCTTGTGAGGGGTGAGCTCAAGTTTGATTTGGGCTTGATCGGGGACCCGATCATTGTTCGATCCACCGGACATCCGGCCTATAATTTTGCCGTTGCGGTGGATGATTCCCTGATGGAAATAACCCATGTGATAAGGGGGGAGGATCATATTTCCAACACGCCCCGCCAGGTTCTCGTTTACCAGGCTTTATCTTGTATCCCGCCGCAGTTTGTCCACCTTTCGATGGTGATGGGAAGGGACAATGCACGGTTGAGCAAACGTCATGGAGCTACGGCCGTTGACCAGTTCCAGAAGGATGGTGTGCTCTCTTCCGCTCTTTTCAATTATCTGGCTCTGTTGGGATGGGCTCCCCCTGAGGATAAAGAGGTTTTATCAAGGGAGGAACTGATCCAGTTTTTCGATTTGAAAAAGATAAGCCGGTCAGCCGCTATTTTTGATTATGATAAACTCTATTGGATCAATCGGCAGCATGCCAAAGCTCTGTCTGTACGGCAAATGGCAGAGATGGCCTATCCTCACATGAAAACGGCTGAACTTTTACCAGAAGAAATGACAGATGCCCATTGGGACTGGCTGGAAACGGTCGTGAAAATATTCATCGAACGTGTGGACCGATTCGCGGATTTCCCATCTCAAATGGCCATGTTATTCCAATACTCCCCTCGGGAGATGGATGAGGAAACAAAAAAGGAGGTGGAAGGGGATTGTGCATCAAAAGTTATCAGCCTGTTAGGACAAAAAATCGCGGACGTTAAACAGTTCGACTATGAACGATTTGTAACCATAACTCAAGAAATAAAGCAGAATACTGGCTGCAAGGGAAGAGACCTTTATCACCCTCTCCGCATTGCTCTTACCACGCGAGGGTCAGGCTTGGATTTGGACAAATTCATACCGTTGGTGGAGAAGGGGGCCAAGTTGAATCTGCCCCGGTCCCTGAAGAATTGCAGCCAGCGGATTTCTGAAATGTTGGATTATTTAAAACAGCACGGGTCGATAAGGAACGAGGAGGCAGAGTCATGAAGAACGATCGGAAAGAGGGCAAACAAGGCATAATCAGAGACTTCATCCGGACCATCATCGACCAAGATTTGGAGATGAACAAAAACCACGGGCGAGTCCATACCCGTTTTCCTCCTGAGCCAAACGGGTATCTTCATATCGGACACGCCAAGTCCATCTGCCTGAACTTTGGTCTTGCCTCCGAGTATCAGGGGCTTTGCAATCTGCGGTTCGATGACACCAACCCTATCAAAGAAGAAATGGAATATGTGGAGTCCATCAAAGAGGACATCCGTTGGCTCGGGTTCGATTGGGAAGACCGTCTTTTTTTCGCTTCTGATTATTTCGAGAAATTGTATGAATATGCCTTGCAACTTGTCCAAAAGGGCAAGGCCTATGTTTGCGACCTGAGTGCAGATGAAATCCGGGCATACAGAGGCACGCTGAAAGAACCAGGAAAAAACAGTCCTTATCGGAATAGGTCAGTCGAGGAGAATGCGGATTTTCTGGACCGCATGCGCAACGGGGAATTTGCGGATGGTTCCCGGACTCTTCGAGCAAAGATCGACATGGCCTCTCCGAACTTGAATATGCGAGATCCCGTGATGTACCGTATCCTCAGGGCGACACATCATAGAACCAGTGATAAGTGGTGCATCTACCCCACCTACGATTGGGCCCATGGTCAGTCCGACTCCATTGAGGGAATTACCCATTCTATCTGCACCTTGGAGTTTGAGGACCACCGCCCTTTGTACAACTGGTTCCTCGAACAATTGGAGGTTCATAATCCTCAGCAGATCGAATTTGCCCGCCTCAATCTTTCCTACACGGTGATGAGCAAGCGGAAACTCCTGCAGCTGGTAGAGGAGGGACATGTGATCGGCTGGAATGATCCCCGGATGCCGACCATATCGGGTTTGCACAGGCGTGGATACACGCCAGAGTCCATCAGGAATTTTTGCGACCGTATCGGATTGGCCAAAAGAGAAAGCACTGTAGACATCGCTCTGCTGGAGCACTGTTTGCGTGAGGACCTGAACAAGAATGCCCCACGGGTAATGGCGGTTTTGCGGCCTTTAAGAGTAATCATCGATAACTACCCTGAGGGCCAGGTCGAGATGCTGGATGCAGAAAACAATCCCGAGGACCCGAGCATGGGAAGTCGAAAAGTCCCGTTTTCCCGTGAATTGTACATCGAACAGGATGATTTCCGGGAAGATCCACCGAGAAAGTTTTTCCGTTTGGCCCCTGGCCGAGAAGTCCGGCTCAAACATGCCTATTACATAAAGTGCGAAGAGGTAACAAAAGAGCCCCAAACAGGGGAAATTATCGAACTTCATTGTACCTATGATCCGGAAACGAAAGGAGGCTGGTCAAAGGATGGCCGGATGGTCAGGGGAACCCTTCACTGGGTTTCTGTACCTCAGGCAATCCCGGCCGAAGTCCGGCTTTATGATCATCTGTTTTTCAGAGAGAATCCCGCTGACGATGAAAAGGGGGGAGACTGGCACAGCGCTCTGAATCCCAAGTCACTCGAGATTCTGCACTCCTGCCAGGTTGAGCCGAGCCTTGCCGATGCCAAGCCGGGAGATTGGTGTCAATTCCTGAGAAAGGGATATTTTTGTCTGGATTCCGAAGACTCTTCACCGGAAAGGCCTGTGTTCAACCGGACGGCGACACTTCGGGACACTTGGGCCAAAATCGAAAAGGCCCAAAAGAAAACATCTTCATAGGACATTATAGGGGGAAGGGATTCAAGAAAAGGAAAAAATCAGCCGTCTTAATCCCATGTTGGAAGCGATAAAGCATTCACCCGAGCGGGTGAATAAGATACTCATCCAAGAGGGAGCAGGCAGAGCCAAAATTGCCGAAATTGTCGGATGGGCAAAAAAAAACCGCATCCCGTTTTTTTACTTACCTCAAAAAAAATTGAACAGCATAGACCCACATCATCAGGGGGCGATTGCCCTTTTGGCGGCCAAAGAATACGCTTCTCTGGATGCGATCCTGACGTCGTCGGAAATCCCATTCCTGGTGCTTCTGGACGGCATTGGGGACCCTCAAAATCTGGGTGCCATCATCCGGACGGCAGAAGGCGCAGGCGTGGATGGCATCGTAATACCCGAGAGACGGGCAGCGCTTTTGACCGATACTGTTGCCGTGGTGGCATCAGGAGCTCTTGAGCATGTGAAAGTGGCGCGCGTTAAAAATTTGGCCCGGACCATGGAGGAATTGAGAAAAAAAGAGGTGTGGTTGATAGGAGCCGAGGAGGGAGGCGAAAGACTCTGGCATGAGTTTGACTACACTGTTCCCGTCGGACTCATTTTTGGCTCTGAGGGCAAGGGAATGAGACCTTTGGTCAGGCAGAAATGTGATAAGGTTCTTTCTATCCCTCTTCTCGGGACAATAACCTCTCTCAACGTGGCCGCGGCTGCAGCTATTTTTATATACGAGGTTGTCCGGCAAAGAAAGAGTATTTGCCAATGAATAAACCCAAAGACAACGACGTATATAAGAGTAGGAAAAAAGAAATGGCAGAAGAAGTAGCTTTGTACAAGGATCAGGTTTTTCCCGGCGATAAAGTTCGTGTCCGAGTGGACAGAGAGGTGTCGGAAAGGGAGTTATTGGAAGCGGTGCAGAAGGGAGATAAAGAGGCTTACGGTGCGATCGTGAAAAGGTACATGCATTCAGCTTATTATATCGCTTTGGGCTTTGTCCACAATCAGCAGGATGCCCTGGATGTTTCCCAGGATGCCTTTATCAAAGCATTCCGTAAGATCAAAATGTTTGAAACCAGCAAACCGTTTTTCCCTTGGTTCTATCGTTTGCTGAGAAATCTCTGCATCGATCAGCTGAAACGCAAACACAGGATGCGTGCGATCCCTCTAGAGGATGTTCACGTCCTTGCAGAGGAAAAAGAAGACCGGGAAATGAAGGAAACATTATGGAAAGGCATAGAAAAGCTTTCCTTCGAGCAAAGGGAAATTGTCATTCTTCGTTATTTTCGGCAGTTTTCTTACGCAGAGATTGCCGAGCTCATCGGGAAACCGATCGGTACGGTGATGTCCTCTCTGTTTTATGCAAAAAAAAAGCTTAAGGGGATCATCGGAAAATACATGGGTTTTGAATAGGGAATCAATCAGGAGCGATTCATGGACCATCAGAAAATAAAAGAACTCATTTCTTCCTACCATGACGGAGAGTTGGGCAACAGAGAAAAACAGATGCTGGAAGAACACCTCGAGCAGTGCGCGGAGTGCCGGAGGGAATTTGAAGAAATGGGCAAATTTGAGGAGGTGATGGGAAAAATGCAACTGAAAAAACCTCAAAAGGAAATGTGGAAAGTCTACTGGAACACGGTCTACAATCGTCTGGAACGCGGGATTGGGTGGATTCTTCTCTCGATCGGTGGTATGATTTTATTGTTTTTTGGCGGCTACAAAGCCGTAGAAGGGATCATCCAGGATTCCTCCACTCCGCTCCTGCTGAAGGTCGGAATTCTTACCGCTCTTGGTGGGGTGGTTGTTTTGTTGGTGTCCCTTCTCAGAGAGCAGCTTTTTGTTCACAAGAGAGAAAGATACAAGGAGGTTGAGAAATGATTTTCGTTAATACAGATTTTGTCCCTGGAAAAACCATCAAAAAAACACTGGGATTGTGTCGGGGAAACACCATCCGAGCCCGCCACATCGGACGCGATATATCAGCAGCCCTCAAGAATGTCGTTGGGGGCGAGATTCGTGACTATACCAAAATGATGGCGGAGTCGCGCGAACAAGCACTCGATCGCATGATCGAAGAAGCTGAGGGAATGGGAGCCAATGCCGTCATCAATGTTCGGTTCACCACTTCGATGATTATGCAGAGCGCCTCGGAGATCCTGGCTTACGGGACAGCTGTTGTCGTGGAATAGGAAAAAAATTCGAAAAAAAATCGTCTTTTGCAGCCTCCTTTTACTTATCATTTCCTTTCCTTCCCGAATGTCAGGAGTATTTGCTTATGCTTCGGAGACGGGAACCCTGTCTATCTACTTTATGCAGGAACAGGTGGGATATGAAGAGTATTCTTGGGAAGAAGATAACACAGGTTTCACTTTGACGGTGCGAGGGAGAATGACAAAGCCGATTGCCATCGAGATCGAGCGATTGGTTATCCGCGTAGACAAAAGTTTCATTCCCGAAAGATATACATTTAAGGGACAGGTCAGTGGTGTGAACCAAGATATCCAGAGCTTTTTTTCAGAAGGAAAGGTCGTGAACACTAATCAGGTGGCCGGCCAAGAACGGACGGAAACGGTAGATATAAAAAGGGATGCCGTCCTTTTGCCCAATCCTGTGTTTTCTCCGTATATGGTTTTGACAAAAAAATTTCGTTGCGGCCTTCAAGAGACCGCGGAGATTTTAGCTTATATCATCCCTCAGATGGAAATCCCTTCCAGCCTCGGACCAAAACAAGATTTTCCGTGTCGTCTTATTCTGCGTATAGGTACGACAGAAATCGAGATCGAGACGGATGAGCGGGGAGTCTTGAACAGTCTTGATATATCCTCCCAGAACCTGAGGGTTCTGCGCACCCAGGTAGGCGCGCCCATCCGCTAAATCCTCCTCCTTTCTTCCTCGATTCCGCTCCAGATGCCGATTTTTTTTGCCTCCAGTGGCAAGCACCCCTCCTTTCCCGATAGTCAAGAAAGGCACTCCAGAAAAAGAGACCTTTACCCAAGCAGAGGAAACATCCTTATTTCCGTGATAAGTTGGGCTTTTGGGGATGGTTGAAGCGACCATTGAAGATTAGCCATTATGAACCGCTCTTCGAGGGAAGCAATATGGGGGCATCCCCATATTGTCGGCGAGGATGTATTGAGCACGACAAAAATCTTCACGGGAGCAAGACCATTCCTAAAAGCCTATATAAAACCTTTTGACATCATGGATATAAGTATGCTTACCCAAGCGGAGAAAAAGTTGCCAGTTCCCGGTTTTTTCTATAGAATAAACGAGGTCATTCAATCGAACCATTCTTTTTGCCGATGAAAGAAAAAAAAGATTTTTATCAATTGGAAAAAGGCATCGCTGCTTTAAAGGCGGAGATAGACAAGATCCAGGAATCTGACAATCCTGACAAAAGGAAAAAGATTGAGGACCTGAGAGCAAAAATCAAGGACGAGTGGACCCAGATAAGTGCCAATTTTTCCCCTATTCATATCGTGCAAATCGCCCGCCATCCGAAAAGACCATACACGTTGGATTATCTGGAATTCCTGACAACCGATTTTACCGAGCTTCATGGGGATCGCCGAGCAGGTGATGATCCTGCTCTCATAGCTGGTTTTGGGTTTTACCACGGGCGCACAGTCGCGTTCATCGGTCACCAGAAGGGACGGACCACAAGACAAAGACTGGCACGAAACTTCGGACAACCCAATCCGGAGGGGTATCGAAAAGCCTTGAGGGTGATGAAGCTGGCAGAAAAGTTCGGCTTTCCTGTTATCACCCTTATAGATACTCCTGGGGCTTACCCGGGAATTCAGGCAGAGGAAAAAGGACAGGCCGAGGCTATCGCCTATAACCTCAAAGAAATCGCAAAGCTCCGTGTGCCGGTGATCAATGTTGTGATCGGAGAGGGGGGAAGCGGAGGTGCCCTGGCTATTGGCGTAGGGGATGCAATTTTGATGCTTGAGTATTCCTTCTACTCGGTGATTTCGCCGGAGGGTTGTGCAGCCATTCTCTGGAAGGATCAAAGTGCGGTGGACTTGGCCGCCGAGAATTTGAAATTTTTGTCTAAGGACTTGATGGAATTTGGCGTTGTCGATACGGTCATTCCCGAACCACCGGGAGGTGCCCATGTTGACTATGGGCAAACGTTCAAAAATGTGAATAAACACCTGAATGCTGCACTCAAGAAACTGGAAAATAAATCTCCGGAAGAAAGAATACAGGAACGTTACCAGAAATTCCGGAAAATCGGAGTTTTCACCGAAAAATGAGTCCACAAAAAAAACAATTGGCCGCGATAAAAGGAACTAAGGATATCCTTCCGCAGGAAGCCAGAAAGTGGCAGAGGGTGGAAGCTCGAGCCAAAGGGATTTTCGAATTGTACGGGTATCGGGAAATCAGGACACCCGTTTTCGAGGCCACCGAACTCTTCGAGAAAGGGACAGGCCAGACGTCAGATATCGTGACCAAAGAGATGTACACGTTTGTGGACAAAGGAGGTCGGTCCCTGACACTCCGTCCTGAGTACACCCCGTCTATCGTCCGTTCGATCATCGAGAACAGGCTTCACCTGCAACCTCAACCGTTGCGGTTCTACTATATCGGTCCGATGTTCCGGTATGACAAACCCCAAAAGGGCCGTTTCCGGCAGTTCCATCAGATCGATATAGAAGTTTTTGGAGAGGAAGATCCAGCCATCGATGCCGAAATCGTGGAAATGGCGGATTTTCTGTGCAACAGCCTCGGGGTGAAAGACAGAGAAATTCTTGTGAACTCTGTTGGTTGCCGCAAGGGTCGTCCCGCTTATCATCAGGAGTTGAAGGCCGCTGCCGAAAACCACAGAGACCGACTTTGTTCTGATTGTCAAAGGAAGATCGATGCCAATCCCCTGAGGATTTTTGATTGCAAGGTCGAAACCTGCCGGGAGATCGCACGTGAATTCCCGAAAATCACGGATTATCTCTGCCCCGAATGTGACGAAAATTTCCGCCAATTCCGGTCTTATCTGGATCTGTATGGGATAAAATACCGGATTGATCCTCTTTTGGTCAGAGGCATTGATTATTACACCAGAATCACGTTCGAAATCATCTCTTCAAAACTGGGGGCACAAGATTCCATCCTTGGGGGCGGAAGATACGACGACATGATGAAGGATTTTGGAGGGCCGGATGTCTGTGGCACCGGGTTTGCTGTGGGGATGGAGCGGCTGCTTTCTCTGGTCCCTACGGAAGAGAAACCGGACGTTTTTGTCTATGTGGTGACAATGGGAGAGGAGGCCAGAAAGGTGGGGATGGATCTGGCACGTGCCATTCGGAGAATTGGCGTTGGGTGTCTGATAGAATACAAAGAACGTAGTCTCCGCAATCAGATGAGCCGGGCGGACAGGTTGGAAGCAACTTGGGTGCTGATCATAGGTGATGATGAAGTCAAAAACAAGAAATTCCAGTTGAAAACGATGGAATCGGGGGAACAAATAACATGCACCCAAAGGGAGCTGCTCAAGATTTTATCGGAGTCGGAGTACGTGTGATGGGATTCGATTATCTGTCTGATTGGAAGAGGACAACATATTGCGGAGACCTCCGCATCGATGATGTCGGTCAAGAGGTCACGCTTTTTGGATGGGTCCATAAACACAGAGATATGGGAAATCTTGTGTTTATTGACCTGCGAGACAGGCAGGGAGTGATCCAGGTTGTAGTGGGCTCCGAGAATCAGGCGCTCCTTGAAAAAACCAAAAAGCTCCGGATGGAATATGTTTTGGGC
The DNA here is from genome assembly GCA_964410125.1 of uncultured Eubacteriales bacterium. GTDB lineage: Bacteria > Acidobacteriota > Aminicenantia > Aminicenantales > Aminicenantaceae. The sequence goes on along the minus strand of CAYPGQ010000006.1, from coordinate 36,162 downwards.
ATTAAAGGAATAGTCGCTGCACGCGAGGACAATCTGCGCAATCTCCAATTGTCGACCGGAGATGTTGAAGTCCAGGCCAAAGAGTTAAAAATCTTGAACGTATCCGCGGTTCCTCCGTTTATTGTGTCGGACCCGCCGCAAGCGACCGAAGAATTGAGGTTCAAACATAGGTATATGGATTTAAGACGTCCCTCCATGCAGAGGAATTTCAAGCTCCGCCATCAGGCTGCCCTTTCCATCCGTAATTTTATGAGTCAAAATGGATTTTATGAGATCGAGACGCCGTTTTTGACGAAATCGACTCCAGAAGGGGCTAGGGATTACCTGGTGCCCAGTCGCATGTACAAGGGAAGATTTTTTGCCCTTCCCCAGTCTCCCCAAATCTTCAAACAGTTGTTGATGATTTCCGGGTTTGATCGGTACTTCCAGATCGCGCGCTGTTTCCGGGATGAGGATTTGCGCGCGGAGCGACAGCCCGAATTCACACAGATCGACATCGAGATGAGCTTTGTTTTCCAACAGGATGTGTTTGACTTGGTAGAAGCCATGCTGGCGTCGACTTTTGCACTGATTGATGTGAAGATCAAACGCCCTTTTCCCCGGTTCACTTACCAGGAAAGCATGGCCAAATACGGGACAGACAAACCGGATCTGCGCTTTGGGATGGAGATTGAAGACCTGACAGAGATCGGCTTTTCGTTGGACTCCCAGGTTATCCAAGGGGCGCTTGCCTCCGGTGGGAATCTGAAAGCCCTTCTGGTGCCTCATGGGGCCAGCTTGTCCCGCAGTCAGCTGGACAAACTCGGCCAAAAAGCCAGAGACCTGGGTGGAAAAGGAATCATCTGGATAAAAAAACAACAGGAATTCAAATCCAGCTTAAAACTCGAAGAAAGTGGCTTTAAAACCATCTGGGAAAAACTGGGAGGCTCTGAACAGGATCTGGTCTTGCTGGTGGCCGGCAAAACAGACGCGGCTCTTAAGATTTTGGGCGAACTGCGCCTGGACCTTTTTCCCGAAGAGGCCAAAAAATCAGGGGTTTACAAGTTTGCCTGGGTTACGGATTTTCCTCTCTTCGAGTGGGACGAGGATGAAAAACGGTTGTTTTCTATGCACCATCCGTTCACCTCTCCGCAGGATGAAGATTTGAAACTCCTGGAAGAATATCCCCTTCAGGTCAAAGCCAAAGCTTACGATGTGGTGCTCAACGGAGTCGAAATCGGTGGCGGCTCGATCCGAATCCATGATATCGATGTGCAAGAGCGGATTTTCCGGATTCTTGGCCTGAAGAAGGAAGATATCGAGGCAAAATTCGGATTTTTTTTGGAGGCCCTGCGTTTCGGTGCTCCTCCTCATGGAGGAATTGCTCTCGGGTTTGATCGTATCGTGATGCTGTTGGCCGACGAAGGATCCATCAGAGATGTCATCCCGTTCCCTAAAACCACCAGCTCGTTGTGTTTGCTGACTGGTTCACCCTCGGATGTTTCGGAAAAACAACTCCAGGAGCTTGGTCTTAAGAGAAAAAAAGAAGACTGAGCACAGTCACCCCCGATCCTCATCAACCAACCGCGATTAAAAAAAAAGGTGCCTTTCTTTATTTTGTGTCCTATATTTTAACCTGAATAATTAAGGTGAAATATTCTGGAAAGGTAGCTGAGGAAGAAAAAATGGTTCGAATCCGTCGATAGGGATTCAGAGATGCTCCTTTTCCCCCTTTTTGTTCAGTTGTTGCACGATCTGTTTGACTTTTTGGTCACAATCCTTCCGGCATACCAGAAGAGCGTCTTCTGTGTCGACGATGATCAAGTCTTCCACCCCCAAAAGGGCAGTGATTTTGCCGGGATTATGCACCAAGCAATTTACTGAATCCAAAAGCATGACATCGCCACGAAGGGAATTCCCTCGATTGTCCTTGGCCCATATGTCGGAAAGAGAAGACCAAACTCCGACATCCGACCAGCCGAAATCTCCCTGGCACATCCAGACAGGCTGGGCTCTCTCCATCAGGGCGTAATCGATCGAAATAGAAGGGATGTCGTCGAATACCGAGATTAAGAGAGATTCTTGTTTTGTCTCAAGGGCTTTGACCATTTTCCCCCAGAAAGGAAACAATTCAGGGGCGTATTGTTCCAGTTTAATAGGGAAGATTTTGGCTTGCCATAGGAACATTCCGGAGTTCCAGAAGTAGTTTCCGGCGTCCAGGAATTCCTTGGCTTGCTCTATGCCGGGTTTTTCCTTGAATTTTTCGACGGAAAAGAAGGTTTCTCCAGAAAGTTCGGTTGAATCTTGCGGTGAGAATTGGATATATCCGTATCCTGAGGAAGGAGAGGAAGGCGGAATCCCGAACGTGACTATAGGAGTGCCTTCGAGAGCAGCTTGGCCTGCAGCCTCTAACTTCTTTAAAAATAGCGCGGCATCCTTTATCAAGTGATCGGCGGGCAGAGCGATCACGACTGCTTCAGGATTTTGGAGATAGATGACCGCTGTGGCCAGCATCAATGATGGCGCGGTGTTTTTACCCTTTGGTTCGACAAGAAGATTCTCTTCTGGAATTTGGGGCAAAAGTTTTTTGATCGTTTTCGTCTGAGAATGGTTGGCTATGGTATAAATTTGCGACGGGGAAATGAGGGGCAATAGGCGAAAAACGGTTTCCTCGATCATGGTTTTGTCACTGATGATCGGAAGGAATTGCTTGGGTTTTTGTTTTCGACTCAAGGGCCAGAAACGGGTTCCAACCCCACCTGCCATGATCACGGCCCGAATATCCATTTATTCCTCTCCATTTTGAATTATATAAAAAAAGAAAAGGCGATGGCTGCAATGCCGGCCAAAAAACAGTAATAGGAAAAAGCATAAAATTTTCCCCTGTTGATAACAGACGCTAGCACAGCCAGAGCGATATAACCAACTATGGCTGATACCACAATCCCGGTGATAATGATCGGCCAGGGCTGAGATCCGGTATCGATTTTTCCGAACTGAAAAACAGCGGCTCCGCAAATGGCCGGGATCGAGAGAAGGAAGGAGAATTGTGCGGCATCCTTCCTCTTCCAACCCAGGAACATGGCTCCCCCGATAGTCAAACCCGAGCGGGAAAATCCTGGAACAATGGCTGCTCCCTGAAGAATGCCTATGATGAAAGGATGCAGCAGGAGATTTTTTTGTCTTATCCTTGCCCATTTTGTCAAAAAGAGATAACAACCGGTGAAAATAAGGGCCAGACCGACCGTTTGAAGAGAAGCAAACAGGGATTCGAAAAAATCACTGAAAAAATATCCGATAAGAGCGGTGGGAATGGAAGCCACAGCAAGGGCGAAAATCCGTTTAACTCTTGGATCGCTGTGATATCTTTGAGGATTCCTTACAAACAGGCAGAGTCCTTTGAACAACTGTAGAAGTTCGCGTCGAAGAAACACAAAAAGAGAAATGAGAGTGCCAACATGGAGCATCACATCCGCAAATATCTGCGGTTCTTTCAGTCCGAATAGGTTCTGAAAGAGTACAAGATGTCCCGAACTGCTGACGGGAAAAAATTCTGTTAGACCTTGGATAATCCCTAAAAAAATAATCGTGATAAGACTCAAGTATTTTCCAACCTTTGGATGGCACGTTCTACTGCTTTTTCCATTTCTTTCCGGATAGCCTGCAGGTCATGTTCTGTATCTGCCTCGAATCGCAGAACAAGGACTTCTTGGGTGTTGGAGGCCCGAACAAGTCCCCATCCGTTCGGGAATTGGGCCCTGACTCCGTCGATATCCACGATGGGGTATTTTTTTGCCAGATCTTTTTTCACGGTCTCGACGATTTTAAACTTTACTGCATCCGATGCGTAAACTCTGATTTCGGGTGTGTGAAAGGTTTTGGGAAGATCGGCAAGCATTGCGGAGAGTTTTTGTTCTGAGCGGGAAAGAATCTCCAAAAGTCTGGCCGAGGCATAGATGGCGTCATCAAATCCAAAATACCTGTCGGCAAAAAAAATGTGCCCGCTCATCTCTCCCGCAATCAGGGCTTTTTCTTGTTTGATCTTTTTCTTGATGAAGGAATGTCCGGTTTTCCACATGATGGGCCGGCCACCCAGCCTCTCTATTTCTTCGTACAGGAGTTTGGAAGCCTTAACTTCGCTGATGACCGGAGCTCCGGGATGGGAAGGGAGGATATCCCGGGCAAACAGAATCATGAGCTGATCCCCCCAGATGATATTCTCCTTATCGTCGATTACTCCGATGCGATCCGCATCTCCATCATAGGCGATTCCTGCGTCTGCTCCGGATTCCTTGACCTTTGTGATTAACATTTCTAGAGCTTCAGGGAGGGTAGGGTCCGGGTGATGATTCGGGAAATGGCCATCCATTTCACAGAACAGGTCTATAACGTTACATCCCAGCCTTTTGAGGATAGGAACCGCCACGACACCTCCGGTTCCGTTTCCGGCATCCACGACGACCTTTTTTAGCTTGTCCAGATTTATGTTCTCCACCACATAATCGGAATATTCCGGTACGATGTTATAATATTTTTTCGAACCAACCGCATCCTGAATAAACGAATCGGATGTGATGATTTGGTAAATGTCTTGAATGTCCGGACCATACAGAGTATCCTCTCCGGACATCATCTTGAACCCGTTGTATTCAGGGGGATTATGAGAGCCGGTGATCATGACCCCAGCGTCTATTTTTTTGAAAAAAATAGCGAAATAAAGAAGAGGCGTGGGGATAGTTCCCAGATCCGTGATATCACATCCGGTCGAAAGAAGCCCTTGGCTCAGAGATTCGGAAAAGGCTGGAGAACTCAAACGGCAGTCCATCCCGACGGCTACATGGGATCGGTTATGCCGGCGGAAATAGGTGCCGATGGCTTTTCCCAGAATTTCGACAGTTTCCTGGGTAAGATCTTTGTCGACAATGCCTCTAATATCATACTGCCGAAATATTTCTGGCTTGAGTCTCATGTTCTTCTCCTTCCCCATTATTCCCGTGACCTTTTCCCTCAACCCAAATCTTTTTTGGGAGTTAGATTTTTCACATTCTCCTGAATCGTTTCCCATTTTTTCTGGGTGGAGAGGATAAATTCAATAAACTCACGGACTGCGCCCTTCCCCCCAGGATTTTGGCAGATGAAATGGCTGTGTTTTTTGATTTCGGAGTGGGCATCGGCCACGGCTGCCGAGAATCCGACGGATTTGATGACCTCGAGATCTCCCAAGTCGTCTCCGATATAGGCCACTTCTTGGACAGTCAATCCGTTCCGTTCCAGAATTTTGTCCAAAACTGGTTTTTTATCCAAAATCCCCTGATGGAGTTCAGCGATTTTCAGTTTTTCAGACCGGATTTCCAGCGATTTGGATGTTTTTCCTGTGATGATTCCTGTTTTCAAGCCTGCCAGATGGGCAAGAAGGATTCCCAAGCCGTCTCGGACGTTATATGTTTTGAGTTCTTCGCCATCGGGAAAAACCAACAGGGTGCCATCGGTGAGCGTGCCGTCCACGTCCATCAGAATCCACGTGATGTTTTGCGCCCGGTCTTGATTTGTCATCAGAACATCTCCGTTCGCCAGAGGTCATGGAGATGTATGATCCCCTTGATTTCCCCCTTTTTGCTTTTAATGATCAACGAAGTGATTTTATTCTCCTCCATAATGTGGAGGGCTTTTGTGGCAAGGTCGTCCTTATCGATGGTAAAAGGGGCATCGGACATGCAATCCTTGGCTTTTTTGCGAAGAAAAGCGCTGCCATATTTTTGGAGAGCCCTCCTCAAATCGCCATCCGTGAAGATGCCCGTGAGGTTTTTGTCCTTATCGATCACACATGTCATCCCCAGCTTTTTATCCGACACTTCGGCAAGAACATCTTTCATGGGTGCATTTTGAAAAACCGTAGGGATTTTTCTGCCTTTGTGCATTAAGTCTCCGATCTTGAGCAATTTTTTTCCCGCCTCCCCTTTGGGATGAAAAAAAACAAAATCCTTGATCCCGAAGGCCTTTTTTTTCATAAGGGCTATGGCCATGGCATCCCCCATTGCGAGGGCTGCTGTAGAGCTTGCTGTCGGGACCACCCCAGCCGGTCCGGCCTCCTTTTCCACTTTCGTCTCAAGAACAATATCGCTGTGTTGTGCCAGTTTAGATTTTTTGTCTCCGGTGATTCCTATCAGCTTGATCCCGATCCTTTTCACGAATTCGAGAAGATGGCTGATCTCCCGGGTTTCTCCGCTATGGGAGATGACCACGAGGATATCATCCTTGACGATCATCCCCAAGTCCCCATGGCCTGCTTCGGCTGGGTGGATATAAAGGGCGGGGGTTCCGCAGCTTGCCAGAGTGGAAGCGATTTTTCGTCCCACTAAGCCAGATTTTCCCATCCCTGTTATGATAACGCGGGATTTTGTTCGTGAAAGGGCCTCGACGGCATTGGCAAAGTTTTCATCGAGCCTAGGGACAAGATCCTGCAACGCTTTTGCTTCCAACTCGAGGACTTGTTTTCCGATGTTGATAATTTCTTTTTTTGTCATTGCCATTTTCCTGGTGTCTTAAACTGAGTTGTCTTTGTTATGTATCGCGTTTTTTACACGCATAAGAATGCGCAGCAAATCCTCTAAATTGTTTATATTCAAAGAGTTAGGGCCATCCGAAAGCGCTTTGGGAGGGTTGTCATGGATTTCTAGGAAAACCCCGTCTGCGCCTGCGGCGATTCCGGCGGATGCGATGTGCGGAATAAATTCTGCGTCTCCGCCTGAATAAGTGCCTTCTCCCCCAGGTTTTTGCACGCAGTGAGAGGCATCGATGACCACGGGAAATCCCAAATTTTTCATGATAGGGATGGATCGAACATCAAAGACGAGATTGTTGTAGCCGAAAGATGTCCCCCTTTCTGTAAGAAGGATATTGGCATTTCCTTGGCTTAAAACTTTTTCCACGGTGTTTTTAATGTCGTGTGGGGCAAGAAACTGCCCTTTTTTGATGTTGACTGGTTTGCCGGTGCGGGCCACCTCGACGAGAAGGTCTGTTTGGCGGCAGAGGAAGGCAGGAATCTGGAGAATATCCAGGATCTGGGCGGCCTTTTCGACTTGGGAGGTCTCATGAACATCGGAAAGGACAGGGATATTTAACGTATTTTTAATGTTATCAAGAACTTGCAGGCCTTCCGGATATCCAGGCCCTCTGTAGGAAGCGAGTGATGAGCGGTTGGCCTTGTCGTAGGAGGCTTTGAAAATATACGGGATACCCAGATTATTGCACACAGTCTTGATTTGCGTTGCCAGAAAAATTGCGTGATCTTCGCTCTCGAGGACACATGGTCCACCGATTAAAAAAAGAGGTTGGGATCCTCCGATTTTAACTTTTTCGCTTATGTTTATTTCTTTTGGTTTTGTATTCATAGCTCGCTCCGACGAAAGCTTTAAAAAGGGGATGGGGCTTTATCGGCTTGGATTTGAATTCAGGATGGAACTGGCAGCCCAAAAACCAAGGGTGATCCTTGAGTTCCACGATTTCCACCAATCCGTGTTTGGGATTTTTCCCGGAAATAACAAGGCCTGCATTGCGCAGCGGATCCTCGAATTCAGGATTGAACTCGAACCGGTGTCTGTGGCGTTCCCATATGTTGGATTTGCCGTAGGCCTTTTCGGCAACCGATCCTTTTTCCAGTCGGCAGAGGTAACTTCCCAATCTCATTGTGCCGCCGAGGTCCTGAACGCCCTTCAGTTCCCTCCACTTGAAGAAAATTTTATGGGGTGTTTTAGTGTCGAATTCTGTGCTGTTGGCTTGATCAAAAGAGGCGATATGCCGGGCATATTCGATGGTTGCGCACTGCATGCCCAGACAAATTCCGAAAAATGGCACTTTTTTTGTTCTTGCATAGTTGACCGCATTGATTTTTCCCTCGATGCCCCGAACACCGAATCCCCCTGGAACCAGTATCCCATCGAAGGATTTAAGTAAGACCTTGGGTTGTTTTGCTTCAAATTTTTCGGCCTCTATCCAGGAGATATTGACTTTCAATTGATGGGTGGTCCCTGCATGGTGAAGCGCCTGATTCAAGCTCATGTAGGAATCCTGAAAACCTGCGTATTTGCCGATCAAAGCGATGTTCACCTCGTCTTTCGGGTCTTTCATCCTCTCCAGCATCTTTTTCCACTTTGTTAACCGGCGCCTTTTCAACGGGAGCCGCAATTCCTTGAGAACGATGCCATCCAGTCCTTCCCGAGCAAAGAGCAGCGGGATTTCATAAATGTTATCCACATCTTTGGCTGTGATGACTGCTTCTAGGGGGACGTTTGTGAACAAAGATATTTTGGATTTGATATTCTCGTCGAGAAACCTGTCTGTCCGGCAGAGGATGATGTCCGGTTGGATTCCGATGGACCTCAGCTCCTTTACGCTGTGTTGGGTAGGTTTTGTTTTGAGTTCCCCAGATGTTCTCATGTAAGGGACGAGCGTTAGATGGACAAACAGGGTGTTTTCTTTCCCTAGGGATAACCTCATCTGACGGATGGCCTCCAAAAAAGGAAGGCTTTCGATGTCGCCAACGGTCCCCCCTATTTCTGAAATTACAATATCATTGTTGTTGGCCGCCGTATGGAAGGCTTTTTTGATTTCGTCCGTCAAATGTGGAATGACCTGGACGGTTTTCCCCCGATATTCCCCCTTCCGTTCCTTCCGGAGGATGGCTTCGTAGATCTTCCCAGCAGTCCAGTTGTGAGATTTGGTTGTTTTTGTCGAAGTGAAACGTTCATAGTGCCCCAAATCCAGGTCTGTTTCTGCCCCGTCATCCGTGACATAAACCTCCCCATGTTGGAAGGGGCTCATGGTGCCGGGATCTACATTGAGGTAGGGGTCAAACTTTTGGAGTGTGATTTTGTAGCCATGGCTTTCGAGGAGCATGCCGAGAGAGGCTGCGGCGATTCCCTTTCCGAGGGCAGAAAGGACTCCCCCGGTAACAAATATGAATTTAGTCATTTGTACCCTTCCGGATAAATTTTTCCACAGCCATTATATCTTGAGGATTGTCCACACTCAAGGCCGGAAAAGGAGTTGAGACGATTTTTATCTTGTAGCCGTTTTCCAAAACACGGAGCTGCTCCAGTCCTTCGATTGCTTCCAACCGAGAAACAGGGAGGGCGTGGAATTTCAGCAGGAATTCTTTTTGATAGCCGTATATACCGATGTGCTGCTGGAAATGGTCGGAAGGTCGAAACGGAAGCGGCGAGCGCGAGAAATACAGGGCATCCCCGTTTTTATCCACCACCACTTTCACGATGTCCTTATCGTGGATCAGATCCAAGTCCGTCACTTTTGAAGCCAGTGTGGCCATGAAGGTGGATGGGTCTTGAAGAGCTTGAACAAGGTCATCGATCATTTGCCCCTGGAGAAGGGGCTCGTCCCCCTGGATGTTTATGATGATCGGGCTTTCTAATCCTTCGGCCACTTCAGCCACTCTTTCTGTTCCCGATCGATGATCGGGTGAAGTCATGCGCACCGCTGCCCCGAAAACCCGGGAGGCAGAAAAAATCCGTTCATCATCTGTTGCGATGATGACTTGCTCGAGATGTTTGGCTTTCTGGGCTTGTTCATAGACCCTTTGGATCATGGATTTTCCGGCGATTTTGACCAGTGGTTTGCCTGGAAATCGGGTCGCGGCGTACCGGGCCGGAATGATTCCTGTGGCTTTTCTCACGGTTTAGGTTCGATATCCTGGTTTTTCTCTGGCGACACAGAGATTGCCGGTTTTTCAAGGGAGATTTTATCGGTCGTTTGACAGTTGGCTTCAAGATAGGCTCCCTCTTCGACAATCAATTTTGGTGTTATGATAGTCCCAAAAACGCGGCCGTTGGAATTCACCTCCACCTTTTTAGAGGCTTGGATGTTTCCCTTTATTTCTCCGTTTATGATCATATGACCGATTTTGACATCTGCCTCGACCTTGCCGCTATCTCCTATGATCAGGGTCGATTCCGAATCAACCTTTCCCTTGAACCGTCCATCCACCCGGAAGGTTCCTTTGAAATGCAGATCACCCTTGATTTCTGTGTCTTTATCAAAAAAACCGGTAATTTTGCTTTCTTCGATTTCTCTTTTCTTTTCTTTCATTCGACCACTCCTTTGATTTTATCGAATATCCTGTTCAGATCTTCCAGGGAGAAATAGAATAATTTGATAATTCCTTTGTCCGAATTCCCCGAGATGGCGACCTTTGTTCCCAGAGTTTCGACCAGCTTTTCCTGGAGGGCTTGCAAGTCCGGATCCAGTTCCGGTTTCGGCTTGGAGGAGGGCGTTTGCCTTTTTTCCGAAATCATTTTTTCTACCTCGCGCACTGTTAGGTTCTTTTCCACGATAAGCCGAGAGAGAAAAATCTGCTGGTCCGGTTTTTCCAGTGTGATGAGGGCGCGCGCATGCCCCATGGAAATTTTGCCTTCTGCGACCATCTTTTGGATTTCAGGAGGGAGTTTGAGAAGACGGATGATATTGGTCACGGATGTGCGATCTTTGCCGACTTTTTCTGCTACTGCATCTTGAGTATAGTTAAATTCCTGGGTTAGTTTTTGGTAAGCAAGAGCGACTTCGATCGGATTGAGGTCTTTTCTTTGCAGGTTTTCCACGAGAGAAACCTCGATTTGTTCTTCTTCGGTCAGATGGCGCACGATGGCTGGAACCTTAGCCAGCCCTATTTTTTGAGCAGCACGCCATCGTCTCTCCCCCACGACGATCTTGTAATGGTTTTCCTCGGGCACCACAACAAGGGGTTGCAGGATTCCGGATTCTTTGATTGACTGGGCCAATTCAGCGATGGCGTCCTGATCAAAATCCTGCCTGGGTTGGAGGGGATTTGGCCGGAGGTCTTCGATATCCGCATCCACATATTTCTCCTCTTTCAGTATGCCGTAATCTTCGGGCAAGAAGGCCTTCAAGCCCTTTCCCAATGCTCTCTTTTTCATTTGTTTATTAACTCCCTGGCTAAATTTAAGTAGGACTGAGCACCTTTTGATTTTATATCATACAACAAGACCGGTTTGCCAAAGCTAGGGGCTTCGGCCAGCCTCACGGTACGGGGAATGATCTCTGTGAAGATGATTTCGCCTAAAGATTGCCGAACCTCCTCGGCAACCTGTTTGGACAGGTTGGTGCGTTCATCAAACATGGTAAGGACGATGCCCTCGACGTGAAGGGAAGGGTTGAGGTAAGCCCTCACCTCTTCCAGCGTTCGGAGAAGGTCGGGGAGACCTTCCATGCAGAAAAATTCTGTTTGGATCGGTATCAAAACAGAATCAGCAGCAGTAAGGGCGTTGAGCGTCAAAAAACTAAGAGAAGGGGGGCAGTCGATAAGTATGAAATGGAATAATTTCCGTATGTCCCTGAGGGAATTTTTGAGTCGTGCCTCCCGCTTATCTTCTGAAAAGATCTCAGCTTCGAATCCTGCCAATTCTGGAGAGCATGGACATATATACAGGTTATCCAATTCCGTCGGGTGGACAAGATCCATCAGGTATATACCGTTCATCAATGCCTGATAGATGCCCTTTTTTTCTTCCTTGGATTTTCCCAATCCGATCGTGGCCATTCCCTGGGGATCAAAATCGATGATCAAAACCCGTCTGTTGTTCAGGGCCAGGGATGCAGCGAGGTTGATTGTGGTGGTTGTCTTGCCGACTCCGCCCTTCTGGTTAGCGACGGTGATAACTTTGCCCATTCTTATTTCCGGGTTTGTGTTTCACGTGAAACGTTTTTTGTTTTCTGTTTCCTATGTATAGCAATGGCTATATGGAGGTTGATGACGGAGGCCGGAGTTACGCCTGGTATCTTTTTGGCTTCCCCTATTGTTTGGGGGTCGAATTTTTCCAGCTTTTCTATCACTTCTCTGGTTAGGCCCGGGACATTTGTGTAAGTCATTCCCCTGGGAATTTTTTCATCATCCAGTTTTGTGATCCGGGCAATTTCTTTTTCCTGTTTTTTGATGTACCCCTCATATTTGATTTCTGATTCGCAGAACCGCTTCTCTTCGTCTGTCAGGAGCATATCCGATGGAACATATTCTATCACATTTTCCCATTTTCCTTCAGGCTTTTTCAAAAAATCCTTCAGAGAGATGTTCTCCTTATTTCTCACCTGGATTTTTTTCTTCTCGAGAAAATTCAACACTTGCTTCAATCGTGTCTGCTTTTCCTGATAGCTTCTGTAATCATTAGAATTTAGCAGCCCGAAGGCATGCCCATATTCTGTGAGTCGCTTGTCTGCATTGTCTATCCGGAGGTTAAGCCGGTATTCTGCCCGGGAAGTGAACAATCGATAGGGCTCTTCAATCCCTCGAGAGATCAAATCATCGATGAGCACAGCAATGTACGCCTCGTTTCTGCGGAGGACAAAAGGCGGGTTTTCCTGGATTTTTAATGCGGCATTAATCCCGGCCATCAAGCCCTGAGCTGCTGCCTCCTCGTATCCGGATGTTCCATTGATCTGCCCGGCTAAATACAGGTTGGAGATGGGTCGGGTCTCTAATGTGGGCAAAAGCTGAGTGGGAACAACCGCGTCGTACTCGATGCCGTAGGCCGGCCTGAGTATTTTGGCTTGGTCTAGTCCAGGAATGCTGGCCAGTATTTTCTCCTGGACATCCAGGGGTAGACTGGATGAGATGCCGTTAACGTAAATCTCGGCCGTGTCCAATCCCTCTGGCTCTAGGAAAAAATGATGTCTCTGGCGCTGAGGGAATTTGACCACTTTATCCTCTATGGACGGGCAGTAACGGGGGCCGATCCCGGTGATTTTTCCTCCGTAAAGAGGGGAAAAAGCAAGATTTTGACGGATGATTTCATGTGTTTTGGGATTGGTGTATCCAAAGTGACAGACAATCCTGTTTTCTAGAGGTTTTTTTGTGCGAAAGGAAAAAGGGACAGGAATTTTATCCCCTGGTTGGGGCGTGAATCCTGTCCAATCGATGGAATCTTTGTGGACCCGCATAGGAGTGCCTGTTTTTAGCCGGAATGTTTTGAGACCCAGGTTTTTCAGGCTCTGGCTCAGCAGAATGGACGGCGGTTCGTTGGCTCGTCCGGCGGGGTAGTTCTGGAGTCCGATATGGATGAGGCCGTTTAAAAATGTTCCTGGCGTCACGATGACAGCTCTGGATTGCAGTTTGTATCCATCAAGAGTTTCAAGGCCGACAGCCCTGTTGGATTTGGTCAGTATTTTGGTCACAATTCCTTGGAAAAGAGTCAGATTCGGCATGCCCTCCAACCATTTTTTCATGGTCAACCGGTAAAGGGCTTTGTCCGATTGAGCGCGGGGAGCCTGCACCGCTCCGCCGCGGCTGCTGTTCAAAAGGCGGAATTGTATGCCTGTTTCGTCAGCCAGGCGCCCCATCAGCCCCCCCAAAGCATCGATCTCCCTCACCAGCTGGCCTTTGGCGAGTCCCCCTATGGCTGGATTGCAGGACATCTGGGCGATCGTATCCAGGTGGATGGTCACGAGGCATGTTTTGAGCCCCATTGTGCTGGCTGCGCAGGCAGCTTCACAACCAGCGTGACCGGCGCCCACGACGATGATATCATAATCCATAGTTAACCTTGTCGTTCTGGAATGAGTCTCCTGAAAATTGAGTCTGTATTATATCTTTGATGTGCCCTGTCGTCAATCTCATCAATTATGCGGCAAGCGGTTCCAATCTCACTGTAATTTTTTTTAAAGTAAGGTAGAGATTTGGTAAACTGAGGCGGAAATCATTCGGAGGGGAAAGGGAAAAGGCCGGCTATTTGCCGACACAAAACCTGTTGAATACTCTGGTCAGGACGTCTTCATCTTGGATCTCCCCCGTCAACTGCCCGATAAGAGGGATGATTTTCCGGATTTCTTCGACATAAATCTCTTCTGAATAGCCGTCCTGTATCATGCGCTTTGTTTTATTCAGACAGGAAAGGATGTTCTCGAACAGGAGTTTTTGTCTGAGGTGGAGAATGACCTCTTCATTCCCCGTTCGTTTGGGCACAAAATGAGTGAAAATCATTTCTTTCAGCCGATCGAGGTTGATTCCTTTCAGAGCGGAAATGGCTAATGATGGAATATTTTTGTACAAACTTTTTATTTTTTTGAGGTCCATTTTAACGGGAAGGTCGCTCTTGTTGAACAGGAGTAATGCCTTTTTGTCCTGGAATTTGTTCAGGAGTTGGAGGTCTTCGTGTAACTCCTTAAGGGAGGCATCGAAAACGAGAAGGATCCCATCCCCTGCAAAGGCCAATTTTTCCCCCCTTTTTATACCTTCCTTTTCGATAGGATGAGCTGGCGTGTCTATCCCAGCCATATCGGTTAGAGTGAACAAAGCATTTTTGATTTTAATGGTCTCTTGGAGATAATCCCGGGTAGTACCGGGGAAGGGGGTTACAATCGCCCGGTCTTTCTCGAGAATGGCGTTAAAAAGGGTGGATTTTCCCACGTTCGCCCTTCCGATTATAGAGAGCAGAAGGCCTTCAGAGAGTGTTTTTCCCAGGTCGTAGCTGGAGATGAGTTCGTTGACGGCATTTTCGGCACGTTGGAGGGTTTTGGCGATCGTTTTGGAGGAAATGGAAAGACCCTCATCAGGAAACTCTATAGAGGCCTCTATCTGGGATAAAAGCTGTATGATGTGTTGCCGAAGGGAGGTTGTGGCTTTGGAGAGACTGCCCTCCAGTTGTCGAAAGGAAATTTTTGCCTGTTCGAGGGAAGCCGCGGTGATCAAATCGTTGATGGCTTCGGCTTGGAGGATGTCTAAACGTCCATTCAAGTAAGCGCGGAGGGTAAATTCCCCTGGCGTGGCGTGTCTTGCTCCAGCTTTGATGCCGAGGCGGACAACTTCCTCGAGAATAATAGGGCTCCCATGGCAGCTGATCTCAACCAGATTCTCGCGCGTGTATGTGCGGGGTTTTGGGAAAAATGTGAGGTAGGCTTCTTCAAACTTTTCTTTGCTCGCAGAGTCAAAAAGATATCCGAGGACCGGATGGCGAGAAGGTATCTTTTGCTGATTTTTTTTGGGCTTGAAGATTTTTTTTGCGATTTGGAGAGCTCTATTCCCGCTCATCCGGACTACTCCCAAGCCGCCAAATCCCATGGGCGTGGAAACAGCGATGATGGTATCGTCCAGCATGTCTAGCTTATATTAAAACGAGTAAAGATATAAGATCGATGGGAAAATAGTATATTATATCTACCTTCAGCTTTTGACCTGACTATTCTTTTGTGGGGAAGATTTTCACCTGCTTCAGGAATCCATCCCCGATGCTTTCCGATGTGATGCCAGGGACTTGATTGGCAGCGATGTGAACGATGCGTCTTTCGTAGGGATTCATAAAATCCAGGATTTCATTTTCCCCTGTCTCTTGGACTTTGTGAGCGATTTCCTGGGTACTATCCGTGAGCTCCCTCTCTTTTCTTTTCCGGAAAAAATCGCAGTCAGTCTGCACCTTTTTTGTCGACATTTTGTTGAGGAGGTGCTGAAGAGCCAGGAGTAGGGATCCATCCTTACGGAGTAGCAGATACTTATCCATCCCATCGAAGATGAAATAAAGCATGTCATTTTTTTCTTTGATTTGGTACCGGATTTCCAGGGGGAATAAGGAAAGGAATTTTTCCAAGAACCGTGCCTCCGGATAATCCCCTGTGGGTCTTTTCGGCCAGGTGCGGATGACGATTTCTTTGCTTCCAATCCCAAAAAGTTTTGTTTTTTCAGCCACGACCTCATAGTTAAACTGGGTGCGCGGAAGCTTGAGCGTGAGCTCGGCCAAACTTATGGCGTCTTCTAAGTTTCTTCCCTTGAATTCTTGGTCGATATCGTTATTTTTTTCTTCTTTTTCCATGAGATTCACTCTTTTGTTTTTTTCGGAGCCGGTTCATGATGTACTGCTGGCCGATTTGCAGGACATTGTTCGTAAGCCAGTACAGGACAAGGCCACTGGAAAAATTCATGAAAAAGATGGTCATTACCACCGGCATAATCATCATCATCCTCTGCTGGGTAGGATCGGCAGAGGTGGGAGTCATCTTTTGGCTGATATACTGGGTGATTCCCATCAGGATGGGTGTCACGTAGGCCGGGTCATGCACAGAAAGGTCTTTGATCCAAAAGATGAAGGGGCTCTGCCGGAATTCTAGGGAAATCGCCAACATCCGGAAAAATCCCCAAAAAATCGGCAGCTGGATCAGCATCGGGAGACATCCCCCAGCCGGGTTCACCCCATGCTCTTTGTACAGCTTCATGATCTCTTCATTCATTTTGCGCCGCTGGGCGATGTCCTTTTTGGCCTTCTTGTATTTGGCCCTGATGGCTTTCATTTTGGGCTGTAACTCCTGCATTTTTGCCATGGATTTGGTGCTACTGTAGGTCAAAGGGAAAAATAAAATTTTGATGATGATGGTCAGAATGATGATAGAAAATCCCCAGTTGGGAAAGACCGTATGGATGTATTTGATGGCCGTGTGCAGGATTTCGGCCATCCATCCAAAAAAACCGAATCGGATGATTTTTTTTGTGCTCGGATCCAGTTCTGTCAATTGATCGACATCTTTTGGGCCGATAAAAGCTTTTTCCGGAAGGTCTAAAGCGAGAAAATAATAGGGAATTTGGTTGATGTCTTCTTTCAGGAATGCTACGCTCAGTTTTTGTGGGGGGGCGAGAAACAGGACGGTGAAATAGTTGCTGTCGTAGGCTACCCAATCGACAAAGTTGTATAAACTGTTTTCCAGCTTGTATTTCCTCTCATCGTGCCGTAAAACTTTGGTGCCAGCATAAACGGTCACCCCGGCTCCTCCGCCGCCGATGCGTCTTTTCAATTCCTCGGCGGAGAGATTGCCGAAGCTCGGCCCCCAGATAATGCGGGGGGTGATTTTTTGCCCGTTTCTCCAGAGGTTGATCTGGATATCAAAATCATATGAGTTTCCGTGAAAAGTGAAAATTTTCTCGATCCGTGTTCCTGTTTCTATAGCGAATTCGAAACGCAACTCCCCTTCCTCTCCTCCCATCAATTCCAATTTGGTTCGGGAAAATGTATATCGGGCAGTATTGATCATGTTATCGAATTCCGCGTCGTCTGTAAGCAGGAGGAAGGGATATCGGCCCAATTTAGCTGATAGGGCCGATATCAGTTCGAGGTTTTCTTGATTATCGTTTTTGTATTCTTTCAACCGCCAGCTTTCCAGCTGTGCCCCTCTGTTGTTCCAGACAGCACGATACAATGGTGTTTCCACGACGATATCCTGTTCAGCCTCGGCTTCAGCAACCTGAAATTCTTGTTCGGTAGGGGTTTCCGGAGGCTTCACCGGGAGCTCTGGGACGGGTTTTTGTTCGGGCGCTTTTTCTATATCTGCGGCAAGTTCAGAAACAGGTTTTTGCGTGGGTTTAAAAACAAGCTGATAAAGAAACAGCACCCCGAAAGATAAGACAATAGCTAATAATAATCTTTTTTCCATGGGAAGGTCCTTTAAGGAACGGGATCGACTCCTCCTGGGTGGAAAGGATGGCATCGGAGGAGCCTTTTGGTTCCTAAGATCATTCCTTTGAGTAAACCATATTTTTCAATGGCCTCATAGGTGTACATCGAACAGGTCGGGTGGTATCTGCAGTGTTGTCCCAGAATCGGAGACAAAACGGATTTGTATCCCCGGATCAGGAATAAAACGCCTTTTTTCATAAGATTTAACTTTTCTGGTGTAAAAATTTTAGCGCAGCTCGGTAATCATCTGCTAGATTCTGCCATTTTGCCTCGTGTATTTCCTTTCGAGGGATGAAAATCAAGTCGAATGGTTTCTCGAGCAATTCCTTGTTCCTCCTGAAGAGTGTGCGCAACCACCTCTTCGTCCTGTTTCGTTGGACTGCATTTCCAAGTTTTTTGCTGGCAACGATGGCCACTCTGCAAAAAGTGAGCTCGTTGGAGAGGTAAATAAGGATGAAATATTTCCCTCTGTAACGTTTGCCTTTTTTATAAAGATGCAAAAAATCTTTTTTCTTTCTTATTCTTTCTTGTGGTGTGAAAGTTTCATTCATCAAGCGGCAAGTCTTTTTCTGCCTTTACGTCTGCGGTTCTTGATGATGTGCTGGCCACCTTTTCTTCTCATCCGCACGAGGAATCCGTGGTTCTTCTTTCGTTTTCTTTTGTTAGGTTGAAATGTTCTTTTCATCTTTCGATCTGTCTTTCTTGTTTGAAAACAGTATGTTAATAAACCTGTCTTGATCTGTCAAGCGAAAAAGGAAGAATGGACTGCTGTCACAAGCCTGTCAAGTCATTTAACAAGTTGACTCTTTGGGCATTATTGTTTATAATACTTCCACACCATGAACGCATTAAAGATTGGCGATAAGGTGATTTATCCCAATCAGGGGCTTGGAGTCATAGAGAATATCCAGGAAGAGAATTATTTCGGGCAAGATTTCCAGATCTATCATGTAAGAATTTTGGCCAATGACACATTGGTGTTAGTCCCATTTTCTAACGCCGAAGAAATCGGAATCCGTAAACCTATCCCAGAAGAATCCATCCAGGATATTTTTGATTTTATCCGGAATGGCGGAGTTGATGTGACCATGAACTGGAAAGGAAGATATAAAGAACATATCGATCTGATGAAATCCGGGACAATCCAGGATATGGCCCTCGTTCTAAAGAGCCTGTACTATCTCCAGCTGATCAAACCCTTGTCCTTCCGCGAGAAAAAAATGATGGAAAAGGCGAAAAAACTAATTGTTACAGAGATTTCGGAGGTTTCTTGCAGTCCGTTCGAGGAGATAGAAATTCAAGTTCTGGAAATGCTCTCCAACTGTTTTGAAGATAATCTCCCCCACGTAGATTCCTGATCTTTTTCTTTTTGCTCTTCAGTACTGGTCGTATTGTCTAAGCCATGCCCCTCTTTTCGGGATGGAGATACTCCCTGTTATGGGAAAAAAGCCTCAAATAAAAATCATTGCCAAGAATAAAAAAGCTTTCTTCAACTACGAACTTCTCGAAAAGTTTGAAGCGGGGATTTCCCTTATGGGGAGTGAGGTTAAATCCATTAGGGAAGGGCGGATCAGTCTGAAAGAAAGCTATGCTGAGGTGAAGGATGGAGAGATTTTTCTCCTCCATTGTCATATCAGTCCCTATGAGGCAGCCAACCGGTTCAATCACGATCCAAGACGGGAACGGAAGCTTCTCCTCCACAGCCGCGAGATCAAGCGTTTAGCCGGAAAAATCAAGGAAAAGGGTTTGACCCTAGTGCCAACAAAGGTCTTGATCAACGCCAAAGGAAAGGTTAAGGTGGAAATTTCCTTGGCTAAAGGGAAGAGGACTTACCAGAAAAAAGAGGTCATCAAAGAAAGAGATATCCAAAGGGAAGTGAGGGCTGAGCTTAAGAAGTGGCGCTGACGATCACAGGGGCATGATCTGAAGGCTTGGGAGCCTGACGTCGCCGGGGCCAGAGATCCACTTCCACATCTTTGATCTGGGCAATCAAAGGTTCTGTGCAAAGTGCATAATCGATTCTCATCCCCTCGTTTTTCCATATGGCTCCGCCGATGTAATTCCACCATGTGAACTGGCTGAGTTCCGGATAAAGATGTCGGAAGACATCTGTCAATCCCCAAGCGAGAAGATCATGAAATACCTTTCGTTCTTCAGGCAAGGTGCCGATTGCACCTTCGAGGGCCAGGGGATCGAATACATCCTGGTCTGCGCGAGCGACATTTAAATCCCCGACGATAAGAAGCGGATCTTTAGGAGAGAATGAAATCTCAAGGAAGGATATGAGTTTTTTGTACCAGTTCCTTTTGTAATCGTATTTTTCTTCCCCCTTTAAACCCCCATGAGGAGCATAAATGTTAATGATGTCGATACCTTTTATATTTGTCGCAATGAATCGACGCTGTTCATCCCATTGGGCATCTCCGAAACCTTTCCGGGTATCGTCCATCGGGAACCGGGAGCAGATGGCCACGCCGTTGTAAGCTTTTTGTCCGAACACTTCGCACGAAAACCCCATATTTTCAAAATCTTCAAAAGGGAATTTTTCTGTGATGGTCTTAAGTTCCTGAAAACACAATACATCCACATCCTGGTTCCTGTGATTCAACCATTCGCCGATCAGATCCTTCCGTACCCGAATGGAATTGACATTATAGGTACAAATTTTCATCCTATCCTTTTATCGAGTTGAAGCAAATCGATGGGCAAGTCGGATGGCTTCGATCATGCTGTTAGGATCGGCTATTCCTTTTCCTGCGATATCAAAAGCCGTGCCGTGGTCAGGAGATGTTCGGATAAACGGAAGGCCAAGGGTTAGATTGACTCCCCGGTGGAAAGCGAGGAGTTTAAACGGAATAAGGCCCTGATCATGGTATAGGGCGATTGCGATTTTATCCTTTTTGTTCCTAGCATCACGAAACACAACATCCGGAGGGAAGGGACCGCTGACCCGAATGCCGTTTGACCGGGCCTTTTCGATCGCAGGAAGGATGTATTCGCTTTCCTCTGATCCCATCATTCCCTGTTCCCCGGCGTGCGGGTTCAATCCGGCAACCACAAACTCGAAGCCGTGAGATTGGATTGAGTTCATGTATTTATCAAGCTGCCCTATGAATTCAAACAAGGGTTTTTCCTTGACCTTTGCGATGGCTTTCTGCAAAGGGATATGATGGGTGAACAGGGCGACCTTCAGGTCCTCTGACCAAAAAAACATGATCGCTTTAGGGTAAGACTGGCTGAGGTATTCGGTATGACCGGCCCAAGAAATGCCCGCGAGATCCCAGGATCTTTTGGAAATGGGGGCCGTGACGAGGGCCTGAATATTTCCTTTTTGGGCTTGCTGGACGGCCTCCTCGAAATAGCGGAATGACAGTGCTCCGTTGGATGGTGTCGGTTTTCTCTTCTCAGAAGTATCTGATAAACCATCAACCTCATGCAGAGAGATGGAATCGTTAGGAAAAGAAATATCAAGATTCAGGGCATCTCGTTCATTGTCGATAACAGCTTGCGATCCAAACAGGACATACCGAGCATGGGGAAGAGAAGAAAAGGAAGATAACGATTTGAGCGTGACTTCCGGGCCGACTCCTCCGGGATCCCCAAGAGAGATGCCGATCTTGGGAAGGGTCATTTTTTCTTTTTTGTGGGTTTGCTTTCTGTCTTTTTATCTTCTAGCTTATACATGTATTTGATGCTGCGTTTGTAGAGCAACAGGTTCGGCTTCTGGTTTCTGTTGAGCTTGATGCAGTTTTTATCATACCACTCGATGTATCCTTCGACTGTTTCTCCCTCGGTAAGCACAAGGGCCATGCGTGTTTTTTTGTTCATCTGTTTGAGGTAATAGTAATTTTCTGCATGTGTGTCGTAGGAGGGATGTTGCTTTTTTCTAGCTGACTCTTTGCTCCTTTGTTCTTTGTAATCAGTAAGGCTTGGGCGGATAAGTTTTCTATTCATAATTGCACTCCAAACGTCAAGTTGAGAGTAAAAGATGGAGAATATCTCTACTCAATAATATAACAGCTTTGCGGGGAAATATCAAGTTTTCCCTGTGGATCGTAAGCCCTTCTTTTTCAAGGCATTGTGCCAGTTTTTAGCCATTGCCTCATACCCTTGATCCGTTGGGTGGACTTCTGGGAGGAAATGGGGGTTTTCGAGGAAAACAGAAAAATTGTCCACAAGTATCAATTTTTCTTCTAAAGCTATTTTTTGGATTAGGGGATTTATTTCCTGCGTGACCCGTTTACCTGATAGATTAGCAAACGGGAAGGCGGTGTTTTCGGGAATATGCGGGATGGTTGCGACAAGGATGCAAGAGTTTTTTCCTGTGCGGGTTTTAAAATCCCGGAAAAGACGGATAATTTCTTTCATGTTGGTGTAAAACTCATCGGCCGATGTTTGGTCGTGGTCGGTACGAACATCGTTAGTCCCCAGTTGAAGACAAATAAAATCCGGAAAATTTTCGGCTAAAGTTTTTTTGTTTTTTTCAAGAAACGCCAGATATTCTTTCGAGTTAAAACCGCTCTTGCCCTGGTTCAAGACCTTTGCCCGGATGCCCTCTTCCTTGAGACTCCGTTCCAGAAATCGTGGATAGCCGACTTCGGTCAGGCTGTCGCCAGCACATAGGATGATGTAACTTGTGGGAGGGGAGGAGCAGGAAAAAAACAGTGCAAAAATAAGGAGAATCGGCCCGGCTTTAATCCAGAAAGAGATGGTTTTAAACACTTTTATTTCTTGATCTTTTTCAGCGTCTGAAAGACGAGCGGGAGCACGATCAAAGTGACCAGGGTGGACGTGATAAGTCCTCCGACCACGACCGTCGCCAGGGGCCTTTGGATTTCGGCTCCGGGGCCGTTGGCCAAAAGCAGCGGGAGCACGCCAAAAATCGTTGTGAAAGATGTCATCAAAACAGGCCTTAATTTGACGCTGACTCCTTGGATAACAGCCTCTCTCAAATCCAGGCCTCGTTTCAAGTTATTGTGGAAAGCAGAAAGGAGAACGAGGCCGTCCTCCAAAGCAATCCCGAAAATAGCGATAAACCCGATGGATGCCGGGACGCTCAAGTACAGGCCTGACAGTTTCAACACTAAGATCCCCCCTGTCAGGGCTAACGGGATGTTGATCAAAATGATCAACACCTCGCGGAAGGAGTAAAATATCGTGAATAGCAGGAGGGCAACCAAAGCCAAAGTGATAGGCATGATGAGGGCAAACCGTTTGTTTGCCCGCTGCTGGAGCTCAAACTGTCCTCCCCATTTGATCATATGCTCTGGGGGAAGCGAGATTTCTGTATCGATTTTTTTTTGTGCTTCATCCACGAATCGACCGATATCCCGTCCGCGAATGTTGCACTGGATGTTGATGAATCGCTTGTTGCTTTCCCGGTTGATGACTCGGGGGCTGACAGTCTCCTCTATCGAGGCCAGTTGTTTCAGAGGAATCTGTCCGCCTCCAGGGAGACTTATCAGAAGATTTCCGATCTGTTCGATATCTCCCCTGAATGCGGATTCAAACCGGAGAAAAATATCGAATCTTTTTTGTTCCTCATAGATTTGGCCGAGAATGATTCCGCCAACCGCTGCCTCGATCGTTTCCTGAACGTCCTGGATGTTGATGCCGTATCTGGCTGTTTTGTCCCTGTGGAGGAAAATCTGGATGTGGTTTTGGCCGGTGAATTGTTCCACCTGGACATCGGCCGCCCCCTCCAGAGTGGCGATCAGGTCCTTGATCTGAATGGCTGTTTCCTTCAGGGTGTCAAAATTCTCCCCATAGATCTTGATGGCCAACTGGGCTTTGACTCCTGTTATCAGTTCATCGAGATTGTGCTGGATGGGCTGGGTCATGTTGAGGTTTATCCCTGGGTATTTCTCCAGCCTGTGTTCGATCTCATGGATAAGTTCATCTTTGGTTCGGAAACTTTTCCATTTCTGGATAGGATTATGCTTGATCAAGATTTCTGCATCGTTGATGAAGTGGGCGTGGCTGCCCACCTCCCCACGCCCGATACGGGTCAAAACTCCGGTGACTTCGGGAACCTCTTTTATAGTATTTTCAAACTTTGAGGCCAACGAGATGACCTCCTTGAGACTGATGTTCGGGTCCATCGTGGCGCGGAGATGAAGTGTCCCCTCCTCCAGATAAGGGATGTATTCCCTTCCGATAAACGGGATCATCGCAACTCCTGCCAGAAATATTGCCAAGGTTACCAGAAACACTGTTTTTTTATGTTTTTCACACAGATGGAAAAATGGGATAAATGCTCTTTTGATGTGTTTCATCAGGAAAAACTCTTCGGCCGAGCCTTTTTTTCGTCTTAGGAAAAGATAGGCTAGCGCTGGTGCCGATATCAAAGCGAAGATCAGAGAACCTGCAAGGGCAAAAGAAATGGTAAACCCCATCGGGCGGAACATGATCCCTTCCACCCCGGTGAGAGTGAATATCGGAAGGAAAACGAGGACGATGATTGCAATGGCAAAAAACAAGGGCCTTCCCACTTCTTCCCCGGCTGAAGCGATGGCATGAGCTTTGGATTCATGAGGCATTTGGATGTGGCGGTGGGTGTTTTCCACAAAAATGATGGCCGCATCCGCGATCAGACCGATCCCGATGGCAAATCCTCCGAATGAAATCAGGTCGGCCGCGAGGTTCATCCGTTCCATAATGATGAAGGATAACAGGATCGAAAAAGGCAAGGAAAATACTGTGATCATAGCAGAGGGAAAGTCTCCCATGAACAGGAAGAGCACAAGGATGACCAGAATGATCCCGATGATCAGGTTGGTTCGGACCGTTGAAAAGCATTTTTTGACCAACGAAGCTTGGTTGTAGAACGGGACGATTTTCACACCATCAGGGAGAGATTTGTTGATCTCTGCGATCCTGTCTTCCAGGTTCTGGATAACCCTTGCAGTGTTGGAGTCAAACAGCTTGAGAACCATCCCGACGACCTTTTCCCCTTCTCCGTTAACTAGAGCCGCGCCTCTTTTAATGGCCGGGAGGATTTTGACGGCAGCAACGTTTTTGAGATAGATGGGCGTCCCCAAGTAGTTGGCCACCACGATATTCTCCAGGTCCTCGATCGTCCGGACCAAGCCCACACTCCGGACGATATATTCCTCCTGGCCTTTGGTGATGAAGCTGGCTCCGACGTTTTGGTTGTTTTCCTTGACTCTGTCCGAGAGTTCAGAAATCGTGAGGTTGTACTTGAGGAGTGAGTGGGGAGTGACAAGAATCTGGAATTGTTTGACGTCTCCCCCGATGCTCAAAACTTGAGAAACTTCAGGGACGGATTTGAGTTCGTATTTGACAAGCCAGTCCTGGATGGTCCTGAGTTCGAGGGTGGAATAGTCTTCTCCTTCAAGATAGTAAAGATAGACCAGGCCGAGGCCTGTAGCGATCGGTCCCAAAACCGGATTGTGGGCATGTTCCGGGAGGCTATCCTGTGCTTCCAGTAGCCGCTGGGAGACCAGTTGGCGCGCCCAATAGATGTCTGTGTTGTCTTCGAAATAGACGTTGACCAGGGACATGGCAAAGGTCGAAAAAGAGCGAATATTTTTGACTTTAGGCAGGCCGAACATGGACGCTTCGATCGGATAGGAGATAAGTCTCTCGATTTCCTCCGGGGCCATACCATGGCTTTCTGTGTAGATTTGAACAAGAGGGGGGGATGGGTCGGGAAAAACATCGATCGATAGCCTGTTGAAGGCAAAAAACCCCAAAAAAGCCACGATTATCGTGGCCAATACGATGAATAATCTCTGTTTGAGGGAAAATTGAATGAGTTTTTGTATCATGTTTATTTTTTTTCCTGCAAAGAACTAATGCACATGGGCGTGCCCAAAAGTAGTTTTGGAGATTTCTGTCTTGAGGTAAAAGGCGCCGTGGATAACGATTTGCTCCCCCTCAGAAAGACCCTGGGTGATGATACGATTATCGCCGACCTTATGCCCCAGCGTTATGTGACGAACCGCAAAAATGTCTCCTTTCTCGCGCACAAAAACGACTTTTTCTCCTTCGAGATTTTGTATGGCTTCTTCGGGAACGGCCAGGAGATCTTTTTGTTCCAAACGATTTTCGATTTTGCCCTGTATATACATGTTGGGCTTGAGAAATCCTTGTTTATTGGCCACTTCCACCCTGATTTTCACTGTCCGGAGGTTTTTATCGATCAGATCGCTGATGTACGTGATTTTTCCTGGAAATATGCTTCCGGGATAGATGGAGGTGGTGATGGTTATGTGACTGTCTTTGCGTATATGAGGAAGATCTTTTTCGTAAACATCCACGATGGCCCAGAGAGTGCTGAGGTCGGATACCGTGTAAAGGATCTTATCCGGTTCGACGTGTTCACCCTTAACCACATCCCGGAAGATAACAGTTCCGGCTATGGGAGAAAGGATCGGGAGATTCGGATCGGCTATCTCGCAGGCGTATTCTTTATCCTCTATTTTTTCGCATTTTTCGATGAGCTCATCGATCTGATCATGGGTTATGCCGTAGGAATGGAGTGCTGACCCCAAAGCTCCGTATTCGGTTGAAAGTTTTTCATGTTCGGCCTCCCGCCTCAAATATTCCTTCTCCTCGATGGCCTTTTCCGCCCACAGCATTTTAGCCCGTTCGAACTCTTTTTTGCTGAGCAAGTAGTTTGCCCTGGCACGCAAAAAATCTGCCTGGGCCTGTGCAAATTCGGGGGAGTTTATCGTAACCAGGGACTGTCCGATGCGTATCCTGTCTCCCAGGTCTGCTGTGTGCGAGATCACTTTTCCGCGGACATAGGATGAGATGTGGGCTGTTTGATTCTGGTTTACCATCAAAACGCCGGGAAGAACGAGCATGGACGAGATGTCCTGTTTAGAAACGGTCCCAAGACTGACCCCCCATTCTTTTTGTTTTTCAGGCGGGAGATGCAGCTCTTGGTGTTCAGGGTCTGCCGGTTCAACGGCCTCTTTTTTCCCGACCTCGTTGGTATGTCCCTCCTGTTCTCCCTCGTGTGTATGATCTTCCTCTCCCGTGTGCACATGTTGTTCGGCAGGGGCGTTGTTTTTGCCGCCACCGCAAAAGACCAAAACAAGGATGGATAGAAAAAGGATATATTTTTTCATTTCAGTTCTTCTCCGATGGCTTTTTCTAGGGCTGCCTTGTCGGCATTCCATCTATACAAAGAATCCTGGTAGTCATTCAGGATGCTGTGGTAGGTCCTCTGGGAGTCAAGGTAATCGATCAGGGATATCTCTCCCTGGGTATAGCTGACTTCTGCAATTTTGAGGCTCTCTTCAGCCTGTTTGAGGAGGCCTCGATGAAAAATATGGAGGCTTTGTTCCGACAGCATCAACTTATTGATCCAGGATTTGACCTCGGTGGAGATCTCCATCCGCAGCGCCCTCAACTCTTCCTCCTCCATCCGGGTGAGGTTTTCCGCCTCGCGAATTTCCTTTGATTTGAAGCTCCAGAGGGGAATATCCAAAGATATCCCGATCCCGGTGTTTCGGCCGTCCAGCTCATTCTGGCTGAATCCGGAGAGCTTAAAATCCGGGAGCCTCTGCCATTTGACATAACTCCAATTGCTGTTGGCCTGCTCCACTCTTGTCTCCTTTTCCTTAAGTCTTGGGTGGATGTGGAGGGCTTTCTGGAGCGCGACCGTCTCTTCGATCTCAGTTTTTGTGTATGTCAGGGTTCCTGCCGTCGAAAAATCTGGAGGCAGCATATTGCCCAGATATTGATTCAATTTTTCCTTGGCCAGGACGAGATCGGTTTGGATCTTGTTCAGTTCTCTCTGGGCTTGCAGCGATTCTACGTAAAGTTTGATGGCCTCCAACTCCTTGATCTCGCCCAATTTTGCCCGCTTTTCGATCAATCGGTGGATTTTTTGTATGGAATCCAGGTTCTTTTGGGCCAATTCCTGTATGGATTTGAGCCGAAGAATTTCGAAGTAAAGATTTTTGATCGTGAACGTCACCTCGAGAGTTAAAGTGCTGTGACTGAATTCGGAGGCTTCCCAGTCTTTTGCGTATACCTGGATCCTGTGATGGCGCTTGAATGGATTTTCCACATACTGGCTGAGCAAAATGCCTCCGGTATTCCTTTCTACGTCTTTGTCGAAGGCCTTTGCTCTCCCGATGTTTAATTCCAGCTCTGGATTGGCGAGGCGCTTGGATGCCTGATAGGAGGCTTTCCTGGCTTCAACCTCGTTTTTTTTTGCGGAAAGGAGTGGATTGTTTTCCAACGCAACGTCGATGATCTCAGCCAGGCTGAATTCTTTTTTTTCGGTGGACTGGATAAACGCTGGAATAAAAAGCAGAGGAATCATTACAAAAATAATCCTGTTCATTTTCATTTGATCTATATTCTAGCGTATTTTTTGGGGAAAAAGAAATTATCACGGATTTAGAGATGCTAGATTCGCCACCAGTAGGAGAATTTGACAAAAACGAACCGGCCTTCCACTTTGTAAATTCCTGAATCGTCCTGTTCCTGGCTGTCGTCGATTCCGAAATAAAAGACTGTGCCCGGCCGGAGTTCATAGCTGAACAGCAGGCTGGCGTAAATGTCCTTGTAATAATCGTTGTAGTCTGTGATCAAACGGATGGATAATTGCCGGGTCAACTGATAGGAGATGCGCTGGCTGATGATGTTGACTCTGTACACCCTTTCCCCGCCTTTGTTTTCATAAAAGTTGTCGTTGCGAAAGGTGCAAAAGGCTCGGAGGTTTGTCAGGGGTTTAAAGGTCAATGTGAATCCAAAGGATGTTTTGTAACCCAGGTAGGGATTTTCATCGTAGTAGATCGAGTCTCCGAAGGAAAAATTGAAACTTCCGTTCAACCAGGCGAGTGGTTCAGACCGGATGCTTGCCCGGAATGATTTTCGAAAAAAATCGATGCCCTCGTAACGTTCCATCTCGACCGTGTATCCTCCGTGAATAAAGGAATTTCTCCAGCCGGTAATGAAAAATCCCAGTTGGATTTCCTCGTCGGTCAAGGTGTTGTTAAAATCATAAATTCTTCTATATTGAAGCGAAGGCCGGATGTCCACGATGTACTCGTTCATCGGGAGGAACGCATACCCCACGCGGGTGCTGAGGGAGCGGATATCTTTCCGGCGGAAGAAGCCCAGGGTTGCCTCGAAGTCCTCGGGTATCTGGTTGTAATCGAGTGAAAAAGTCAGGTGACGGGCTTGTCGGCTGAAATTGAAGGACATGGCGGGAACAAGGCCGGTTTTTTCGCTTCCCCACTTGGTTTGGGATCCTACGATTTGGAAAGAAACCCGATAGTTGTTCCAAAATTTGAAATGTCCGTCAAAACCGGCCACCCGGTTGTAGTTGTTAGTGATGCTTTTCCACGAAGGCCCCATTTCCTTGTCTGTCAGGATGAATCCGATATGGGACTCGGAATACAGGTCCTGTTTGAGGCGGAAGACATTCACGAAGCCCCTGTAATCTTCGATGTCAGGTTCGTCTTCCCACGGATTGTCGATTTCCGGAGGTGTTTCATCGTAGGCACTCATGAAGCCCATCGTGATTTTTCCCACTTTCCCGGTGAGCTTGGTCCCCCAGAGGGGATTCACGATATTCCGCGTGTAGACCAACTCGAAAGGCGTATCGAAAAAATCCTTTCCTTCCAGGAAAAAGGGCCGTTTTTCCGGATAATACAGGGCATACCTTTGGTTGACGTCGATCTGGGGCATGTCGGCTTCGATCTGGCTGAAGTCCGGGTTGATGGTGGCATCGGCTGTCAGGTCGGATGTGATCCCATACTTGAGGTTTATGCCGGGCTCCGTGTCAACCTTGCTGCCCACGGCCTTCAGACCGGTTAGCACAGGCATGATCTCGAAGTTTTTTCCCTTCTCGATCTGTCCTTGAACCTCCAAGGTTCCCGCTTGGATAAGAAAACCGTTCACATCCCGAGACCGGGGATGCCAGTAGATCTCCTCGTTTTTCCTCTGGATGTTCCGCATGATCTGGAGTCCCCAGACCTGGTTGGGCGTGTTCGGGAACCTGAGGCTCTTGAACGGGATGGCCATTTCCACCGTGTAGCCTTTTTCGTCCATGTTGGCCTCGGTGATGAAGAATGTATCAAAGTTTCGGTCGAACCCGAAAAATCCGCCTCCTCCTCGACCTCTGCCTCGCCGTCTTGTCTCGGTGTAAATGCCATCCACCTGGACGCCGCAGGGATTGACTTGAAAGACAAAAGCCCGTTTTTTATCGTTGAAAGTGTCGAGATAAACTGTGATAACGTCGTCGCCGTATACGCTGTCCCTTTTTGTCAGGCAAGCCCGAACCGCATCAGGATCGGAATCATAGGCCCGCACAGCGATATACAGATTTTTGCTGTCGTAGCCAATATAGGCCACTGTTTTTTCTGTGGGTTCTGATCCTTCTTGAGGTTCATACTGGGTGAAACTATCGATGACGATGCCTTCTTCCCAAACTGGGTTTTCAAGAGTGCCGTCGATTTTTGGAGAGGAGGAAAACTGAGGGGCTGTGACATGGAAATTCCCTCCGTTGTTCTTGTCGTCGGCGAAAGACAGCGCGGCCGAAAAAAGCAGAAAGATCAGGATGGTTCGGAGATAGACTAACTTTTTCCTCAACATTATTAATCCGATCAGGGGCTGGGGAACCAGCAAGATGAATTAACCTATATTATAAACTCCTCGTTTTTATTTTCAAAGTTTATTTATTGTAAACATCCACCATCGAAATGTTTTTCTCCTCCAGGCTGATGCCCATTGCCCTGCTCAGGTTGGCCAGAGAAAGATTGTAATCGATGATCGCTTGCAGTTCTGTTGTCTGAGCGGTGGCCAGGTCTCTTTGGTACTGCAGGACAAAGTAGGGGGTGGTCAGTCCGACCTTGAGTTTTTCTTCCTCTGCTTCCAGCTGCTGTTGTCGAAGCTCTCTGGCTATCTTATAAGCTTCGACCCGCCGGTAATTGGTTTCCACGGCCCT
Organism: uncultured Eubacteriales bacterium; assembly: GCA_964410125.1. Taxonomy (GTDB): domain Bacteria; phylum Acidobacteriota; class Aminicenantia; order Aminicenantales; family Aminicenantaceae. The sequence goes on along the minus strand of CAYPGQ010000006.1, from coordinate 5,793 downwards.
TACTGCCTGTTTGATTTCCAGGTAGATATTCTGTTCCTGCTGTTTCAACTGCAGGGTTGCCTGCTGCAGATCGACCCGCGCCTGGGCCAGACTTGCCCGTGAAACAATAGTGTTCAGAGGGAGATCTAGGGTCAGCCTGACCGACCAGTTTTGGTATCTGAATCCGAACACGTCCTTGAATGCATCCGAGATGCTACCCGGTTCTTCCCCGATCGGAACACCAAAAGGATTTTCCGGTGTGCGATTTCCATATATTATATGTGTTCCGGATACCCCCGGGCTCCAGTAGGATGCTTGGAGGTCGAGAGCCGGAAGCTGCTGGTTTCTGGCATAGCCCAGGTTAATCTCGCTGTTTTTAAGGCTTATCCGCGTCGATTCCAAATCCGGCCGGTTTTGGAGAGCAGTGGCAAAAGCTTGTTCCAGGCCGATCTCCTTTTTTTCGAATTCCGGCATCTCCTGCGGGATGATCCGGCTGAACTCAAAATTGGGGTCTTCGGCCATCAAGTTGAGGATCAGCTTGAGGTTGTCCTCGCTGTTTTTGACATCGGCTTCGGATGCGAGGATATTCGCTTCCCGCGTGGCGACTTCAGATCGTGCAGACAGGATTTCGATCGGGGCCTCGGTCCCGATTTCCACCGCCCTTTTTTGCCGTTCCAGAAAATCCTGGGCCAATTTCAGGGACTGCTGCCCCACTTTGAGGTTTTCGATGCTGGCCACCAGACTCCAGTAAGCCTCTTCCACGCTATAAATCGTATCCTGGAGGGACCTATGCAGATCTTTTTCGGAACTGTTCAGATTATTTTTTGCTACGATGATCTCTCTCCGGGATAGGTTGTAACCAAAATTCCGGAGCAATGGCTGGGTGAAATCAAGAGTCAGCTGGCTGCTAAGTCTGGGATTGATGGTTGTTCCTGTCCGGTTTGTGTTGTATCTATCGTTGTTCATCGATAAAGTAAAACTACCGCCAAAAGGGATTTGTTGAGTGATATTGACCCCATAATTGGTACGTTTTGTGTTGAGCTGATCTGCTGCCTCAAGAAAGGAGTAGGATGCCTGTTGCTGATCCGAAAGATAAAAGCTGAATGACATGGCCGGCAAGAATTTTTCATTGGCCACGCCCAGTGCGTATTGTCTATTTTCCGGGGTTAACACATTGATGGCCACACCGAGGTTATACTTCATGGCCTTGACGATGCAATCCTCGAGAGAGAGTTTAATCGAGGATTCCTGTTGTTGAGCCTGCGAAAATGTTGCGAGTGCAAAAATCAAGAGAACTCCGAGTGTTTTTTTCCACATTTTAGACCTCCTCACTTTTAACTACGGATACTAATACGGAAAAAGTCGGGAAAGTGTTCCAATATCCCATTATTTTCCTGTATAAGTCAATTCAATTCTTAATGCATCACAGGTTATTCATATCTTAGGGCTTCAATGGGGTCCAGTTTGGACGCTTTGCGTGCCGGGTAGAATCCGAAGAATATCCCGACAGATCCTGAAAAAATAAAAGCCAAAGCGATGGTTCCTAGAGAGACGAGTGTTTTCATGCCGGCAAAGTGGGAGATCAACCGTGAGCTTCCAACGCCCAAAACAACACCCAGAAAGCCTCCCATCACGCTCAAAACGATGGCTTCTGTCAGGAACTGGAGCAAAATGTCCTTTTCCCGGGCGCCGACAGACATGCGTATGCCGATCTCCCGAATACGCTCGGTTACAGACACCAGCATGATGTTCATGATGCCGATTCCTCCCACAAGCAGGGAGATCGAGGCGATCCCTCCGAGAAGTATGGTCAGGATCTGGGTGGCTTCTGAGGCGCTTTCCGCGATGTCGGCCATATCCCTGACGCTGAAGTCATCCTCTGCGCCTGGGGCGATCTTGTGCCGAATCCTCAGCAGCTCTTCGATCTGCGCCATGGCATCGTTGGTCCGTGTGGATGATACAGCAGAGACATCGATGGACTGAATGTGGTCGATTCCCAAAAGTCTCTTCTGGGCCGTTGTGTACGGTATGGCGATCATGTCATCCCGATTAAACCATCCCCCGCTCTCTCCTTTGGATTCCAACACACCTAGCACTCGGAAGGGATTCTTGTTTATCCGGATGACCTGCCCGATCGGATCGGCCCCTTCAAAAAGATTTTTGCTCACTTCGTTTCCTAGCACAGCGACCTTCTGAGCCGATCGGACCTGGCTGTCGCTGAAGAAGGCTCCGGTTTCGACCGCCCAGTTTCGGATTTCAGGGTAGTTGGTGCCCACTCCGTAGATGGATGTGTTCCAGTTTTTGTTTTGGTAGACAACCTGGGCCCGGCCGTTTACACTGGGAGAAATGTATTTTACGGCATCACAATTGTCAAATATGGCTTGGGCGTCGGCTTCCTTCAGATTGGTGTAGGTTCCTCCTCCCCCATGCCTGCCCATATATGAACGGCTGCCCGGCCGGACAGTCAACAGGTTGGTGCCCATAGACTCAAAACGTTCTTCCACTTCCATCTTGGCTCCCTGGCCGATACTGACCATCGCGATAACGGCACCCACGCCTATGATGATGCCCAAGGCCGTTAAAAACGAACGCATTTTGTTCCGGTTCAGGGCTCTAAGAGCGACCTTAGATGTTTTGATTATATTCATATTTTTATTTCCCGTTTATTTCGATTTTTTCAATCAGGCCGTCTCTGAGAAAGATCGTTTTCCTCGCTACTTCGGCGACTTCAGGGTCGTGTGTTACCAGAACGATCGTGATATTGTTGTCCTTGTTGAGTTTTTTAAGGACGGCCATGAGGTCATTCCCGGTTTTGGTGTCCAGATTTCCTGTCGGTTCGTCCGCGAGAAGAAGAGAAGGGCTGTTGACCAGAGCTCTGGCTATGGCCACTCTCTGCATTTCTCCCCCGGAGAGTTGGTTGGTCTTGTGCAGTTCCCGGCCCTCCAATCCAACCTGGGCAAGAGCATTAAGGGCCAGTTCTTTTGTCTTCTTGCTGGGAATATCAGAATACAGAAGGGGAAGTTCGGTGTTTTCCAAAGCCGTTGTGCGGGAGAGCAGGTTAAAATTCTGGAAGACGAACCCGATATTTTTGTTCCGGATGTGAGCCAGTTGGTTTTTGTTCATCGTAGAAACTTCTTGGCCTTCGAGCAAATATTTTCCCGAAGTGGGCTTATCCAGACAGCCGATGATGTTCATCAGCGTGGACTTACCAGAACCCGAGGGGCCCATGATGGCCAACAGCTCCCCTTTTTGGATGTTGTGGGAAATTCCCTTCAGGGCTCGGACCTGCGTTTCGCCGACTTTGTAGGTCCTCTCGATATTATCCAAGTGGATAAGATTGTTGTTTTCCATTTTCACCTCATGAACATCATGCCTCGTCTAAGGTTGCTCGAACTGCGGTTAGAGGATGTGGCTTGAGCGCTCTCCCCGGTTATGACTTCCATTCCTTCTTTTAAATCTCCACCGGTGATTTCAGTGTAAACGTTGTCCGTGACGCCTGTCCGGATAAAAACCATCCGGAGTTTTCCTTCTTCGTCCTGTAGCCAAACGCGGGCCCTGTCCCGCGATCGGGATCCCATCCGGCCAGAGCCTTGGCCCATCTGGAAGTTACCTTGAGGTCTTCTATTCTCTGATTGCCCATCGGCTTGGGCAGATTGTTCCCTTTTGGTCTGCATTTCCCTGCGCATCTCTTCGAACAGAGTCTGCAGCACCTCAGGTGGTGGCTGGAACCGGAGGGCCGAGTTCGGCACACGAAGGGCATTTTTGGCCTCACCCACCACGACAGATATGGTGGCTGTCATCCCGGGCCTGAGTTTTATATCCGGATTTTCGACATCGACGATGGTGGTGTAGGTGACTACGTTCTGGATGACTTCAGGGGAGTACCTCACCTGTTTGACAACACCGGTGAAGTTTTCATCCGGAAAGGCATCCACCGTGAACTGGGCGGTCTGGCCCTCTTTGACCCTGCCGATATCAGCCTCATCCACACTGCATTCCACCTGCATCTTGGTCAGATCATTGGCGACTTGAAAAAGAACAGGCGCCTGGAAACTGGCTGCCACTGTTTGGCCGACATTGATATTCCTGTTAATTACTACTCCATTGATAGGCGATTTGATGATGGTATAGGACAGGTCCACCTTGCTCGTGTCCAGCTGGGCTTTGGCCTGCTCCAGCCGCGCCTCGTTTGATTGAAGGTCCGCTTTGGCGCTGAGATATTGGACCTCTGCGGATTCTAATTCTTCGTATGAAATCAAGTCCTTTTCAAACAGGCTCTTGGCCCGCCCGTACTTTTTTTTGGAATTTTCTAGGGAAACTTTTGATTTTTTGAGGGAAGCCACAGAGCTCAAATGATTTGCTTCATTCTGCTGAACTTTTGTTTGAAAAGTTAACTGTTCCAATTCTGCCAAAATCTGGCCGGCTTTAACTTGAGAGTTGAAATCCACGTAGATGTTTTCGATTTTCCCGGAAACCTGGCTTCCGATATCCACGATGGTCACGGGATTGAGTGTACCTGTCGTGTCCACAAGCGCCGTGACGGTTCCTTTATCGATGGTCGCTTTTTCATACTGCAGTCCGTTGTTATTGTTTCTATTAAAATAAGTGAATCCAAAAACGATTCCTGCAGCAACCACAAGGACAACGATTCCGATGATAACCTTCTTATTCATCTTCTTTCTCCTTTGTTATTGGTGCTATTACTTGGTCTCCTCTTTCTATCCTCCATCTGTTTTTTCCTTTCGGAATGGAATTTTTCGATTATCGTATCTAGTTTTGCTCTTTGTTCCTCCGAGAAAATGCTGTCCATTTCCTGTTTGAGCTGAGTCCGCAAGGCGGCGTACTGATCGTGGATTTGATTTCGGTAGGTTTTTAGCCTTTCCTCGTTATTCTTGAAAATCTCCTTGAGTTGTTCCTGCTGCTCTGCCGTGAGGCCGAGCTCTTCGGCCATCATGTCTAAAGTCGGAAATCGAACAGGACTCCGTCTTTCCCCACTCCTCCGTGGCTTTTTGTCGAGAAAATTATTCTCGAAGAGGATCCCGGCGGCTATGCCGGCGGCAAAAACAATAATAAAAGAGAAACTGATCCAAAATTTATTTCCGTTTTTCATGGGAAGTATCTCCTCAAATCGGACTTTTCTTCCATAGCCATAAATATTAGCTGCATGCTTTTGTTTTCTCCGCTTTCCGCCTCGAGCAACGTTACTGTTTCAGGAAGAGTGGGAGTGTTGCGGAGAAGGAGGTCTCCTGTCTGGCTCAGCTCGTCGGTTGGCTGGGGGAGGAAAAGGGCGAAACCGATAGCAAGCGTGAAGACAAGGATGATGGAAACGGGAACCGCCCGCAGGCTCCATTGTTTCCATACCGACCAGAAGGCGTACTTTTTGTTCTCTTTCAGACGAGGTTGTAGGCGCTCCCAGAAATAAGGGCTCACTTCAGGAAAATCCTCTCTCCTGAGGGTTTCGGCAATGAACGCGTATTCTTCCCTTTTTTTCTTGCAAGAAGAGCAGCCCTTTAGGTGTTCTTCGAGCGCGTCCTTTTCCTTTCCTGTTAAAAAACCATCCAAGGACTTTGAAATTAAAGTTTCTGCCCTTTTACAGTTCATGGTTGCCTCCTTCCTGGGATAAGAAAGGTGCGATCTTTTTTCTGAGTATTTTTCTGGCCCTGTGTAGGCGGGAATCCACCGTTCCAGGGGAAAGCTTCAGAATGTCTGCGATTTCTTCATAGGAATGCCCCTGGATATCTCTCAGGGTCAAAATGACTTGATGTTTTTCGGGGAGGGATCGCAAAGCCTGGTACAAGAGCTTTTTTCTGTCGG
>CAYPGQ010000005.1:88738-97140 GCA_964410125.1 uncultured Eubacteriales bacterium | reverse complement strand
AATCCCCGGATGTGGTCTACCGGACGGCCAAGGAAAAATGGGATGCCGCCTGCGACGAGATCAGCGAAAACAACAAAAAGGGCCGGCCTGTTCTCGTAGGAACCATATCGATCCAAAACTCCGAACACCTGAGCTCCCTCCTGAGAAAAAAAGAGATAAATCACGTTGTGCTCAATGCCAAATACCACGAATCCGAAGCCAAAATCATCGCTCAAGCTGGACGGATAGGGGCGGTAACCTTAGCCACAAACATGGCGGGCAGAGGGGTGGATATCCTGTTAGGGGGTAACCCTGAGCATTTAACACGGGAAGATTTTTTGAAAAAAGGCATAGGCCTGGAGGAGAATCACCATCAGGAATTTGAACAAGCTCTCGCCGAAACAAAAACGACCACAGACCTCGAGCACAACAAAGTTATCGATCTGGGCGGACTTCACATCATAGGGACAGAAAGGCATGAAGCCCGCCGAATCGATAACCAATTACGCGGGAGAGCCGGCAGACAAGGCGATCCGGGCTCGTCGCGGTTTTACCTATCTCTTGAAGATGATCTGATGCGCATATTCGGCAGCGACCGAATCTCAGGACTGATGGCTAGGATCGGCATGGGAGAGGGAACCCCGATCGAACACAATATGGTAACCAAAGCCATAGAGAGAGCACAGAGGCAAGTTGAAGGACAAAACTTTACCATCCGGAAGCACCTCTTGGAATACGATGATGTGATGAACAAACAGCGAGAAAGCATCTACGGCCAGAGAAGAGAGATCCTCAAAGGAAAAAACCTCAAAGAAAACATTTCTGGATTGATCGCTACCATCGTCGATTGGCAGATGGAAACAGAAACACCCAAGGAACAATCGCCGGACGATTGGGAAATCGATGCATTCCAAAAGGCAATAGGCGCTCAATTCGGTGTAGATATGTCCGAATGGGGCATAGACTGGGATACTATCAATTTTGATGAGCTGAGAGAAAAGACTCTTCAAACGCTCACCCAGATTTACGAGGACAAGGAATCCCAACTCGGCACAGAAAGGATGAGAGAGTTTGAAAGAGTCATCATGCTTCAGATTATAGATACCCAATGGAAAGACCACCTGTTGGGGATGGATTACCTTAAGGAGGGCATCGGTCTGCGAGGATATGGCCAAAGGGACCCTCTGATTGAGTACAAAAAGGAAAGCTATGATATGTTCCAGGCGATGATGGATAGAATCGAGGACGAGGCGCTGCGCTACCTGTTCTTGATTCAGCCGGTGGTGGAAGAAGAAATGCCGGAGAGGAAGGAACAACCGATGTATTACCAAAGGGCTCAAGGAGGAGGCCAAGTCCAAACATCCCGAAAAGCGAGATCGGTCATCCCGAAGAAGAGGAAAAAGAAAAAAAAGAAAAGATAGGGAGGAACAAATGCTGGATGACAAAATAAAAGAAGGGCTCACCTTTGATGATGTGCTGATTCTTCCTGCCAAGTCCAAGGTTTTGCCTGCAGAAGCTGATGTCTCGACCAAACTCACGCGTAACATTCCCCTTCCTATTCCTATCATCAGCTCTGCTATGGATACGGTCACTGATTCGAGGATGGCTATTGCACTGGCACAAAAAGGAGGTATCGGCATCGTCCACCGGAACATGTCCATCGAAAAACATACCGAAGAAGTAGACAAAGTCAAACGACATGAGAGCGGAATGATTGTCGATCCCATCACTGTAAGGCCTCAGAATAAAATTTTCGAGGCCAAAGAAGTGATGAAAAAATACAGGATATCTGGCCTACCGATCACGGATGAGAACAACAAACTTGTCGGAATCCTGACTAATCGCGACATCCGGTTCGAAACACGGCTCAACATTTCGATCGACAAAGTGATGACAAAGGAATTGATCACCGTTCCGTTAGGAACGTCACTTAAGGAAGCGGAAAAACTCTTCCATAAGCACAAAATCGAAAAGCTTCTGATGGTGGATGAAAATTTCCATCTTAAAGGCTTGATCACGTATAAAGACATCCTGAAAAGGATCCAGTACCCTAATGCTTGTAAGGACGGTTTTGGACGGTTGAGAGTGGGAGCAGCTATCGGGGTAAGTGGGGAAACCCTGGAAAGGGCCAAAGCTTTAGTCCAGGCAAAAGCGGACGTGTTGGTGATCGATACGGCCCACGGCCATTCCCAGAAAGTCCTGGATACAGTGAAAATGATAAAAAAAGAGCTCCCAGACCAGGAACTCATTGCCGGAAACATCGGGACAACAGAGGCGGCCAAGGAACTCATCGCACTCGGCGTCGATGCTGTGAAAGTTGGCGTAGGGCCAGGTTCGATCTGCACAACCCGTATTATTTCTGGGGCGGGAATTCCACAGATCACGGCTATATCCGATGTTTTTCGCGTCACCAGAGAAAAAGAAATTCCTCTTATCGCCGACGGCGGGATCAAATACTCAGGGGACATCACCAAGGCCATCGCTGCAGGGGCCAGCTCTGTCATGTTGGGAAACCTCCTTGCGGGTACCGATGAATCTCCTGGAGAAGTTGTCATATTCCAAGGGCGTTCATATAAAACTTACAGAGGAATGGGCTCCATCGAAGCCATGCGAGAAGGAAGCCGCGATAGATATTTTCAAGAGACTGCACCGGGCGTTAGCAAACTCGTCCCGGAAGGCATCGAGGGAAGAGTTCCGATCAAAGGCAGTGCTTTTCACATCATAGAAATGATGGTGGGAGGCCTCAAATCGGGAATGGGCTATGCCGGATGCGGAACCATCCCTGACCTCCAGGAAAAAGCCAAATTCATAAAAGTGACAACATCAGGCATGAAAGAGAGCCATGTTCATGACATTGCCATCACAAAAGAAGCACCAAATTATTACTTAGATTGAACACATTAGTTTTGTCTTGTAATGTCTGTTCAATCAGTCATCGGTTACTATTTCATACCCTGGTAGGATATTCAGTTTAACACAACGCATTCCTCCGGGAAGAAGAAATTGGAAAGAATGAAATAGAAATTCCAAATGTTATTTATAACATTAATCATCTGTGTTTCTGCTTCTTTGTTATTCACTTACATTGCTAAAAAATTAAACATTTCTGTTGTGGTGGGATTGATTGTCAGCGGAATCATCTTGGGATCTCCTCTGGCAAAAAACGTACTTTTTAAATCTCACATGGAAATCATCACAAAGCTAGGCGATTTGGGATTTTTCCTATTGATGTTCCTGGCAGGGATGGAAATTTCCTGGTGTTTGCTGTATGAAGAAAGGAAAGAAGCCGCCACCGTCGCTTTTTTTGCTGCCCTCTCCCCTTTTGTGTTGGGATTTTCGATCTTCCTTGTACTTGGATATTCCGTCTATGCTGCTCTTGCCATTGGCATCTGTATGGGGATAACGGCTGAGGCCACAAAAGCCAGAGTCCTTCTAGAGCTTAACAAAATTGATACCAAAATCGGATCGATCATGATGGGAGCAGGGATAATCGATGACATCCTCGGACTTTCAGCATTTGCAATGATAATTTTTTTATTCACTGGAAAATTTGCCGCCAAGGAATTTATTCATACTCTTATGGCTCTATTCGCGTTTTTTTTGGGCATCCTCATCCATAAGTTCATTGGACGAGAAAAGCCTCTCATTTCTTTTGCGGAAAAGTTCATTTTGACTCTGGTTATTCCTTTCTTTTTCATCGCTATGGGGATAAATTTCAGCCTTTCATCCTTGATCCTGAATCCTTGGCTGTTCCTGTTGATAATATCGATTGCCCTGTTTGGAAAAATAGTCGGGGCCTTGCTTGCCAAACCTTTCCTCAGACTGACATGGAAACAGCTATATCTCGTCGGATGGGGAATGAACAGCCGTGGAGCAGTGGAAATCGCTATAGCCTTTATGGCCTTCCGCACAGGTATTATTTCTATACAGATCTATTCGGGATTAGTCATCATGGCTCTTGCGACGACCCTGATCTTCCCGTTTATACTCAGAGGAATGATTAAAAAAGATCCTCAGATAATGGGCGGGGTTTCTAGCTGCAAGTTAAGCTCCAAGTACAAGGCCAGATCATGATTAATTTAAAAATCATATCTCTGCTATTTGGATTACTATTATGAGTCATCCATTATTACAGCGAAAGACTGAAGCTCCCAGAAGGACCCAACCGTTGACAATGTCAAGCAACAGTTCATCCGGCCTGCGTTGGTCATGCCATCCTTCAATAAATTGACCGATCAGGAAATGGCAGATCTTATCGCCTATCTCAAAACCTTGTGAAATAATCCCTACTATTTATATAGAATAAATTGACATTGCGGTATGTTTCATTTATAATAGTCAAAAATTCCAACGGATAAAAGAACGTGAAAAAATTTTGGCGATGTCATGTCTGTAACGATATTCACTATGGAGTCAATCCCCCTGAGACTTGCCCGACCTGCTTGGTCAAAAAAGCCTTCGTGGAGATCTCCTCAGAAGAAGCAAAAAAAATCAGTGGACGCTCGGAGATCACTTTAGACAAGGTCGATTTCCGAAACGCCATAGAAAAATTCTCAGAGGGAAACCAATTCCAAGTCAATCCAGACCAAGAAAAAGTGGAAACTCTGTTAGAGGGGATATTCAACTGCGAGAAAAATCACGGGATGAAATACTGTCCTTGCCGTCTTATCACAAAAAATTCCGAAGAAGACCTAAAGCTCGTGTGCCCTTGCAATTTCAGGATTCACGAAACATACAAGGACAAGGAAGATGGAGAATGCTGGTGCGGGCTCTTTATAAGGAGACAATGATATGAATAAGCTGCTGATGTTTCATGGGCGGGAATGTCCCCATTGTATCGTGATGATGCCCCTTGTGGACAGGTTGGAAAAAGAAACAGATGTAAAAATCGAGAGGCTTGAGGTTTGGCATGTCGAAAAGAATGCAGATTTGATGAGATCCTACAGAGATATCATCTCACCCAAATGCGGAGGACAGCTTCGTACTCCTACTTTCATGAATACAGAAACGAACGATATTCTTTGCGGTGAAATCAAATACGAAAAGCTGAAAGACTGGGCCACTAAATAGATTAAAGATTCGGCTCTAGGACTTTTTGCGTTTTCGGCCTTCTTTTTTTCTCGACCGCATCATTTTTTTCTCCAGGGCATCCAATGAGTCTATCATCTTGCACAGCATATCATTTTCTTTTTCGATGAGATCGCGGAGTATGCTCAACTCCTTATCCATGTTTTTTGTGGCATCGTTATTTTGCTGACTCATGCCAAATTTATTTTATTTTATTATTCTTATCCACGAGGACAACTTTCGGACAAAAAAAACTGCTCTCCTCATCATCCATAAGGGTGAAGGTGGCAATAATCAACATATCCCCCAAAGAGGCTTTATGAACTGCTGCTCCATTCACCCCAATCACTCCGGAATCCTTTTCGCCTTTTATAATGTACGTGACGAATCTTTCTCCGTTAGTGATATTATACACATGAATCTGCTCGAATGGAACCATGTCTGCTTCTATCAACAAACTCTCGTCCACCGTGAGACTGCCTTCATAATCCATGTTGGTCTCTGTCACAACAGCTCGGTGAATTTTTGACTTCAAGATATTTCTTTTCACGATATCTCACTCCTTATGCCGAACGATCATATTGTCGATCAGCCTGACTCTGTCGAAATACACAGCAACCACAATCAGTGCGATCTCTTCTATTTTATCCAAAGGTTCGAGATTATCCAAATCGACGATCGCAATGTAATCAAGACTGGCCAAAGGTTCTGTGTCAATCAGCTTTGTCATTTCGCTTTTTATGATCTTGGGATCCCTCTCGCCAGTTTCTATCAAACGATTGGCTTCCCTTAAACTTTCCACCAAACACAGGGCTGCCTTTCTCTGATCCTTTGTGAGATAGACATTCCTCGAACTCAGAGCCAATCCGTCTCCTTCCCTAACAGTCGGAAGGACTTGGATTTCCACATCCAAGTTGAGATCACGGACCATTTTTTTGACGATCAAAGCCTGTTGGGCATCCTTTTGGCCAAAATAGGCGACATCCGGGCCGATAATCTCGAAGAATTTCAGCACAACCGTGCACACTCCCCTGAAATGTCCCGGTCGAGATCGACCCTCGAACTTGTCATGCAAATCCGCTACTTCCACATATGTCTTGAATCCCTCAGGATACATCTCTTGATTATTGGGGATAAACACAAAATCTACTCCTAACTCCTCTAATAAAGTCGAGTCTTTCTTCAGATCCCGAGGGTATTTCTGAAAATCTTCTTCGGGTCCGAATTGAGTGGGATTGACAAATATGCTGACGACCGTGCAATTTGTCCTCCGTAAGGATTCTCTCACAAGGCTTAAATGTCCCTCATGAAGAACACCCATCGTGGGTACAAAGCCAACACTCTTCCCAGAAAATTTCTGTTTATTGACTGCCGCTTTAATCGCGCTTATTTTGGATAGTACTTCCACGCTACTTTTTCTCTTTTTTCTCCAAGATTTGTTCCAGGACCTCTTTCTTCTTCAAGTGATAGGAATTGCTATCGTCGGGGAAAACCCCCTCTTTTACATCTTCAATATACTCCTTGAGGGCCTTGTTCAGGCTGTCATGGATATCCACATATCTTTTGACAAACTTGGGAAGATACCCGTTGGCATATCCGACAAGATCATGAAACACCAATATCTGACCATCACAGTGAGGCCCTGCTCCGATACCGATGGTCGGAACGTTTCGCTTGTGTGTAATCTCTCTTGCCAGTTCCATCGGAATACATTCCAGAACGATACTAAAAACGCCTGCTTTTTCCAAATCTTCGGCATTTTGTATGATTTTTTTTGCCTCTTCTATCTCTTTGCCTTTTACCTTGAACTGGCCAAGATGATGGATGGATTGAGGCGTCAATCCCACATGTCCCATGACCGGGATTTCAGCCTCCACAAGGGTTTCGATAAGCTTCAGCCTTTTTTGTGAAGCTCCTTCTATCTTAACGGCTTGGGCTCCAGCTTCTTTCAGAAAGCGTGATGCATTCCGGACTGTTTCATCCACGGAAATATGGAAGGAAAAGTAAGGCATATCTCCCACGATTAACGGCCTCTGAGCAGCTCTCACAACAGCTTTGGTGTGATGGATCATTTCCTCCATCGTCACAGGGATCGTGTTTTCATAGCCTAGGACGACCATTCCCAATGAATCCCCAACCAGGATGAGATCTATGCCAGCCTCATCAACAATTTTGGCGGTGGGAAAATCATAGGCCGTCAGGGCGACAATCTTTTCTCCCTGCTGTTTTTTTGTGTGAAGATACGGGATTGTGATTTTTGGGATTTTATCTTTGGGCATTTTTTATCCTTTCTCCCCATCTCGCCTATACGCCATCGAGATTGAGGTAAAGTAATTTATTTATTGTATTTATTGGCCTTACTAAGAGGCACATAGAACAACGGGCTCTTTTTCATCTGTTTGATCTTATCGATGAGATCGAAAGTTTCCTCTTCCCTATCGAGATCCAATTCATCAGCCCTCACTACGAGCAAGGGCGCGACCTGGTAGTTGAAAAAAAAATAGTCAAAGGCACCAAGGACATCCTCCAAATATTTCTCCGCAATATTCTTTTCCAATTCTGAACCTTCTTTGTTTATTCTCCTGAGCAAAGTCGGCAGGGAGATTTGAAGATATATGACCAAGTCCGGTTTGGCTACCCTCTCGGTAAGAATACTGTAAATCCTGTCGTAAACGACGAGCTCATCGTCTGTCAGAGTTTGATAAGCATAAATTTTGTCTTTCTCAAACATGTAATCACAAATCACCCGTTCTTCGAAAAGATCTCTCTGGAGAAGCCTGGATTGCTGGTGGTATCTGTTCACCAAAAAAACCAACTGGGCAAGAAAGGCCGCACCTTCCAGTTCATCATAAAAATCCTTGATATACGGATTTTCCAAGCGGTCAAAGATAACTTTCCCACCTATTTTCTGTGCCAGGATGTTTGCCAATCGGGTTTTTCCCGATTTCATAATTCCCTCTACAGCGATGTGCCTGAAAGGAATATCCTGTTTCGTTATCATTGTTTTCGGCTTTACCAATCCATCCGGTTATCAAACCGTCGTCGAATAGCATAAAAATAGCGGATAATCAAGGATAAGTCAAACGATTAAACGGGGATTATAAAGGGGCGGCTTTCTCACCGGCAGGAATCACTATCCAGGCTACAACATAAAAAACCAACATCGGAAACATGACAGTTATCAAGCCAAGAGCCACAAACATGAGCCGAACAAGAGTGGTGTCGATATCAAAATAATCTCCAAATCCAGCGCAAACGCCACCAATCATTTTATTTTCCTCAGAACGAAAAAGCTTTTTCGCCATTTTTTCCTCTCTATACTGAATTACGAATATGACTGGATAAAAGTTCAATTA
>CAYPGQ010000005.1:0-88638 GCA_964410125.1 uncultured Eubacteriales bacterium | reverse complement strand
CCATTTTTTCCTCTCTATACTGAATTACGAATATGACTGGATAAAAGTTCAATTAACCTGGATTATAAACGAGCCTAGCTTGCTGCAGATGCGAGGCGTCGTTCCATGCTGCTGTACAAGTGTACCGCAAATGGACCGCAACAAAGCAGATGCAGTGAGATCGGCTCGCCCGAAGGGGAAAAAATGCCGATGCCGATCCAGTGGATTTATTTTTCTTGTTATTTGCTGCAATGTCAGGATAACTTCCTGATATTACTGAAGTAAAAAAAGCATCGGCATTTTTTATGAATAGTCCAGGTTAGCACAGGAACTCATTCAGCTCATCAACAATGTTTTGCGGATCAGGAATATTATCTTCTTCGAGCAATTCGCCCAACGTACACCAGAGCGGCTCACCACAACGGATGCATCGGATCCCCTTCCTTGTCAGAAAACCGACAGATTCTGGAAACTTCAAGACGAGGTCTTCGATCGGGATATCCAGAGTGACCTTTGGCTCCATCAATCCACAAATTTTATTCCCTGGGCCAGAGGGAGCTCCTTGGACCAGTTGATGGTGTTAGTCTGCCTCCGCATGTAACCTTTCCATGCATCGGACCCAGACTCTCTTCCGCCGCCGGTCTCCTTCTCCCCTCCGAAGGCTCCGCCGATTTCTGCTCCGGAGGTCCCGATATTGACGTTGGCAATCCCACAATCCGAACCTTCATGGGAGAGGAATTTTTCGGCAGTTAAAAGATTTGTAGTAAAAACAGCACTTGATAGTCCCTGCGGAACTTCATTATGCAACTGGATGGCTTCCTCGATATCCTCGTACTCCATAAAGTATAGAATCGGAGCGAAAGTTTCGATATGAACGATTTCCGTCTGTTTGGGCATTTTAACGATTGTGGGTTCGACAAACTGTTCGCCAAGATCAGAAAGACGATTTCCCCCACAGAGGACTTCTCCACCCTGCTCTTTTGCCTTCTCCAAGGCTGCCAGCATGTCTTCAACCGCTCCTTTTGTCACCAGGGGTCCCATCAGGGTACCTTCTTCAATCGGATCCCCGGTGGTTACCTGTTTGTAGGCATTCACGATTCGCTCGGACAATTCAGAAGCGATGGACTTGTGCATGATAATACGCCGCGTTGACGTGCAGCGCTGGCCAGCCGTTCCTACAGCTCCGAAAAGGATGGTGCGCATAGCCATCTCCAGGTCGGCATCCTCGGCTACGATAACGGCATTATTGCCACCCAACTCCAGTATTGTGCGGCCAAAACGCCGCGCCACAGCTTCGGATACGCGACGCCCCATTCTGGTCGATCCGGTAAATGAAATAAGCGGCAGCCTCGAATCGTTTATCATATGTTCGCCAACAACCGCCCCTCTTCCGATGGTGATGTTGAAAATTCCTTTCAGGCCATGATCAGCCATGACCTGATTTGCGATGTGCTGGATAGCGATTGCCGTCAGTGGCGTCTCAGAAGACGGCTTCCAAACTGTGGTATCCCCACAGGCCGCAGCAATCGCCGCATTCCAAGCCCAAACCGCCACCGGAAAATTGAAAGCTGTGATGACTCCGATGGCCCCCAGAGGGTGCCACTGCTCATACATCCTGTGTCCCGGGCGCTCGGAATGCATGCTCAGACCATAAAGCTGGCGGGAAAGTCCGATGGCAAAATCACAGATGTCGATCATCTCCTGAACTTCACCATGACCCTCAGCCCTTATCTTTCCCATCTCTAGAGTGACCAGATCTCCTAGGGGCTCTTTATTCTCTCTCAAAGCTTCTCCCAAATCCCTGACGATCAGTCCCCTTTTTGGAGCCGGCATCATTCGCCAGGTCTTGAAGCCCTCCACAGCCAAATGCAAGACCTGCTCGTAGGTTTTCTCCGTAGCCTGAATCACTTTTGCGATAGGTTCACCCGTCGTCGGATTAATCGAGACGATCTCCTCACCTGCAGGATCCTCGTACCAATCATCCGGGCCGGCGCAAGCGCCCACGTTAACATCCTTTATTTGCAGTTTTTCAAGTATTTCTTTCAAAGTTTTACCCTCTCTTTTTATTTTTCATCCATATACGGATAACGATAATCCTTAGGCGGATTCAGATTTTCCTTGATGGTTCGTGCGCTAACCCATCGAAGCAGGTTGAGGTAAGATCCAGCCTTGTCATTGGTTCCAGAGCCGCGAGCTCCTCCAAAAGGCTGCTGTCCCACAACAGCTCCTGTTGGTTTATCATTGATGTAAAAGTTCCCAGCCGAATGGCGCAGGACTTTGGATGCTTGTCCAATGGCTTTTCGATCGAGGGCAAATATGGCGCCGGTCAAAGCATAAGGAGAAGTCTTGTCACACATTTCAAGGGTTTGCTCATATTCCGATTCCGGATACACAAATAGGGTAAGAACCGGACCAAAAATTTCTTCTTCCATGAGCTTGAACTGCGGATTTGTGGTGACGACCACAGTGGGCTCGATGAAATACCCTTTGGAATCATCATAACCACCCCCGACGATGATCTCTGCCTCGTTCGAGTTTTTCGCATAGTCAATATACTCCACGATGCTGTCAAAGGCTGCCTTATCGATCACCGCACCCATAAACATAGAAAAATCGGTAATATCTCCCATCTTGATCGTCTTGACCTGATCCACCAGACGTTCCTTCACGGCAGGCCACAGACTCTGAGGGATGTAGGCTCGACTGGCCGCGGAACACTTCTGTCCTTGGTATTCGAACGCACCTCTGACCAAGGCGGTAACCACAGCCTCCTCATCAGCCGAAGCATGAACAAAAACATAGTCTTTACCCCCAGTTTCGCCCACGATTCTCGGATAGGAACGGTAGTTCATGATGTTTCCACCGATGGTTTTCCACATGCCCTGAAACACGGCAGTACTCCCGGTGAAATGGACTCCGGCCAGATCACCTTTTTCCAGAACAGGATCGCCCACATATCGTCCTGGTCCCGGGATAAAATTGATCACACCATCGGGCAATCCGGCCTCTTTCCACAATTGTGTGCAAAAATAGGCCGAATACACAGCAGAGGAAGCAGGTTTCCAGAGCACCACATTTCCCATCATAGCAGGAGATGTCGGAAGGTTTCCGGCAATGGATGTAAAATTGAAGGGCGTCACGGCAAATACAAATCCCTCGAGGGAACGGTATTCTACATAATTCCAGCTGTCACCCGTCGAATCAGGCTGTTCGGTATAGATTTGATTCATGTAATACGGATTATAACGGTAAAAATCTATCAATTCACAAGCAGCATCGACTTCGGCTTGATGGGGGGTCTTGGACTGCCCGAGCATGGTTGATGCATTCAGAATGTCCCGGTATTTGGTTGCCAAAAGTTCTGCAGCTCTTAAAAACACCGAGGCACGCGAAATCCAATCCATTTCAGACCAATCTTTCCAGGCCTTTTTGGCCTCTCCAACAGCCATCTCGATTTCTTTTGGACCAGCTTTGTGATATTGAGCCAGAAGATGATTATGGTCGTGTGGACAACGGCAGTCTGCCAAATTTCCGGTTTTTACTTCTTTTCCCCCGATTATTAAGGGAATTTCCATTCTCTCACCAAGCATTTTTTCAATCTGCACCTTCAAAGCCGCCTTCTCAGGAGTCCCAGGTGCATAGCTGAATATAGGCTCATTCGAAGGATGTGGAATCTTCACAACAGCGTTCATATCTTTTCCTCCTTTTTTTTACCTGAATTATTCAGGTTCAAGAATTTAACATTATACATTAATAACCTGGATAATTCATAAATTATCCAGGTTACCCTGAATTATTCATGTAAAAGCTTAAAATCAAGGGACACGTTACCGATTTCGGAAAATCGGTACATGTCCCTGATTTCAATGCATATAGCATTCAATCCCGTTAAAAAAATCATATTTATGAATAATTCAGGATAAAAACAATACTTCACTATTTTGAAGCAAGATGTTAGAGGCCCAAATCTTTATCGATTCCCTGCATGGCTTCCAAGCAAATTTCGACAAAATCATCCAGGTCCATACCGATATTTTTGATCTGTTCGATATCCTCTCGCCTGGCTCCCCGCGCAAAACTCTTTTCTTTGTACCTGCGTTTCACAAAGGACAAGTCCACTTCTTTGAGCTTCTTGCTGGGATGCATCAGGGTGGCCGCGATAATTAAACCTGTGAGAGGATCGATAGAAAAAATGGACCATTCCATCTCATTCTGGCACTCAACATGACCGGCATGGGCTTGGATAGTCCGAATAATCTCTGCATCCATTCCTTTCTCCTTCAAAATCTTGACAGTTTCTGTAGTATGTAGCTCCGGACTTTTTTCGGTAATCTCATAATCCAGATCATGCAGGATTCCTGCCAGCCCCCATTTCTCCTCATCCTGATCGAGTCTGCGGGCCATCGCTCTCATGCAGGCTTCCACAGCTAAACAATGTTTGACGAGATTTTTGTTCTTCAAATGAGCTTTCACTAAATTCAAAGCTTCATCGCGATTCATTTCTTTCCCTCCTCTCTAAATATTATTTGATCTATTCTATTCCTTGCTTAATGGCAAAGGCCATATAGGCCGTTGCCGATTCTTGCTCATCCTGCCCAATAATTCTGATAAAATATAACCCTTCGTTTCCTGGAGTCCAAGTCCAGGAATTCTCTACCGATGTTTCCTGGACAACCTCCTCATCCTCCACAAATAAAATGGGAAATTTGGCAACCACACTCACCCATTCCAATCGGCTGAGGCGGAATTCAAATCGAGGGGTTACAAATCCGGAAAAGTTAGCCTCAAAAACAATTTCTTGGTCGACTTTCTGCGGGGATTCCAACGAGGATGACAAAGACAGCTCGACATCCCTTTTCTGAATTAAAAAAGGAAACTTTGCTTGAGCCTTTTCTTTTTCATCGACAACAACAACGTTCACGCTGTAATACCCTTCTTCCTCAGGGAACCAATCCCAGGTTCCTATCTCAGAACTCTCTTGAACGATTTTGCTGTCTCCCTGTTGAAACAGGAAAAAAATATCCGGATAAAACTTTGCTTTGATATAACGATTCAAAGAAAATTCATGCTTTGGCAGATGGAATCCGGTGTCATTTGCCGTGAATTTTATCTCCTCATTTGGTTCGTTGGGAGATATTTTCGAGGAGGAAAGGGTTACTTTCACTGTCTTTTTGAGAAACACCAATTTCTCTGTGTCGTTTTCCGGGTCATGGAGATTGACCAATAGGAAAGGAGCTAACCAGGCCGGATTAGATTTGATTTCTTGGGAAGCATCATAGCTGCCTTTGTTTTCTCCTGTTTTTATGTCGAAACAAACTAGCTCCGGAGAAAAGGAGGATACCACAACCTTCTTATCGATGACCTCCATCCGATAATCGCTCCTGGAGGGAATAGAATTCCACCAAAGTATCGTTCCGCTATTTTTGTTCAAACAGTATAAAACACAATTCCAGCACAGAAAAAATATCCGTTTCCCAACCACAACAGGAGGAACAAAAGTGGCGCCACCGGAACGAATCTTCCATTTTCTTTTTTGTCGTTTCAAATTCCAACAGTGAAGATACCGATCGTCCGTCCCGAAAAATAGGAGGTTTTCAGCCACAGTCAAAGTTTTTCCTATTCTTCCCCCAACATGATATTTTCCCGAAAGCCTTCCTCTTTTGTCGACAATATAGATGGAACGATCATCACATCCAAATAGCACCTTATCTTGCCAAATAACGATATTGGATCGAGCGGCATCATCGGCCTGGAATTCCCAGAGTTCTTCCCCCGTTTCTACATTCAGGCTGAAGAGGAGCCCATTTTCTGTACCGACAAAGACTTGCCCCCCGCTCTCTGCGATCCCGCTCGTGATTTTGCTCACGAGCGTTGTTTCCCACAGAAGCTTTCCGTTGCGATCTATAGAATAAAGAATGTTCTCGCTGTCGTTGACATAAATGCGGCTCTCTGTGAGATACGGGGGGGATGATAAAGAAGCGGAAATATCTACTTTCCACAACATCTCTCTTTTTTGACCATCGATACAGTAAATCTTCCCTTTTCTCGTGGAGAAAAAAAGGAGATTACCTTCTTTTTGAATCAGGGAAACGATCTCACCTTCATACGAGAGTTCGTGAGCATTCTCAACAGGAAAAATCACTCCCGTTGGATAGGGAACAACCTTAGCTTTGAATATCGAGCAAAAATGGCTGAATAGGATTATACAAAGAAGGATTGCGGATTTTTTCATGCCTTCAAAAGACCGTATGATAGCATTTTTTGCTCGTTGAGGTAAGTCTTTCCTTATCCGAGAAACAAGGCTTAAACCAGGGTTTACATAAGAAATATAAGCTGATATCATTCGAATGATTACAGGCCATGATAAATTACATCCTGCTCTACAAGATCAGAAAACGAGTTAAGAGAATCATCAAAGAAAAAATCACGGATGAAGAAATCGCCACCACGGAAAAGTCCTGCATCGGATGTCTGGCTGACGAAATAAGTTGGGAAATTTATTACCTTCTCAAAGAAAACAAAGGAGAAAAATAGATCAGGTTTTCGCTTTAGTCTTCTTTTTCAAGTCATTCCACCAATCGATTCTCTTCTTTATCTCTTTTTCCAATCCTAAATGGCCAGGATCATAATACTTACGGCCTTTGAATTTTTTAGGGAAAGTTTCCATATCCGTGGTCACAGGCTCAAAGCTGTGTGCATATTTATAATCTTTTCCGTATCCGATATCCTTCATCAATGAGGAGACAGGATTACGTAGTTGAAGAGGCACGGGCTCGAAAGGACTGGATTCCACATCTTTCATGGCTTTTGCGAACGCAACATAAGCTCTGTTGCTTTTGGGAGCTGAGGCAAAATAGATGACGGCCTCTGCCAAAGCCAATTCCCCTTCCGGAGAACCGATAAAATCATAAGCATCCTTGGCATTGAGGGCAATGGTTAGAGCTTGGGGATCCGCCAGCCCGATATCTTCCGAAGCAAAACGGACAAGCCTCCGGACAATATACAAGGGATCTTCTCCGGCCGCGATCATACGAGCCAGCCAATACAGGGATGCATCCACATCACTGTTGCGCAGGCTTTTGTGGAGTGCCGAGATCAGGTTAAAATGTTCTTCTCCCTTTTTATCATACAGGAGGATCCTTTTTTGGAGAGCCTCTTTAACCTGCTCCACCGAAATTTTGCCCTTTTTCGCGAGGTTGGCTGAAATCTCAAGGGTATTCAATGCCCGGCGGGCATCACCGTTTGCGTAATCTATGATCATTTTGAGCGCCTGGTCCCCTATCGTCAGGCTCAACCTTCCCAAACCATCATTTTTATCCTTGATGGCCTCTTTGAGGATATGGAACAATGTCTCATCTGCCAGGGGTTTCAACACCAGAACTTTCATCCTTGAAAGCAGGGGTGCGATCACTTCAAACGAGGGATTTTCCGTTGTGGAACCAAACAGAATGATGTCCCCTTTTTCCACATAAGGCAGGAATGCGCCCTGCTGGGCTTTGTTGAATCGGTGCAGTTCATCGATGAATATTATTGTCGGCTGGCCGTACAACTTTTTATGGCTTTCTGCCTTGGCCATAACGTTTTTGACTTCCTTTATCCCAGAGAGAACGGCGCTGAAAAACAAGCATGGGAGATTGTACTGTTGTGCCAGGATGTATCCCAGAGTCGTTTTTCCAGAGCCGGGCGGCCCCCAGAATACGATCGAAACGAGATGATCTGTCTCGATAAGTTGAGACAAGATTTTCCCTTGGCCTACTAGGTGCTCCTGACCGCAGAATCGCTCTAATGACTTAGGGCGCATTCTCTCCGCCAGAGGAACGCGCTCCTGGCCGGTTTTATCCGTCATGCTCCCGATTATCCTTCCGCAGGAATTATACCAGATATCAATATAAATGGGGAATTTCCTTTACCTTGACGAACAGGAGAATCCATGTTATTTTACAAGCTGGTACACCCATCGGCCCAGGGTTAGACTCAGATGAAAAGTGAAAACATTCCTGAAAAGCTTGTATACAAGCTGGATGAGATCAGTCGCATAACTAAACTGGACCCAAAGGTCATCGACAACTGGGAGAAAGAATTTTATTTCATCCATGCCGGCCAGACAGCCACAGGGCACAAGATTTTCAGGAAAAAAGACTTGGCTATCATCCTCCGTCTGAAGGAGCTCGTCGATACACAAGGCTTAACTCTTGCTGGAGCAAAAAGGCGCATCGAGGAAGAATTCGGTTTGAAAAGTTCAACATCTGTCCACTCCGATCGGCTGAGAAAAGCCCTTTATGATGTCAGGCAGCAGTTGAAAGACCTTGCTACATCTCTTGAGAAAAAATAAAAGCTTCATCCCACACTTGCTTGATTTCCAATCTTTGTTATAATAAATGGTCCTTTTGGTCGGGACGTGGCGCAGTCTGGTAGCGCACACGCTTGGGGTGCGTGGGGTCGGCGGTTCAAATCCGCCCGTCCCGACCATATTAGACTTTGGCTGTCTGCTATTTCCTGCACTCCGAGCCTGCCTCCCCTTTTTGGGATAAAGCAGGAAGAAAAAACAAAATTCTTTTCCCCGCAGATTTCTTTTTTTGGTAAATTTTGGGTGGGGGCAATATTTGCCCATCAATTTTAAACTGGGATCAAAAATTTGCTGCAAATTATTTTTGGATTTGGTATAATATTGAATGTCAGAGGGGGTTACCCTAAATTTACAATCAAAAATTGGAAACAATATCAATTACAAATATGATTGTAGATAATGTAAAAAAATTTCGGGAGAAAAAAGAACTTAAACAAGATAGACTTGCAAGAAAAGCCGACATTCCTTATACCACTTTAACAAAATTAGAGTCCAATGTTGTTAAAAAATCTTCTGTTCAGACAGTTGCAAAAATCGCCAAAGCATTAAATGTAAGTTGGAAGGAACTAATAATATAAATTTATGGCAAATCTAAAAATCGGCAAAGATATACAACAGGGGAAAATAGTAGTTTCTTTTTCGCATAATGGTTAGGCAACATTCACTCCATAACATATGAAAAATGAAAAGGAGGGAAGAAATGGCCAAAAAAAGACAGCTCTCAGAAACTGAAAAGCAAAAGGTTCTCGATCAGCATGAGCGAAGGTGCTTTGTTGACGGGGAACCTATTCCTGAGGATGCGTCTATCGAATTTCATCACATTAAACCATTTTCCTCAGGTGGTCCAACTAGCTTGGATAATATTGCTCCCGTTTGCAAACGTCACCATCGCACGATTGGTACAATGAGCCTTCAAGAGTATCGTGACAAGATAGAACTCGCGGCATTTTTCGAAGGTGGGGAGCCTAAATTTCTTGACGATTTAATCCGTCATAAAAAGGGGCATTGTGGAGAACGACTCAGCTACGAAATCAAAGAAGAGCATATCAGCCTATTTTATAAGGATTCCAGGCATGACTTTCCACTTTACATATGCGCAACAACCAATTGGAAATATTTCTACGGAACATTACCAGTTGAATACATCGGAAATGACATTGAGTTACAACCCCGCCCCCTACGAGAGCCAAATTTATGGAAGTTATATCGGCACTTTCAAATTAACACACAGATATCCCCCTCAATTTGTAGAATCGATGAAAGTGGCACTCTTTATCTCTTCGACGGACAACATAAAGCAGCAGCTCAAATTTGGGCTGGGCGTCCAATGATAGAATGTAAAATATACATCACCCCAGACAAGAGATTGCTAAAGGAAACCAATCTTGATGCACACGGGCCATACAGACAAATGTCATTTTATTCTCATGAATTGATGCAGAAATATGCCGATATCTTTGGAGAGGACTGGATAGAATATATGGATACGGAAGGAGAAAAGTCGGAATTAGGTTTCTACAATTTCCTCTTCCACTCAAAGCAAAAGACATGGGCACAAGCTAGAAATGAAATCGCACTAGCTTTGTACAATGAAATAGTAAACGATGAGTCAAACAAGTTGTCAAGGTATCTATCAGAGAAGCACAGAGGTCGAAAGCAACCCTTGACATTTGCTCGAATAAAAAAGACTTTTTTTCAACACATGCTGGTGTCGCCGCCCGTTGATGAAGAATTCGAATCCGATACCGACTTTCGAAAGGACGAAAAGCGCAATCTAGTCAAACTTATGACTATTATCGCTGAAGAAGGATTAGAAGATAAGTGGGCGCCTGAACGTGCTGATGCTGTGCACAAAAAAGCTGAAAGAATCTTTAGCGCGGGAGCCGTGAGGGCTTGGGCTATTCTATTGAGAGATGCAATTAATATACACCTGAAAAATTATACAGACGAAGAGAGAGCGCTCTTTTTCTACCGTGTCATTCCAGATGAGGAATTCAATTACTTCAGACGATTTGTCAAGAAGATATTCGACCACAAGATATGGGACGACCCTGATCCGTCAGGTGAAATTGCTGCACGTCTTGCAAAAGACGATGCTACGACTGCGAAGAGTCTCTTTGATGAAAAGGAACTCACAGTCCAATGGGTTCTTGGAGCATAAGAGGGTGTGGACATCGCCTAACATAGCACAAAAGGTTCATGCCTGGTGGTACTCACCCATATATTTAATTTACAAAAACTTGTTTTATGCTAGGAACGTTATATGAAAGGCACTCAATAGGGAGGAATATATTTGGAAATTGCTCCAGGAATACAGCATAACGAATGGCTCAGATTGAATTTAAATGATTTATCCAGTCCTGACTGGAACCGAGCCATAGAAATATTAAATATGAGAATAGAGAACAGATATTTTGAACCAGTAGATTTATTAATAGAAAAAGAAAAAAATAAACTGTCCAAAGAAAAGAAATATGGATTTACAATATTATCTATCGATTGTCTGTTAATTGAAACACTACAATCATTTATTGAAGGGTGGAAAACTACAAAGAATAAATCTGAAAAAGCGTTTAAAAAATTCTTAACAACAAGTCCATCTTTCAAAAAGTATTTTTCACAGGATATGGCAATGCGATTCTACAAGAATTATAGATGTGGAATTCTACACCAAGCTGAAATACAAAGTGATTCTTTAGTTTGTTCTATTGGTCCACTCGTTCAAAATATCAATAATAAAATGGTTATCAACAGAACTGAATTTCATAAAAAACTTAAAGACGATTTTTATCATTACCTTGAACAATTAAAAGATGAAAGAAATACAAACCTTAGAGATAATTTCCAAAAAAAGATGAATCATATTTGTCGAAAGAGGGATTAAAATTGAAATTGATTGCCTATCACATAACACGGTGTTATGAAATCGCTGATAATTATCAATTGGAGCTACAAATTAAGAGATAAAGGAGAAATCTATGACCTATAAAGAAAAAGTTCAAAAAGAAATAAAAGAAGAGAAATTGAGAAATCTCTGGCAAGAAATATGCGAATCCTATGAACAAGGTGGAGTTGAGCAGATAAAATCAACGCTCAACTCTCGAATAGATAAAATCAAAAAGGATTATGAACAACTACTTGAGAATCTTGAAAAAACGCTATGATGAAGGTAGACGATGTTAAAGATTAAAAAAGTAGAAATAGAAGGATTCAGAGGATTTACTCAAAAAACCTCTATCGAATTCGAAAATCCCGTTACTTTACTACATGGGGGAAATCATCAAGGTAAGAGTAGTGTATTAAATGCAATTGAATGGTGTTTGTATGGAGATGAGTGCATTGGTGAAAAATCTGGAATTCGTGAACGTGTAGGCACAGGTGAGATGGCCTGGAGAGTTGTGAATGATAATTCTGAGAAGGCCAAGGTAAATTTGAAAATCGAGGGAGAACAGGGAATCTTTACTATTACTCGAGCCGAAGCCAAGGGAAAAGGCAAAAAAGGCAAAAGTATAAAAATATCTTTGCCAAATGGAACAGAGAAAGAAGGAGACGAGGGTGACCAAGAAATAGCAAAGTTACTTCGGGTTTCATTCAAAGACTTTGCTACTACCGTATATCAACACCAGGAGACTATCCACGACTTTGTGATACAAAAACCAAGCGAACAGAGTGCTGTAATGGACCGCCTCTTAGGTTTATCAGATTATCGGAATATTCTTGATGGTATTAAGAAGTCTGACGTCTTAAAGCTTCAGAAAGAGCTTACAGAAGAATTTAATAAATTTCAGACCCGTGTACAAGAAGGGATAAAGATAAGGCAAAAAGACCTGGATAATAAAAGAGATAAAGCCAAAGAGAAGGGACTGAGTGAAGAAGAATTAAACGAAAATAAACTGCTTGAACTGGTAGAATCAACCATAAAAGACATTGGTAACTTTGCCCGACTATTGGGACTTACAACAACGGCAATTTCTCCTCCTTCTGATTGGAAAAATACCGAGTCATTTATTACCGATATTAAGAATGAGTGCAGCCGTCTTTGGGCAGAATCTCCCGACGTGAAAGAACAATCAGAAAAACAAAGGAAGAGAAGCGAAATGGTTTCATTCAAAAGTAAATATGAGACTCAATACCTGAATCTTAAATCAAAGAAGAAGGAACTTCAGGATTTTGAACAAGAAAATGGCAACAAAGATGAAATCGACAATAAAATAAGAAAAGCATTTGAAGAGATTGATGCTATTAATAAAGAAATTAAGCGAATAAGCCCGAAAGCGAAATTGATTGAAGAAGGTATTTCCATTCTGAAATTAGCTGCTCCCTCTGATGCTGACATTTGTCCCTTATGCGGAGAAAAGGTGTCCAATTTGCTTGAGCATTTACGAAAGGAATGGGAGGAAAAAATTACAGCCCAAGTGCAGGAGTTAGAAAAACAACAGGCAGAATTAGACAAAAAGAAAACCGATTTTGAAAGATTGAAGAAGGAACTTGTCCACTTAGAGAAAGACGCTAGAAGAGAAAAAGAGGAATTAAAGAAGGCAATCAATAATATCTCAGAATTTCTACATAAAGAGTTGACTGATAAGGATGATCCTGCTGCAATATTATCCATAGAAATAAAAAACATTGATTCACGTTTAAAAGAGATTGCAGATGCTATTAAGAATAAGCAAGTTACAATTGACGCCATTTTAGAAAAAACAGATATAATGAACTTACTTTATGATATTTTGCTATTTAAGAATAAACTCGAAGAAATAAACCAAATTCAAAAAACCAATGAATACCAGAAACAAGAGAAAATCAGAACCGATGTCTCAAATCTAGTAAGAGACGTGGAAGAACTTAGTAAAATTATCAAATCTTGTATGCTAAAGGAAGCAGAAGAAAAAATTGATTCAGCCAGGAGTGCAATTGGCCGCTACTTTCGTAGAATAACCAACAACCCGGCTTTTCAAACACTCAATATTAAAGTAGATGAGGATAAAAAAACTGGCGGAAACTTTTATATTTTCGAAGACCAAGACGGCAAGAGACCCATTCCTGTTCTAAGTCAAGGAGACCTGAATAGCCTTGCTTTGTCTATTTTCTTAGGTTTGACTAAAGCATCTGGAGATTCTCATCCTCTCGGATTTATCTTGATGGACGACTCATCGCAAAGTTTAGATTCACAGCAAAAAGCTCGTCTTGTAGAAATCTTTAATGAACTCAGCGATATAAAAAACATTACAGTCTCTACTATGGATGCTGAAATGCAACAGCTTTTAAAGGATAATATTACCAAAGTCAAAACTATATATAAGCTTTCGGACTGGGCACCGGATTCCGGCCCGAAAATTTCGAAGGAAATATAATTATGAAAGTAGAAACTCTTGAACTTTTACAGAAGTTGCAGAAAAAGTTTGGAATCAAAGGTACACCATCTGGACCTTTTGGCAAAATTGTACAAAAACTACTGGCTCTCAGCTTCCATGAAATGGGCTTTACTAATATTGTAGAACGAGGCGTGCAAGGAGTTGATATTGATATAACATCGGAATCTAATCAAAAGTTTGCAGTTGAGGTAAAAACCACAGAGAAATTATCAATTCCTCTCACCACTGATAATGTGCAGGCTCTTCGTGACCGTACTCACGATGGCTACCAACCTGTTATAGCAGTCTTACGTCTTGCCCCTCTTGAAAACTGGATTCTTGCGAAAATCCCGATGGATGAAATCCCAACAAGAGAGATGTTGATTGAAAGTTTAAGGCCTAACCGGATGAAGGATTTGGAAAGTCAACTTTGTCCTAAATTTGATATTGTGGTTCGGAAACACTTCAAGGGTATATTGAACAGGAGTGAGCAATATCTTAAGGAACAGTTGAGAAAAGTCGGAATTATGGCCCAGGATCATTGACTTAATAATATAATTGGAAATTTGAAAGATTCTAAAATGCGGAAGATGAAATTTTTGAAATAAGGAGGCAGTGAATTATGAAACGGAACATATGGATCGGAATCGGTGTCGTGGTGGTTGTGGCTTTAGCCATCGTGTTCTTTGTCACCCAGACAAAGAAAGAGCAAGGGGAGATAAAGATTGGGGTGATATTACCCTTAACAGGCCCACTAGCTCCACAAGGCGAACGAAACTACAAGGGAATGCAAATTGCAGTAGAAGAGATTAATCAGAATAAGCCTATAGAGGTAGAACTTATTGTTCAAGATTCTCAAACAAACCCTCAGGCAGGGGTAAGTGCTTTTAACAAGCTGATTCGAGCGGAGAAAGTGGCGGCGGTAACCGGGGGGGTGGGAAGTTCTATTGTTATGGCCTGTGCACCAATAGCGGAGCAAGAAAAGGTTGTCTTTTTATCTTCAGGTGCCACCAGTCCACTTATTACAGAAGCCGGAGAGAATATTTTTAGATTAAGATTAAGTGGAAAGTTAGAAGTTGAGGCAATGGCGGAAGAAGCTATTAAGACATATAAGATAAGCAAATTGGCTGTGATTTTTGTGAATACAGACTATGGTGCAGGTAACTTTGAGGTTTTTAAGAAAAAATATGAGTCAGTGGGAGGTAGCATCGGTTATTCTGAGGGGTATGAGCAGGGAACATCTGATTTTCGGACAGTTATTGCAAAGTTACGACAATCTCACTATGACGGAGTTTATCTTATCGGTCATTCATTAGAAATGGCTCATTTTCTCAGACAGGCAAAGGAATTGGGATTTCAAGATAGAATTTTTAGCACTATAGGGATTGAATCCCCGGAAGTGATAAAAATAGCTGGTAATGCAGCTGAAGGCGTTATATACACGATGCAGAAATTCACTCCGAAAACATTAAAGGTAGCAAAAAGCTTCTCTGAAAAGTACCAAAAGAAATATGGTGAAGTTCCCGATCTCTTTTCTGCTCTTGGATATGATGCAATTAGAGTATTGTATGAAGTAATTGCCACTTCTAGCGGGAGTTCTGAGGATATAAAAAAAGGTTTGTACTCACTTAAAAAATTTCCGGGTGCGATCGGGCCTATAAGTTTTGATAAGAACGGAGATATCATAGCACAAGTAATGCTCAAAACGATAAAAAATGGACAATTTGTAGAAGTGGGAGAGTGAAGACAATGTTACCTGAAAGTAGAGAAAAACTGTATAAAGAGATAAGTGTAATTCGCGCCTCGGTATATGAAATCAAGAAGATAGAAATACCTAATAGAAACAGGATATTCGCAATTGAAGAATGGAAGAATCCTACGGGGAGCACATTTGACAGGATTTATCCAATTTTGTTTCAGGAGGCTGAGGAGAAAGGATATATTGTAGCAGGTATTACACCAGTGATAGAAGCCAGCACGGGGAATGCAGGAGCCGCATTTGCAAAATGTGCGACCTTACTGGGATACAAAAAGTGCACAGTCATTACCCACAAAGACACCCCTCAGGCAAGAGTAGAGCAGATAAAAGAATATGGTTGCGAAGTAGTCTTTTCTCCTGCTGGTGAATATGCAAAAGGCTATGTCAAAAAGTTAGAGGAAATTTTAAATGAGGACAAAGTAAAAAAGGGCGGAAAAATCGGAGAGAATCCTCATCGGCTATACTGTGTTACTAAAATAAGCCCAAGTGCTAAAAAGGCTTTTCATAAACTTATGCAGGATACTTTGTTTATTATTAAAAAGAATTATGGTGTAATGCCTGACTTTCATGTAGGAGTTGTAGGGTCAGGTACCACTATAAGTGGGAGTGGAGAATATCTGAAGGCAACTCTGAATTCAGAAAAAGTTATTGTTGTGGAACCTTCTGAGCTTCCTATGATTCAAACACTAAAAGCAAAAGGGGAAGTGTTAGACCGCGAAAAACTTATTCATGAGATATACGGAATCGCGCCATTCGGTTTGCCTCCAGAGAAATTAGATATTAATTTAGATATAATAGATGATTTTATTCTACTCCCACAAGACACTTATAAAGAAGGTGAAAAACTTCTGCATGGAATAGAAGAACAACTCGTTGGTAGAAGCTCCTGCTTGACCCTAATGGCATGTCTTAAAATGGCTAAGAAGGTTAAGAACAAAATATTTCTAATGTTCTTTTACGATCCTGCATGGAAATATACTGATTCCTACCCACATTTGAAGTAACGAAGGAGCGGAATAAATGGGTGTCAATGACCAAAAACTACAATTAAGAAAAGAAGCTCTCCTTTCTTTCGAAAGTGCGATAGTGGATACAATAAGGAGAGATTTGTTGTCGCATAATAATAAAACCGACAATCCAGTTAAATGCATCGCGGAAAAACGATGGGAATCTATACAAAAGAAGTTTAAAATTATAGGAATTACTATAGGAGGGATCCATTACAAAAGGTCTGATAGAAAACTCGTTTACACTGGCAATATAAAGGAAGAAACCCAAAAAAAGTACGCGGACTTCTTAAAAATTTATTGGGACAAACATATTGCACTGAGGAGCGAAGAAAAACTTAGACATTTTGGCATAAAAAAACCCATTCCGGCAGGATTTAAATTGGAATCTCCATCTACATGGAAAAACTTTGAACTGGTTGGTGATATTCAAGATTTGACTTATAAGCATAGTGTGGTTTCTACAGCGTATTCTTTTTTAACTGTTCAAAAGGAAAAATATGAAAACTTTAAATTTGCGATTTATTCACATGGGACTCTTGGGGGAATTGCCCTTGTTTTAGAGGAAGAATATACGGATATGTATAAGTATGATGAGGAGCTTAAGATTCTATGTAAAAGGATTATGGAAGTTATTCACTCTACATATAATTTTTGTTTGGAATATAAAAAGAGCTATAAACGCTTCTGCATATCCAATAAAGACTTTGTTAATCATCTTAAAGGAGAAGCCAACCGATATGTTGAGAATATGATAAAAGTTCGGAATAAGAGGGATATAGTCAGCGTTGATAATATTGGACACAATTTATTTGTGGTAGAGCGAATAGGTAACAAAAATTCACCGAAGCATCCAGCGTATGTTCTAATAATAAGACTATATATCTCTAACAAAGATGGATACAATTTTCTATATAGTGACTCAGCGATGATATTAAATAAAATAGAGGAATACTTAAATGGTTGGATGAAAGGTTATTTGGAGGCTCTTCAATGTAAAGAATTGAAAGTTACCGAAAAGACAAATGTAATTCCGGTGGATAAACTAAAGATAAGGGTAGATGTTTTTATCTCGCCAACGATTGAGGTGACTGAAGCTATGGATGTTAACTTATATGAATGGACAAAGAATGAAGTCTCTGATGATTCTGTTTTGGGGATCTACAGAAAGAAATTTGAGAAACTTGGTGTACAATTGAGGGAAAACGAGCTAGATTTGGTTTATAGATATTCAGAGCAAGTCGGCCCCTCTCCGCTTTTAGGATATATCTCCTTATCTGTAGTACAAGCAATTAAAAATAAAAATAATCTAAAGATACTTAGTCTTTTTTCCGGAACAGGTCTAAATGAGTGTTTCCTACGGGGATCATCAGACGAACAGCTGAACATTGCTAGTATAGATAAAAATCCTTTTCCGTATAATGAGAAAGTCTCAAGTGCAGCTCATATCGTGCCTGCTGATATATTTTCGTTGACAAATCACTATAAAAAGCAACCACCGTTAGAAGAACCCAACGATATTTATTACGGAGATTACAATCTTATTATAGCCGATCCTCCTCACTATCTATCGATGGATTTTTTAAGTATGGATATTGGCAATAAGTCCACAAGAAATCCTCTATACGCACATTTGAAAGATTCCCATGCTATTTTCCTTTTATACTTTGGGCACAAAGAAAAAGAGTGGATGCGTCTCTTCATTTCTTTGCTTTTTTCTCGCGCGGGCTGGGAAGAGGTGTACTCAATTTTAGTTGCAGATGAATCCTTTGTTTTGGCACTGCCTGAAAAAAGTGTGCTACACAACGAATCTTTCCAATCAGACTGGACAGGAGAGCTTGAAAAAGCAGAATTGTACTCCCTTTACCAAATAACTGTCTTCAATAAGTTTTTCGAGAGGATTTTTCCCTTAAGAAACCTTCACCAATGACTTATTCAGAAGTGACAGGATGGTGTAATGAGAGTATGGGAAGGATGGGCTCCAGTCTTTGTATTTGACAAAAGGTTAACCAATGGAATTTAAAGTTTTTATTGGAAAAGTAAGGTAGTATAAACTATGATTTCACAACTTCTACTTAATGGGGTAATAGTTGATAGTATTTACATTCTCATTATTCGGGGTGTCACAATTAGACACAAATTAAATTTGTCTAGCAGATACACAAAGACGAAAGGCTTTTAGAATAAAAATATATATAATAAAAACAAATGATACAACAATTAATACTTAACGGCATAATCGCAGGCAGCATTTATGCCCTCATTGCTATAGGCTTTACTGTAATCTATCGTACGGTAAAGTTTTTTCACTTTGCTCATGGGGTGGTTTATATGACCGGTGCGTATTTTGCTTATACACTAATTATTTCCTTGCACCTCAATTTCGTCCTTTCTTTTTTTTCAGCGATAATTTTAGCAGGACTTTTAGGTATAGCCATTGATAGATTCGTCTATCATCCCCTTCGCAAACAGAATGCATCTAACCTGATTTTTCTCCTTGCATCATTCGGTGTCTTTATCTTCCTTCAAAACCTGATTCAACTGCTCTATGGAGCACAGATTCTTACAATAAGAACCGGCCCTATTAAAGAAGGACACCATTTTCTTGGCGCCGTGATTACTGATATCCAGATTTTAATTTTAGCGGTCTCAATCATTCTTATGATACTACTCTTGCTTTTTATCCAGAAGACAAAGCTCGGCAAGGCAATGAGGGCGGTGTCTGATGATCCCATAGCGGCAAATATTGTTGGTATAAATCCCGAGAAGATAGTCTTGACTTCATTTGCCATAGGCTCTGCATTAGCCGGTGCTGCTGGGATACTTATTTCCTTTGAAACAAATATTGAACCAACAATGGGATTCAGCGCTCTCTTGAAGGGAATTATTGCCTCTATTATCGGTGGCATCGGTAGTATTCCAGGTGCAGTGCTGGGTGGATTCTTTCTGGGATTAGCTGAGAATCTTGGTATCTGGAAAATATCAGCCGGATGGAAGGATTGTATAGCGTTTGTTATCCTTATAATTTTTCTTTTGATAAGACCATGGGGTTTTTTAGGTACCAAAACAGAAAAGGACACAATTTAAGGCTATGGAGTATCTCTTACATATACTTATTATTGCTGGGATTTACATAATTCTTACCCTGAGCCTTAATCTCATTGTGGGATATACAGGCCTACCAGCACTGGGTCATGCAGCCTTTTTTTGTATAGGGGCATATACATCAAGTCTCCTTGCATTAAATATGGATTTATCTCCCTGGATAGGATTGTCGATAGGAGCGTGTGTAGCGGCACTCTCAGGCATTGTAATAGGCTATCCGGCAGTGCGACTGAAGGGAGATTATCTTGCTCTGGCAACATTCGGATTAGGGATAATTATTTACTCCATTGCTAAGAACTGGGTATCTCTTACAAGAGGTCCAATGGGACTTCCTGGAATACCTGGGTTTTCCGTTTTCGGTTTTCACTTGTCAGAAATATGGTCCTACCTATTACTGGTTTTAGTTTTTGTGATAATTACTATCTTTGTTGTAAGAAGAGTAGTGAATTCCCCTTTTGGCAGAATATTGAGATCTATCAGGGAAGATGAAATTGCCTCACAGGCATTAGGAAAAAATACAACCAAGCACAAGATATTGGTTTTCATTATTGGAGCATTCTTTGCTGGGATTGCTGGGAGCCTTTATGCCCATTACATAACCTTCATTGATCCATCGAGCTTTACTGTAATGGAATCTATTACCATCCTCCTTATGGTTATTTTTGGCGGAATGGGAAGTATATCAGGCTCTATAGCGGGAGCAGTAATTCTTGTGGTCTTCCCTGAACTTCTTAGATTTCTAGGTATGCCGTCATCAATTGCAGCTCCGATGAGACAGATGCTATATGGATTGCTTTTGGTTGTGCTTATGATCAAGAGACCACAAGGCATAATGGGAAGGTATCAATTCAAGTGAGTGATGAGATGTTATTAGAAGTTAAAGATCTTTCTAAAGAATTTGATGGAATTGTTGCAGTAGACAACCTGGACTTCTCTATTGAACCAGCCACTATAAACGCCCTGGTTGGTCCTAATGGTGCAGGTAAGACGACAGTGTTTAATATAATCTCTGGATTCTACAATGCTCAATCTGGAGATGTATATTTTAGAAATAAAAGGATTATTAATCTGCCACCTTACAAGATAGCTAAATTAGGCATCTCACGGACATTTCAAAATATCAGGCTTTTCCCACAGATTACGGTCATGGAGAATATGTTGCTTGCAACTAAATATGATAAAGGTGAGAGACTTATATCTGCGCTTCTTCAATCGAAGGTTATGAAGGACGAGGAGCAGAGAAATAGAGAGAAGGCTCTGGAATATCTTGAATTGGTAGGTCTTATAGACAAAAAAGAAGAACTTGCACAGAATTTATCTCATGGACAGAGACGATTGCTTGAATTAGCCCGAGCATTGGCAATGGAAGCCGAACTCTTTTTATTGGATGAACCAACAGCCGGGGTTTTCCCTAATATGAGAGTTAAGATACTGGATGTGCTAAAGAAATTAAAAACAAAGGGCAAGACGATTCTATTCATTGAGCATGATATGAAAGTAGTAACAGGAATTTCTGATAATGTCATTGTATTAAACTATGGTCAAAAGATTGCTGAAGGACCTCCAGAAGAGATTACCAGAAATGATAAGGTTATAGAAGCCTATCTTGGCAGGAGGCGTGAAAGTGCTTCTTGAGGTAAGAAACTTAACAGTATATTACGATACTGTCCTTGCTCTGGATGACATTTCTCTCAATATAAGTGAGGGAGAAATCGTGGCAATGATAGGTCCAAACGGTGCTGGTAAATCTACCGCCTTAAAGGCAATTTGTGGTCTGGTGAAACCTAAGTCGGGAGAGATTTTATATCGAGGAGAAAACATAAATAGTAAGCAGCCGTATCAGTTAGTTGAGAAAAGACTTTGTCTGGTGCCAGAAGGAAGAAGGGTCTTTACTTCAATGAACGTTTTAGAGAATCTGGAAATGGGCTCATACACGAGAAGTAATAAAAAAACCCTTCAAGAATATATTGATAAGGTATTCAGCATATTCCCACTTCTTAAGGAGAGACAGAGACAAAGAGCAGGAACATTAAGCAGTGGTGAACAACAGATGCTTGCTATTGGTAGGGCCCTGATGTTAAAACCAAAACTGCTTTTATTGGATGAACCGTCACTGGGACTTTCTCCGAATTATGTGAATACTGTATTTGAGAAGATAAAAGAGATTAATAAAGATGGAACAACCATTCTCCTTGTTGAGCAGAATGCGAGAATGGCTTTAGAATATGCAGATAGAGGCTATGTGTTTGAAATAGGCAAAATTGCCTTTGAAGACAAAGCAAAAAACCTCCTTGAAAATGATAAGGTAAGAAAGTCATTTTTAGGAGGAATATAGCGTGATTTATAGAGAGAAGATAAAAAATAGATCGGCAGCAACTTCATCTAACACGGTGTTTGTGGTTCGCTCCGCTCACCCAGATGATCGCTATCGCTCGCACTTCATAAACAGCGAAAAATGTTATATGAAATGGCGGTATTGAGGTGTAAAAGAGGAAATGAATATGGCACATAACAAAAAATATGTGGAGCTGCTTTGGGAAGAAAAATATGATAAATATGAGAAAGGGGAAAAGATACCTGTTGAGAAACCAAATCTTCCCTTTCAAGTAGTGGAAACAGTAAATAAACCTAGAATTAAGGGAGGATATACAGTTTCACTATTCCCGGAGAATGAGTATCCTGAGAACTATTCAAAGGACTGGAAAAACAAACTCATCTGGGGGGATAACAAGCTTGTGATGAGTTCTCTAATAAAGCAGGGCTGGGCTGGTAAGATAAATCTGATATATATTGACCCACCCTTTTTTACTGGAGCAGATTTTACCATTAGAACAAAACTCGGAGACGAGAGAATAGAAAAAGAGCCGTCTATAATTGAAGAGCGAGCATACAAAGATACATGGAGCGGTGGCATTGCTTCTTATCTCAAGTATATGTACGAACGATTGGTTTTGATTAGGGGGTTATTGGCTGAGAATGGTTCTATTTATGTGCATTTAGACTGGCATGTGGGACATTATGTTAAGGTAATGATGGATGAAATTTTTGGGTATGAGAATTTTAGAAATGAAATCACTTGGCGCAAACTGACTGCTGCAAAAGTCCAGAGCAAATTCTTCAGTAACGTTAAGGACATGCTCTTAATATACTCAAAGTCTAACAGTGCTATTTTCAACCCACAATTTATTAGAGGAGAAAAAGATGAGGAGGTTTACCCATATGTAGAGGAGGAAAGCGGACGGAGATACGGTTCTTTCGATTTTACACAGAAAGGAAGCGGCCCGCCACGTTATTTCGGAGATAAGCTATTGTATCCGCCACCGGGTAAACATTGGATTTGGGACCAAGAAAAGATTAACAAAGCCATGGACGAAGGGCAAATTATTTTTACGTCATCCGGCCTCCCAAGGATAAAGAGATACTTGGATGAAAAAGCAGGCAATTACTTGGGGGACCTTTGGAAAGATGATGAAGTTGCTCCGATTTCAGCAAACAGTGCAGAGCGTTTAGACTTCGATACTCAAAAACCCGAAGCTCTCCTGAAACGCGTCATTCTTGCATCTTCTAACCCAAGCGATATTGTAGCTGACTTCTTCTGCGGTTCCGGCACAACTTTAGCGGTTGCAGAGAAACTCGGTAGAAGATGGATAGGCTCTGATTTATCCAAGTTTGCGATTCAAATTACAAGAAAGAGGCTTTTAGATATTCACAATTCAAAGGATTTACAAGATGAAAACAAAAAGAATTATGAAAAGCCAGCAAAACCTTTTGAACTCTGGAATATCGGAAATTATGAAACAGTTTACTGGCAGGAAAGAGAGGATGAATACCTCGCTTTTATGCTCAAACTCTATCAATCTCAACCTCTAACAGGGTTTAGATATTTGCATGGAAGGAAAGGAGAGAGGGCAGTACATGTTGGTCCTTTGAACGCTCCTGTTACGATGGAAGAAGTTGAGAAGGTTGTAATTGAATGTAAAAGCAATAATTTCAATAAGGCAGATGTTTTGGGCTGGGAGTGGAGTTATGAGGTAAATGAGCTGGCAAAAGAATTAGCAAAGAAAAACGGAGTTGATTTGAAATTGGTTCAAATACCATCAGTGAATGAAATCAAATCTTCTTTAGTGGGTTTCGACCTGCAACTATTGAAAATAAGGGATGATGTTATTGAAAAAGAACTGTCTAAATATGTGAGATTCCCAGAAGTTGCCTATTTGGAGATTGAAACAAAAATGAAAAAGGAAGAAGTAGAACTGAAAATCACAGACTTTCAGCTTGCACCAACTGCGGAGCTTGCAGAAATCGCTTGTAAGGTAAAGGATTCAAGAGAGCTCATAGACTACTGGGCGATTGACTGGGGTTACAAAGGCGATACTTTTCATAATCAATGGCAGAGTTTCAGGATGAAGAAGAATCCAAAAGTAGAGTATGAAGCTAGACACAAATACGAAGAGGCAGGGGAATATCAGATAATGACAAAAGTTGTGGATGTGTTTGGGAATGACACAAATAAAGTTTTGAAGGTGAAGATAAAATGAAAGAGTTAATTACTATGAATGACAAAAGTTATAATGGGGCAAATTGGGTGAAGACAGATTTACATCTGCATTCTCCAGGTGTAGAAAGTCTTACATTACCACCAGGGATTAATTTAGATTCCAATAACGAGTGTGAAAAATTAGTAGAAGAATATATAAAGAAAATACAAGAAGCGCAGATTAAGATAGGAGCTATTACAGATTATAACGGATTGAGAAAGGATTGGTTTGAGTTAATAAAGAATAAGGCTAAAGATAAAGGAATTGTAATATTTCCAGGAGTTGAGCTTTCATTAAAATTAAGTGGGAAATATGGTCTTCATTTGTTGTTAATTTTTGAGCAAAATGTGGATATTAAAGGTTTAAATACATTTCTACACAGTTTAGACAAGAATCCACAAAAATCCTTAGTTGACGGAAGAAAACATAGAGATATTGAAAGTGAATTAGAACTGGAAAAGTTGATAAGTAAAATTCGAGAAAAATATAAATGTTTGGTTGTATTTCCACACCTAGAAAATGATAAAGGACTTCTTCATACTTATAATCCTTCCCAATCTGCAAAGTATTTGATGAATGTAAAGCCTGATGCTATTGAATATATCTCTGAGGAAGGAAAAAATAAACTTATATCTACAAATGAACTTCCATCTGATTATTTTAAAAAAATAGCAATCCTTGAAAATACTGACCCTAAAAGTCTTGACGATATAGGCACTAAAAAGAGGGATGGTAAATTAAGAACCACATATTATAAATTAAGTTCTTTTAACATTGGTGCTTTAAAAATAGCTCTACACGACCCAGAAGTAAGGGTGAAGACTTATGAATGTCCTTCTTTTTATCATAATAGAATATCAAAGATACTAATCAATGGCTCAACTTTTCTGAGGGATATAGAAATTTTATTCAATCCTGAACTAAATACATTTATTGGAGGAAGGGGTGTGGGTAAATCGGCTATCATAGAAACTATGCGATATGTTATGGATTTACCAATTTATGCAGATAAATCTTTCCGAATGGATTTTGTAGAGAGTGTTGTTGGAAGTGGAGGGGAGCTTTCTGTCTTTATTGAAAGATATTATGGAAAAGAGAAAAAGGAATTCGAGATAAAAAGGACAATAGGGAAAGATACAGAAATTATTGATGAAAGTGGTGTGAAGACAGGTTTTTCTATACAGAGTTTGTTCGAAGAAGCAAAATATCCGATTATAATAGGTCAAAAGGAACTCTATTTTCTTTCTATTACCCCTACTTTTCAACTCCAATTAATTGATGAATTAATAGGAGAGAGGATAAGGCATTTACATGAGGAATTCAAGAGGTTAATTGAACAATTAAGAGAAAATGGAAGAAAGCTTTTAGCTCTTAAAGAAAAGACGAGAAAAAGGGAAGAGTATGAGCAAAGATTAAAGGGAATAGAAGCAGGAATAAAAGTTTATAAAGGTATGAAAGTAGAAGAAAGACTCAGAAGGTGGACTAACATAGTAGATGATGAAGAAAAATTACAAGATGCAATTGAAAAACTTGATGGAATAAACGAAAAAATGCTTTTCTTTTTTGATGAATCTGCATCCGAACTAAACTATTTAGAAAATAATTTAAAGAGAGGCAAGAGTGAAAATAAATTTATACTGGAAAAGGTAGCTGGAGAGATAAGTCAAATTAAAAGAGCATTTGAGCAAAGTAAAAAACAGCTTTCCAAGACAACAGACCAGACCAGAAAAAGTATTGAAGGCTTGTATGCTGAATGGTTAGAAAAAAAGAAAAAAGTAGAAACAAAAATTCAAAAAATAAAAAAAGAATTGGCCGAGAAAGGACTTAAACCAGACGAACTCGAAAGATTGACTAAGGAAAGGGCAAAGTTAATACCGTTAATTGAAGAATTAATAAGGCTAGAAATGGAAATTGAAAAATTGGAAAATGATAGGGAGAAATCGAAGAATAAAATAGGTAAGAAGAGGCATGATATTTTTAATATAAGAAAAGAACAACTTGAAAAAATAAACGATGCCTTAAAAGGAAGACTCAAAATTGAGGTGAAATATGAAGAAGAAAGAGACAACTTTATGGAAGATTTAAAAAACTTATTAAAAGGCTCAAAAGTTTCAAGCGATGCTATTGAAGCGTTGGTTAAATCACCCAATAAAGTTACCGATGGTCTTCTGCTTTCCCAATATATCAAGGGTAATGAGCAGAAATTGCGTGAAGAATTCAATCTCACTCAGGCAATGTCCAGTAGAATATTAGAATGGTTTAAAGATTCCGAAAGACTTTATGAGCTTGAAACTTTTTTTCCCGAGGACAAAATTGAAATATTTTTGAAAGTGAATGAAGAATATAAATTAATTAATAAACTTTCTATTGGTCAAAAAGCTACTGCCTTATTATTGCTTCTATTTGCTCAAGAGGATAGGATTGTTGTTCTTGACCAGCCTGAAGAGGACCTTGATAACCGTTTTATATACGAGGACGTAGTGAAAATCCTTAGAGAAATAAAGGGGAAAAGACAATTATTTATTGCTACACATAATGCGAACATCCCTGTCTTAGGAGACTCTGAATTGGTTCTTGTTTTAGAGACTAAAAATGAAAGGTGCGTTATTAATAACAAAGGCTCTATTGATAAAGAAGATATTAGGGCAGATGTAAAAAATATTATGGAAGGTGGAGAAGAAGCATTCAGAATAAGAGCAGAAAAATATGGGGGAGTTTGATGGATACATTGGAACTACAGGAAAAAATATTAAAAGGTGAAAATTTACATACCGAGTTCAAGGAAAGATTACCTGATAATGAAACTCTCGCAAAATCAATTGTCTGTTTTGCAAATACAGATGGTGGGCAATTAATAATTGGTATTGGCAACTCAGGTGATATTGTAGGAGTTGAAGATTTGGATGAAGCAGTAAGAAAGATTGATGATGTTGCATTCAATAGATGTGAATCTCCTATTAGTATTCTCCCAGAAACAGTGGATATGGATGGTGAAATTGTTTTAATTATCAATATTCCTAAAGGGGAGCAAAGACCTTATCGAACAAAAAGTGGTCTTTATTATATTAAGTCAGGGAATAGATGTAGGCAAGCCTCATGGCTAGAAGTTAGGAGGCTTTATCAAACAAGCGGAAGCATTTATTATGACGAGACCCCTATCTCTAAAACCCCACTTGGCAGCCTTAACATGGATTACTTTATATATTTTCTGGAGAAATATTTAGATATTTCTCCAGAAGAAAGTTTAATTGAGAATTATCTCAAAAATCTTAAAGTTATTACAAATAAGAAAAAACTTACAATTGCTGGGATATTATTTTTTGGAAAAAACCCTCAGCAATTTATTCCATACGCAAAGATTATAGCCGCTTACATACCTGGTATAGATGTTTCTATTCCTCCATCTGATAAAAAAGATTTAGAAGCAAAAATTCCGGATATACTTGAGAACTCATTAAAATTTCTGAAGTTGTATATAAAGGAAGAACACAAAATAAAAGGTTTTGAATCAGAATTATACCCTGAAATTCCTGAAAAAGTTTTAAGAGAAGGGATTGTAAATGCGATAGCTCATCGAGATTATACAATTAATGCTCCGATAAGATTATTCATATTTGAGGACAGAATAGAAATCAGAACGCCAGGAAGGTTACCTAATACAGTTACTATAGATAGCATGAAGATATCCTGTCATGTCCTTCGAAATCCAACTATTTATAATCTACTTTTGAAAATTGGGATGGTAACAGATATCGGTAGTGGTGTTCCCAGAATGATTAAAACGATAAGAGAAAGATTAAACAAAGAGATTAAGTTAAATGCAACGGAAACGGAATTTATATTATCCATACCCCGATGCAAGGTGACAAGCGATGAAATCAACTGAACTCTTACACCCAGAACAAAGACGACCAAGTAAGGCATATTTGGTTAATGAACTAAGAAAAGCAGTAATCACTTGGCGAGAAGACGACTATCCCAACATAACAGATACCAGCCGTCGTTTGTTGCGATTCTGGTTTAGTGAAGATCATATTGTAGATGGTGAGCCTTTCAAGTTCTGGTTCTGCCAGAGAGAAGCGATTGAAACACTGATTTATGTTTATGAAGTAATGAAAAAGAGAAACTTTATAGATATGGCAAGGGACTTTGGAGCGGGACCCATACAAGGGTATGACCCTTCTTATGACCAATATCCTCTTTATGCATTCAAGATGGCAACTGGCTCCGGTAAAACTTTTGTGATGATATTAACAACAGTCTGGTCTTACTTTAATCATAAGAGAGAAAACAAAGATGATTACACATCCAAGTTTCTGGTTATCGCTGGTGAGAAAAATGTCATTTATGATAGGCTTTGCAGAGATTTTAAGGATGGAAAAATATTTAGAGAATTGCCGATTGTTCCACCAGAATGGCAAGAGGAGTTCGACTTAAAAGTAATCCTTAAGGAAGACCCAATTCATGTTATTCCTGAGGGTGTGCTATTTTTAACCAATATTCAGCAGTTAGAACAACGGCAGAGCAAAAAGAAAGAAGTAGAAGAGTATGTAGATAAAGTTATGGAATTGCCAGAAGTTTATAATGTTTCTGATATTTATCAAGAAAATAGAATAAAAGAGGTTTTGACTTCCTGCTCTAATATCATGATTTTGAAGGACGAAGCCCACCATATATACAGTTTTGAAAAGGCATGGAAGAAAATACTTTTAGGTCTTAACAAAGATCTAGTTTCTCAATCCGGTAAAGGCATTAATATGGAGTTGGACTTCTCGGCTACGCCTAAAACT
Source organism: uncultured Eubacteriales bacterium (assembly GCA_964410125.1). GTDB lineage: Bacteria > Acidobacteriota > Aminicenantia > Aminicenantales > Aminicenantaceae. The sequence goes on along the minus strand of CAYPGQ010000005.1, from coordinate 59,759 downwards.
GAGACCGGTGCCCTATTCCCATGGATTGTCGTGGACTTCTCACTCAAGGAAGCAATTGAAATGAACATCGTAAAATTACCACTAAAGGGTATAGTCAAAGATGCTTCCGAGATTGCTTCAACTAAAGCTGTTGAGAGATATAGAGCATGGATTGATGCGGGAATAAGAAGATGGCGAGAATACAAAAAGGCATTGAGACCCTTATCAAAGAAGCCTGTGCTTTTCTTTCAATGCCCTGAGAACAAGGAGGCAGACGAAATATTTGGGTATGTGAACTCTGCTGTTCCAGACCTTAAAGATAAAGTATTATTGATACACACGGATAGTACTGGAGAAGTAAAAAAAGCAGACTTGCCCAAGGCGAGAGAGTTTGCAAAGACTATTGATAACCCTGACCCTGAAAAAAATCCCTACGAGGCAATAGTCAGCACATTAATGTTAAATGAGGGGTGGGATGTGAGAAATGTAAATGTGATTGTGGGACTACGGTCTTATACTTCAAAAAGAAAAGTACTTCCAGAACAAGTTATTGGAAGAGGCTTAAGGAAGATGTTTCCAGAAGAAGATGCAAATATAGTCAAATCCGTAAATGTTCTCGAAGTCATTGGACCTCCCGGGCTGATAGATATTCTTGAAGAATTAGAAAATCAGGAAGATATAAAGTTTGCCGAATTTGACATCAGGAAGTCGATTAATTTAACCACCATATTTATAGATGAAAATAAATTGGATAAGGACATTGAAATACCGATCCTGAGTCCAAGAATTCTCATAAGAGAATTTTATTTGGATGAAATAGAGATTGATAATCTAACTTTCTTGAAGATTCCTTTAGAAAATAAAAGCTTAGAAATGGAATATATTGCTGTGGATATGCTCAAAGGGATGGAAGTTATAAAGAGAAAATGGGATTTGCCTGTGCCTCAGGATTCCAAAAGTGTAATCGCTTATTATACAGACCAGATACTTAAACAACTAAAAATAGGTGGTGCCTTTGCAAGTTTTTATCCCGTGGTGAAAAGATATGTTGAGGAAAAATTGTTTACAGAGAAAGTGGACCTTGAAGACCCCAGAGTTCTTTATAAGTTGAGTTCTCCTGAAGTTCAAGAACAATTGATAAGTTTATTCATAAATGCATTCAGAGATATGACTTTCACCGAAAGAGAGCCCGAAAAGAGGGATGTCATAAGACTCTCGGATACTAGACCTTTTGTATGGTCAAAATTGGTTTATTTAGCCAATAGATGCATTTTTAACTATGTGCCATGTGATAATGATTTTGAGCTAGATTTTGCCAAATTTTTAGACAGAGCTGAGGATGTAGAGGCTTTCAGTAAAATCGTTCCCAAAATAGGGTTCTTTGTAGAGTATAAAGATTCAAAGGATAACCTTAGATTATATTACCCCGACTTTTTAGTGACAATTGACGAGAGCGAACGATTAATTATTGAAACAAAAGGAAGAGAAGATGTTGATGTTGAGCATAAGGACAAAAGGATGAAAAAATGGTGCAAGGATGCTATGGGTCTATCGGGGAGTAAGTGGTCATTCATGAGAGTAGGTCAGGAAGACTTTGAAAAATACATATTTAAAAGTGTTAAAGAATTAATTTCAGCATTGAAGGGATAAAATGATCCCGCCACTTCATATAGCACAGCATATACGCTACGGGTTATATTGCCCTCGCCCTTCGGGACATTGCTCCCTTCAGTCGCAACGTCGTGTATGCTGGGAACGTTTGATGAAATAGAAGGTTATTTAAGGACAGTTTTAAATTGACAGCATTGGCTTGAAAGAGGTAATTAAACCGATGATAATGACAAAACCGCTGATCTTGTTGACCAATGATGACGGTTTGTATGCAGAGGGAATTTCTGTTTTATCCGATGAACTCACCAATTTGGGTCAGATTTATATCGTCGCCCCGGATCAAGAAAAAAGCGCTTCTTCCCTGGCCCTAACACTCCATCATCCTTTGCGTGTTAAGCCCGTCAAAAAAAATAGATATGCAGTGACCGGAACACCGGCAGATTGTGTGTACCTGGCTGTCCAGAAGTTCCTGCCTCGAATTCCCGATCTGCTCATCTCCGGGATCAATCATGGGCCGAATCTCGGACAACAGGATACCTTTTACTCCGGGACCGTAGCGGGCGCCAGACAGGGAGCTTTTCTCGACATCCCTTCGATGGCCGTTTCTCTTATTCCCGACAAGGAGGGCTGTTTTTTCTTCGCTGCGGCTGCTAAGATCGTGCACACCCTCGCCAGGGAAATCCTGGAAAATCCCCTTCCTCAAGGAATATTCCTGAACATCAATATTCCCGCTCCTCCCTTGAGAGGTATCAAAATAGCGCACCTCGGCCAAAAAAGGTACAATCCGCGCGTCATCGAAAAAGAGGATCCCAGAGGACGGCTTTATTATTGGATCGGGACCGGGAATCCCAAGGCTATCGGGGATAAAGACAGCGATGTTATGATCATTAAACAAGGATACATAACCGTAACGCCTCTCCAAAACGACTCCACAGACCTAACCTATGTCCAGTCTGTCAAACTCCATAAAATGCTGGAATCGCTCGAAACGGAAATCCTATAAATCTTAAGATCGTGAATAATCCGGATTAGTTAAAATATTGAGACAAAAGCGGACACAAGGATTCCGGCAATAGTTACCCCCAAGATTATCGCCGGAAAAGCATACCGGGGTTTGATATCAAATAGAATCGCCACCACAGAGCCGGTCCACGCACCTGTCACGGGCAAGGGAATAGCGACAAAAAGAGAAAGGCCGATGGCACCCCATTTCATGGCTTTTTTTCCTCGCCTGTAGGTCCGAGAGTAAAACCATTTAAAAAACTTATCCACAATCCTTATGTGGGAGAGGGCTTTTCTAATCGGCTCCAGAAAATAAATTATGGGCAGGATGGGGATCAAATTGCCTATCCAGGATAGCAGGAATGCGGTGAGCACCGGCATGTTAAAATGGAGCACTGCCAACGGAATGGCTCCCCGGAGCTCGAATATCGGGAGCATGCTCACGATCAGGACAATGAACTCCCTGTTCAATTGAAAATTATTCAGGAATTCCACAAAATCATTCAGCATTTGTTCCTATAATATTCAATTAAAAAAGAATGTCAATCAGGCTTTTTTAGCTATCCTGGATAATTCATAAATTATCCAGGTTACCCTGAATTATTCATGTACGAGCTTAAAATCAAGGGACATGTACCAGAAATTCAGGGGACACGTTACCGATTTCAAAACAAATCGGTACATGTCCCCAATTTCTGGCAATATGTCCCTGATTTCAATGCATATAACATTAAATTCCGTAAAAAAAATCATGTTTATGAATAATTCAGGCTATTTACGAACGGAGGAAAAATAATTATAGTAAAGGAGAGCCTAAAGACAGAAAATACATGTCTAAATGCAAAAGCAAAAACTAGATAAAATCGAAGAAGCTCTGTATCATCTAGCTAGACACGAAACAGAGTGCAAGCTCTGCCCGAGAGAATGTGGAGTCGACAGAAAATCCGGCGAAAAAGGATTTTGCCAGACGGCGGATCTAGCCATTCTTTCCCATGCTATCCTCCATTTCGGGGAGGAACCCGTTTTAAGCGGTCTTCATGACTGTGCCGAAAAAACGGATAAATCAACAGTTCCCCGGCCAGGATCGGGAACTCTTTTTTTCTCCGGATGCAACCTGAAATGCTGCTTCTGCCAAAACTACCAACTCAGCTGGTTCAACCAAGGAAAAGAACAGACTGCGGATGATATTGCTGCACAAATGATCGGCCTCCAGAATATTGGGGCGCTGAACATCAACCTGGTCTCCCCTACCCACATTCTTCTTCCCATTTTGAAAGCCTTACAAAAGGCCTACAACCATGGACTCCGAATTCCCTTGGTGTACAACTCAAACGGGTATGAAAAAGCCGAAGTTATTCAATATTTAGATGGAATCGTGGACATCTATCTCCCGGACTGCAAGTACTTCTCCTCCCAGCTGAGCCAGACTCTTTCTCAAGCATCCGACTACTTCCTTTTTGCCAGTGCTTCGATCCAAGAAATGTATCGCCAAATGCCGGCATTTATTTGTGATGACCAAGACATTGCACAAAAAGGACTTATCATTCGGCACTTGGTTCTGCCCGGACAAAACGAAGACTCAATAAAGGTCCTCCGGTGGCTGGCCCAAAATTGCAGGGTTGGAACCGCTCTTAGCTTGATGAGCCAATACAAACCCTGCCACAAAGCTCCCGCCAGCCTGCAAAGGCCCCTGGATGTCGAGGAATATAACAAAGTGGTGGAGAAAGCGCTCGATTGCGGATTCGAAACCTTGTTTATCCAACCCGAGCCTTTCACATCAGAGGAACACCGGACACCGGATTTTAATCGCAAAAATCCTTTCGACTGGAGTTAGAATGAAGAAACTTAAACTGTTAGTTTTAATCCTTTTTATTCTGAATCCCTTTGTATCCTATGCAGACAAAGCATCTGTGGTCCTCGAAAACCTCACTTGGATGGAAGCGGAAAAAGCACTCCAAGAAGGCGGCACACATGCGGACGAGGGGGAAACATCCATGATGCTGTATCTCGCTCCGGAAACGGTCGACATGTCCAAGGCCGTGAAAGACTATGATTCTCGGCCTGACCGAAGAGGTTTGACGCGCGATCCTGATGGAAAAGAGCACTTCAGCCCCACAGGAATATGGGGGGATCCTACCCTGGCAACCAGGGAAAAAGGCCGGATAATCGTCGAAAATACGGTTTCCGCCATTATAAAACAGGTGAAAAAGCTTATTGCCCTGAAAATAAAATAGGCTTTCCCTCTTGGTTCTCTTCCATTTTGTGTGGGTAAGTTATAATGGAAAAAAACCTCCTTATTTTATTTTGCTGGACAAAAGCTGCCTGATTTTGATATGAAAGTGCGATGATGAAAATCTTGATCGCCTGCAAGGAATTCCCGCATTCGAAAGTCATTGGCGGGCCGATCATTATCTACAACCGGCTGAAATATCTTGCGAAAAAGCACTTGGTCTCTCTCACGGCCTTCAGCAAACCGGGAGACGAAATACACATTCCCTCTGTACAGCCGTTCTGCCATGACTTAAAACTCGTTCCGTTGCCAGCCAAACGCTCTCTAATAAAAGCAGCGGCGCACTTTTTTTTATCCCCTGTCCCCTACTACTTTCTCCGGATTCATGATTCCGAAGAGATGGCGCACACCATCGCAGAAATGGTGAAAAAAGACAACTACGATTTTGTCATCGCCGAATATTCGGTCATGGGCCAATTTCTTCATAAAAATCCAGATCTACCTCCCACAAGAAGGATCATGTCCGTCCACGAATGTTATTATCTGGCCCGTCTCAAAAGTTTCCAGCATCAGAATCTCGGTCTCGATAAACTGAAAGAGGCGATCAATCTCAAAGGCTTGAAAAAATATGAATTCGACATGTACAGGAACGCCGACAAAGTCCTTGCCTTGACCCCACAAGGAAAAGACAAACTTTTAGCGATCTGCCCGGATCTTGACATCGCCATCGTCCCCCATGGCGTGGATGTGGAAACCTTCGCCTTTTCCCCTCAAGCTGAAGAAGATAACAGCCTGGTATTTCTTGGCAACTACCTCCATTATCCGAATGTGGATGCCGTCCTGTATTTCCATGCAGAAATATGGCCACGCCTGAAAAAGGCCCTGCCGGATCTGAAATTCTATGTGGTGGGCCAGTCTCCACCCCCAGAAATCACCCGTCTTTCTGCAGATAAATCTATTGTTGTGACGGGAACCGTGGACGATGTCACTCCCTACTTGCGGAAAGGCAAAGTGTTCATCTGTCCTGTGAGGCTCGGAGGCGGATTCCGGGGGAAAATACTGGAAGCCATGGCGTTGGGCCGTCCTGTGGTATCCACCCGGTTGGGATCAGAAGGCATCCCTGCTTCCGATGGCGAAAACATAATCCTTGCCGATAGGCCCGACGATTTTGTCAAAGGAATCGCGGATTTGATCGGGAACATCGATCTCTACCAAAGGATACAGAACAATGCACGAAAGCTCATGGAGGATCGCTATGCCTGGGATAAAGGCGTAGCCCGATTGGAGGCTGTATTGGAGGACATGATGTCCAAACCTCCTCTAAGCCAAACAAAAGGGAGAAAAAAATGAAAGTCACCATGGTTATCCCCAGCTACTGGGGACGGAAAAAAGAGGAAGGACGTAAAGAAACGGATACCATCTATGACCATCCCACACCTTTGGATGAAGAAGGAACCCTCGGCCGCCTCCTCGATAGCCTTTCCATCATCAAAAGCAAAGATTTCCAACTCGTGATACTAGGGGTGGCTACGGCATCGGATATCCGGGAAGATGCGGAGAACAAAATTGCTTCCATCATCGAGGACCACGCAAAGAATGTGGAAACTTTTCTTTTTTCTTACTCCCATCTATCGAAAATTCACCAATTTTTATCCCTGAAAAAAAAGGAAGAGATGACATCCTTGCTCCAACTTGACGGCTATTCCAATGTCCGCAACCTCTGCACCTTTGTTCCGCACCTGTTAGGCTCTGAGATAGCTGTCCTGATCGATGATGACGAAATATTCGAGGATCCGGATTTCATGGATAAGGCCCTTGAGTTCATCGATCAAGAAAAGCACGGAGAAAGAATCCTGGCAGTGGCTGGTTATTATATCAATCCTGACGATGACTTCCTCCTCAATAGGGAAATCCTTCCTTGGATGACCTACTGGAACAAAATCGACTGCATGAACAGGGCATTCAAACAGATAATTGCTGAGGAACCGAGGCTTGAAGTTACACCATTTGCCTTCGGAGGAAATCTGGTTTTGCACAAGGACCTCTTCACCCGTATACCCTTCGATCCTTCAATCCCTAGAGGAGAAGACATTGATTTTCTGATCAATGCCCGGATGTTCGGGTTTAAGACCTACCTGGATAATCAGCTCTCCATCAAACACATGGCTCCGCCAAAAACTTCGCCCAAATGGGAACAGGTAAGGGAAGATATATTCCGGTTTGTTTTCGAAAAAAAGAAGCTGAATGGTCAGGAGGGATATCCAGGTTTGCATCCTCTTCATGCTTCAGAACTAGATCCCTACCCAGGAGAATTTCTTAAAGATGACCTTGAAGAAAAAATATACCGATCCAACCAAATGCTTGCCTTGGATTATATGTGTGCCGGAGATCCCCAAGGCGCCATGGAATGCATGAGAAACATCTATCTAGCAAAAATTCAAGCTGACTCTGAAGAAAATCCATATTACAACTTTCTTCGTATTCAGACAGATTGGGAAAAACTGATGGACTTTTTTTCCTCGAAAAAAGTGACAACTGAAGCGATCGCCCTTTCAGGACTGGTATAATCAAGGCCTTTAACCTGAATTATCCAGGTTAATTAACTTCAACTCTAACAAATACCCCCAAAAACCTGCTATCCGTTGACTTCTTATCCCGCTTGCGGGGCACAAAACTGCTCTCCCCTCTGATTTTTATCGCATATAAATGATTCCCTCCCCATGCAAATCCCACAGGTTTGGGAAAGGAAACCATTATCTCAGATTCTCCGTTATTTTTTTTGCCCAAAATTCTAATCGCATTCCCTACTCGCACCATCGTTTTTCCCCTGGAAGAACATGTCAGTCTCAAGTCGATACTTGATGCTTTTCTCGGGCTTTTTACAATAATCTCTGCTTTGCTGGCTCCCTTTGTCCAAAAACCATTCATTTCATGGCCATATGTATTTTCATCCTGGAAATAAACATGAACATCCTTTGTTTGGAAAGACTTTTGTTCATCGAGGCGAATGTCTAGAAAAGAATAAAGTACAACAGCTGCACATACGAGAAAAACCGCTCCCATTGGAACCATTATCTTTTGACACAAAATCCGTCCATTGGATTTCCGCACCCTTCTAATGAAGAAAAATCCTATCAAAAGAGACAAAAGAATCCAAAAAAATAGCGGGATCCAAGTGATTCCTTCCTGGCTGGACAGCGAAGGAACGAACTTCGTAAAATCGATGAAGGCATTGCTCAGCGAATGCAACACATTGCTGACTTTTCCAGACTCTGCCCAATGAAAGGAAAGGTTTTCGTGGTAGAGGAGGCGTGTGTTTTGCGCTAGAAGATATGTGTTCAGAAAGGAAAGACCAACCAATAAATGCATGATGACAACAGGCTTTTTCTTCCCAGACCAATACATGGCCCCTCCCATGAACAAACACATAATCCACAAAACCGGTAGCAAGGTCCTTCCCGGGGGGCAGTAGCCTCCCCAATAATAACTCAGGGAACAAAAAGCCCAGTACAGGATCAGTGGAAAAAACAAAGACAAAGCTTCTTTTTTATTTTTCCTAAACCAAAGGATCAAACCTGGAAAAAACAGAACAAAAATAGGGGAATAAATGAAAAGGCCGACTCGTTGATCGAACAAATATCCAATCCAACACCTCAAGAACTCGATCGGGTTATAATGATATAAAGCATTAAATGAGACACTGCCATCTCCAGTCGTTCCTTTGTAAACAACCACGGGAGATAGTTTCCCATACAGGGACCATAGAAAAAATAGAAAAAAAACAGCCGAAAGGAAAATTGGAAGCGCTAGATAGAAATAATTTTTTATTTTTTGCTTTTGCCTGAGAAAAGAGAATATAAACAGAAGACCACATCCGGCTGAAATGACCATATACTTTATTCCGAACCAAGGCAAAATCCCGATCCCGATTCCTGCAAGCAATAAACGGGACAACCTCCAATCGGACTTGATAATAATAAGATACATGAGAGAGATGGAAATGAGCGCGACGACTACTTCGGGATAGATCTGGAAAGAATAGAACAAAAGAGGAGTCGTGAAACCAAAAAGGCCCCATGTGATGAGAGATACTTTGCGATTTTTCAGCAGGGTATCCACGACTAAATAGAACATTCCGCTTAAAGCCGCGGCTAAGACACATAAAAAAAACCTGATGGCCAGAATCAGAACGCCCTTTTCAGACATCGGTTTACTTAAAACGGATGCCGATACTTTGCCAATTCTGGTTCCTACCACATAAGCAGGCAAAAGCAGAACAGATAATCCAGGCATATGCCTTGAGTATTGGAACTGGGAACCTCTTTTACCTGTTGTTGTATGAGAGTCAAGCCGCCCCGGATAAAATTCCAGATAATCTTTATTCTGGTAGTTGTTCCAAAGATTGACATCCCCATCGGATATAAGGCTTTTTGTAATTAAGAGGTAATGGGGTTCATCCCCAGTAATGGGATATGGAGTAAACAAGATACCAGAAGCTGCCAAGATATAAACAATACCTGCAAAGGCAAAACAGAGAAGAGCGATTTTTGCACGGCTTAGCTTCGGAAAGATCTCTAGTTGCTGCCTATTTAAGCGGTAGAGAAAAAACAAATGGAGATAAATGAAGCCAAGGGTCGAGACGACCAAAACAATATGGCTGATTTCATTGAGAAAGACAAATTTCTGAATGAACACCAGCACAAGAAAAAAAAAAGGAGCAAAAGAAAGGATGGTAAAACGCCTGACCTCTTGAGCACTCACATCTAGCCATAATGCCATTTTTTGGGAGTAAAATTTCAATAGAGAATATAAAATTCCTCCTAAGCCAGCAGATAAAAGCAGGAAAAATAGAAAAAAAGTAAAGGTCGGAGAGAGTTTTGAATCCAGCTGATTTTGAGCTATTTCATACGCGAAATACGAAGAGATGGCTATGACTTCCAGAGCAAAAAGAAGAGTTCCTTTTCTGATTTTGAGCATTATTATGGAGCCATTATACCTGAACTATTCATAAAAAACGTCGATGCTTTTTTTACTTCATAAAACCCAAAAATTCGGCCATCTCACGAAGTTTCCCCTGGATAACTCGGACGTTGTCTGGCCCCGTTCGCAGAAGATGTTTTTGGGCAGAACTCAAGGATTCCAAATCGGTATCAACTATTGTATAGGTCAAGACCTTCTTTTCCAGTTGGATGTTCTGTTTGATGACGGGAACCTTAAGAAGTTCCATTAAAGCTTTTTTCAATGTGTTGTCAAATTCTGTGTCTGGATATCCCAAATCTTTGTATGCCTCTTGGATGGCTGGTTTCAGCTGCCTATACAGAGTCACACATCCTTTGGAATCCAATGATACAAAAACTTCAGCTGCAAGGTCATACCGTTTATAACTTTCTGGATCAAGGAAGCATTCTCCTACCTCCTCGACAATTTTGAACTTTCCATCGGGTTTGAAAAAATCGATCTGCGGCGCTGGGCTTTGACCATTGGCGATGTTATCAACGGCAGCCACGAACTTCCGAATCAATTCCTCGCTCATCAACCACATGGCCAGCTTAGGATGGGATGATAATTCTTCCGCAAGTTTCCGGACCAGATCATCACTTTTATCCAAACTCACATCCAGCGGTTCGACCTTTTCCTCTTCTGGTTGGACCTTCTCCTCAACCACGGGCTGCTCTTGAACGATCTGGGTCGCTTCTTCAGACTTTTGAGGTTTTGAATAAATAAAAAAGTAATAAATGAAGGCTGTGGCCACTATCAATACAACAAAAATGATTCCGGCTACGATGACCTTTTTCTGTTCTTCCATGTTTTTCTCCTTTAAAAAAAAGACATTCAATACTTCATAATTTTTGTGATCCTTATATTGCCCCTTAAAGCCGTTAAAGAAATGCTGGGCCCATTTTCTCCCCATTGGGTGTCGATCTTTTTATCACCTGGCGGCACATCGATTTCAAATTCACTGCTGATCTCTCCATCGGGAAATGCAGCCACCAGATGGGCACTCGCATTTTCCTGGAGCGACAAGGTGATGTTTCCCTCCCTGGACGTGATGACAATCTCATCCTGTTCCCGAAGGTCAATCAGACTAACATCTACAGAGCCTCGATTGGCCGATGCTGTTAAAGATCCGGAAAAATTTTCCACCGTTATATCCCCTTCTGTCAAATCCAAATAAGCATCGCCGTAAACTCCGGAGATATTTATATTCCCTTTTCTCACCACGATATCTTTCAAATTTATAGAACTGGGAACATCGATGAAGTAATCCACAAATCCTACTTCTTTGTTCTCTGAGACGTTTTTTGTTCTGATTTTGATGAAATTCTCAAACTTATCAAAAACAATTCCAGGGGCAAAGTCTTTCCTGGGATAAATATAAAATTTGGTTCGTTCGGGAAGCTGAATCATTTTTTCTGCATACACTTCCAGTTCTTCTCTCTCCCATCCGTTAATTTCAACATTCCCATTCACATTTGCCAAAGAAAGGGTGCCACCTGGGGAAAAAGGGACACTTTTATGAAATTCTTCCAAGGGAGTCCTTCCCCTCTCTGGTGGATATTCGACTTGTATATAAAAGCAAGAACTTAGGAAAAGCATGGAAAGAATAAGCAGAAAAAAGCTCTTATTTTTCATCGTTCCTCCTTCTCTAGTATTTTTATTATACAATTTTCTGAGGCCAAAGTTCCAATAATAACATTTTCTCATGTTTTTTCTTGAAACAAGAATCGAATTTTGTCATAGTTAGCTCTCGCGAAATTCCAATGTCTGACAGTAGCAAAAAATCTAGATAATTGAGGAGTAAGGTATGGGAGGCTTCTTCGGAATCATTTCTGACAAGGACTGTGTCAACGACCTTTTTTTCGGTACAGATTACCACTCACACCTCGGAACAAAAAGGGGCGGACTAGCTGTACAGAATGAAACCGGATTTATCCGATTCATCCACAACATAGAGAACGCTCAATTTCGCTCCAAATTCGAAACCGACATCACGATGATGTCCGGAAACAAAGGCATCGGGGTCATAAGCGACTTTGACGACCAACCGCTTTTGATTCGATCACACCTCGGGAACTATGCCATCGTCACTGTTGGGGTCATTCAAAATAGTGAAAACCTCATTAAAAAAGCGTTTCAGGAAAAAAAACTCCATTTTCGGGATATGAGTGGAGGGGAGATCAATCCGACCGAACTCGTTTCCACGTTGATCAACCAAGAATCGACATTTGTGGAAGGGATAAAAAGCGCCCAAGAAGCCATCGAGGGATCATGTTCCCTCTTGTTGTTGACAGATGATGGTATCTATGCGGCTAGGGATAAATTGGGGCGAACCCCGATCGTCATCGGAGAAAAAGAAGGAAGTTTTGCTGCCTCCCTCGAAACCTGTGCATTCCCGAACCTCGAACTCAACGTCAAGCAGTATCTAGGACCCGGAGAAATCGTGCTTTTAAAGCGTGAAGGGATCGAACAAAAAAAGGCACCAGAGGATAAAATGCAGATATGTGGGTTTTTGTGGGTCTACTATGGGTACCCGGCATCGAGCTATGAAGGCATCAATGTCGAGGATGTCCGTAACCGATGCGGGGCAAAGCTTGCCCAGCGGGATTCGATCAAGATTGATTTTGTGGCTGGCATCCCTGACTCAGGAACAGCCCATGGCTTAGGATATGCCGGCGAATCCGGAATCCCATTCAAAAGACCCTTCGTTAAATACACACCGACTTGGCCGAGAAGCTTTATGCCGCAGGACCAGGCCATTCGGAACTTGGTCGCAAAAATGAAACTCCTCCCGGTCCAGGAATTCATCAAAGGCAAGCGATTGTTGTTTTGCGAGGATTCGATCGTTAGAGGAACACAACTCCAGGACACCATCCAAAGGTTGTACGATGCAGGAGCCTTGGAGGTGCACATGAGACCAGCCTGCCCTCCCCTTATCTATGCCTGCAAGTTCTTAAACTTTTCCAGATCAAGATCAGAAATGGACTTGGCCGCAAGGACTGCTATCAATGAGTTGGTTGGAGAAAATGTGGGAGAATTGAACGAATATGCCCAAGCAGGCTCGGATAAATATATGGCCATGGTCGAAAGTATCAGAAAAAGACTAAACTTGACTTCTCTGCAGTATCAAAGACTGGAAGATCTTGTGGAGGCCATCGGTCTTCCTAAAGAAAAGGTGTGCACTTACTGCTGGGACGGTGCTGAATAAATACCTGAATTATTTATAAAAAATTCCGATGCTTTATCTCTTTCCCGCAAAAACTGAAATTTCATATCTATTATTATCATACATCGGAATTTTTTACCCTTCGGGCGAGCCAATCTCACCACATCGGCTTCGTTGTAGCCCAATCGCAGTATACAGATACAGCTCATGAGCCACTGCCTTGCCGCTGCAGCAATCTTGGCACGTGAATAATTCAGGATAGGATGTTGAGGGGCTAGGAATCCGATTTACCAGATAGAAAGTTGACTTTGTGCTCTCACTTTTTTTGCCAGATCCAAGAATTCGAGACCAGAGTATAACACCACAAGAAAAACCCTATTTCTTCCTCCATACACGCGGAGTTGAATTTCTGTTTCCGAATCCTTCCAAAGAGAACTGAACTCGAGATGACCTAGGCTGAGAGCCAATCCCCAGTTTGAACGATTATTTTGATATTGTTTATCCTGCCATAGAACCTTTTCTGCTTCGGATTTTCCATATTTTTGTATTAAGATATCCTTTATTTTTTTATAATTGTGGATATACTGATTTTTGTCCTCGTAATTGGCAAGGAAACTGTATTTGGCCTTGGCTAATTTATTATAAGCAAACACGTACCCTATCATACAATCCATGTTCAAAATCTTCTGGGGATATTGAATAATATCCAACCCGCCTGAATTTTCACGGTGATTTGGACTTCCCTCGATCCGCACAACCTGCGCTTTGTTCATTCCCCATCGAGTATTCCTGAAATTCTTTTTTGATCCTGCTTGGTTCCCTGTTTCATCCCCTTCTCGTTGGATGGTGGATTTTTTTGTGACTTCGAAGAGTTTTTCAACCAATATATCAAGGATGTATCCAGACTTGGTCCGGCCAGATTTTTCTGAAGTGAAATAAACATAGTTCCAATTTGTACGGAATTTACGCTCACTGCCAAGAGACACAAGAGAGCCTTTATTCAACATGGCAACCACAGTGCTTCTTTTATCCGGATCTAGATGGATAGAAGCTTTGTCGACGATAATTTTCAATTTTTTTGAGGAAGAATAAAGCCTGCCTGAATGCAGACCCAACACAAATAAAAATAGTATGGAAAGCCCAATAATTTTTTTCATTTGGCTTTTCAAACGCTTTCCCCTTCCTGTTTCCTTTTTATCTCGTGCCTGGATTAGAGCTCCGATATTTTGCCCTACTCCTATTCTAAGATAATATTATCGGCAACATCGCCTTAATTTGGCAATCCTCTTTAGGGGTGAAATTTAAATCACATATTCACCCCCCTAGGAGAGTTCATTTTTCTTCGTTTCGGCCCGGATTTTTAGCCCATAATTCATTCCATCAAAACCTTGTGTTGTGACATCGTTTATCGAACGTAAAAATTACGAAGCTGTACTCCTGTGAATTTTTCCTTTTGAACAAAAAAAGTTTTATGATTCCTTCTATTTTATATCTCTTTTCTCTGCCATTTTTAACCGCTCGCCGATTGGCGGATGAGAATAATACAGGGATTTCATCCACCATTCTGGATAAGCATTGGATAGGTTTCGGTTCGCCAATCCTGCGAGAGCTGTCATGAATGCCCTGTTATTCTTTATATTGGCCAGTGCATATCTGTCTGCCTCTTTTTCGAAATTTCGAGAAAGGCAATTTTTCAGCGGAGCAAACAGGAATCCTGAAAATCCTCCCAATAAAATGGCAAATATAGGAAAAAGGGAAAGATTCCCTTGTGTTGAGGATAGGAAGTGAGGGAACGCCCATTTTAATATCAAATTGATGACAAAGAAAATCAGCAATTGTTGCAGTGTTCCAATCCCGATATTCTTCCAGATATGTTGATACTTATAGTGACCGACTTCGTGGGCAATGATCGATTCTATCTCGTGAATCGTCATATTTTCTAGCAAATTATCCCCCAATACAATCCGTCTCGTTTTGCCCAATCCGGCCAGAAATGCATTCTCCTTTTTGGTTTGACGACTCATGTCCTCCTTGAAAATCCCACTGCTCTTAAGTCCTCCACGCACGAACATTTTATCTAGGACTTTGGTTAATTTCTCATTTTGGATTGGCGTGTATTTATTAAAAATTGGAGCAATGACAATCGGGAAAAGGATTGCAAAAACTACACTCACAAAGGCCATCACCAATGCTGCCACTAACCACCACCATTTTGGAGTTATGGCCATGATCCAAAGTAACAATCCCAATATGAGAATAAAAATGATCAACCCTATAAAAAAGGACTTGATCTTTTCCCACAACCAGCTCTTCACCGTGTGGTTGGAAAAGTCCCATTTGTGCTCATGAATATAGCCACTAAAGAATTCCAAAGGAAAACCGAAGATCGTCATGGTCGAATAAAAGGTAACCACATAAACGAGGAATGTCCCTATGATGGAATGGGCAATATTGAGGTCAGCCAGTAAAGAACTAATCCCACTGAAATAAAAGATAAGGAGAAAGGCAAGAGATAGAATCAGGCTAGCAAAGCCAAGGAGACGTTTCTCTTTCTCATAAAAGCGGGCCTTTTTCTGGCTTTCTTCATCTAGGAGAGGATGGATATCTTTCATATCTATTCCCAATCAAATAGTACTCCATCCTCGGAAACTGATCAATATTTTCCGCTGCTTACACAATGATTAAAACCGAATACTCTTTCTTGTTCAATGCATTGCGTTTTTTCAAGACAACAGGTATGATTTCTATAAATTTTCTAGCTTCAGGAAGAGTGAATGGACTATTGGAACTGGTTGATTTTATTCGGGGTAGGCTCGATAGCGGGATTCATCAACGTGAATGCCGGCGGTGGATCAAGCCTCACTTTGCCCACGCTGATTTTCATGGGCCTTGACGGCGCCCTGGCTAACGGCACGAACCGCATCGCTATATTTATCCAGAATATCTTTGCCGTCGCTTCCTTCCGAAAGAACAAAATGCACCAGTTCCGGACAAGCACAGAGCTTTCTCTGTTCACCCTCCCTGGCGCCATCCTAGGGGCCATCCTGGCCGCACGGATCAGCAGTGTATTGTTCGAACGCATCTTGGGGGGGGTCTTGATATTTATCGTGATATCCTTGTTCTTTTCACGTTCATACAAGGATAGGAATCCAGATCAAAAAGAACAGAGAAGCTGGTGGATTTATCCCGCCCTATTGGGAATCGGATTTTACGGTGGATTTCTCCAAATTGGCGTGGGTTTTTTGTTCATGGCTGCCCTCTACCACCTTCTCCGCGTCGATCTCATAGCGGTCAACATGCACAAGGTATTTATTATTTTGATCTACACTTTACCCGCACTGCTGATATTCATGTGGACGGACAATGTAAATTGGGAATATGGACTCGCCCTTGCTGCAGGTAACGCCTTTGGAGGTTGGTGGGGCGCCCACGTGGCGGTTAAAGGGGGTGAAAGAGTTATCCGTATCATTCTTGCCGTGGCCATCAGCATAATGGCCCTTAAGCTCTTCAGGCTTTTTTAGTAAGGACAGGCACAATGACACATGCATACGAAATGAATCTGCTTTTACTACAGGCGGCTTGAAAGAACGATTAGAATCCTGGCATGATCGTGAACTGGAACACCCAGTTTTTGTTCGGTCTGTTGAAAGGTTTCACGGCATTGAATCCCATGATCAGGAATCCCATCAAGTTCATCCTGAGTCCTATGCCGACACTCGAAAGTGGTCTGCGATTGCCGCCCAAAAAGAAGGGTTTACTCTCGGCGTCACCTTCGACTTCATACCCCCAAGCTATCCCGGCATCGTAAAAGGCCACAAAATCCACCGGAAGGATACCGTAATATCCTCTTCCTAAACCAAGAACCCCAAAAAGCGGGAAACGAAGTTCTACATTGGCTATCATCAGCTTGTTTCCGAACAGCTGCGCATAAACGTCATTTTCGTCGAAACCGAACGAGGATGAATTGTATCCCCGGAGCAGAGTTTCATAACCTAAAAACAAGGGATAAAAACGCTCGTCTGTGGCGTTATTCCCATAACGACCATAATGCATAATACGGAAAGCCAGCGTGAACGGCCTTACGGGCATAAGGTAGCGCCGGTAATCGGCGAGCAGAGAAGAGAAATTAAGATTGCCTCCAAAATAGGGCGTAAATTCGATACGGTAGCTCTGCCCAAGGATTGGTGCCGTAGCACCAAAGAAGGAGCTGTCATACACAAAAGCTGCCGTGAAAAATCCGTAATACAGACTATCCGGAGCATCCAATTCCTGCTTGATTCGGTCCAAAAAGAACCCATCGATCGTGTAAGCCCGCGTGCGGACTTCTTGTTGATAATCGATCAACCGGTAGCCCGCAGACAGTTCGAATCGGCGGGATTTATTGAAAGGATAGAAGGCAAAAATCGATGCTTGATAATTGACCTGGCGAAAGATGTATTCCTGTTCGAGAAGAGCCGTCTGTCCCAAAAAGTCCCCATATCCCATAGAAACCCCGCCATACACATAAGGAATCCGCTGCACAACAGCTCCCCAGTTCAATCTGCTCCTCGTGTTCTGGTACCCAGCCAACAGAGTCGAATCTTCGACTCGGCTGTTGACCTGCGCCATGGTGAACAAGTTGTGATAGCCGAGCATGTCGCTGAAATTCAGCATGATCCCCCCACCAGCATACATCCCGAATCGGTCTGTACCCACAGCCATCTGGCCAGGACTGACATAATCCAGAGCCAGTTTCGGCTTGTAATCGGAAATTTCAAAATCGGCTTCTTCAGGTAGTCCATACAGCGGGTTGTTGAGGAGAGCGATCACCTCTCCTTCACCTTTTTTTCTTGGCGGGAGCAGGGACGGCAAGATCTCTCCAAAATCACCATTAGGCTCTTCCCCGGAAAGGAGTTCATAAGAATCGATGGCGTAGATGCTGTAATTATTCTCCGAATAGACGCTGAAAGCCATCTGGCCGGTCTCTTGCGCAATCGAAATGGCGGGACTTTGGGCCATGATGCCGCTTACACCTGTGAAGAGATTTGTTACCTGGGATATTTCCTCGCTGACAAGATCGACTCTGTACACATTGGAAATGCCATTACGATCGGACATAAAGAAAAGGCTTTTCGAATCAGGAGCCCACTGAGGATTGATATTTTTCGCCCCGAGAAATCCTCGGATCTTCTCGATATCGCCCGTGTCGGGATCCAACAAGGCCATCTGAAAGTCCCCGATGTTAAGGATCGAGAGGTCACTGGAAAAGCGGTCTGTGACAAAGGCAATGGTGCGGCCATCTGGAGACCAAGAAGGATACAGGTCGGAAAAGGGATCGTCTGTCAGCTTTTTCAACTCTTCGGTTTCAAGGTCTAACAAAAAAATA
Organism: uncultured Eubacteriales bacterium; assembly: GCA_964410125.1. Lineage (GTDB taxonomy): Bacteria > Acidobacteriota > Aminicenantia > Aminicenantales > Aminicenantaceae. The sequence goes on along the minus strand of CAYPGQ010000005.1, from coordinate 41,408 downwards.
TCCGACAAGCCGCCATCAAGAGCAGAAAAGGCGACGAAACGCCCATCCGGAGACCAGGTCGGGTTCAATATCTCCCCCAATTCCTTGAAAACGACCTCTTTCTCTCTTTTGCCGGTTTTTGTGTTGACTACGACAAGAACAGGCTCACTTTTGGTTATACCGCCAAAAACGAACCGCTCTCCCTTGGAATCCCAAGAGCCAGAGGAATTCAGGAACTGCAAACTATCAAAATGCGGGTCTGTAGCTGTTTTTACCAATCGGCGAATGATTTTTCCCGTCTTTGCATCGGCCAAATACATATCGATCGAAAACAGATCTCGGCTTGAAAGGAAAACGATCTGGCTTCCATCCGGGCTGAGAGTAGGCGAAACATTCAGTCTATTTTCCTTTGTTGCCTTAAAAAGAGGACGGCTATTTTTTTCGACAAGCCGGGTTTTCTCTGCGATCGGATTATATGTTTCATTCATGGCCTGGTGCCATTCCTTTGTCAACTGCTCGAAGTTCACATTCAAAACCTTTTGCATTGCAGACTCCAGCTCTCCGACGCGGCTCACTTGTTTCATCAAGGATGCCACTGCTTCATCCCCATACTTCCCAGTGATGTAGGCCCAGAGTGACTGACCATACCTGTAGGGAAAATACTTGTAAGGATCGTCCATTTTTTTAATGGTGGGAAGTTCCTTCCTCTGCGTCACATCCCGCATCCACATGGCTGTGTTGGGATCGATCGAACCGATGGACAGGTATTCGGCCAGACCTTCAATAAACCACAACGGAATACGCGCTAGCCCTGAACTAGCTCCAGCATAACTCGAACGATTTTGGGAAGTGAGATCATACTGGAAAGCATGGACAAGCTCATGACCGATCACGCGATCGGTTGCTGCTAGGGAGCCTCCAACCGGAAGAATGATACGTCTTTTAAAAGACTCGGTCACTCCTCCTGTTCCTTCCCCGATGGCCCCAGAGATAGTGGTCGTTTGCTGGAAGTGGGAAGAGCTAGCGTATAAGATCAGGGGTTGGCGGCCTTTGAGCTTATGGTTAAAAATCCGTGAGAGACGAGCATACCAACGCTCAGCCATCCGAGCGGACAGTTGAGCCGATTCTTCCATCTCAGGATAAAAATAAACATCGAAGTGTTGTGTCTTCAGAATTTTGAAATCGAATTTGTCATACTGCACCTTGTTTCGTCCAAAATATTGGGCATGAACAAGAGAGGCCGCAGACACGGTTCCTATATAGATAATTGTGAATATCAATAAATACCTTTTAATGTAACAAGCAAACATCATTTTCCTCCAAAGTTTACGTTGTCCTATTCCCTATAAATCCTACATGTTTAATAACTTTTATTGTCGCAAAAAAGTTGCAATACTTATTAGACAATACAAATATGTTAATCTATTCCATCCGGTCATTCAATGTCGACAATTTAACTTTAGATGAACAAGCAAAAAACATGCCAAACTACCCTCTCCCTTTTTCAGGAAGCAAGAACTTGGAGTGTGTATCGATTACAGGTCATCTGTCCTCAAAAATTCATTTGAAAAAAGAGTCCGTTGTTGTAAAATTCTGCTGTTGCCTGCGATTATGAAAACAATGATATTATCCAAGATATGGTTTTTATTTTTTATTTTGATACTTTTCTTAACCATTCAAAGCCACTATTCCCTGGATCAGAAAGATTTGGGAAGACTAATAAGAGGAGGCCTGTATAGATGGATGTTTTTGCCACAAATTTCAAAACACTCGACTGGGTGATCGTCTGCGTTTATATCTGTATCCCTGTCGTGATCGGGATAATCGTCAAAAAATACATCCGGCAATTGAGTGATTTTATCCTGGCAGGCCGCTCGCTCAAGCTTTTCATAGCCATCGCAACCCTTACGGGAACAGAGCTGGGGCTTGTAACTGTCATGTACAACGCCGAGCTGGGATTTAAACACGGCCTTTCGGCCTTCCATGTGGGGATCATCGAAACCTTCTGTATCCTGGCCATAGGACTGACGGGTTTTATCGTTTATAAGCTACGGCAGCTGCGGGTTATGACCATCCCGGAGTTTTATGAGATGCGTTTTGGGAGAAATGTGAGGATCGTTGGGGGTATCATCCTGGCGTTGGGAGGGATCTTGAACATGGGTCTATTTCTTCAGGCAGGCGCCAGGTTCATGATGGGTGTTACCGGATACAGCAACCCGGCGGGATTGAAGCTTTTTATGTCTGCCATGTTGATTATGGTGCTTGTCTATACGGTTTTGGGCGGAATGGTCTCTGTGGTTCTGAACGATTTCATGCAATTCGTCGTCTTGTCCATAGGGATGCTCATCGGATCTTGGTTCGCCATTTCCAAGGTTGGCTGGGCAAATCTCTTCAAAGCGCCGCCTTCGGTCGACAGCGCATCTTGGTTCAATCCCATCAGTGAAGGATCAGGATTTGGAAGCCTGTATGTGATTTTTATGGTTATCCTTACCTTTTCGGCCGGAGCTCTCTGGCAGTCCGGGACCCTCCGAGCCCTGTCAGCCAAAACACCTAAAGTGGCTAAACAACTCTACGCTTGGAGCTCTGTTTCTTATCTGGCCCGCCGGGTCATCCCGATGCTCTGGGGCATTTGCGCTTTCATCTTCATCTCCCAATCACCCAAGCTATTGGCGGCCTTTCAAGGACCAGATGCCCTGAACAGCCAATTCGGCATGCCTATCTTTATAGCAAAAGTACTTCCCAGCGGCTTTTTGGGACTGATTGCGGCCGGCATGTTTGCGGCTTTTATGTCCACCCATGACAGTTACCTGCTCAGCTGGAGCTCTGTGATCACTCAGGACATCGTCGCTCCCTTGAAAAAAGACAACCTATCGGACAAAAGCCGCCTCCTGATCACACGCATTTGTATCGTTGCTATTGGCATCTTTTTGCTTATTTGGGGGTTGTGGTTCGAAGCACCCGTATCTCTCTGGAATTACATGGCAGTCACCGGCACCATTTACCTGGCGGGTGCTTTTACCGTCGTGACTGCAGGTTTGTACTGGAAAAAAGCCAGCAAAACCGGAGCAAAAATCGCGCTGTATGCCGGCCTGTTGGCCATCCTGGGAATCGGGCCTTGGACAACGGGGGAAAACGTGCCCTTCTACCTGAGCGATAAGTTTATCGGTGTTATGACATTCTTGATCGCATTCCTTGGGATGATCCTCGGATCCCTGATATTCCCCGATAAAACCAAACTAGTGGAGGTAAAGAGATGAATTGGGAACTGTTATGGAAAGCTGTTCTAATTTTTACTCTTTCAGGCTACTCTCTGCTGGTGATTATCGTCATAATCGGAGGCGCAAGCAATATCGTGGACATGCTCCGCGACCTCACGAAACCGCCCGACCAAGATTAGCCTGAACGGTTCTCTCCCATCAGGCATGTCCGGAGCACCATTGAGGATCTAGCATTCACGAATCGTCCTTCGAGGGAAGCCGACTTTGTCGGGTCCGGTTCCATCTTCACCGGGCTCCTGGATCACCTCTTTAAAATTCGGAATTGGCGAACCAATCCGGCCCACCCGCGAGAGTACTGTGATGGTCGAACGTAGAGGGTCTAAACTCGTAAATAATTCAGGCTAAATTTTGATAAATATTTTTTTTCGGTATAAAGGAATCATGATAAGAACCCAGAGGGAAAGGAGCAAGAAAGGAAAAAGAAGGGACCCGTTAAGATGGCCAGCCAACGGCACCAACAGATGATTGTAGATGTATGCATAGAGAGCGATTGCCCCTTTGTTCGTCGAAACCTTTATCACAAGCAGCAACTTCACCATAACCGTTGAAGCAACATAAACAAATATCGCATTTGTGCCCAGAACAAGAAGGGGATAAGCCCATTTTTTCGCCCCAAAACCGTCCATCAGCCCCAAACATAACCCTAAAAGAATCAAAGCCGCTCCGGCTGCAAAAAGGACATAAGAGCTTGTCCATAGCTGTTTATTTATTGGAAAAAGCGGATGAAGAAGCAGCCCGGAAACTGTCAGCATGATCCCAACAGCTATAAGCGCTCCCGATTTCTGGAGCACATTTTTAGAGGTTCGGAGCCAGTCCCCTGCAAGGGTTCCAAACAAAGTGGTTGCAATGGCAGGAAAAGTGCTGAGGATCCCTTCCGGGTCGAATTGGAGTTTGTACAGGTGTCCTCCCAGAAGTTTTGTATCGATATGCCCGCAGAGGTTTCCCTGATAATCCCACACTCCTGCTCCATATCCTGGTACAGGAATAAGTTTCATCACCCAATAATAGCCGATCAGAAGAAAAAAAATGATCGCGACTCTACCTTTGATCCCCACCTTCGAAAAAATCAGTGCCGAGACAAGATAGCAGATGGCAATGCGTTGCAGGACGCCCGGAATCCGGAGGTGCACAAAATCAAACCGAAATAGCAAATGAAGCGCAATCCCGAGAGCAAAAATGATGAGGCTTCTTCGGAATATCTTTGTGTATAGAGAAAAAGGGCTGTCCGCTCTCTCCATTCTTTTCGAAAGAGCAAGAGAAACGGAAACGCCGACAATGAACAGGAAAAAAGGGAAAATAAGATCAGTGAGTGTCCAGCCGTGCCACTCGGCATGACGAAGGGGCGAGTACACATGCTGCCAGCTCCCTGGATTGTTTACCAGTATCATACCTGCAATGGTAATGCCACGGAATGCATCCAGGGAGGACAGACGGCTTATGAAATTCTCCCTCAAATGCTTATCCCATCGGTGTAGCCTGGCTGCATCCAAGGCATTTCGTTTCCGGCAAAAAAGGGCTCGAGGGCCCCTTTTATCTTCTCCATTTCTTCCGGACTCATCGAGCTAAAATTCCTCAGCAGTTCCCGGTTTTTTTTCACGACTTCCAGGCTATCCGTCCCGATAACAGCCACGTGAGGTTTCTTGAGGCTCAAAGCATATCGAATCAGATCCTCGGCTTTTAGACCTTTGATATTTTCCCGAGGACGGATCACCTTCATCACGATTATTCCCATTTTTTTCTCTGCCGCCCGAGGGATAGCAAAATTTTCCATATCCCCTTTTCTCTCCGCATAATGGTTCAATGCGATCAGCATGGTATCGAAATCAAAACGTTTGGCCGTGGCAGCCATTGCATCGGCATTGCTATGACCTGAAAAGCCGATGAACTTCGTGACTTTCTCATCTTTCATTTTTTGGACAGCACGGAAGACACCTTCTTTCGCCCCTATTTTATCCACATCATCGAGGGACAGGATGCTGTGGATCTGGAGAATTTCCAGGTGATCGGTATTGAGACGCTTTAGGCTCTCTTCGATATTACGCATAGCTCCATCGTAAGTTCGGTTGCCAACCTTGGTGGCTAAAAAGACTTCCTTCCTCCTGTGTTTCAGCACAAGGCCGAGCCGCTCTTCACTCACAACACCATTGTAAACATAGTTATGGGAAGTATCCCAATAATAGAATCCGCTGTCCAAGGCATAGTTAAGAAGCGCCTGGCTTTTCTCTGGGTCCTCGACAGCACAAAACCGGCTTCCGCAGCCCACAGCTAAACGCGGAACCCTGGCTCCTGTCTTTCCGTGAATAACCGTGGGCAGTCCTTTTGCATCGTAGAGTAATTCCGGTCGTCCAGAGAATAATTTTCCTGCAGATATCATTCCTATCGCGGCGGTACCCACTGCGCATTTTTTCAAAAACTCGCGTCTAAGGATCGGTTTGCTATTCATGAGATTACTCCTTTTTTCCCCAAAGCTTGATGTCGTCAAAACTCCCGATGTCATCGAACGATCCCAATCCAACCAACCCATGTCCTAACGTCGTGTCCACCGCCGTTAAGATCGGTATTCTCATGTCGTCCAAATATGCTTTGATTTCGCCGGTCTCTGCATTACAGGTAACTTTGAACTCGTGAAATTGCATGTCTGTCAGTCTGGCGACAGATTCTCCTGGCGGTTCATGATTGATCTTCACCCGGTCTTTGCCATTCACAAGGCCGATTATATTGTGGGCCTCATCACTGACGGCCGAGAAGTGGACATAATAAAAATGCGTGGGATCTTGGTAATGAAAGATGACGACCATATCTCTATGCGGATTATCTCTACCCGCTTTACATCTGAGACGCCCGGTAAAAATAAAACAGGAAATATCAAAATCTTTCAGTACAGACCACGATGTGGGGGCTCTCACCTTTCCCTGAGTTCCTGGATCTTGAAGCTGGTAGCAATGGGTCCCCGATTCCCCGCCGACTTTCCAGTTTCCCGGAATATTCGGCTCCCAACCCTGAGCCTCCCCATCCTCGAAGTCTTCATTGACCAATGGAGGCCGGACAGCATGGACCAGATCTTGGATGGCCGGCACAATTTTAACAACAAGCTCGTACTCTGGTTTTTTCGGACGGCTCAATAAGGATACCACGTCATCCAGCCAGGAGAGAGGCGCTTGCTGACCTTCCTCCAGATAATCCATAGCCTGGAGTCCGGCATCTGCTAGAGCAGCCACATCCTCTGAGAGTGGGATGATCTCTTCCAGCAAAGGGGAATCTTCCAATACTGGTTTTAAGACCTCATGGTTGTTTCGCCATTCGACCAACCACTCTTGGATCGTTTTGTTTTTGACTTTGTAGCTTGGAGTATCAGCCAGAAATTTCTCCACCATGTTTGCAAACTTTCGTCCCTTATGGCTTTCAGGACGAGCCGCATCCACCAACCGATTGAGAGGTGTCATTTGGGTATAAGCACGCGTTCTCGGCCGTGTGTAATACTTCACCGGTTCCACGATCTCCGCCAGAACTTTGAGTGCATCAATAGGATGCTCCCCTGCCACGCGCTTCAACATCACTGGATAGTAATTCCGGTGTTTTAGCCCAAACATATCCAGTATTGAATTCAACTTTTCTAACCTGCGATACATATCCTCCACGTCGTTGACACCTTGAGGGGACCAGAATCTCTCGGCAATTGCTGCTGTTCTTGGCCAAATCCGTGAATCTATTGTCTCGGGCACGACAAACTCTCCCCACATGCATGCCTCTCCTCCCAAAATGCGGGTCTTTTCTTCCTCTGTCAGCTCAGCCGCATCGCCACCGAGAGGATCAACTCGATAATGATGTGCGGCCGACAGGATATAATCCATATAATATCCATTAGAGAGGATTCCCATGTAGCCCACGCGGGCCGTTTGAGCTAACGATTTTGGACCCCGCCAGCTGTGCACTACCACATCCCTGGGAAGATCAGGATGGAAGATCTCATCCCATCCAATCATCTTTTTGTCGTGTTTTTGAACGATAGCCAGGATTCTTTTGTTGAAATAGGCCTGCAAATCATGATTGTCCTGCATACCCTTCTGTTTTTTAAAAGCTATAATATCGGGATTGCTGTCCCAAGTTATTCCGTTTACCTCATCACCGCCAATGTGGAAATAGGCATCGGGAAAAAGCGCTGCCATTTCTCCGATGAAAGTATCGAGGAACATGTAGGTTTCTTCTCGTGTGGGATCCATACACGGATTTTGCACTCCCCAGGTACGGCCGATCTCGAAAGGACCGGGGGTGCAGGCTAACTCTGGATACCCGATAAACCAGGCTGTCGTGTGTCCGGGCATGTCAAATTCTGGCACTATCCGGATCCCGCGGTCCCGGGCATAATCCAATATTTCGCGCACCTGTTTCTGTGTGTAATATAATCCGTCCGATCCCATTTCATGGAGTTTGGGAAAGCTCTTGCATTCCACACGGAATCCCTGATCCTCGGAGAGGTGCCAGTGCAAAACATTGAGCTTCACAGCCGCCATACCGTCCAGGTTCCGTTTGATAACCTCCATCGGTATCCAGTGCCGGCAGACATCGATCAGTAATCCTCTCCATGGAAAACGAGGCTCATCCTGTATCCAGACAGCCGGAATATAATAGCCCTCATTACCCTTTTCGATGAGTTGAAAAAGTGTCACCAGCCCTCTCAAAACACCGACCGGCGTGGGTGCTTTTAAAACGACCTCAGAGAAGCTTACACGAAGGGTGTAGGACTCCTCTTCTCTTATGGATTGGACATCTTCACCAGGTCCCTCGCAGTGAATGGCAAGAGAAAAGGCAGCTTCATCCGGCTCGATCATCGAAGATTGGGGAATACCGGTCACCTCCTTAAACTGGTGACCGAATCGGTCCACAGCTCTTGACAACCGCGGCTCCTCGTAACCTTGCCAAATGACCCTAAAACCGGAGTTCAAACGAAGTTTTCCGGATTCAACGATCATGTGTGCGGGCCATGGCATCAAATGCAATTTGGACCGGTCTTGGGAAGGAATCTTTTTCCCCATGCAAAGTGTCATAAAACACAGGCTGAAACACACAAGAAAAAAGGCCCCATAATTCATAGGTTTATACATCATTTCTGCTTCCTTTCCTCAAAGTAGATTTTCCTCTCAGTATCGTATCCACGATCTGGAAATTTTTATCCAACACAACAAGGTTGGCAAGTTTGCCGATTTGGATACTCCCGATTTCATCTTCCATGCCGAGAACACAGGCAGGATTGAAGGATGCCATATTTATGGCTTGATTTATGGTTACACCGGTCCAACCGATCATGTTTTTGATGGCTGCATTCAAGGTCAAAACACTTCCTGCCAAAATTCCGCTTCCTCGAATCGTCGCTCTGCTCCCTTGAACTTCTATTTCTTCCTCACCCCAAGTATAAACACCATCTCCCACACCTGTGGCCATCATCGAGTCGGTAACCAAACAGATTCTCTCTGGGCCTTTCCTGGCAACAGCCAAACGCAAGGCTGCGGGATGAACATGGACGCCATCGGCGATGAGCTCTGCGGTGATATCATCGGAATCCAGAACTGCCCCGACAACCCCCGGCTCTCTGTGGTTGAATCCGCTCATGGCATTGTACAGATGGGTAGCATGGCTCACGCCTTTTGCAAAGCTCTCCAAAGCCTGATCATAGGTAGCATTTGTATGTCCGATAGCCACCACAAAACCTTGCGCTTTTAATTTTGCGATTAATCGCATGTTTTCTTCCACTTCGGGAGCTAGAGAAAGAATGACATGTAATCCGTTTACAGCATCTGTCAGTCTTTCACAGTCTTTTTCGGTCATTCCTCTTATAAAGGAGGCCGAATGGGCACCCTTTTTTTGTATGCTCACAAAAGGCCCTTCGACATGGACACCCAAAATTTCAGACGGCAACGAACCCTTTGCCGCATTTTTACTCACCCGTATAGCCTCAAGAACCAAGTCCAGGGAAGCCGACATCGTGGACCCCAGAAATCCTGTAACTCCATTGTTAGTTTGATGTCCTGCGATCATTTGTACACTTTCTTCCTGAACATCCATCACATCCTTCCCCAATGCCCCATGAAGGTGCAGGTCCACAAACCCCGGTGCGATATATGCGTTGCAATAATCGATAAATTTGACTCCTTCCTCTTGGAATCGATCCGTTGGAGCAAATATCCCAGAAATCTTTTGCCCTTCAACAACCACGCATCCCTGGTTAATGATGGTATCTTTAAGAACAAGATTTCCCTTGAGAGCAGTTTTATACATCATTCATTTTCCATCTGGCAGTCAAGAATTCACCTCCTTCTTGTGCTCCCAAACCCACATGTAATACTCTTTCCTTTCGAGCAGATGTGCTGCCTCGAAATCGATAATGATTTTCACTTTAGGATGGAGCTGGAGGACAGACGCCGGGCAAGAAGCAGTGACTGGACCTTCGACCATGTGAGAGATGGCCTTGGCCTTCTCCTCGCCGATCGCAACCAGAATAATTTCTTTGGCATCCATGATTGTCCCGATCCCCATAGTAATCGCAAATCTCGGCCCTTCAGTACTGCCAAAATTGTTTTTGAGTGTTTCCTTGGTCAAGGTCTTCACTCGTGTTCTAGCCTTGAGTGAAGAGGAAGGCTCGTTGAATCCGATGTGGCCATCCCTTCCGATGCCCAGAAGCTGGACATCTATCCCTCCCCTCTCTCTGATGGCTTGCTCGTAAGTCTCACATTCCGTTTCGACGTTCTCGGGCAAAGAGTCGGGAATCAGGATGTTCTCTATCTTCACATTTACATGCTGGAAAAAATTCTGAAACATGTAGGAATGAAAACTCAAAGGATCATCCGGATCCAATCCCAAATATTCATCCAAGTTGATAGTTTTAACAGCGGAAAAATCCACGCGGCCCTGCTTGTGATCGGCGATGAGATTTTTGTATATCCCGAGCATTGTTTTTCCCGTCGCCATCCCGATTACAGCATTAGGCTTTTTGTGAATCCAATCAACAACCCGGGCAGAGGCCTCTGCGTAAACATCCTCTTCGGCAGCTAAGATGATGATCTCCACTCAGATCTCCTCAATGATTTGTTTAAAAACCTTGTGTGCCGATTCCTCACTTTTTCCTTCTACCTGAATCCGCACTACTGGTTCTGTATTCGAAGGACGAACATGCAGCCAGAAATCCGGATAATCTACTCGAAGGCCATCTATAGTCTGGATTTCTCCTTGCCTGAACTTCTGGCCTATTTTATTCAGAATCACCCGGGCTTCCCGAAATGAGGCTTTGACCTTGTGTTTTATCATAAAATAATCCGGGAGTTCCCTTCTCAGCTCGGAGAGCTTTTTTCCGGACCATGCCAGATATTCCAGGAGATAGGCCATGCCGGAAAAACTGTCACGGCAAGTATGGACGTCGGCTACGATGATTCCGCCGTTGCCTTCACCCCCGATTTTTGCTCCATTTTCTTCCATCATCCGCGCAACATTGATCTCACCCACCCGCGACCGAAGCAATTCCACTCCCGCTTTTTGGGCGACATCTTCTACGACTTTGGATGTGGACAGATTGACCACAACCGGGCTCTTTTCTTTTTGCTGCAAATAATAATCCACCGCAAGAGCAAGTGTGTATTCTTCCCCGATCGGGACGCCATTCTCATCCACTGCTGCCAGCCTGTCCGCATCCGCATCTTGGGCAAATCCCACATCTGCCCTGTGTTCCTTCACGGCTTCACATAATAGGCTTAGATTCTCAGGGATGGGCTCTGGATTGCGGGGGAATCCTTCGGTCAACTCACAGTTCACGCAAATCACCTCGGCTCCGAGCATCTCGAGAAAATCCTTCACGAACGGAGAAGCCGCACCCCCACAGGGATCCACAACCACCCGGATTTTCTTTTGTCCGATAATATCCGTATTGACAAGTCTGGCAATTTTATCCTGATGGATGGAAAATGGATCCTCCTCTCTCTCGATCTTATCCGGACTTATCACCCTCTGGAATCTTCCCTGGTAATAAACATCCAACAGTTCTTCCGCTTCATAGGGATAAAGATAATGCCCGCCTTTCCTGATCAATTTGAGAGCATTCCATTCGACCGGGTTGTGGGAAGCGGTGATGGATATCGCACCATCCAGTTTTTTTTCCTTGGTATAGATCTGGAGCGACGGTATGGGCAGAATCCCCAGGTCCAACGGGGACGCGCCACAGGAGAGAAGCCCGGCAAACACAGCATTTTTCACCATTGCCGCGGAGGGACGTGTGTCTGATCCTACAGCAATCTTTCCCCCTCCGATGTATGTGGAAAAGGCCTCGGAAAATTTTATGATCAACTGGGGCGTCAAGCTCTCTCCGATGATTCCCCGGATACCAGAGATACTGATTTTAAGGTCTGAAATTCTCAAATCCTCATCCTATCTTTTAATTCATCTTCGATCGATTCCACATCCTTCTGTTTTTCCCCTTCGATCGTTATCCTCAACACAAATTCTGTCGAGGAAGGTCTTATGTTGAACCAAACACCTTTTCTCTCCACGCGGACACCATCTGTGTAATCGGGATTTTCCCGAGAGTAAACTTCTTCAAGCCGATCCATCACTCTGTAGGTCCTCTCCGGCGGAACCTCGATTTTGATCTTTTTCATGTGCCGCTCCGGAAACAGAGCCGTTAATTCTGAGAGGGATTTTTCCTCCCTGGCCATAAAATCCAGGATCAGAGCAAATGTCAGCAGGGAATCATACCCGAGAGAAAAAGATAAAAAGCAAAGGCTCCCGCTTCCCTCGCCGCCTACTCCTGCTCCTTCAGATTCCATTACATGAACCACCGAGGACTGCCCTACTTTTGTGCGCGTAAGGGGAATCCCAATGGTACGAGCAGCCCAATCTGCCCAAGATGTGGTAACGGTCGTAGTCACGGCTTTATCGATGCTGCTCTGCAAAGAAAGGAGTGCAAGGGGAAAAGTCATCTCCTCGCTGAACGCTTCTCCTTTTTCATTGACAAAAGAAATGCGGCTGCCGTCTGAATTCAGCAGGAATCCGATATCCGCGCTAGTGGATTCAACAACAGCTTCCACCTGAGAGGCATTCTCGATTGAAGGTTCAGGCGGATGTGGAAAGGACTTTTCTGGATTGTCGTTGATTAAGATGAGATCGAGGTTAAAGAAAGCGCCAAAGTCTCCCAAAAATGACGAAGAAGCTCCGTTGCAGGGATCTGCGACCACCTTGAACTCACTATTCCGTATTCTGTCGGTATCGACAAAGCGGGATAACTCTTTGAAATAAAGATCCATCGGGAAAGTTTTCGTCTGAATATGGCCCAATTCTTTCCAGGAAGCTTTGGTGAAACCACCCGCCTCGTAGGTGTTGAAAACCTCCGATCCCTCCGAAATATCCAGGTAATCTCCCTCAGAATCCAGGAGAAGCACAGCATTCCAAGAAACCGGATTATGCCCGCCGGTAATGGCGATCCCTCCTGAATATTTTTCCTTTCCCATCAAAAATTGCAGAAAGGGCGTGGGCAGAAGTCCAAAATCCGCGCAGTCCAGTCCGCTGGCAATGACTGATGAACGAACGGCCATTTCGAGCATATGGCTCGTGTTACGGGAATCCCTGCATACGGCGATCTGTCCCTTTTCAAGAGTGGAAGAGAACGCAGAGGAAAATTTCGAAACTACTTCCACGTTGAGAGCCCCCGGCACTTCCCCTCGGATTCCTGAAACGCTTATCCGAAGCCTATCCTTCATTTCTATTTTTTTATACACCAAACCCAAATCCAAACTCAACCTTAATGGGATCAAACCTTGACATTGGGCAATTTATTGTTTTCCTTTGGATTAGTTTTAACGATTCTCTTCCATCGCAGTTCTGTAGCCCGCCGAGAGGCGACTACTCCGGATCAATCCGGTTCGATATCCGTGATCCGGCGGACACGGGGATCGGTAAAAATATCCTCTTCATCGATGCTGGCCGAGGAAAATTCCGAAACAACACATCCCTCATCTCCTGCCTGAAACCAGTGTTTGGTACCCACAGGAAGCGTGATACAGATACAACTCTCCCCAACGGCAACGGAATGTCTCCTGTTTGCCGATATTCCTATCATCGATCCGGGGATGGCTGTGTTCGGGGCATAATTGACGAGGAAATTGGATCAACTCCTTGGCACAATACTGGTCATTGTTTTCATACACCACGACCTGGAGCCCGCAAGTTTCGATATCATCCAAGCCTAAATCAGCTATCTCGATGTTTTTTTTCTCCAAGGGTCTGATCACGATTCCGGCCTTTTGGAGCATCTTGTAAGTCTTTTCTTGAAGTTTGGCCACTTCGGTTCGTTTCATCCTTACCTCCTATTGCCGGGCGTGTTTTTAGCGATGGCAATGAGGTGGGCGCTGGCACCCAGAAGGGAGGATTCATCCTCTATCTTTTTTATGAACTTGAGCAATCTTTTTCGGCGTTCTGTGTCTTTCCACATTGCATCGAAATTGGTCAAAAGCCCCCCGATGCTTTCCACCGCGAGGATTTTCTCGAGCGTCAATCCGGATTCTTCGATTTCGGAAACGATGTCATCGGGATGATGGAAGAACGCTGAGGTGAAGTAGGCTTGATTGGCGGTCGGGTTTTTGTGTTGACCGTCAAGGAGATCCTGTTCGACGATCTTTACAAACACAGGATCATCCAAAAAATTGAGGAAAAGGCCATCCATAAGGGAAGCAAAACGAGAGATGAAAGCCGCAAAAATCAGGCCACCTTTGCGTGTCACCCGAGACGCCTCTTTCAGGGCTTTAATCCGGGGCTCCCGTTCAGTCAGATGGTAAAGGGGCCCGAGAGCGAGCAACGCATCCACATGATTATCTTCCCAATCCAGTGAACGCGCATCTCCTACCATGGCACTGGCAAGGGGATAATCGGATTGAATCAGGGAAGCACGGTTTGCCTGTTCGATGTGTTTGGGCACAGGGTCCACAAGATGAACCTGGTACCCCTTTTGCGCAAGCCACAGGGCATGGATGCCTGCTCCTCCTCCCACATCACCGATCACAGCGGGTAGTGAAGGAAGATAACGCGTCAAAATCTCCTGAGTGCGGGCCAACTCCAACGGGCCTGATCCGATGGTTAGTCTACCTTCTTCATCAAAATGGTCATAATAATCAGCGAGGGCGCCAGGATCATAACCATCTGATTTTTTGGGTTTGGTCATCAAAATGTCCCGTTATTTTATCAAAATCGAGCCGGCTACGACGTTCGCTACCCGGCTGCGCATTGAAACAATGTCTCCCTTATCTTCGGGATGGACACTATTGGTTAAAAATATGACGATCGTTTCTGTATCGGGATCGATGATCAGAGAGGTGCCTGTATATCCCGTGTGGCCAAAGGCATTCGGCCCGAACAAGTCGCCTTGGTTGGTTGAGTAGCCAGACTCAAGATCCCATCCCAATCCCCGCCCGGCAAAATCCGTGACGCGGTAGATTTCTGTCATCCTATCCACAGCCAAAGGGCTGAGAATCCGTTTGCCGTTAAAACTTCCTTGATTGAGCATCATCTTGGCAAAAACCGCCAGGTCATCAGCAGTCGAAAACAGCCCTGCATTTCCAGAGATGCCTCCCAACAATCTTGCCAGAGGATCATGGACCACTCCGACAAGGGGGATTCCGTCATATACCTGGGTAGGCACACACAAAGGCAGAAATTCTTCAACAGGGGTGTAAAAAGTGTGATTCATCCCCAACGGCTCAAAAATGTTTTCCCAGGCAAACTTGTCAATGGTTTTTCCCGTCACTTTTTTCACGATGTAGGATAAAGTTATGAAACCCAGGCAGCTGTATTGGAATTCTTGGCCCGGGGGATTGAGTTTTTGCAGGTGGGCGATGTGATCGATCATGGATTCCAGCGTTATAGGATATCCATATTTGTCCTTCAAATCCTCTGCATCCGTGTAAGGAGGAAGGCCTGAAGTGTGGGTGAGCAGATGCCACAGGCGGGAATCCTCTCCGGATTTTCCTTCTTCATCGGTGTAGGCAACAAATTCCGGCACAAAATCCGTAACTTTATCCCACAACCGGAATCGGCCCTGCTCGACCAGCATCATAACCGATGTGGCTGTGGCGACGGGTTTGGTGATCGAAGCCATGTCGAATATTTTCGAAACGTCCATCGGAGCCAACTCAGGAACCCATTGGCTGTGGCCAAAGGCTTTGCGCCACACGGTCTTTCCCTTCCGAACGACCAGAATAACCGCGCCGGGAAAATCTCTCCGGACTATGGCTTCTTTTATGATCTTGTCTATACGGGCAAGACAGGATGAGGACATCCCTACCGATTCAGGTATCTCATAAGGTTCTATTTTAGGTCTGGTCTGACAGCCATTGATAAAAACAAGGACCGACAGGACAGAACAAATAGCTATTTTGGGAAGCGATTTCATCACGATATCCTTAAAATGCCAGTTTAACCATATTACACAAATTTTCCTTTGGCAACCATTATAGCTTTACCTCCCACAAAAACATCGATATCATCCGCTTTTTCTTCGGCCTTCAAGTATAAAAGAGATGGTCGGCCGATTTCGTGGCCTTGTTCCACACGAACATCGACTCGATTTTGGCCGAAGTAGAAGTGCTTTGTAAGGTAGCCAGCCAGGCATCCGTTGGCACTCCCGGTTGCGGGATCCTCAGGTATACCATAATAATCCACAAAAACCCGCACGCTGAGATCATTCAGGTTTTCCCTTGATTCGGGACAGAATATGAGAGGAGCTTTGGCCTGAATATTTTCCACCAGTTTCATGAATTTTGGAAAATCGACCTTTGCTTTTTTAAGATGGACCAAACTCTTGAGCGGAACGATCAGGAAAGGGATGCCTGTGGAAACCTCCTGGATCGGGAATCTTTCATCAAGGGCACTTTCTTCAAGGTTCAAAGACCGGGCCATTTGTCCTTTGTCGATTTCCTGTCCAAAAACAGGAGGTTTCTGCTTCATCCATAAGATATCTGGTTGATTCTCCTTATAGCCGAAAGTGACAGGGATCTGCCCGACCTTAAGGTTCAAAACGACTTTATCAACCAGCCTTTTCAGTATTTCCTGCTGGATCACAAAAGCTGTGCCCAAGGTGGGATGTCCGGCAAACGGGAGCTCTTCTTCGGGCGTGAAAATGCGGACATCAAATCCTCCATCCTTTTCATCGTCGGTGAGAATAAACGTCGTCTCCGAGTAGTTCATCTCCTTGGCAATCATCTGCATGTCCAAGTCTGAAAGATCAGACGCATTCCGGAATACCCCCAGCTGGTTCCCGGCATATTTCTCCTCGGCAAACACATCCACGATATAAAATTCATATTCCATAGACTCGGCCTCCGTTGATAAATTCTTCTCTATTGTATTTATTGGGATCGGCCTTAGTCAAGTCCTTCAAAAAAAATGACTTAAGCCACAGATGAAACGTCAGCTTGGAAGATTTTTCTCAGCGAGGAATAGAAGATCAGGTTAAATCGACAGCAGATTTGACATTGGGCGATCGATGTTTTATAAATCCCAGAAACTGATTTATCCATGAGTTTGGGAATTCTTTCTGTCCTCGCACTTTTCCCCATTCTCTCTGTGTTCGTCTTGATCGTTCTTTTCCGGTGGCCTGCCACCCGCGCCATGCCCGTGGCGTACCTACTCACCATTCTTTTGGCCCTGCTCGTTTGGAAAGTCCCTTTGCTCCAAGTCGGCGCCGCATCTATCGACGGCCTCGTGACTGCGGCCTCCATTCTTTATATCATCCTGGGAGCTGTTCTTCTGCTCAATCTGCTTCAGGAAAGCGGGTCTATCCACGCCATCCGCAAGAGCATGTTTCTAATCTCTCCTGACCGCCGGGTTCAAGCCATCATTGTGGCTTTCTTTTTTGGCGCTTTTATCGAGGGCTCGGCCGGATTCGGTACACCAGCGGCTGTCGCCGCCCCTCTTTTGGTCGCCGTCGGTTTCCCGGCCATGGCAGCGGTCATGGTCACACTTATCATCCAGAGCACACCCGTTTCCTTCGGAGCCGTAGGGACACCCATCCTGATCGGCGTTAATGCTGGTTTGAGCGGCCAAGCCGAAGTCACAAACTATTTAAGCCTCCATTCCGTTGATTACCCCGTCTATCTCAATGCCATCGGAGGCAAAGTGGCCATCATCCATGGGATAACAGGAACTCTCATTCCCTTTATTCTGGTACTGATGATGTGCCGGTTTTTTGGTAAAAATCGAAAATGGACAGATGGATTTTCTATCCTGCCTTTTGCTCTCTTTTCCGGTCTTTGTTTCACCATCCCCTACACCTTGACCGGTGTGTTTTTGGGACCGGAATTTCCTACACTCGTAGGATCCCTCCTCGGACTGATTTTTGTCATCCCCGCAGCCAAATCAGGTTTTCTCATCCCGAAGGATGTTTGGGACTTTCCAATGCGAAAAACCTGGCCTTCCGAATGGGAGGGCCAAAAATTCGAGACAAAAACGGAAATCCAGACTGAAAAAAGCATCTTCAAAGCCTGGCTTCCCTACGGTCTCGTGGCCATTTTTCTTCTGGCCAGCCGCCTCTGGCCGTGGCTCAAGGAAACTCTGGCTTCTCTAACTTTGAGCTGGCGGCAAATCCTAGGCACTCCGATCGATACCAGTTTTCAGCCTTTATTTTTACCCGGATTCCTGTTTTTAATCGTGTCTATCCTCACTCTATTTGTGCAAAAAATTTCTAAAAAACAGGCAAAAAAAGCGATCAGACGATCTTTTCGCATGCTCCTAGGCCCAACTATAGCCCTTGCATTCGCTGTGCCTATGGTCAAGGTTTTTATCAACAGCGGAATTCCTGGAGGATTGGACAAGATGCCCGTTGTATTGGCAGCGGGAGCCTCTGCGCTGGTGGGTAAAGCCTGGGTAGGACTGGCTGCTGTGATCGGCGCTTTGGGTGCTTTCATCGCTGGCAGCAACACGTTCTCCAACATGATGTTCAGTCTTTTTCAATTTGCCACGGCCATCAAAATAGGAGCTGTCCCTGGAGTCATAGTCGCACTCCAGGCTGTGGGAGGGGCTGCGGGAAATATGATCTGTGTGCATAACGTTGTCGCCGCATCAGCAGTCGTCGGATTGATCGGAAAAGAAGGACACCTCATCCGGAAAACTCTTATTCCGATGACATATTATTTAATCGTGGCTGCCATTGTCGGCATCCTAATGCTGCAAGTTTTTAAAATTTAAGGAGAAGATGGAGAGTCTTGGAAAGGACAGGCTCTATTTTACCACGATCAGAGAAAATGAATCCGCGATGAGCACGTACTCGCCCCAAACATTTACAGAGGCGGATTCACCGGGAGTTTCAAACGAGGCAACCACTTTCGGGGCTCGGGGATTTTTAACATCGATTTTCAGCAGACCGAAGGACTCGTCCGAGATATAAGCATACGTTCCGTTCACTTTTACGCTGTTGGCAAAACCATCGACAGCACAGCTACCCACGATTTTAGGGGCCACCGGATCGCTCACATCCACCACCTGCAGACCCGCGTCTCCGTCGGCCACATAGGCGTAAGCACCCTGCACCGAGACGCCATAGGCCAATCCGGGCGTCTCCAGAAAGCCAATCTGGGAGATAGTCGCAGGATCATTGATATCCAGGATATGGAATCCGGTGTCGCTGTTAGCAACATAGGCACGATCATCCCTCACATCCAAACCGTAGGCAAAGCCTGCCATCTCAAAACTCCCCAAAAGTTCAGGTGATGTTGGATCTTTCAGGAAGACCACATGAAATCCTGTGAGATCTGCGGTCAAGTACGCAAAATTTCCACGCACCACCACCGCATGGGCGACGCCTGGAATGGCCAAGCGACCCACTGGCTTGATGGATTCCAGATCGCTGAAATCAAAAATACGCAGCCCCCAGCGGTCGGTTGTCAACCCGAGCTGTCCTGCTGCTGTCATACCGTGCACTCCCCGAAAGGGTGAGGTCGAGCCAATCACATTCAGAGCTTCGGGAACAGCCCCGTCAATAACCTTGAACCCGGAGAGGTCGCCCAAGGCACAGATCCGGTCTCCCAGAACTTCCGCTGCTAGAATCGAACCGGGTGTATAATAATATCCGAGCGGGCGCGGCTTGGCCGGGTCTTGGACCGAGATCACATACACTCCGGCAAAATAATCCACCACATAGGCGAATCCGTCATCCACCGCCACTTCCCAGCTTTCATTGTACATGGTGTACTTGCGCCACCCTGCCTGAAACGGCGCTTCAGGGTCGGAGATATCCACGATCTGGAAGCCACCATCGTAAAGATTACCGATATAGGCGTAATTCCCCTGTACCTTGATACTGTGGGCATAGCCGGCGGTAGTGAAGGTAGTCACCAGTTCCGGCGCTTCCGGTTGTTTGATGTTCAGGATCTGAAGGCCCGACGAACCATCCGCCACATAAGCATATTCTCCTGAGACCGCCACCTGCTCAGCCTTATCCGGCGTATCGTATGTCCCGGTCAGCCACGGAGCTGCAGGGTCCTGGATATCTATGATTTGCAGTCCGAAGTCTCCATCCGCCACATAGGCATAGCTTCCGGCCAAGACAATGTCTTCTGCATTACCGGGAGTGTCCAGGGCAGCGCTTAATACCAGCGCCTCAGGTCGGCTTATATCTAAGACCTGGAGCCCTTCGGAAGCATCGGCCACGAAGGCGAAATTTCCCGAAACCGCCACATCCCGCGCCTCACCGGGCGTATCAAACGATCCGCTCAAGCAGGGTGTGGTTTCATCGCTTATGTCCGCAACACACAGTCCATGGTTACCCGACGCGACATAAGCAAACGATTCCTTGATGGCAATCCCATTTCCTCCGCCCAAATAGAGCTTGGATATCATGGCAGGTTGCCTCTTATCGGATAGATCCAGGATCATCAGTCCATTGAGAAATGCGCAGTATGCACGTTCTCCGGACACCTTAATATCATAAGCTTTAGTCCAGAGAGTGGAGTCGACGTATTGGATATCCTCTTTGTAGAACAAGGCCTGACAGGCCAGCAATGCCCCAACCAGGACCACCGTTACTAAAAGGTATAATGCATATTTTTTTCTCATCGATTGATCCCCCTTTAATAGCTTATATTCGGGCCGCTTTACTCGATTATTCATGTACTATGAAGGTCCGGTTAGATCAGGATATCCTGCTGCCATCCCAGTTTGATCAGCTCGATCCGGTTGAGATCCCCCACACCGATCCCGTGTTTGGTGTCGGCCAGTTTGATGTGTTTTGGCACCGGGGGCAGTTCCTTAGCCTTGCCCAGCACCTGCCGCCGTTTGGCTTTGATCAATTCCAGGCCTATAGTATCCACGGAAACCGGATCCTGACTCATCAGAATGCCGTTGTAGTTCCAGACATAGCGGCGGCTGAAGTGATGCGGCCCCCGCCCGTGAAACTGCGGTGTTAGGCAGCAGAGGATGTTCAGCCGGGTTTTTCCCTTGACCAGAGGCAGATTAAAACTGGAGCCCAGGTCAGCACAGGAGTTGGGATGCAGGGCTGATTGTGAGGACGCGAACATGATATAGTTCTTGATACAACCGCTCATTCCCGCCAGGTAGTGTGTCCGGACCGGCCGGACATTGATGAGGGATGTCGCTTTCTGAAATATCAGGTTCTGCTTAACATTGTGGTCATCGATCCCGATATCGCTTTCCTCAACACCGGCCTCCATCACCCGGCGCTTGAGATACTGCTCTACTTCGGCCGGGGTTGGCAGGTAAGACCACACATTGCTTTTGATCCCGACCGTCTCGCCCGGCTTTATCAACCTGCCAAAGGCTTCTATCGGATCCTTGGCATCCAGCAAGGCCACGATTGCCTCATCCAGCATCTGCTCGATAACCGGGACATTAAAGCGGGAGCCTGCCTCGACCGCGTCAGGATGACGTATCAGGACCACCCGGGATTTTTTTGTCGTCTGGGCGGACAAGCCACCAATAGCGGATCCGATAACCACACCAGCGCTTGCTTTAATAAAGTCTCGACGTGTTATTGGTTTGGTCATGGGCTATCCTCTTTTTGTTATTGTATTTTTATTTTAGACAATATTTGCCTGGCTGTGTTTTCTGTCGGGGCATCGAATACCACCGCCAGTGTATCTCGGGATATCTGCGCCTGCGTCCATTTTTGGTTTTCCGTTCGGACAAGTCCGGTTTTAGCCGCCCCGGGCATAAAGTATGCAATAAAGGAGCGGTGAGCGGCGAGTGTTTTCTGTTCGTCAGCATAGCGGACGACCAAAAGACTGACCGGCTCCTCCCCCGCCGGACCATACTCGGCAAACACGCAGTCGGTCTCACAGTCGAGGTTTAGGATGTTCTCGGAGGCGATATAGAATCGATTGTTCAAATTGACGTTGCTGTGAAAATAGCTGGTGCGATTTTTTCTCAATCCAGCTTGAGGAAGTATTTTAAGGATCTCCGGTTCCGGTCCCTTGGAACCAAGGAGTTTGTTGATCTCTCTCCCCAGTTCCAAGACTGCCCGATCGACCTCTTCGCCTTCTGCACCGGTCATAACTGTCACAAAATACGAACCTTTCCAGAATCGCAGAAGACCGTAGCCGTACTCAGATCCCTGGCCGATACCCGCCTCTTCATCTTCGCGATCACAGGAAAAGATTCCGAAGGCCTCAGGGGAAGAACCCATTTCGTAGATGTCTAAGGTCATTTCTTCCCCATCTGGCCGCTGGAACTTGCGCACCAGGACTCTGCGGAAATCAAAAGCGAGATAGACCTCGGCACCGCCATTCATATAATCGAATAAAGTTCCCCGGTCATAAAACATATCTTTGCCCGCTGCTTTCCATTCTTGAATCTGATCGGGCAGAGACTGATAGATATCTGTCATGGGACTTCCCTCACAAAAAAAAATAAAGACAAGACAAAAAAGCAGAAAAAGCTTTTTCATGCATTCATCCTAATCAAATTCCTGGTTTGGTTCAATATTTTCGAAAATATCAGGTGACATAATGGTGCAAAGACATAGGCAGGCCATACGGATTATTTGGAATAACCGCCCGGGGAATGAACCTTTACCTTGTCACCATTTTTTACTGTCGTTGTCATTTAGATCACCTCTTACTTTTTCCGCGACATCAATCTTTCGATCTCTTCCAATTCCTTCGGCACATTTTTTGACAAGACTTCGCATCCATCCTTTGTGATCAGAACAGTATCCTCGATCCGGATCCCAAAGTTTTTTTCGGGATAGTACAGCGCTGGCTCTATGGCAAAAACCATTCCTTCTTTCAATCGGACACCACGAGGACCCACATCATGAACACACATACCGACATAGTGTCCGATGCCTCCCTTTAATCCCCTGGGATCTAAACCCTTCTGTTTCATGACATCGGCCACATGTTTCTGAACATCCTCCGATGAAACACCAGGCCTATACGCTTCGATACAGGCTTTCTGGACAGCCAACACGATCTGGTATACCTCTTTTTGTTCTGGGGTGAACCGGCCAGAGACGGGCCATGTTCGGGTAATGTCCATACACAGGTAATCGAGATCAGCCCCAAAATCCATCAACACCAGATCGCCTTCTTCGGTCTCTCTTGCATTCTCATCGTAATGCCAGATACAGGAATTGGGTCCTGAGCCCACGATCGGGGGGTAAGCTGCCCCCTTGGCCCCATTTTTGAGTATCACATGCATGGCCGCAGCTTCGATCTGATACTCGAAAACACCAGGTTTAGTGGCCAGCATGGCTTGCCTCACTCCCTCCGCTGAGATTTTACCATTCCTCCTCAAAATCTCGATCTCCTCAGCTGACTTGATTACCCTCATCTCATCGATCCAAGGCGTGACATCCTTAAACGCCATAACCGGATAACGCTCCTTGAGTTTTTTTATCCGGTAATTATCGATGGAAATCTGGTCGTTGTAATGAGTCCTATTCTTGCGACCCACAAAAATCAGTGTCTCCCAACGGGCATTGTCCACAGTATCCCTCGGTGACAAACGCATATGAAAGGTCAATCCGTATCTTCGGGCATTGCGGGCAAGAAATTCGTCGAAATAGGAAACCGGATAGATATCCGAGAAGCCTGTCTTTTGTTTGGCTTCATCATCGTTCAACAGATTTTCCCCTTCGATCATTATCTCTCTGGGTGTCTGTTTCGGCAAGAACAAGAAGGATTCCTTGGATTTAGGAGTCAAAATCACGATTGCCCCCGTATCCTCGATCCCCGTGTAATAGTAGAAATCGTTGTCCTGACGGAAATGTCCCCCTGGAGTGGGCATACTATCGCCAAACAAGACGATCAATCCCCCATCCACTCGGTCCATCAGCGCCCCTCTGCGCCTGTTCATTTCCTGTTTGGAAAATCCGACTCTTTGGGCAAACAGCACAGGATGGAGGACACAGACAGATAAAACCAAAACCAAAGGGATTAGCCAGAACTTTTTCCGTAGCATGATATTCTCCTATTTTTCGATTTTGACGATCCTTCCTTCGATCTTGTAATCCAGAAATTCATGTTTTTCCAGCCAGCTGATCAAAACTTGATTGATCAATACACCAATATCCTGGCTATTATTTACAGAAAAACCGAAATATTTATCCTTGGCCTGGCTAACCAGGTAGTTGTTGCTCACGACGGTGAAGACCCTTTCGGGAAGAAGGATCTTTCCCTCTTTTACGAGAATCTCTCCATCAACGGAGATCTGATCGATCCGCATGCCGAATGGTTTCGTGTTTTTTGGATAATAGGCATAACTCAATCCAGAAATTTGAAGTCGATCCCAATCTTTTTCGACATCGTGTTCGAGCAGATCCTTGATCTCCTTACCGGTGAGTTGAAAAACAACAAGCGTATTCCGGAAAGGAGACACCTCGAAGATATCCCCCTTTGTGATCGGACCAGTCAATATGTTGCCACGAATACCTCCTGAATTTTGAAGGCTTATTTCTGCCCCCGTTTTCCAGCGCATGGCATCCGTTATCCAGTTTCCCAGAGAATTCTCCACGGAATTTCCCTTGTAATAGTAATCTCTTTTTGCCGTAGCGACCACCTTGGCATATTCTGATCCCACTGCTTCATCCACATGTTTGACCAATGCTTTTATATCAGGGGAAGTATTCAATCGTTCTTCTGCCCAAAGCCGGATCTGTTTTCCTTCATAGTCCACCACGCGATCGTTTTGGACATCCACCTTTAAATACCCTAATGATCTTTGGTGTCCAAGAGTGGACTGGACCAGCACCCCATTGATCTTTTCGAACCGGCCTTCTTCGGATGCAACCAGAAGGATATCGATTCCCGAAACATTTTTAGCAACATCCAAAGCTTCATGGTATTTTCCGTGAAACATCACGACGATCAGATCCGTCTTTTTATCCAACGCGGGAATCTTGGATCGAAGGGTAGGAACGACCTGACGAACATCCAAATCAGCGATACGTTCCTTCAAAACTTCGATCATGAATCTTTCCGACATGATACCAATAAATCCCACGTTAAGCTCTCCCACATTGGAGATATGGTATGGCTTCACAGGCAGGAGCTCGCCTGTTTTTTTGTATACTATATTGGACATCACCGTCGGAAAATTCGCCACCCGGGCAAGTCCCAAGGCATTGTCGGCGCCCAAATCAAACTCATGATTCCCGAAACACCAGACATCACACCCCAACTTGTTCAAGAATTCGACCATCAATCCGCCGGTCACTTTTTTGTATTTCAATTCTGCCGCCAGAGTTCCTGTCATGATATCCCCTGTATCGACATACAGGACATGGTCTTCCTTTTCCCTTATGGCATTTATATAGTGACAGGTAGTCTCCATACCCCCTATCCACTTTTCACCGTCCTCGGTTTTAATTTTGGATGCTTTATAGATCCCATGCGTGTCGTTCGAATGGAGGAAAACGATCGTTTCCGAAAAAAGAGAGGGGACAGCGAAGAAAATGATTAAAATCAAAAGAAAGGATTTGGGTCTGTTCACAAAAGGCTTATAGCACAGAAAAAAAAATAATGTCAAATAAGGTGATCGGTCTTGTAGCTAATTTTTTATGACTTTGTAGGCCGCTTTTTCCAGGAATAAGTTGTCTTGCTCATCCGATCGGACAAAATACAAATGGTCCCCAGAAATGTGGATGGGTTTCTTGGGCAAATGCGTTGCTCCTAAAAATTCACCTTTTACCGTAGAAATATCCACCGGAAAGGGACCCGTCTCATTGGTGATGTCACTCTTGATCCTAAAAACGAAGACATGTTCCTCGGTCATCAAAACCTGATCGAAAAAAATCTTTTTATCCGGAATTTTTTTGACAAGACTTCGAACAACACTCCTGGGCCAGCCGCGTTCCTTCCCCAGTCTCTCGATATCTTTCTCAAAAAATGCTTTTTCTGTTTTGGTGAACTTATCGGCCGGCACCTCTCTCTGTAGGTGGTTTATGGTGTTTCCCTTTTCGTCCAGGATCAAGATATCGTATTTATCGCCTACCCCGATAGCGGAGAATCGGCCGAAGTGGGCAAATTGAAGGGATGGGGCAAATTCTTCCCGTGAATAATTGAACATAACCAGCCGACCGCTTTCGTCAGGCGCCGAAACAGAAAAAGCGCTTATAGGAACCTGGAAGAAGCTTTTCAGGATGTTGTTCTGGCTATCGACCATCACCTGGCTTCGAATATCCTGCCCCCAACTCCAACCATAATAACGATCTTCACCAATATAGCCGACTGCAAGACGTCCATCCAGGTGAACACGCTCGATGAAATGACCCTTCTCACTCAGGAAAGTCAGATTGTACATTTCATCCGCAACGACAAGCTGGCCCTTTGGTGTGAAAGTCAAAAGATGGGGATTCTGGTAATCGCCTGGCCCCTGCCCCTTCTGGCCGAATGTTTGGATCAGCTCTCCTCCAGATGAAAACTTCAACACCTTGTGCTCCATCCTATCCAACAAGTAGAGGTTGGATTCAGGATCTTCACAAACCGAAGCGATCGAGGCGAACATCAAATTCCTTTTGCCGATTTCCCATATCTTGTCGATCTTCAACTGGATCTTGTTTGCAGCGCCAACAACACCGATTTTCAAAAACATAATTAAAACAAACAGGAAAACAAGGTTTTTTCTTCTCATCATATTAATATACTTCAGCTTTAAAGAAAAAGTTAATGAAATTATCGAGAGAGGTGTAGGATATCCGATCTAAAACTGGAGGGAAGACTTATTGTTTCTTGAGCTCTATATCGCCTTGCCCTCCGTCACTCGTCTCCCAGTATCCCTTCATCGTATCGCCTTCCACCTCGAGCGTAATCCAAACAGTCAGAGATTCCATATCCTGTGAGATCGAAAAGTTAAATGTCAGAGTGCCGTCGTTGAATTCAATATCTTCACATTCTGTATCCATCAACATCCCTAGGGAATCGGTTATCGTGGCCGCGTATTCGCCTTCTTCCTTTTTGATAACGAGTGTCATTTCATCTTCACCTTGGTCAGGGACAACTGTGGATCCTTCCCATGTTCCGGTCAGGTCGACTTCTTGACTGAAGGAAATCACAGAGCAAAAGGCAATCAGAAAAACAAATAGAGCCAAATAGAATGATGATTTTTTCATGAACTCCTCCTTTTAACCTGGATAATTCAGGTCAATAAACGTCTATTATTAAGTTCATCATGTTATACGCAAACAGGTGGGAAAAAGTTCTGCTATAACTTCTTTCACAATAGATTTGTTGGTTATCATCCAAATCCATAATAATCGGACATACAAGACATTTCCTTGACTTATGTCAAATTTGATTACTCTATTTTCCTATGCCATAATATTAGCCTTCCCTAGGAGGGAATAATTTAGCATGAAAAATGAAGGACAAAAGCATCCGAACATCATTCTGATCGTTATCGATGCGCTTCGAGCCAGAAACCTCGGCTGTTACGGCGGAGAAACGAATTCTAGCCCCAACATCGATGAGTTAGCCAGGGGTGGTATCCAATTCGCAAACTGTTACTCCTGTTGGAACACAACCGATCAAAGCCTGACCTCAATTTTCACCGGAAGATACCCTAGAACCCATGGCATTGTCCATCATGGCGATAAAGTCACCCCAAAAGACTTGATGACATTCGGGAAGTTGAACGGAAAATTGCTTGCGGAAATGCTGAAGGAGAAAGGATTCAAAACTTATGCGGTCGACTGGATGGGAAGATGGTTCAAACGCGGATTCGATTTTTACGGTTATGAACGAGACAGAAACATCTGGCAAAAATTCTTCCATATCGTTTTTACCCTCCCCTATGTGCATTTGCGGTATATGGCCGCCAATATCTCCTTATTGAGAATCTATGGCAAAAAAAGAAAACCATCCATTTCCTCGATGTGGAAGGGCCTGAAGGGTGTATGGAACACATTTCGGTTTACATTCGAGCTGGCAAGAGTACAAGACGCCGATTATGTCACCAAATTGGCCCAGAAGATTATCGACGACATTAAAGATAACGATTTTTTTCTCTTCCTCCACTATTGGGATACCCACACACCTTACAATTGCCCGAAAAAACACATGGATCGGGATAAGTCCCATCGCGGCTCCATCGATATCATCGCTTCAAAATACAAAGGCGCAGTGAATTACGTGGATAAGTGTATCGGGAATTTGCTCACAACTTTAAAAAACCACAAAATCCTGGAAGACACGTTGATCATTATCACCTCTGATCATGGAGAAAGCCTAACGGAACATGAGATTTTTTTCGATCACCATGGACTGTATGAAGTGACCACCCATGTTCCCCTGATCGTTTTCAATCCACAACTTTTCTCTCAACCAAAAAATATTCAAGGGCTGATCCAGCATGTTGATCTTGTGCCAACTGTTTGTGATTACCTTGGAATAAACGACAAAGATTTAGGATGCGATGGGACCAGTATGAGGCCGTTGATCAGCGGAGATAGAGAGGACATCCGAGACTTCGCCTTTTTTGAAGAGTCCTATGTACAAAGAAAAATCGGATTGAGGAACGAAACGCATAAATATATTTATGCCCCTGACGGAATCGGCATGTGCAACTATTGTCAAAAAGTCCACGCCGGAGTCGAGGAATTGTATGATTTGGAAAAAGATCCTGAAGAAATGAATAATGTAGTCTCGGAAAACAGAATAATGGTCACCCAGATGAGAGCTAAACTGGATGGAGTGATACAAAATTTAAATTCCAAAAAGCAGCAACTCCTTGAAAAAAAAGATGTTACGAAGTCCAACCTGGAAGATCTACAGGATCTTGCAGATCAAAAAAAGATCAAAAAGAAACTCCGCAGTCTTGGCTATATGGACTGACAGCGATTTTCTGTATTATCCTCTGGAACCTATGATAAATAGCTATTCACGTACTCGATGATGGGTTCCGATTTCAATCCATCAAAACATTTTACCTTAGGGCAGGCTTTGAAAATCTTATCCATACAAGTGAGATTTTTACATTCAGGAAAAACTTCAAAAACTTTTGATGGAGCCTTCTGCGGTGCTGCAATATGTTCTGCAGAAAAGGAGTCATACCCATAAATCTTCGAACTTGTTGCCCCGAATATTCCCACTACAGCGGTCGAATTCCGAAAACTCAAATCAGAATCCAAGATGATTTTTTTGGCTGCCGCGATGTGAAGAGGAGCCGTATCTCCGGTTATGAAGACGTCGGAATGATCAGTCAAAGCCGCATAAACATCGATAGGCGTATCTTTTGGGATGACCGTGATTCTTTTTCTGTAGGAAGAAGGAATCTCACGGAGCAACTCTTTTTCGATCCCTTGGAATGTAAACCCACAATTCAGAAGAACATGGATTTCTGGATTGGCTAGGATTCCCTTCAACAGCTCCTTCTGAATTCCTAAAGGAATACGTGTATAAGCGCAGGACGTATCGGGATTCAAAAATACCTTTTTGGAATCGGATGTTATATTGAGTTTTTTTAATATCCTCTGAGCCTTTAGGAAAGGACTCTGGGCTGAATAAAAAAAGATATGATGAAAATCTTGCTGTTTTTGGCCCCCGTTTGCTGGATTCGAGATAAGAGTCTCGATCAACTCCTCAGCGAATTTGCTCATTTGGAGGGATATGTGTGCTTCGCTGTCGTCGGACGTGTAGTTTCGGATAATATTCGAGATCAGACGTGACGAGTAGATCACGGGCGAATGTGCTGCCCGAAAATGCTTGGAAGTAAAATAGGGATTGAGATTAAAGATCAAGTCAAAGTGAAAACCTTTCAACAAATTCCGAAGGCTCGCAAAATCCTTATCAGAAGGATAGCCAATACTCCTAAACAACGGAAAATGTTCGTCTATATCCGGATTCATACAAACCAAAGGGGAAGCATTTTTATGGTAAATATAACTGATTTCGATATCCAGAGAAGCTTTTTTCAACGGGGCGATAAAAGACTGGCAGATCATTGCATCGCCGATATTGATATCCGGAATGACCAGGACTTTTTTCAAACGGCCGACTTGCTTCAGCTTTTTTGTGTTCCTAGCTTTTAAGAAACGATTGAGTTTTTTGTTAAAGGATAAGCGTTTGACGGCGCGGTCTAGCGCAGGACTTGATATTCTGATGAGTTGCCTAATCAGCTGTTCTGCAGAATACATGGAAAAGACCTTTTTAGGTTATCCTTTCTCTCCACTATTTGCATATCATATCTAAAAGCAAAGTTCAAGAAACGGAGCTCCAGCAAACACAATAACGCTTGAGGGATTGGAATCCCGTTTCCGGATCGGTTTTCAGAAGGCACATTTTTCCGTTTGAAAAACGCACGAGTTCAAAAAATGTGGGTCACACCATCGATAACTTCGACACTGGTCGTGCTTTCAGATTTTCCATTTCAAATAGACATAAGTCCTATTTTAAACAGGATATTAATTCCTGCGGATCTCAAACAAGTATTTCCCGGACTCCACACAAAAGATCACCGAGTGTCCCTCTTTTTGAAGGAGTTGAACGCCTTTTGCCTTTTCCACAGGTTGTCCGCTTTCTAAAACAGTGTCGTTTTTTTGAATCGGGAGAAAGACTGTTGCTTCAGTATTCACAGGAATCTGGATTTCAAAAAAAAGTTTTTTTTCTTCTTTGTGCCAGTTGCTATAAATTCTGCCTCTTATAGAATTATAACAGCATTTCACCCATTCCAGGTCATCGACAATCTGAGGTCGAATGATAATTTTATTAAAACCAACTGCCTCAGGTGCGGCTTGAATGCCGCCCAGCCAGTTATAGAACCACTGACTCACCGAGCCAAACATTGGATGATTGTGCGAAAAGGTATTATCACTGAAATCCCAATGTTCCCACAAAGTCGTCGCACCATTTTCCAGCATGAATCCCCAACCAGGAAATGTCTTTTTGTTTACGATCCCATACGCAATGTCAGAAAGATCATTGCGGCAGAACACGTCGAGCATGAATTTAGTCCCCATAATCCCCGTGGTCAGGTGACCCTGGTTTTCTTCGACTACATTTTTTTCAAGATAAGCAAGAGCTTCTTCCGTTTCATCTGTGGGTGCCAGATCAAGATACAGCGCAAAGGATTGACTCGCTTGCGAACCTGGGGAAAAGAGGCCTGTGCCTTTTTGTAAAAATTTATTCAAATAAGCAGACTTAATTCTTGAGCTTAAATCTTGGAATCTCTTTGCTTCATCGGCACGGTTTAAAATGGTTGCCAAAGTCGATAACACTTTTGCGCTATAATAAAAGAGAGGGGTAACAAGTTCTTCAGAGGGGGTTTCAGTCAGAGATTCGTGATCGCTCAAACCATCACTAACGATATAATCTGGGTATTGTTGCTGGACTAAATCCAACCAGTGCAGGGAAACCTCGTACTGTCTCTCCAGAATCCTGCGATTTCCATAATATCTATACAGATTCAATTGCAGCAGCGGATGAACCATGGCCCAACCAACACCGCAATACTGAATACCCACAAAGGGTGCCGTATCGGTAAGCATACCATCTTCAAGAACGCTGTCAGCCCAATCCTGAACAGCCTTTGCATAAAAATTGGCCATGTCATAATTGAACATCAAAGCTTCATTGGTGCTCACGATATCACCGCCATAACCAAAACGCTCACGGTGGGGACAATCTGATTGTACGCTTAATAAATTACTCATAAACGTCCATCTCGACATGTTTTGAATGGCATTAAACATTGGATTAGAACAGGAAAAATCGCCGACTTCATCAATATCACTATTCAAGCGCAATCCCGAAACCATATCGGTTGTAAGTTCACCGGGAAAACCGGATACTTCGATATAACGGAATGCATGAAATGTGAAACGCGGCACATACTCCTCCCAACCATCTCCTTTGGCTATGTATGTATCCATCTGCCAGGCTATTTTTGGAGAGCCAGAACCGCCCACAGAAACTTCTTCCCCATTGTGGTTCCTGCGATTCTCTTTAATCTGTCCACACACACTTGTCATCGGATTCAATGTCCCATCTTCATATAACAACTCACCATACCGAAATTGGATTTTGGTGCCTTGCGGTGCTTTCAGGTGAAATTTCGCCCAGCCAGTAAAATTTTGTCCCATATCTACAATATAAATCTCGGGTGAGGATTGCATGATTTTATGTGGTTTGAGTGTTGCCGTCACCCGGGTCGGCGGCAACGGTTGAGCTTGTAACTTACCAATTGGTTCGGAGGCCTTTTTCACTTGCCGCCAATCTTTATCATTGAGGCCATAACGATTCCAGCCGATAACTTCCTGTCTGGCATCATATTTTTCTCCAAGATAGATGTTATTCCTTAACATCGGCCCATCCATGACTCTCCAGGACTCATCGCTAACGATCATTTCTCTAGAACTATCCGTACAATTTATTTCCAGTTGTGCTATGAAACGGGGCCGTCCGACGGTCAAATGTTCTCTGAGATTTAGACGTCCCCACATTCTTAAGGGTAATGGATTGTACCAGCCATTCCCAAGGGTAACACTTAAACAATTCGTCCCCTTTTGCACTTGGTGTGTAACGTCATGAGTGGAATAATATACCCGCTTAGAATAATTCGTCCAGGCAGGATCCAGCATAGAGTCTCCGACTCGCTCCCCGTTCAAATAGGCTTCATAATAACCCAAACCCGTGATGTAAAGACGCGCATTTTTAACTGATTTGTCCAACTTAAACTCTTTACGAAACAGCGGGGCGGGATCGTCCTGATAAAAATCCTCATCTTGCTCAGGACTTAGTTTGCCATCATTAATCCAGATGGCCTTCCAGTCATGCTCTTTCAGTAGAGCCATTTCCCACCAGGATATATCGCTCCAATCAGAGCATTTTCCGGATTTATCCCAAACGCGGACTTTCCAATAACATTTTTGGCGTGAGCCAAGGGATACTCCGGCATATTCAATATGGATGGACTGCTGGGAATTCACTTTCCCGCTATTCCATAGGTCCACTGCTGATTCGGTAAGTTTATCCTTGCTGGTGGAAACAAGAATCTGGTAGGCGGTTTGTGTCTGCCCTCTTATATCTGAATGCAATATCCAGCTCAAGCGGGGCTTTAAGGTATCGATGCCAAGGGGATTTGTCCGGTATTCACATTTCAACTGCTCAATAATGATAGAATTCTGTGGAGAACCCATAAGTAAAAAAATAATGATAAAAATGTTTCTTAGTTTGAGAATATTTTTTCCTCCTTGATTACTTTGCCCCTGCCGATGCCGGGCCATAATACAGGGAGTTGAAAAACATCATAAACGTCCCGTGCGGCTGAGCGCGATTCTGAGGCCGAAATCCGAACATGATGATTTTGCCTTTTCCGTATCCGACCTCAACCAGTGCCGGTTTGTTATGCAATAGATGATCTCCGATCAAACGGCCGCTCATAAACGGATTGCTGTTGGGGTAACGGGCGACGATTTTTGTACTCATCACCATGTCCTTCTTCTCGTTTGAATTTTTATTGTCGGTATCCAGAAATTCAAAGAACGGGCTTCCATAGGAGACCACATTGGCTGTATTTTCCATCCCGTAGCCGATGGGATGGGTATTGTCCACATTAACTTTAAGAATAGCACTGGGACAGAAAAATTCGGCGGTGGGATATTTGCGGGACACATCTATCAAAGGAACCTTAAAATGATTTATCGGCAGTTGACAGGAGGAATTAAGGGTGATTAAAGTCCCGCCATGTTTGACAAACTGAAGAAGAGCAACCAATCCATGCTCTCCAATACCCCCGGCATACTGGGAGGGAACCGTTCCTTCCCTGTGACCATCGATTATTCGCCTAGATGTTATGTTCGTCAACACGATAACATCGTATTTTTCCTTGAGATCGCCATTGCGAATTTCCTCATCGTGAATGGTTGTGTAAGGGAACTCCCAGTTATCAAATATCCAGCGGGTCCATCCCTCGTCCATATTGGCGACCCAAGGCTTGTACAAGCCTAATTTGAGAGGCTTGAGTTTGATGAGCTTCTCAGGAGAGTTTCCCATATGTATCTGAAGATTGAATTCTTTGGATAGGGATTGGATTTTGCGGCTTAAGTCTGATCCTGAAACAATGATAGCCCCTGCCGGATATCTCTTCCCCCCAGAAGTGAAAGATTCGGTGGCCCAACTGACATTGGCTCCTTCTTCCAGAAGCCGGTTAACGGCCCTATAACTATCCAGGACATTGTGGTCCAGAATATACGTATCCCCGCTTCCGAAAACTTTTCCTTCCGGAGGTTTCACGTCCTGGATTTGTTGAAGCTGAGCTTCGAAGTGTAGATCAATCTTGACGGCCTCTACTCCCATCTGATAAGCAAGTGTCCATCCCGTCAGGTCAAAGGTCCGTTCCGGCGGTCCCCCTTCATACTGTCTTCTGTCAGGATAGATTTGTGGGCCTAAGATATCGATGATAAAAGGTCGGTAGGCCTGGGAAAGCAATACAACGTACGTCCCCGAGGGATATTCTCTGTTTTGTGCCTGGAAAGATTTTTCAGCCGTGTGGATCTCCACTCCATTCGCAATAAGAATGTTGATCATCTTGGCTACAGTGTTGGGATCTTTCTGGAATTGAGGAATGACATAGGCATACGGGACCTGGTTTTTCCCCTTCTCGATAGAATTCCTCGCCATCCTGTATATATTCAGGAGATATTTATCTTTGTGTATGGCCCCTGTTTCCAAAAACCCAATAACAGACCAGTAGGCGTATTCCACGATATCCCTCAGTCGCCACCAACCACCAGGCCAAGGGCTAGGATAGTTTATGGTCTGATTGTTCCCCTGTTTACCGAGTCCCCCACTG
The DNA here is from genome assembly GCA_964410125.1 of uncultured Eubacteriales bacterium. GTDB lineage: Bacteria > Acidobacteriota > Aminicenantia > Aminicenantales > Aminicenantaceae. The sequence continues at coordinate 6,885 of CAYPGQ010000005.1, read as the reverse complement.
CCTGCTCCGGAAAGATCTCTTGCTGTCTGAAATATGGGTGTGGCCATGCGGGTGGTCGCAGCCTCGAATAGGATGGTGGCCACGTTGTGCCATAGGGCACAGGTATGGATCGCCGACATCCGCCAGTGGTTCCAGTTGGCATAATGCATGACACCGATCTTGTCCTGTTCTTCCAACACCGTCCGCATGTAGGCACCGGTCAGTTCGATTTCGCGTGTGAGCAAGGGATCGAGAGAATGATGCCGGGGTTCGTATAACGGGGAAAGAAACAGCCTAGCATCCGAGTTTCCCATTTGGTGCATGTCCATAAAAATCTGCGGGGACCACTCATGATACAGGATATTATTCACATAACGCGTCTCGATCTGGGTATGCATAAAAGCATCGCGGTTATTATCATGTCCGACATAGTGGTGGTATAGCCAAGGCATCGGGGATGTCTCGTACGGAGTCCCCACGTTTTGACGATACCAATCCACTACCAGGATGTTGCCGTCAGGATTCCAGCTAGGGACAAGAAGAAAAATCACGTTAGCTAAAATCTGTTTAATTGAGGAGGTGTTATCGGTTGCCAAGACGTAAGCCAGCCCCGGCGACATCTGTGTGGGTCCAATTTCGCTGGCATGCATGCTGCAAGTAACCAAAGCGATGGTCTTCCCTTGTGCGGCCAAGCGGATGGCCTCTTGCTCGGAGACATTTCCTCTCGCAAGCTTTCGTGCGATCGCCTTGTAGTTATCCAGTTGGGATAAATTTTCGGGAGAGGATATGATGGCCAGAATAAACGGATTCCCAAGCGTTGTTTCCCCCAAATCTTCCACTTCTATCCTGTTGCTTTTTTCTCCGAGCAAATGGAAATATTCATATATTTTCTCCCAGCGGATCAACTTAAAGTCCACTCCGGGCTTATGGCCGAAATATGTCTCTGGTTTTGGGATATCCGACGCAAAAATATTGGCCGCAAGACCAAGGATAAGAGCAAGATTTAAAAAATGAGTTAAAAATATCTTCTGTTTCATCGGTAACCTCCAGATCTCAAATACTGAGGAGTTTTTCCCGCCCGGCGACTCGTTTTGTTTTCTATCACTTTCCATTTTTTGCAAAAAATTCAAACTAACTGTAAAGCTTCTCACTAGAAATTTCCAAAGCCAGGTTGAACTCCCCGGCCAAAACTTGGGCAGCCACCGATGCGGCAAACTCCTTGGCCATTTGGATACCCATGATACGCATCGCTTCCCTCCCAACCGGGGACATCAGATCCTCCCGCGAAGATAATACTCACACCTCAATGTTGGGCAACTCCACCCGGTAAATCACATCTCCCTGGTCTTTTTCTGCATAGATATTCTGAAAACAGGATACAAGCGGATTGTGGGGATTGACTTTAGTGGCTTTGTATACTGCCGGCAAGATCTCTCCTCCCATGCCGGAATAAAACGGGCATCCCAGCCTTTTGGACCTTACTCCATCGACTTCCACAAAAGAGAGGAATTTTTCGGGATCTACCTTCAGAAGTCCTTTAAAATCTGATATAGGAATCCTCACTTGGGCCATTGCATTCCTGCCTCTTTTGTTTCGAGGGCTGGGTTTCAAATCACCGTCATGGTCCTGAGCGGTCACACTCAATTCATAATGGACCCCCTGTGATGAAAGTTTTTCTTCCACCTCTGTCTTGATGAATCCCACGGCACGGCTGATATCGCCATGACCACGGAAATTCGTATATTCAGCCACCTTGACCTCTGCTCCGCCCAATTTGTTGATCAGAAAGCTCCCTCGGATCACTCCGATCGGGCCCAAACCCGTCCCATACACCAGAAGATTCGTGAACGTTTTCTGTACATTTCCTTTAACAGTAACCTGTCCTGCATACGAGAAATAATCTTCTTGGCCTTCCACATAATTCGCGACTAGAGGAGCATACTGATTCATGGGCTTCAATTCGGACGCACAGAGAAAGCATGTGTGATTTTCATCACGTATATCCAGTTCCCAGATAAGATCACCTTTTGCGCAATGATAACGTTCTTTGTATGGTTTTTCCGGAACGCAAATATAACGGAAGTTTTCGTTGGCCTTCCCTCGATCTTTTGACACATTCTTGGATAATCCGACTTTCTTCATCCTTGATTTTTGTTGCCATCAAACCACCTTTTCCAGAAGGGGATCTGGATGTCAATAACGCCAGCTGGTTAAATCTGCGCCGGCAGGGGCAGTCTTCATCATCCGGTCCACAAACTTGGGGATAAACATCTGATGGTAGCGAAGACGGGATATGGCGTTGGGCAGTGTCTGGTCTCCGTTCCAGCAGTGTTCAGCCCGATCACCGTAATCCACTTCACCGCTGTAATACGGATCTGTCGTGCTTTCCAGGAATTCTTCTGTCAAGTAGACCGCATTGTTCAGGTAATAATTATCCATGTCGCCACAATAGATGTGGATCTTGCCAAAAAGTTTGGGACCCAAAGTTTCCCAATCCCTTTTCAGAATGTAGCTGAGATCATAATTTTCCCGCCAGTATTCGGCCACCTCGCGATCGATCTCCCCAGTCACTTTATCCCAGATGGGTTTGGGGTAACCATCCTCCCCCACTGGAGAATAAACGGCCTGCCAAATATCCCACTGGTCCCCGGAACGGCCTTTTGTCGCGATAGCCAATTCCTTGTGGTTTGTTTCTTCGAGGGTGCAGCTGATCTCTCCCAGCCAATTTCGTTGGCCAGACCTGGGAGTTTTTTTGAATAAACTATCTAAAAAATAGGCGTTTTTATCTTCATATATGTTGACCAGACAATACTGACGAAAATCGATCGGATCGGGGCAAGCCGCATAACATCCGTTGTATTCATCGGGATAAAATACCTGAACACCCAGGGCTTCCCAGCCTCCGGTGGATCCGCCGTAAAGGGTTCGGGCCCAGCCCTCCCCTATTCCGCGGAATTTTTCCTCGATGTGGGGAATCAGCTCATAGGTGATGGCATCCCCGTAAGGGCCGAGATTGGCGGAATTGACCGCGTAAGAGTCGTCGTAGTATGGATTGGCATGTTGGACCTCGATGATGATAACACGAGGTGTATCCGGGGCTGTCCACCACTTGTAGAATTTATGCGAGTATTCCTGCTGGGTTTTGTTGTAGCCCGGCCAATCAAAACGCGCGCTGTAAGTGGGCTCAAGGTCAGGATCAGGCAGTTCTTCACGAAATCCGCCGAATGTGTACGGAAAATGACCGTGATTGACAACCAGGGGGTATCGGGCTTCAGGATGCTCATCAAATCCCTCGGGCAAAAGAATGCATGCACCCAAATACATCGGACGTCCCCAGAAATCAGAAAGGAGTTTGCTTTGGATTTTTATGTGCTTGATGTACTTGGTATCTTCAGGAGGAAGAATCGGAGGAATCTCCTGGTCCAAAACGACAGCGATGGCAATATTTTTCTGCGGATCGATGGACACTTTCTCCGGTGTGCTGTAAAAATTCCCCGGCTTCCGATTCCAGTGCTGCCCTTCCCCTTTATCTGGGGGAAGCTTCACGGTGTGGCCATCCGAACGGTGGAAAGTTTCATACCGATTCAGAAGTCCCTGCACCCAGTATTCTCCAGGAGGAATTTCGGCAATGCTCTTCATAGGATAACCAAAGACATTCGCATCGATGATAGCGGATTCATCCGGTTTCAGCCCATTCACATCGATGCCGAACACGAGTTGAGCGTCCGGTCCGTCGCTGATCTGGAATCGGGGCTCATTGCTATCGTCCTTGGAAACTAATAACAGCATGCGTCCGTCCAAAGCGTCTGCACTCCGCTCTTCTGGAAACGAAAGTTCAAACGCCAATTTGCTCTTTTGAGTGCCTTGATTCTGTTGACATGCCAGTAGAATGAGAAACACACCCAACAAAATAAATACTTTTTTCATATTTTTTCCCTCCAACGAACATGATAAAAGTCATATTATTCAGGAAATCCCCCGTTGTCAAATAATTAGGGGACGTCCCATAAGGTACCACCCCATTTTTTCTTGCGTCCCGATTCTTCTTGATTTAGAGGAGGAATCATCTTATATTTATCAGGGTCATGAATCCCTTTAAAACCATCCATGCCATTGCTCCGATTCGGATCAACGATATTGGGGGGTGGACGGACACCTGGTTTGCTCAACAAGGGAAAGTACTCAACATGGGTGTGTTTCCGTTGGTGGAAGTTCGGATCCAAGTTCTGGAAAACAGAAAAAAAGTCGACCAGCGAGTCTTGGTCCGTTTAGAAAACTATGGAGAGGCTCTGTGGATAAATCCTGAGAATCCCGCTTTTGATCAACATCCTCTGATCCAAGGCGCCATCAACTCCATGCCCATCCCCAAAGATGTGATGCTTCATATCTCTCTCTTCTCCCACGTTCCTGCAGGAAGTTCCACGGGCACATCGGCCTCAGTTTGTGTGACCCTATTGGGTGCACTGAGTCAACTTTCTCATCAAAATCATCCAGCACATGAGATCGCTTATATGGCCCATCGTGTGGAAACAGAGAAGCTCGGACTGCAAAGCGGTATCCAAGACCAAATTGCGGCAGCTCATGGAGGCATTTGTTTCATCGACATGTTTAAATATCCCGAAGCTGTGGTCACAAAATTGGATGTCGAGGAGGCTCTCCTCGAGGACCTGGGCCAGCGAATATCACTGATCTACTTGGGACAATCTCACAGCTCATCCGCCATGCATGAAGAAGTCATCACTTTTCTTGAAGAAAAGGGGGCTCAATTCACGATCATCCAGGCCTTGAGATCATTGGCCGAACAAGCAAAAAATCATTTGCTCTTGGGAGATCTTGAAGCTTTTGGTGAGGTTATGATCCAGAACAACGAGTGCCAGAGGTCTTTGCACTCGGGGCTCATATCAGAGGAAGCCGATTCCGTTATCGCCATAGCCAAAAAATATGAGGCGAATGGCTGGAAGGTGAACGGAGCAGGGGGAAAAGGGGGATCTTTGACCATCCTGAGCAATCAGGACGAAAAACGGCGAGAGGGGATGCTTGATGAGATAAATTCATTGGGAAAGGGGATCCGGTCGATCCCGATCTCCCTGGCAAGATTTGGAGTAACGGTTCAAGAAGAATATCCATAAATTTCAAGAAACGTGATGCTAAATAAACATCGCCTGTCATTCGCCCTTCTGATGTTATTTGTCGCTTTTTTCATTTCTTGTGCAAAAAAACAGACTGGAAATATTGAAAAAAATATCCTCAAGATTGGCACCACCAAAGGGGGATTTAAATCAGCCAGTCTCCTCGGCGATACCTTTCTCTCACTCTTTGCTCGCATCTCCAATCCCCCAATGATGACTATGGCCAAAGATGGGAAGCTGGAAGGACTTGTCGTCGCCCGGTATGAAGTATCTGAGGACTGCACCAAGTGGAAATTTTATTGCGATCCCGAGTTGTGCTGGAGTGATGGCACCAAGGTAACGGCAGAGGATGCCAAGTTTTCCATCGAACTGTTTGCCGAGGTGGTTCCCCACGCGCGATGGTTGCAAGAAACCATCAACAAGGTGTTTATCGCTGAAGATAATGCCCTTGTTCTCGAACTTAAAAGACCCTATTCAAGACTGGATTTTGACTTTGCCACCAATAATATCCTTCCCAAACATATTTGGGGAAAAATCGAAGATCCCTTGAGACATACCAGCAATGATGAAATGGTGGGATGCGGTCCGTTCGTTATCGAAAAAATAGACCTCAACGCGGGCCTTATCCGGTTCCGAAAAAATCCGTACTGGAAAGGCTACCAGCCAGAACTGGATGGGATCGAACTCCATCTGTACAACAACATCGATGTGCTAGCTTTCGCTCTTGAGAGGGGGAAAGTGGACACGTATTATAAATACGCTTCGACCTATCCTTATCCCAATATCGAAAGGCTAAAGGCAACGGAGGAATTCGATTTCATGGAAGAGTCACATTATGGCCTGAGATTCCTCGGATTTAATCTGAACAAAATACCCATGTCCGACAACCGCTTCAGAGAAGCCATCTGTTATGCTATCGATTATGAGGAGATCATCAAACTCGATATCCTGGGCTATGGGGAAATCCCCAACCGAGGCTTTATTCCGCCGATTATGCCTGCTTTTAAAGAAACGGCAGAGTTAGAATATGATCTCGAAAAGGCCAAAAATTTGCTAGTCGAGGCAGGATATATCGACCGGGACGGGGATGGATTCCGGGAAATCCCTAATGCCAAAGAAATGAAGCTTTCGATATTGATCAGTATGGACTATGTTCGGCTGGCCCAACTGGTGCAGGACTATTTAAAAGCTGCCGGGATCGACGCTCAGCTAAAAACCGTGGACTTCAACACATGGATAAGCATGAAGGATAAAAACAATTATGATCTTGTGGTGTCCAGAACCTCTCCCTGGGGAATGTTCATGCATGCCAACTGGGCAACCGGCTATTTCGATGCAAGGCGTACAGGCGAAGGAGTACTCCACAACGTAGACGATCCCCAATTTCTGAAGCTCTGCGACGACATCCTTTCCACAAAGGATGAAGAAAAATTGATAGAATATGCTTCGCACGTGCAGGATTATTATGCTCGGTTTTTGCCTGCGATTGCTCTGTATTGGAGCCGTACAGTAATCCCTTACCAAAAAAGATTCTATGGATGGTCCCCCAACCCTTTATACGGCCTGTACAACATTCAAAACTTTCTCTCCCTCCGAATTCAGGAACAATAAATCATGTTCTCGAAAAAAAAGGTGCTGCGCTATTTCATTGCTCTCTTCATCATTTTCACTCTTAACTTCATCATTCCCAGGGCCATGCCTGGAGATCCGATAACTAATCTCCTGGGCGAAAACTTTATCGCCAGCGAAGCCACGATCCAGGAACTCAAGGTAGAAC
>CAYPGQ010000004.1:0-101308 GCA_964410125.1 uncultured Eubacteriales bacterium | reverse complement strand
ATGAGAAGATTTGTCTCGGCAGGTCAGGAGACAATGATATCCCGATCCAGGATCCCTTTTCCTCAGGTAAACATGCACTCATTTACCCCAAAGATTCCCGTTACATGATACGGGATAATAATAGCAAAAACGGAACTTTTTTGAACGGCAAAAGGGTTCAACGGGAAACAGAACTAAACAAGGGGGATGAAATCCTGATAGGGTCAACCCGGATCGTCTTCGATAAAGAACTTTCCACAAATGTTGAGATGACAGATGCAGGGCCATCTTCTGCCAACATCAACACCATCATTCACTTGAAAGAGGTCCTCAAAAAACCTGATATCAGCACAACCATTAGGTCCGCAGCAAAGGATTTGGACCTCGAAAAGATCAAAACAGAACACAGGTCTTTCTCGGTCATCAGTGAAGTCAGCAAGGCCCTGGTTTTGCATATGCCGTTAAATGAGCTGTTGGACCATGTGATGGATCTTATCGGGGAGAACCTCCCGATGGACCGGGGAATTTTAATGCTGAAGGAAGGAAATCCTGCCCAACTCATTCCCAAAGTTATCCGAATAAACAACAAGCGCCTGATGGATCAGAGAATATTGGTGAGCCAAAGCATTGTGAATATGGTTATGAACAAGCATTCATCCGTCCTGATTTCCGATGTGCAGGCCGACCCTCGATTAAAATCCAGGGATAGCATCGTAAAGATGAACATCCATTCAGCTGTATGTGTCCCATTATGGAACAACAAGGAAATTATCGGCATAATCTATTCTGACAGAATATCCCTCATGAAACCTTTTACTGATGAAGATCTGAAGCTCTTGACCCTTTTGGCCAATTTAGCCGCAGTAAAAATAGAGAATTCCAAGTCCATCGAGATGTCAATCGAAAAGGAAAAAATGGAGAAGGAACTTTCTCTTGCGGCCCAGATCCAAACGGACTTTCTTCCCAAAGCGACTCCGGAGTTCAAAGGTTTTGATATCTCGGGATACATGACTCCTTGTTATCAGGTGGGCGGCGATTATTATGATTATATACCCATCGGAACGGATTGCTTGGGCATAACGATAGCTGATGTGTCTGGCAAAGGTGTCAGTGCCTCACTGCTTATGGCTTCGTTGAGAGCTTCTCTCCATTCAGAAGTACACCTTCATTACAACATTGAAAAGATGACAGCAAAGCTGAATGACTTCATCCACAGGAGTTCTGCTATCAACAGCTTCATCACATTTTTCTTTTGTGAGTTGAATTTGAAGAGCAGTGAGTTAAAGTTTATCAATGCCGGGCATAATCCTCCGATCGTTTTAGACAAAAAAGGGAAAATCAACAGGATGGAAAGCTGCGGTTTATGTCTGGGGATGTTTCCTGATGTGGAATATAAAACCCAAACTGTCGTTTTGCATCCTGGAGATGTAGCCATTCTGTTTACAGACGGAATAACAGAGAGCCGGAACAAGGAAAATAAAGAGTTCGAAGAGGAAAAACTGGTTAAGTTTTTAAAAAAGAATGCCAAACTATCAGCGCCAGATCTTATTAAAAAAGTTCAAGAAGAAGTCGAAACATTCACAGCTGATACAGAACAGATGGATGACCAGACAGTGGTGGTCATTAAAAAGACCTAATCTTTTTCTTCTTTTTTCTCTGTTTCGGGTAAACTTCTCCAGTCTTCCGCTCGTACGGGAAAATCCTCTAAAAAGGAAGAATCCACCTTGAATATATACTGGAATCGTTTGTTTTTCACGAACACTTTTTTTGATTCTTTATCTTCTGCCCCTATCTGAATGGTCACTTCCTCAGGAGCTTCCTCTTCTTCTCCCGCCCAGATCTTGATCTCGGCTTGAGGGATATCCAATCCAAAGTCCGCAAGATCAAGCGGTGGGTCCATGAATTCCTCGCTCTTCAAGGCTTCCAATTTTCTGAGGAATGATTGGATTTTTTCCTTGTCTGCCCCTTGGAGTGCCGGCTCTTCGAAATGCCAGTTATCCTCAACATCCTTTGACAGTTTCAGGGCTATTTCTCCTTTTTTTATCTGCAATATTTTCACTCCCCAGGTGAAAAAGTCTACAACTTCCTTGTCACGAAGATCGCCCGGCTCTTTTTCTAGATCGGAGAGTATGGAATCTTCTACTTGAAGAATCTTCGGGGAAATCGAAGAGGTGGCATGGACTTTGTCATCTTTTTTATGGATGAAAAAAGTCATATGCCTGTTTTCAGCCGAAAAGTCGATCGCGACTTCATAGTCCGGTTTATCGAGTTCATAGTTTTTGATTTCCTCGTCTTTTTTCTCCTCGGATACGAACTCCTTTGCTTTGAGATTTGACAAGGCGAACAGGATGTCGTTGATCTTGTTTTTTTGGACGAGAGCGTTAACAGGCTTTCTGAGGAACCAATCCTCATCCTCTTTTTCTGCCTCCCATTGAATACCTTTTGCCCTGAGTTTTATGCTTTTAGCTTGGTCGGATTCGAATTTGAAGATATCTTTTTGACGAAAATCAAAGACTTTTTTCTCCAACAGGCTTTTTAAACTACTCGGGATCAAGACAACTCTTTTTTCTTCAACTTTTTTGGCAAAAAAGGTGTTATCCAGTGGATTTTGTATCCCGATTTGAATTTTTATGGGAATATCCTGACCTTTGGTGTAAAATTCTATTTCCTTTTGTGGGATCCCATATTTTTCAAGGTCAGAGGGTTCTTCCTCTACGACTCTTTCGATCCGGAGGTTGGAAAAATCGTCTGCCAGCCTATTGACTTCATACTTATCCGCCTTGGCTTCGATCGGATCCGTGATCAACCATTCCTCTTCCTCTCTTTGAAATTGGATCGTTTGCCAGTCATTTTTAAAGATTATTTTTTCGACATCTTCTGAGGCAAAAGAGATCAGCATGGCATCTTCATTTTCTTCGCCTTGGCTCCTGAACTCGAAAAAATACAAAGCGGTAAACAAAAGGATGAAAATTCCAAACAAAAGAAGTGTGGTCTTGAATTTCATAAAGATCTTCTCCTTACCCAGATAAAAATGCCCGAAATCAGAACCGCCATGGGAAGGATGATGAGAGAAACAAAGAAGATCAACCGGCCTTGAGAAGGACTGAGCTGGATGGTGCGGGGTGAAGATGTTTTGGGTTGTATTGCGATCAGGTCTTCCTCTTCTGTGAGCCAGTTGACCGTGTTAAGAAAAAAGTTCCCGTTCCCTGACAGGTGATAATATCGGTTGGTCACAAAATCAGAGTCGCCGAAAACAGCTATTCTTCCTTCCTGTTTGGGTCTGATATCTTCAGCTGTTTCCTGTTCCTTTCCTTCCTCTTCTGTCGCGTCTAAATCAGGCTCCAGTTGTGGTTCTTCTTTTGGCTGGATGGTGGCAACCACAGCCAGAGAAATGGGCCCTCCGACATCATTATCTTCGTTGAAAGTTACCTCTTGTTGATCGAGTTGACGTTCTGACCAAGAATTTTGACTGCTTTTTGCTAAAACTTCGAGGGTGATGCCTTCGGGTTTTTCTTCTGTTGCGCTAACGGATCTGGCATAAGGGAAAAAAGTGGCATAACGGAACTTATCCGTGATGCTGTGGGGTTCGTAGTCGTTGACAACAGGCATAAAGTAATCCCCACCAAGGAGCCTGGATACGGTATCGACGATAAGATCGCTTTCCAGTTTTACTCCATATTCTTCCAGAAAGAGTGTCAGTACAGGGGCGGTTTCAGGATCTGTCATGAAAAAAACGCGACCCCCATTCTGGATGTATTTTTTTATGGTTTCTAACTCGTTGGGAAGAAGATCCTTTTGCGGGCCAGGAATGACGAGCAAGGATAAATCGTCGGGAAAATTATCTTCCAGAGCTAAGGCAAGTTTTTTGACTTCGTAGGCCAACTTTTCCAGTTCGCCCTTGGCGATGGAGTATCCGTTGTCACCGGCTTCCTCTAGGCTTGCTTCTCCATGCCCCTCTAGGAAATAAATAACTTTTTCCCCCTCTCTTGATATTTTTATGATGGCATTCGTGATGTCTTCTTCCGATGTGGATGTGATGCGGCTCTCTTTTTCACCGCTTTCGAATATCGTGGTTCCGTCCTCGGCGATTTCGTATCTTTTGACCAATCCGGGATTTTTATCCGGATCGATGAATTCGTGTTTGATTTTGTTAGAGTGATAAGAATAGATCTCAATCAGATGTTCCATACTGGCCCGGCTGTAGTTGCCCTCGCGAAAAAAAAACTTGATGTTGACGTCATCGTCCAATCCTTTGAGTACGGATACAGATTGGTCTGAAAGGCTGTGAAGCTTTGATTCGGTGAAGTCCATTCTGTAATGGTTTTTTGCAAAGAAGTAGTTGATGATGGCCAAAATGCCCAGCACGAGGACAATCACAAGGAGTAGGTTGCTGGAATAGATGAAAGACTTTCTTTTGAAACCTTGTTTCAAAAGAGCCAAGTTCATCACGATGTATACGACCAAGGCGATGATTCCAAGGGAAAACAGAAGGGCGGGAACAGTTTTTTTGTAAGGCCAGATTCGGAATGACACAAATGCCAGCAATATCAACGTTAGAGCGATGTAATTCAGGTTTTTTTTAATTTTTTCCATTTCCTATCTCCACTTTCTAGACTGGATCACAGAATGTGTGAGGAATAATCCCAAAAAGATGAAACTAATGTAATAAACAAGATCTGTAGTATCCAGGATTCCTTTGGTCATATCATCGAAATGCTGAAAAAAGGAAACGTAATTGAGGATTTCTCTCCATATCCCTCCGGCAGAATAGGAGGCCCAGTTCAAAACCCAGAATAGAAGGAGGGATCCAAAGGTTAAAACAGCGGCTACGATCTGGTTTTCCGTAACAGATGAGAAAAAGATACCTACGGCCACAAAGGCCGCGCCCATCAAAAAAAGACCCAAATATCCGATGAGAATGGGTTTCAGTTCAGGATTTCCGTACACAAAAGTGAGCAAGGATAGAATCCCGGTCAGCAGCAACATCACAAGCAAGACAAAGAGACTGGCAAAATATTTGCCGAGGATAATCTGATTAATGGATATGGGTGATGTGTAAAGCAGTTCATCTGTTTTGATCTTTTTCTCTTCTGAAAAAAGACGCATGGTTAGCAAGGGGATCATCAACAGGAGAATGATGCTGATGTTGTGGAATAGGGGAGAGAAGACCATCTGGTTAATGTTCATCTGTTGGAGGTAGTAGGGATTTTGAGCCATCTGCATGGACTGGGTGTTGAACCACCAGATAAGACTGTAGAAAAAGAATCCGACCAAGACAAGATAAACAGTGATGGCGACATAAGCGATCGGGGAGGTGAAGTACGATTTAATCTCTTTTTTGCATACAGCCCAGATGTTTGTCATTGTTCTGTCCCCCCTGTGATGACTCTGAGGTAGAGCTCCTCGATGTCCATGGCCAGAGACCTCATTTCCAGAAGTCCCCAGTTCCTTTCCACGATATATCGTGTGATATCGTCCCTGCTGTCATTACCTCTGGTCCATTCGATCTTATATCCATCATCCCGAATCGAGACCTTGTCCACACCAGCGATGTTTTGGAAGTGTTCCACTTTCTCTTTTCCTCCTTCTCTTAGTCTGATGAAAACACCATCCTTTTCCTGTAACGATGCGGTGAGCTCCTCTAATGACCCTGATGCCATGAGTTTTCCTTCATTGATGATAACCACGCCGTCACATGTTTGTGTTACCTCTGCCAAAATGTGGGTGGAGAGAATGATCGTGTGGTCTCCTTTGAGGGTTTTAATGAGTTGGCGGATTTCAATGATCTGGGCAGGGTCCAGGCCGATCGTCGGCTCATCCAAAATAAGGACTTGAGGATCATGGATCAGAGTTTGGGCGATGCCCACACGCTGTTTGAAACCACGGGATATATTCTTGATAAGCCTTCCCCGCACCGACTCCAGCGTACTAAGGGAGATAGATTTCTCAACAGACTCTTTCCTCTTTGAGGCAGGAATTTGTTTGATCTCGGCCACGAAATGGAGGAAAGACTGAACCGTCATTTCCGGATACAACGGGACGTTCTCAGGCAGATACCCTATAATCCTTTTGACTTTGTTAGGCTGTTCGAACACGTCATATCCAGCCACTATCGCCTTCCCGTCCGTTGCGGGCATATACCCGGTGAGAATCCGCATGGTTGTGGTTTTCCCTGCTGCATTCGGCCCAAGGAGTCCCCAAATTTGGCCTTTTTTAACTGAAAAACTCAAGTCATGGACGGCCAAAAGATCTCCGTACTTTTTGAAAAGATGTTCCACTTCAATCATTTTTGAATTTTTTTTACCTCCATTCCAAATTTATATGTAGATTTTGTTATCCTGAATTATACAGGTTATTAAACTTTTACCTATAAAAAAACGTTACATCCTTGCCGGTTGTGGGATACCCATAAGGGAAAGAACTCTTTTTAATATTTCCCTGACATATTGAATCGTCCATATGCGAAGGGACTTGGTGTTTTGGTCCTTTTCCGCAAGGATAGAGTATTTATGATAATAAGCATTGAATTTTTGGCAGAGATTAAAGGCAAATTTGGCTAAATGGGAAAACTCCAGTGAACGCACAGAATGCTGGATTTCCTCCTCGAATTGGGAGGCATAAAAAACGAGCTCCCAAAAGTCTTCCTGTTCTTGCTCCGGAAGAGTGTCTATGGGAATGTTTTGTTCGAGCCCTAAGGTTTTAAGATCTTTTTCTGCGAAGTTTTCTCTCTCTTTGAGTTTACGAAATATGCTGTTGATCCGAACAAAGGAATACTGGAGGTAAGGGCCGGTTTCTCCTTCGAAATTCAGAGCTTCCTCAAAATCGAAAACGATGATCGAATTTCTGGCAAACTTCAGCATAAAATAGCGCAGAGCTCCGGTGGCGATCTGTCGGGCGATAAGCCTTCTCTGTTCCGAAGGCAGATCCTGGTTTCTTTTTTCCACTTCCAGAAAAGCTTTTTGTTCCAGCCTGTCTAGCAGATCATCCGCTTTCACTCCCAGTCCCTTTCTCCCCGAGACTTCTAAAAAATTGCGCTCCTTGTCTTCTGCGGAAACTTTTTGGCCGAGTTCATCGAGGCTCTTTGGGGAGAGTGCGACCATTTCATAAGAATAATGGATGGATTTTTTGGCTTGATCTTGATAGCCCAATGATTTCAATCCTTGAACGACAATTTTCTGGAGATAGGATTGGCGCGTATCGATCACATTGTAAACTAAGGTTCCGTCCCCAAAAGAAGAGGTGGATTGTTTGGGTTCGGCCGTACTTATCCAGATGGTCTTGCCATTATCCTCAATGAACGGTTCGTAGTAAAAATCTTTTTGGAGAAGGCCGAATTTCCACAGTTGATAAGCAATATCCTTCCCCACGTAGGTGACCGTTCCGTCGGAGCGGATAATGATTTTTTCCCTCTCTTCATCATCTTCGATCCTCATGACCCAACAGCCTTTGTTCAAACCTTCATCCACAAGGTAGATGGCCTGCTTTTCTTTTAATAGAGAAAAGGCTTTATCCCAGAATTTTTGTCCGAGAATGCTGCTTTCACACGGCAAAACATCATAGCTGATATCGATCCGTTTCATCGTTTCGAGATGGGCCCTTAGGATTCGTCTGGATATGTGCTCTGCGATCTCTGCCTCAGGCTGCTCCCCATCTTCGATCTTTCTCAATATTTCGGATTTCCGGGATTGGGCATCAGGGCGTTTTTCCAGGTAGGAAGAGACGCGGGTGTACAGATCCCAACAGTAGTAATCGAATTTTCCCTCGATCCTCTGGATGTCCTCCAGAGTCTTACGTTCTATGTCCATAAAACCAAAGGTGACATCCACCACCTGAATACCCGTGTCATCGATGTAATTTTGAATTTCGACGTTTTCTTCCTTGTATTTCAGGCATCTTCCCAAAGTGTCTCCCAAAACAGCGTTCCTTAGATGGCCCACATGAGCAGCCTTGTTCGGGTTGATATTGGTGTGTTCGATGATGATTTTTTTTTCTTCCTGCTGAAATGTCCGTTTATCGAGAGAATCGACTTGATGGAGAAAAAAATCACGGCGGTTTAAGAAAAGATTGATGAAACCTGGGCCAGCCACTTCGATTTTATCGATCCTGGGGAGGTCGGACAAAAGGGGAACGATCTCTGCGGCCAGCTCTCTGGGGTGTCTTTTCATTTCTTTTGCCAGTTGAAGAGGGAACGGGAGGGCAAGATCTCCCATTTTTGCCTGAGGGGTATAAGATATATGCAGTTGGGATTCCTTCAGCGGATATCTATCCATCAGCGATTGACGGATTTGTTCTTTAAGTTTGGCCTTGTATCTAATCATCGGTAGCCATCCATTATAGCAAATTTGCAAAAAAATAGGGACGGTTCAATTTTTTTGGAAATGCGCCCATTTTTTTGTCCTTCCCTTTTTCTTCTCTTGCATCTCGGATTATTATATGGTAGTAAATACATTTCGCAGAGGTGCGATATGCAAAGAACACGCCTTTACTCGGCTCATAAAACAGCAGGTGCAAAGTTTGTAGAGTTTTTTGGCTGGGAAATGCCGATCGAATACACTGGAATAATACAAGAACACATGGCTGTTCGTAAAAAGGCAGGTTTGTTCGACGTAAGTCATATGGGAGAAATCGTCATTTCAGGAAATCAGGCGCTGGATTTTGTTCAATATCTCACTCCCAATAATGCGGCGCGTCTGGATGCAAACAAAGCCCAGTATTCTGCTTTGACCACTCCCCAAGGCACGTTTGTGGACGATCTTCTCGTTTATTATCTGGATGAAAATGCCTATCTTCTTGTGGTCAATGCAGCCAATACGGACAAGGATTTCCAGTGGATACTCAGACACAAACATGGATTTGATGTTGAGGTACAGAACAAAAGCGAAGAATACACGCAAATGGCACTACAAGGTCCTGGAGCCAATAAAATTCTTCAACCTTTAACAGCGATTGATTTGGAAGAGATGTCTAGCTTTGCGGTGGAGAGAGGCTCTATCGAAGGAGTGGAAGCCATTGTGTCACGGACAGGCTACACCGGTGAAGATGGTTTTGAGATTTACACACTCGCTCAAAATCCAGAAAAAATATGGAACGCTATCCTGGAAGAGGGGAAAACTTATGGCCTTCAACCGATTGGCCTGGGAGCCCGGGATACCTTGCGTATGGAAGCCAGGCTCATGCTTTACGGAAATGATATCGATGAAAGCACAACCGTTTTAGAAGCCGGGATGCGGTGGCTTGTCAAATTCAAGAAAGGGGATTTTTTAGGAAGAGAAGCGTTGCTCAAACAGGAGGAAGAGGGCGTTCGCAGAAAGATTGTCGGGTTTGAATTGCTAGAGAAGGGAATCGCCCGTCCTCATTATCCTGTTTTTATCGAAAATGAGAAGATTTCTGAAGTGAGATCAGGTTCATTTTCTCCTTTTTTTAAAAAGAGTATCGGATTGACTTATCTCCCCGTTGATCACGCGGAAATCGGGACAGAGTTTGCCATCGACATAAGGGGAAAACGGGTCAAAGCAAAGGTCGTTCCTACACCTTTTTATAAAAAAGAAGAAAAACAATAATTACAAGCACTCAATAAGAAGAGGAGGATTTTCATGTATCCTGATGATTTTTATTACTCAAAAGATCATGAATGGCTGAGGATTGATGGAGAGAATGCCACAGTAGGGATCACAGATTTTGCACAAAAACAGCTTGGGGATGTCGTTTATGTTGAATTGCCACAATCTGGAGCACAACTGGAATTTCATCAATCCCTTGGTGTCATCGAATCTGTCAAGGCTGTATCAGATATCTATTCCCCGATATCTGGAGAAGTCATGGAAATCAATGAGGAATTGAATGAATTCCCTGAGTTGATCAATGAGGATCCTCATGATAAAGGCTGGATAGTCCGGATAAAAGTCAAGAATGAGACGGAATTGGAAAATTTAATGTCTGCATCAGAGTATGAGAAATTCTTGGAGGGCCTGGAAGACTAGCATGAGCTATATCTCTCTTAGCGAGAAAGACAAAAAGGAAATGTTGGCCAAGATTGGCATTTCCTCTGTTGATGAACTCTTTTGTTCCATTCCCGATGACCTCAAGGTCAAACAGAAACTGGATGTTCCAGAAGCGTTGACAGAGCCGGAACTCACACGACAGATCGAGGAAATTGCCAACCAAAACTCCTATCACCATTTTCTCTCATTTTTGGGAGCCGGAGCTTATTCTCATGTGATTCCAAGTGTTGTCGACTATTTGAGCAGTCGTGGAGAATTCATAAGTCCCTATACTCCCTACCAGCCGGAAGTCAGCCAGGGGACTTTACAGATAATATTTGAATTTCAGACCCTGATCTGTCAGCTCACCGGGATGGACATCGCCAATGCTTCTCTGTACGATGGAGCCTCAGGAGCCGCAGAAGCGGCGTTGATGGCACACAGATTAAAATCAAGGCCTAAGATTTTAGTGGCGAAAAGTGTCCACCCCCAATACAGAGAGGTCATACAGACATATTCACGAAATTTAGATTTATCAGTGGTAGAGATCGCATATTCGGATAGGGGAGAAGTTGATTTTGAAGATTTGAACAAGAAATTAGATGAGGATACCTCAGCAGTCCTGATCCAATCTCCCAATTTTTTTGGCGTTATCGAGAACATAGCTAATATTTCCGCACTTACCCATGAACGTCAAGCCCTATCCGTCGTGGTTGTTGCGGAGCCCGTTTCATTCGGAATACTGGAAGCTCCTGGGAATCTCGGAGCTGATATTGTTTCAGGAGAAGGACAATCCTTCGGGATCCATCTGAGTTTTGGTGGTCCTTATCTTGGCTTTATGGCTTGCCAAAAGGAGTTTTTGCGCCAATTCCCGGGCCGGATAGCAGGGGAGACCAAGGATGTGGATGGAAAAAGAGGATTTGTCTTGACACTTTCTACTAGGGAACAGCACATCAGGCGTGAACGGGCCACTTCGAATATATGCACCAATCAGGCTTGGTGTGCATTGCGGGCGACCATCTTCCTGGAACTTCTCGGAAAAAAAGGATTGAAGGAGCTTGCTTGGCAAAATATTCAGAAAGCGAACTACGCACGGGACAAAATCACCCAGATCAAAGGGATTAAACCGAGGTTCCGAGGGGCGTGTTTCAATGAGTTTATCTTAGAATTTAAAAATCCTTGGGCTGATATCGATACATTTTTACAAGAAAAGGGAATTATCGGGGGTCTTTCCGTTGAGGAATCCTATCCTGAGTTGGCCAATTGTGTGCTGGTCTGTTTTACGGAATCCCATAAAAAAGAGGATATCGATCGCTTTATTGGCCACCTTGAGAAGGCATGTCAATGATCCGGGAATCTCTGATATTCGAAATCAGCGGCTCGGGCAAAAGGGGATTCCTCTTGCCGAAGCTGGATGTGCCTGTGATAGACGATATCTTGAAAAATATTCCATCGAGAGAAGAAATTGACGGATTTCCTGAGGTTTCCGAAGTGGAAGTGGTGAGACATTTCACTCGGCTTTCCCAGACGAATTTTTGTATCGATCTGGGTTTTTACCCTCTAGGATCCTGTACGATGAAATACAATCCCAAGATCAATGAAAAACTTGCTTCGAAAAAAGAGTTTCTGCGTTCTCATCCCGAGGCTTCGGAAGAATTAGCGCAAGGGAGCCTTAAAATTCTTAAAATGACAGAAGAGCTTCTGAAGAATATCACAGGCATGGATGCCTACACTCTCCAACCTTCAGCAGGGGCTCAAGGAGAGCTCGTCGGGATGTTGTTGATACGGGCTTGTTTGGAAGAAAGGGGAAATCCGAGAAAAATTGTCTTGATTCCGGACTCCGCTCATGGAACTAATCCATCCAGCGCTCATGTTTGTGGCTACCGGGTACAGGAGATCAAATCGAACGAATCGGGGACAATAGATGTGGAGGACCTAAAAAAGAACATGACAGAAGATGTGGCAGCCTTGATGGTGACCAATCCCAATACTTTGGGCGTTTTTGAAACCGAAATAAAAAAGATAACCGAAATAGTCCATGCCAAGGGAGGTTTTGTCTACATGGACGGTGCCAACATGAATGCTCTTATCGGGACGTGCAGGCCAGGGGACATGGGAGTAGATGTCATTCATCTCAATTTGCACAAGACGTTTTCCACTCCTCATGGAGGAGGAGGTCCAGGATCAGGACCTGTGGGAGTGAAGAAGGAGTTGGAACCTTACCTCCCTTTTCCGATCATTGATACAAAAAATGGGATCTTTCATTTGAACATGGAACGGCCAAAAAGTATCGGGAGAGTGCGAAGTTTCCACGGTAACTTTCTGGTTGTCCTCAAAGCGATGGTGTACATATTATCTCTTGGTCCGACAGGTCTAAAAGAAATTTCTGAAGTTGCTGTTCTGAATTCAAACTACATCCGCAAGAGTCTGGAAAACGATTATCATCTCAAGTATAAAACTCTCACTCTTCACGAATGTGTTTTTTCGGATAAAATCCAGAAAAAGTATGGGGTGAACAATATCGATATCGCGAAACGACTGATAGATTACGATGTGCATCCCCCGACCATGTCTTTTCCCCTGATAGTCCAAGGAGCCTTGATGATAGAGCCCACGGAAACCGAGAGTAAGAGAGAGCTGGATCGTTTCATAGAAGCCATGAAACAGATCGCACAAGAGTCGAGAAACAATCCGGAGGTGCTTAAAAACGCCCCTCATGTTTCATATGTGCGGCGTTTGGATGAAACCAGCGCTGCCCGGAATCCTGTTTTGCGTTGGCACAAAAACCGTAACGACGAATAACAAGGGAGTTAACCGAGCAAGAATGAGTCTGCAAAATTTAATCATGTCCCTCCAGAGATATTGGGCAGATCAGGGCTGTTATCTGGCTCAACCCTATGATGTGGAAGTTGGGGCTGGAACTATGACTCCCGATACCTTTTTCCGAGTTTTAGATGACAGGGACTGGAAGGTAGCCTATGTCCAGCCATCGCGGAGGCCGACGGATGGAAGATTTGGTGAAAATCCCCACAGAGTACAGAAACACTTCCAGTATCAAGTGATAATCAAGCCAGCTCCCTCTGATATTCAGAAGATGTATATCGACAGCCTGACTTCTTTGGGCATCGACCTCCAGGATCATGATATACGCTTCGATGAGGACGATTGGGAGTCTCCCAGCATCGGGGCATGGGGAGTGGGATGGCAGGTATTGCTGGACGGCTTAGAGATTACTCAGTTCACTTACTTTCAACAAGCCGGTGGAATCGACCTTTCTCCTGTGCCTGTGGAGATTACTTACGGCCTGGAAAGACTGGAGATGTTCTTGGAGGAAAAAGACAACATTTTTAGCCTGAATTGGTCAGATGATGTCACCTATCGAGATTTGAGAGTTCGAGAAGAAAAAGAGTTCTCCGAGTACAATTTCAACCAAGCGGATGTACGACTGCTCCATAGTTTCTTCCAGAAAAATCATAGAGAAGCGCAGCGGCTTGTTGATAAAGACTTGCTTCTTCCTGCCTATGATATGTGCTTAAAATGCTCCCATTTTTTTAATCTTTTAGATTCAAGAGGAGCTATCAGCGTCACAGAAAGGGTAAAAATGATTTCTCAAATCAGAGTTGTGGTCAACCATATCGCTCAAAAGTTTACTTCACAAGAGGTCTTAGCCTGATGGAATTCCTCCTGGAGATCATTACCGAAGAGATGCCCCCCGCACATGTGAAAGGGGCTCTTGTGCAGCTAGAAAATCGCTTGGCAGAAGGATTAGTTGCCAACAAGCTTGTTGACGGAAAAAACAGTTTCGGAAAAATTCGCACCTATGGAACCTGTCGACGTTTGATCTTGCATGGGAGCTTTGTCGAAAAACAACAAGATAAACAGGAAACAATTGTCGGGCCGCCTAGGTCTGCCGCCTTCTCAGAGGACGGTTCCGCAAAACCGGCTGCCATCGGATTCACAAAATCCCAAGGCGTGAACTTAGGTGATTTGGAAATCATACAGACTGAAAAAGGGGATTATGTCGGAATAAAAAAGATCGAAGCGGGAAAACCAACACCAGACATCCTCGAGCAGATTTTGCCAAACATCATAGGAACCCTTTCTTTCCCGAAAATGATGCGGTGGGGCGATTCATCTTTCAGATTTTCTCGACCGATCAAAAGCATTTTATGTCTGTTCGATCGGATAGCTCTGCATTTTACCATCAACGGTGTTCCTACGAAAAATTATACCACCGGACATAAAATTTACAGCCCCAAGAAGCTCGAAGTCAAAACATTCGCAGAGTACGAAGCTCTTTTGAAGCAGAATGGGGTCGTCATCGATCCGGAAGAGCGCAGAACACAAATCTTGAAACAAGCAGAAAAGAAACTGACTCGTTTGAAGGCAACGCTTCATCCCGACGACCAGCTTTTGGAAAAACTCACGTACGATGTTGAGCATCCATATGTTTTTGTTGGCTGTTTTCCTCAGGAATACCTCAAACTGCCGTTGGAAGTGTTGAGCACAGCTATGAGAGAAGGACAAAGATTATTTTCCGTGCTCAAAGGTAAAAAACAGCTTCCGCATTTCTTGGGTGTGGCAGATGCCTATAAGGATCCCAAATTTCTGATTAGAAAGGGAAATGAGAGGGTATTGAAAGCAAGATTGGAAGATGCCAAATTCTTTTGGTTGCAGGATGTCAAATCATCCCTTAAAGAAAAGTCCAAAAGATTAGACCAGGTTATTTTCCAAGAGCGCCTGGGAAGCTACCAAGATAAAACAGAAAGATTGAAGAAGATCGTTGCGTACTTTTCAGACAGGCTGGAGCTCCAAGCGGAAAAGAGCGCTGTAACAGGAGCTGCTGAATTGTGCAAGGTGGATTTGATTACTGATATGATCAGAGAATTTCCCTCCCTCCAGGGAAAAATGGGAGGACTTTACGCCAGAGAGGAAGGATATTCAGCCCTCGTTTGGAAAGCCATTTATGAGCACTACCGACCTGTTAGTCTGGATGATGCCTCTCCTTCTTCGTTAACCGGGACCATCCTATCTGTGGCCGATAAACTGGACACGATCGTAGGAACAACAGGAGTTGGGGTTGAGGTGAGCGGGTCCAAAGATCCTTTTGGTATCAGGAGGAATGCCCAAGGTGTCTGCAAGATCATCCTGGAAAAGAAGTTGAGCTTTTCCTTTCCTCGTTTATTGGACAAAGTCATCAACACGATGAAAGACAGATTGGTGAAAGATAAAGAGGAGGTGAAATCTTTTGTGTTGGATTTCTTCAAAAATCGCCTCCAGCACATATTTGAGAGTCAAGGATACCGGTATGATCTGGTGAAAGCTTCTCTTGCTCCCGGAATTGACAATGTTTACCATTCCTACTTGAGGCTGAAAGCTTTGAGCAGCTTGAAAGATAGCCCTCAATTCGAACCGATGATAATGATCGCAAAAAGAGTTAATAACATCCTTCAAGACCAATCCAAGTACAAAGTGAATGAGGGGCTATTACTAGAAAAACAGGAAAGAGAGCTGCACACGACTTTTTCTATCATACGAGACAACATCCTTCCTTTGATTGCTATCGGGGATTTTGCCAAAGCCCAGAGAATGATATTCCGTATGAGGTCATCGATAAACGATTTTTTTGATAATGTTCTGGTTATGACAGATGATAAAAGGCTCAGAAGGAATCGTTTGGCTATACTTCAGGAGATCAGTCGACTTCTTAGTAAAATTGCAGATTATTCCCTGGTTGTGATTGAAGGGTAGGCAGAGGGATTACCCGTCGGTTTCGAATTCTTCCGTTGGAGATTTGGATCGTTCGTTTTGGCTAGTGGGTGAGAATTTTTGTTCAAGAGCTATGATTTTCACCAATGAACCGGGATAATTTTGACCCTTCTTTTCACCATACGGCTTAAACTGAGCTCCGATTTGGTATTTGTAGCTCATGCCGACATTCGGAGCGACCCAACGGATTTGTGCGTAAAGCTCTAATGGGATTCTTTCTCCTGGGATGGATATTTTCAGCAATATCGGGGTGCCGATCTTCAATTCTTCTTGGGAAAGGAACCGGAGTCCTCCCCGGCTGAGATCGATTGCAGGGCAAAATTCCTCTCCGTATGATGTTTTTGTGAGAAGAGGTTTCTTTAATTTGTAGCTGACAGTTGATCCAGGGATATCGAATCGTATACAAGTTCGTTTCTCTATGCCTTCGTACTCCATCCAAACCTCCTCTTGTGTGTCTTGTTGGGTCTTCTTGCTCTTAAGCTCGTTTTTTAGCATATATCAATTTTATCTTAAAAGTCAATCCAAACCATCGTCCTTAAAAAGCTGCGTTTCGACACAATCCCAACCTTGCCAATAATTGAGTCGAATAAAAAGGTCAAATTTTGAAATTGGACATTTAACCTTAATTATTCATAAAAATGATTTTTTTGTGGGATTTAATGCTATATGCATTGAAATCAGGGACATGTACGAAAAATTCAGGGGACACGAAGGGAATTTTGGAAGGTTGCCCTTCTAGAATATGTCTATCATTCTGGCAAGCGATGCTTTACCTCTATAATCTGGCAAAAGTATAGGCGCTCTTCTCTCAGGTTTTACGCCAGCTTTTTTAAGCAAACTGACATATTTTTTAACGTGCTCCAGCGATAAATTTCCAACCTTTTTTACTTTTTTCACATATTCCGCAGCATAGATTCCAGATCTCCTCCCAAATACCATGCAATCGAGAGTTGAATTGCCCATAAGCCTGTTTTTGCCATGGACTCCACCGGATATTTCACCTGAAACAAAAAGTCCTTCTACATTTGTTTTCCCTTCGGGATCTGTTTCAACTCCTCCATTTTGATAATGTAAGGTAGGAAAGACTAGAACCGGATCTTCTCGCATGTCAATATCAAATCTTTCGAACATTCTTTTCATTCCAGGGAAAGCCTTCTCAATGGTCCCCTCCCCATTTTTGATTTCGATCATTGGGGTATCAAGCCAGATGCCCATCATACCTGTCGGGGTTTGAATGCCTTTATTTTTTACATAACACTCTCTTATGAAGGAAGAGGCTTCCACATCTCTTGGCTCGAGTGGAAAAACGAATGCTTCTCCATCTCTGTTGACGGGTTGAGCTCCCATGCTTCTCAGTTTTTCAGTAAGAAGAAGACCGACTATCTGAGGTGGGTATGCAGCTCCAGTCGGATGATATTGTACTGTATCCACATCTCTCAGTTTAGCCCCGGCCCTGTATGCCATGACAACTCCATCGCTGGTCGCTCCATAATGATTGGTAGTGGGAAAGCCTCGTATATGCAATCTTCCGAATCCTCCTGTTGCCAGGATAGTGACTTTAGCTCTAACAATTTTATATTCACTTGTTTCAAGATTACATAACACGGCTCCTGCCACTTTTCCCTCCTTTTCAGTGAGTAGCTCAATGGCAGGATAGAACTCTAAGCTTGGAATTTTTCTGTTTCTGAACTCGTCCCTTATCACTCTTAATTCCTCAAGCCCTGTATAATCATGGCAAGCATGCATTCTTCTTCGACATGTGCCGCCTCCCCACTTTTCTGTGAATTCCCCATTGTCTTCTCTATCAATCATGGTCCCTAATTCTAAAAGCCAATGCATTATAAAAGGGGCATCCTCCACCAGGGCTTTGAGGACATCAGGTTTATTGGTAAAATGCCCTCCTCCCATGGCATCCAAAAAATGCATGAGAGGAGAATCGTTCGAACGATCAGCTGCTTGAGTCCCTCCTTCTGCCATCATCGAGTTGGCATCACCATGCCTGAGTTTATTGGTAAGGAGAATTTTTTCTGCAGGAATGCCCTTATCATTTGCCCAGATGGCTGCAGTTGTTCCGGCCAGGCCGCCTCCTATGATTAAAATATCCGTATCGTAGTCAACTTTGGAAAGATCAATTTCTTTTTCTTCCACAAGAGGATAGGCCTCAAGAAGGTCCACTACTTCATTTGGGCCTATATCGCCTTTATTCTGTCCTAGGGATATTTTTCTTTTGCCTCCCGCAGCAAAATCAGGATGAAGTTGCAGCACATCTTCTCTTTCTTTCATGCTCATAGCAGGGGGAGTATAGTCTTTTCTCTTCATCCTCGTCTTATTCACTATGTTTATAAATTCACGCAAATTTTCCGGATAGCCTCTGATAAATTTTATTTCAGACATTTTCCTCCTCCTTTATCAATCTAGTTCCCTTTCTCTTTCCGCATACATTTTCTCAAGTTCTTTGGTAGTGGCTTTAAGAAGTTTATCCCAACCATCCTTATATTTCCCTTTTTTTATTTCTTTTAATCTTGCTTTTAGATGTTCTGGTTCTTGGGTTCCGTAATGTCCATACATTCTTCTGGCCAGTTGAGCTATATGGTATTGAATGAGCTCTGCAGGGCATCTTATTGCACAAAGCCCACATTGGATGCAGTCAAAAGACTTGTCTGCGATGGCTTCAAAATCACCTCTAATAGCATCTTGGATGTAATCCATGACTTCTAGATCTTGAGGGCACGATTTTGTACACGTATTACAGGCTACACACCGGGCTAGTTCTGGATAATGTTTAAGCAAAACATTGACATTGTATTGTTCTTTATTGATGTCGTATATGGCCTTATCTGCAGGGGCAAAAGGAATCTGAACCAGGAACATTTCATCTTCTACTCTTGTCTGGCATGCCATTGCTGTCTGAAGCTTATAATCCCCTGCTTTTCTGTATACCGTCGCACAGGCACCGCAGAAACCCGCCCGACATCCTGCAGATCGAATGAATCTATAGCCTGCAAATTCCATAGCCTGCATGATGGTCAGTCCGGCCGGAACGTTATATGCCTTGCCCATTATGTAAATTTTTACCCAATACTTTATATCTTTTTCATCAATTCCTGTGGTAAAGGCCTTACTTGAGTCAGCGATTCTATCCATGATGCTCTTTTTCTTTTTCATGTTATCCTCCAACTTAGAGTCATTCTTAATATTCTTGGGGCAAATTTTTAAGCTCTGCCCAGGAATAGACAGGGCCATCTTTGCATACGTAGTGCAGGCCGATGTTGCATCGGCCACATTTTCCAATTCCGCATTTCATTTTATTTTCGACGGTGGTAAATATCTGTTCATCCTTGAATCCGAGAGCTTGGAGATTCTGTATCACGAATTTGATCATAATGGGTGGGCCACATGTGATGGTTATGGCATTTTTGGGCGAAGGCTTTTTATCCAGTATATTCAGGGGCACAAATCCCACATATTCTTCCCAATCCGGCTCCTCCACATCTATAGAAAGATGGACTGTTATGTGGTTTTTTAATTCTTCCAGTTCCTGTTTGAAAACCAAGTCTTTTGACGTCCTGGCTCCATAGAACAGGGAAAGATTTCCGAAATCCTTTTTTTTGCCGAGAGCGGTATTCAGAACCGACCAGAGGGGCGCAAGTCCGATTCCTCCTCCTATGAATACCAGGTTTTTCCCCTTCCATTTTTCGATTGGGAAACTGTTTCCGTACGGCCCCCTGATCCCGATGATTTCTCCGACCTGTATCTCGTGGAGGGCCGAGGTTACCCGTCCCATCTTTAGGATGCTAAACTGCAGGTAGTCCTTTACAAGCGGGGAGGAGGAGATGGAGATCATCGCTTCTCCCTTTCCGAACACCGACAGCATCGCACTTTGACCACTCCGGTGAGAAAACCCGTTGTCCTCGAGAAATTGTATCCGGAAAGTTTTTATCGCCCGGGTTCCGCCGACTTCTTCCTTGATTTCGATGATTTTGGCAAGTTTAGGAATGTACGTATTATTGTCCATAATCTCTCACCTTATCCAGAACGTCTATGATATCGATACCCACCGGACAATTTGTGATGCATCTGCCGCATCCCGTGCATTGATAGTTCTGGTAACGTTCGACAAAATATTGAAATTTATGCATGATGCGTTGGCGCAGTCTTGAAGCTTTGTCCGGTCTGGGATTGTGCCCGGAGGAATGCATGGTAAAGTCAGGAAATTGACATGTGTCCCATGTGCGGACCCGTTTCCCTTTTAAGGGAGAATGGGAGGTGACTTCGTCATTGATATCGAAGCAATGACATGTCGGGCACATGTAGGTGCAAATCCCACAACGGAGGCAGCTCATGGCTTCCTCATCCCAGAAAGGGGAGTCCCACATTCCCTTTAGCTTGGGTGGGACTTTTTTTAGGTTTTTGATCTGCCTTTTTATCTTTTTTTCGGAATCTGCATGAATTTTCTGAAGCTCTTTTTTATCCCCGGCATTTGGCTGAGTGAAAAGATTTTTTGCGAGGTTTAAGAGTTTGTCCCCATTTTTGCTCAAAGACTTAACGTAATATTTATCTCCCAAGTCTGTGAGAAGAATATCCAATCCTTCCGTTGAGTGAGGAGATCCATCCACCGATAAACAAAAGCAATTCCCGCTTGGGGGCGTATTGCACGCCAATCCCACGAGGGTCGTTTGATTTCTGCGCTTCCAGTAATAGATATCCTCGAAATCACCACCGAACACTTTATCCGTTAGGGTTAAGGCTTTTCCATCACATGGCCTGACACCAAATACGATCGTGAGTTCTTCTGCGGGAAGGATTTCTTTGATTTCGGGTTGGTCTTCGCCTGCCTTTTTAAACTCGAAGTAGATTTCTCTCTGAGGAAAGATGATTTTTTTAGGGGATAAAGCCGTAGTGAGAAAATCCAGATCGATATCCTCCGGGGTGTTCACGGTTTCGTAGGTCCAGATATCCTCATCTCTAGAAGGGGCATATATCCGGTAGGTTTGAAGCTTTTCCACCCATTGGGGAAAAGCCTTTTTCAAGAGTATCTTGTCCATTGTCTCACCTGATAAAATCTTCTGGGTCTTCGTCTTTAAAACTGGAAACAAGCGATGGTTCGTCTGGATCGAATCCAGCCTCATACCCAAAAAGCTCTTTGGCTTCTTTTTCTAATTTTTTATTCAAAAAGCGGAGAGGAATATCCATGGGGCAAACTCTCTCACATTCTCCGCAATCGATGCATCGTCCGGCCAGATGCATAGCTCTGACCATATGATAAACGAAATTTTCTGAAGGGACCGGTGATTTCTCCACCCACTTTATCTTGAGGGCCTTTTCAGAGGCCGTTGTATCGGCTGTGACGGCAAAATTAATCGTGTCCACAACGCATTCATCACAGTAACACATCGGACAGACAGAACGGCAAGCATAACACCGGATGCATTTGGCAAGCTGCTCGCTCCAGAATGCCCATCGTTCTTTTTCTGAGAGAGATTCCATTTTTTCCAGGGATTTAAACGGTTCATCAACCTTTTTTTTCGTTTTATTGCCAAGAAAAAAGTCATAAATGACAGGGTAATTCGCGCGACATTCGAGGCATCTCTCTGCAAGAAGCTCTTCGGCCGGGGCTTTGATGGTTTCACCCTGGACGGAAATGACGAAATTTCCCTTCTCGTCAAGTTCGATGTTTTCAGCTTTTTTGTCTTTGAGCTTTTTTGCCAGCCTTTTTTCGTCGATAACTCCGTTCTTTTCGCAAGAAATCCCAAGGATGTAAACATCCTCACGATTTATGTATTTTTCTTGGAGAAGTACAACAATGGCCCGGCTGTCGCAACCTTTGACGATGATACCAACAGGCCTTTCATCCGGTTTTTTCTCACCGGCTTTTCTTTTTTTCTCGTCTACCAAGAATTTAGTTAGGTTGTGGACACATGTCGGGTCCCAAATCAGTCTGTCGACATCTTCGGGATCTTTGATGAAGGAGGGAATGGGCATCAATCCGTTTTGTCCCCTCTCGTAACCAATCACATATTTAACCTTTCCCTCTTTCAGAATCCGTTTGGTTTCTTTGCGGAGGTCTTCAACGTTCACCATTATATATTTCTCCTGAGCTTGGTTTGGGGACCAAGAGGTTTGAGCTCTTCGACAAAATCGCTGATGATCTGGGTGTATTTTTTTCCTTCTGCCGCAGAGACCCATGACATCTGGAAACGTTCCGGTTCGAGTCCGATGAAATCCAAGAGTTTTTTAACAAGGGCTATCCTTCGCCTGGCGTAATAATTGCCTTTAATGTAATGACAGTCTCCTGGATGGCAACCGGAAACGAGGACACCGTCTGCCCCTTTGTTGAAAGCATCAAAGATGTAAAGCGGGGAAACGCTACCCGAGCACATAACTGTGATAGGAATGACATTCGGGGGATATTGCATTCGGGATACTCCAGCCAGATCGCTTCCTGCCGATGAACACCATTTGCATAAAAAAGCGATGATTCTTGGTTCGAAATTTTCTGCCATTATTAGCCTCCGAGGCTTGCTCTGATCATTTCATGAACCTGGGAAGGAGTGGTATTTTTCACATTGATGGCGGCTCTTAGACAAGTCGCTTGACATGTCCCGCACCCTTCGCACAAAACCTCGTTTACCTCGACTTTGCCGTCCTTCAAAGATAGGGCATCGTAGGGACACACATCCACACACATTCCGCACCCTGTGCAGAGGTTGAGGGTGACTTTTGCCACTGTCGGAGAGTGGAAAAGCCTTTCTTGTGAAAGAATGGAGATCGCTTTCGCTGCTGCTCCGCTTGCTTGGGCTACAGCTTCAGGGATATCCTTGGGCGCTTGGGCTGCTCCTGCCAGAAACATTCCCGATGTAACGCTTTCCACAGGCCTGAGTTTGGGATGGGCTTCTGCGAGAAATCCATCCTTGTCCATAGCAATTTTTAGTTTTTTAGCGAGCTCCGAAGCTCCTTCGGAGGGGCGCATAGCTGTAGCCAAAACAACCATGTCCGCATCTATTTCGATATCTTTTCCTAAAAGTGTATCGACACCCCACACTTTTATTTTGCCTTTATCTTCAAATATTTTCGAAACTTTTCCTCTTAGATAAACCACTCCGTCCTCTTCTACAGTTCTTTGCACGAATTCTTCGTAGCCTTTTCCGCCCGAACGAATATCGATGTAGAAGATATAAGCTTGGCCGTCGTGCACATGATGTTTATAGAGCATGGCATGTTTGGCTGTGTACATGCAGCATATTTTTGAGCAGTAGGCACAATGAAGTTCGGGATCTCGAGATCCCGCACATTGGATGAAGACCACTTCTTTGGGCTCTTTATGATCGGAGGGTCTTAGAATTTTTCCTTGGGTAGGTCCGGATGCCGAGAGCAGCCTTTCGAACTGAAGGCCATCGAGAACATCCGCGTATTTTCCGTGTCCGTATTCGGGCAACATCTCCTTTTCATACAGGTCATAACCTGTCGCAACGATGATTGAGCCGATTTCTTCTTCGACAATCTCAGGTTTCATATCATAATCGATAGCCTCTGGTTCACAGACATCGGCACATTTGCCACAAGCAATCGGGAGAAGGCCAGGGCACCCCCGAATATCAAGCGTGTAGGTAGCCGGAATTGCCTGCGGGAAGGGGATATAGATGGCTTTGCGTCCTGTCAAACCCAGATCAAACTCATCAGTCATGACAACCGGACAGACCTTTGTGCATTCATCACACAGAGTGCATTTATCAGGATCGACATAGGTGGGTTTTTTGAGGATTTTGGCCTTGAAATTTCCGACATACCCTGATATTTCTTGAACTTCGCTGTAGGTCATCAGCTTTATTTTGGGATGCTTGGACACTTCCACCATTTTGGGACTCAGGATGCACTGGGAGCAGTCGAGAGTAGGGAAGGTTTCCGAGAGCTGAATCATGTGCCCACCGACGGATGGATTTCTTTCCACGAGAATGACTTCGTATCCCGTGTTGGCTATGTCCAAAGCGGCTTGAATTCCGGCGATCCCACCGCCGATGACAAGAGCTCTTCTTGTAACAGGGATGCTTATCGGTTCTAAGGATTCGTTTTGACGGACCTTTTCCACAGCGCTTTTCGTGATTTTTGTCGCTTTTGCAGTCCCCTTATCCATGTCCTTATGGACCCAGCTGCATTGTTCGCGGATATTGGCGATTTCGCACTGGAAGTTATTGATACCGGCTGCTTTGGCCGCATTCCGGAATGTTGTTTCGTGTAGGGTAGGAGAGCAGCATGCCACAACCACATTGTCCAATTTTTTTTCTTTGATGGCCTCGATGACCATGTTTTGGCCAGGGTCTGAGCACATGTAGACATAATCTTGTGAGAGATCAACTCCAGGGTGTTTTGCTAGTTCTCCCGCTACTTTTTTAACATCTACTGTTCCCGCGATGTTTATACCACAATGGCAAACAAAGACTCCTGTCTTTTTTTTCATTTTATTCCTCAGATCCTCACTTTTTGGATTTTGTGGTTTTTTTCTTAGCCGCTGTTTTTTTCTTTGCTTTTGCAGGTTTTGCCGTTTTTAAAACTTCCTCTCCATAATCATAGCCTTTATCAAATGCTTTGATGTTGAGGTCGAGAAATCTTCCCGGGACCATTCCAGGAAGAGCTTTTTTCATAGCCTCGGGAGAAACGATTTTTGTCACAGCCGTGAAGAATCCCAGCATCACGAGGTTAGCGATGATACGATTTCCCAGCTCTTCTGCGAATCGTGTGGAAGGAACGGTAAACATTTGGATTTTTCCCCGGATTGGTCTAGGCTTAACTAAATCTGTATCGATAACCAAAATTCCATTGTCCCTCAGATCGGGTTCATATTTGTCGTAGGCTTCCTGGGACATCGAGACAAGGATCTCCGGTATTGTGATGTAGGGATAAAGCACGCGGTCAGCGGAAACAACAAGCTGGGAGCTGCACGCGCTTCCTCGGGCTTCGGGTCCGAAGCTTTGAGTCATGGTTGCATGCTTATTATCAAAAAGGGCAAGAGCCTTTCCTGTAATAAGGCCACAACGGATGATTCCTTGACCTCCGAATCCAGAAAATCTTATTTCTGCCATCGTTTATTCTCCATATTTAACGTATTTATCGCCTAAGATTTTAGTCATATGCTCGTTCATGGCATCCAGGAATGTCGGTTTTTCTTTGTCGATGAATTTACCAACGACCAATTTTCCTTGGTAACTGATGTCCAGTGTTCGTGTATCGGCACCATGTTCTATTACCGACTTGTCATAATAATATTTCAGCAAATTCAATCCATCGCCCAAACGGTTCCTGCGAGCATACAGGGTGACACAAGGTGTTATGACCTCGATAAACGAAAAACCGGGCTTGGCCAGTGCTTCCTGAATCGATTTGGTCACTCTTCGCAAATGGAGTGCTGTCCATCTAGCCACATAGGTTGCCCCTGCTGCTTCAGCCAAATAAGGAAGACTAAACGAGAATTCAAAATTTCCATAAGGAGCAGTGGATGCGTTGGCGCCGATCGGGGTAGTCGCAGCGACTTGGCCTCCGGTCATGGCATAGTTGAAGTTGTTCACACAAATGACTGTTAGGTCCATGTTGCGTCTTGCCGCATGGATAAAGTGATTCCCACCTATGCCGAAGATATCTCCATCTCCGCTAAAGACAACGACGTTGAGATCAGGATTTGCCAACTTCAATCCCGTGGCAAACGGAATAGCCCTGCCATGTGTTGTGTGGAAAGAATCCAGCTTAATATAACCTGCCACTCGACCTGTGCATCCAATTCCAGAAACAACAGCAACTTTATCAAAGTCGAGTTTGCTTTTCTTTAAAGCTTCTGCAAAAGATGTGACAACTGTTCCGATTCCACAACCGGGACACCAGATGTGAGGAATCCGGTCCATTCGCAGGATATCTTCTATCGGATTTTTTGATTCGAGGCGATCTTCTTTATTCATTTCGCTGCCTCCTTGATAACCTTTAAAATATCATTTGGATCGTGTACCCATCCTCCACAATGAGGAACATGGAAAGCAGGGGCTTTTCCCGCTGCGCACCTTTCAACTTCCAGCACAACCTGTCCGTAGTTGATTTCAGGAACGACGAAGGCCTTAATTTTTTTTGCCAGTTGCTTAATTCTCTTTTCAGGGAAAGGCCATACCGTTTTTAATCTCAAAGTTCCCACCTTTATGCCCGCTTTTCGCGCATGTTGGACGGCCCGGATGGCCACTCGAGATGTAATTCCATAGGAAATTACGACAATCTCGGCCCCTTCCATTTCACCTTCTTCTAGCATGACGATTTTATCGGCATTATTTTTAATCTTGTCTACTAAATGGGGAACAACCACGCTCTGACATTCCGCATTGATAACGGGATAGCCACGTTCATCACGGGTCAGCCCGGTTGTGTGAAAGCGGTAGCCATCTCCGGCTTTGACCATAAATGGGATGCCATCTTTATCCAGCTTGTAAGGTAAATATCTATCCTTTGGTCCCTCATACCATTTTCTTTCCACCACCTCGATTTCTTCGGCCGGGGGAATGACCACTTTTTCGTGCATGTGCCCGACACACTCGTCTGTCATCACAAAAACAGGAACACGGTAGGTTTCAGAAAGATTAAAAGCTTCTATGGTCAGATCAAAACATTCCTGCGGAGAATCAGGGGAGAGAGCGATGATTTCATAATCGCCATGAGATCCCCATTTTGCCTGCATCATGTCTTGTTGCCCGGTCAAAGTGGGAAGTCCTGTGGACGGGCCGCCTCGCTGCACATTGGCTATAACCAACGGGGTTTCCATCATACAGGCCAATCCAATGTTTTCCATCATTAAAGAAAAACCTGGGCCGGATGTTACGGTCATGGGTTTTTTGCCTCCCCAGGAAGCACCAATCATTGCCGCGATGGAACCGAGCTCGTCTTCCATCTGGATAAACATGCCTCCCACTTGGGGAATTCTTTCCGAAAATCTTTCGGCTGTTTCTGTGGAAGGTGTAATCGGATAACCCGCAAAGAATCGGCATCCGGCAGCAATTCCTCCTTCTGCAATCGCGTAGTCTCCGTCGATATAATGGGAACCAGTTAAAACGCCCTTAGGGTCTGTTTTCACCTTTTTCACCTTGTTCCTCCTCTTCTTTGATGGTAACAAATATGGCAAATTCAGGGCATATAGTTTCGCAAAGCTGGCAATACACGCATGCGTCCTCATCCTTCACAAAAGGAGGATGATACCCCTTGATATTAAACTCCTCGGACAATTCAAGGACGTCTTTGGGACAGTATTCCACACAGAATGCACATCCCTTACATCGGTCTTTATTGATGTGAATTTTGCCCTTGATTGGTTTTAAATCGCCAAAATAAACCATTTGTTCCTCAGATTAATCCTTTTTCCTTTAATATAGGTTTAGGATCTATAAAATTTAGGTCGAATCCAAGTGTATTTTCCGAACAACCAAGGGCAATGGCCAATGCTTGCGTGAAATACAACACCGGGATATGTTTGAATTCCGGGTATTTTTCTACGGTTTGTTTCTGTCTTTGGTCCAGGTTGAAGGCGCAAAGGGGACAGCTGACAACTACTATTTCCGCTCCATGGTCTCTTGCAGAAGTGAGAATCCGGTTTGTCCTATCCGCGATGATATCCGGTCTATCGACAGTCTGATAGGCGCCACAACACTCTGTCTTGTAAGGAAAGTCCACAGGATCAGCCCCTAAGGTCGCCATCAGATCTTCGAGGATGGTCGGATTTTCCATGTCGTCAAGCCCGATTTCTTTCGGCCGGACCAAAAGACACCCATAATAGCTGGCTATCTTGAGTTTTTTTAGAGGTTTGACAATTTTTTTCGCGAGACTTTCGAATCCTATCTCATCCTTTAATAACTCCAAAAGGTGAAAGACCTCGACATCTCCCTCATATTGGATTTTTTCTCTGTCCATGAAATTATTCAGTACATCCAGACTGTCGGGATCGGATTTTACGCGTTCATTGGCCCTTTTCAGAGTGTTGTAACACATGGAACAGAGAGTCATCACCTTGTCGTAGTTGGCTTCTTTGGCTCGGATGAGGTTACGGATGGGGGCAACGTGATGGATCAAATCATCCGTGGTGAGAGAAAAGACTGTCCCGCAGCAGTTCCATCGCTTAAGCTCGTCGACTTCTACCCCGATGGTATTCAGAGAGCATATCGCTGAGTCTTCAAAGTTTTTTGCATGATTTTTTAGTGTGCAGCCAGGATAATAGCATATTTTCATTATTATTCCTTAAGTTTTTGGAATTATAGGGTTTATCTGTCATTGCAGATGCTTATGATGTGAATTTCCTCATGCTGCAGATAAGAGCGATGGGAGGAAGATCTTCTTTTTCCTTATCAGACAGTTTTTCGATCTTGAGATGATCTTCTCTTTTGCGGAGCAATATCTGGCGCAATGCTTCGATGACTTCCGCAATGTTGATACCCTTTGGACAACGAGCATTACAGGTCAAACAAGAGGCACAAATCCAAATAGCTTTGGAAGCAAGAAGCTCCTCTTTTAGACCAAGCTGTGCAAATCGGATGATTTGATTGGGAAGAATGTCCATCTCATCGACGGCAGGACAGCCCGCCGAGCATTTGCCACATTGATAACAGGCAAGAAGATTTTGTCCGCTAAGTTCCTGAACCTTGTCTACGAAAGAATTCCTAATTTTTTTCCGAGAAAGATTAATGCGCATTTGGATAACTCGCGTGTAAAATAATTCTCATAACATATAATTGTTATTATTTATTATAGACAGAAATAAAAACATTACAGTAGAACATAATTGGCTATACCTGTCAAGAATATTTGCCTGAATTATTTATAAAAACGGCTGATATTTCCTACCATTTTCAGAAAAATGAAAATATCAAAATTCTTTATACTCTAATCAGCCGTTTTTACCCTTCGGGCAGGCCACTCTCACCACATCGACTTCATTGCAGCCCATTCGCGGTAGTTCACTACAACTTTATGGGCTACTTCTTTGCCTCCTATAATACTAGGGTGGGGTGGAGGGCCTCGGACTTTAAATAATCCAGGCTTGCTGAATTATTGTTTTTTTTGCCCCCATAAAAGAAAGATAAAGCAGAAGGAGTTGACCAGCAAGATATACTTTACCAAAAGGGGCAATCCGAAAAGAGGAATGAGAAACGAGGAGACAGCCAACGCACCTATAAAGGACCCCAGCAAATCCAGTCCATATCCAACTCCATAATTTTTTTTCTCCTTCAAATACAAATGATTGGACACGATGAATAAATCTCCTCCCAGATAGCCTAAACATACAAGGTACAGGAAAAAGAAAATTTCAGGGGGTTGAGCTTCTATCCATAAGATCAGCAAGAATATGAGCAAGATGAACCCAAACTGAATGATGAGAAGTTCCAGGTATCCCTTTATCTTTCTTTTTTTCCCCCTAAAAGCCCCCAAAAAAAGGCCAACCATGAAAGAAGCAAAAAGCAGAGCGACTTTTTGATAAAGATATCCATAAAAGGTTTGGAATGCGATGAGCATAATAATTTCGATAGTTATGGTTGTCAGCCCCATCACAGCGAGAGGAAGAAGAAAAAATGATGATTTTTTGTGTCTCCAACCCAATAGGACCATGATGAGAAGCAATCCGATCATTGGAACATCGAGCAACCAAAATCTCCCGAGTCGAGAGGTGAGCCGAAACAGAAAAGACTCCAGGCCTTGAAATTGAGAGTTCCACAAAACAGAATTGTAATAATAACTGATAGGGACAAGATCAAGATTGATGGATTTTTGACCTTGAACGAGTTTCTCTTTCAGCAAACTAAGCCTAAACGGGCTAAGGCGGGAGAACAGAGAATGTGAGTTGATGTAGGTGTTTTTGAGATCTAGCCGGTCGATTTTTTGAGACAGTTCTTGATGATCAAGAGAGATCGGAGCTGAACTGGCAAGAAAGATGTTGGAATTTCCAGGAACGATATCTATCTCAGGGAAAACTTCTTTTAATGTGAAGTAGAGAGAGGCAAGGAAATTCTGGAGTTCATCGCTGATGTAATTCTCGGCTGAGGAAACACGGAAGGAAAAAATCCCGTCTGGTGCAAGTTTTCTTTTGACTTGCGAAAAAAATTCCTTGGTGTAAAATCTATTGATCTGTGCTGTGGATGGGTCGGGAAGGTTGAGAATGATGGCGTCATAGATGTCTGGAGTTTTTTTCAAGAAGGCCCGTCCATCCTGGGAATAGATTTGGACTCTTGTGTTTTTGAGAGAATTTCTTTCTTGTTGAGGGAGGTATTTGAGAGACAAGCGGATTATTTCCGGGTCGAGCTCGACATAATCCACCTGAGCTTTTGGGTATTTGAGAGCTTGTCCCAGGCTTCCCCCGGCTCCGCCACCGATCAAAAGGACTTTTTCCGCTTGAGGTCTTTGCACAAGGGCAAAGTGGACGGATTCTTCAGATGAGGCAAGATTCGGAAATGAATAAATCAAAAGAGTGTTGTTGTACATGGAGATCATTTCTTTTGTTTGAATGACTTGTAGCTTTCCAAACGGAGTATCCATGCTCTTGATCATTTCAAACGGTTTCCAGAAAATTTTTTGACTGGGGAGATCAAATGCCCAA
The DNA here is from genome assembly GCA_964410125.1 of uncultured Eubacteriales bacterium. Taxonomy (GTDB): domain Bacteria; phylum Acidobacteriota; class Aminicenantia; order Aminicenantales; family Aminicenantaceae. Next base: position 70,978 of record CAYPGQ010000004.1, on the reverse strand, counting down.
AAAGCGGCCAAAAAGAGGAGGATAAAAAGAAAACAGAGGGCCTGGTTCTTGTTGTGTAAAAACAGAAATACTATCAACGAGACTATGCCTCCGATGATAGCGGTCGCTTGCCAGTTTGAAAAGGCTGGGATGAACAAAAAATAAACAGCTATCCCGGCAACCGCCGATCCTAACGACTCCATCAGATAGACTTGTGTGACATTTCCTTTCAGGAATATGGCGTTGAACACGAATAGAGCACCGAGGGGAAAGCTGATGATCAACGAAAGAACCAGCGAAAAGATAAGCATCGGAGTTATCCCCGTGATTTCGCCTGGGAGGTTGTGGAGGAAAAAGCGGGAGAATCGCAACAGGACCAAACATACCGGGAAAACGAGGATGACAAGATAATAAACGTAAGGAATACGGGAAATATCCCATTTGATTCTTGAAGCAAAAAGACTGCCTACTCCTCCCCAGAGGAGCCATGAAGCGAGAATAAAACCAAACGTGATTTCATTCCCGTAAAAATGGGCAGAAAATTCTCTCATCAGGTAGATTTGGAAAGAAAGGGCGAGAAAGCCCAACAGGAAAGGAGGCAGGTGTTTTCTCATGCGTGAAATCTAGGCCCAAACTCCTGGAATCGGGTTCCCACAGAATTTACATTTTCCACCCTGTATTTCGATTTTTTGGATGTGATACTGGATTCTTTCGATAATTTTATTCTGGCAGTTGGGACAGTAGGTGTTTTCAAATTTATGGCCGGGCACGTTTCCGATATAGACATACCGGAGGCCCTCTTGTTTTGCGACATTGTGAGCTTCGACCAGTGTCGAGATGGGTGTGGGAGGAAGGTTTTTCAAAAGATACATTGGCTGAAACCGGGAAAAGTGAACGGGAATATCCGGACCGATTTCCCGGAGTAACCATCGTGACAATTTTCGGATTTCGGAAGGTTTGTCGTTAAGCGTGGGGATAACAAGGTAGACAATTTCCAGCCAGACATTGCTTTTGGCGATTATTTTTATCGCATCGAGCACCGGTTGGAGCTCACCGCGAACGTATTGGGTATAAAAATCCTGGGAAAACGCCTTCAAATCCACCTTGATGGCGTCCACGACTTTTGTTAATTCCATCAAGGGCTCGGGATTGATGTGTCCTCCTGTGATTACGGCGCTTTTGATGTTTTTGTTGCGTGCCATCTGAGCTGTATCGAACATGTACTCATAGAATACCACCGGCTCGGAATAGGTATAAGCAATGACAGGACAGCTGTTTTTTTCAGCCATTAGGACGACAGCCTCCGGGGGAAAATCGACGTGGCGGATCTGCTCGGGTCTCACTTGAGATATCTCCCAATTTTGACAGAATTTGCAGTTCACATTGCATCCTGCAGTGGCAATGGACAATGTGTTACTGGAAGGCAAAAAGTGGAACAGAGGCTTTTTTTCAATCGGATCGATATGTATGGAGCATGCCTTCCCATAGACAAGGGTGTAATATGTCCCTCCGATGTTTTCTCTGACTCCACAGTAACCCCGTTCCTTATCCCCAAGTTTGCATAAGCGAGGACAAAGAGTGCATTCGATTTCTCGATCGAGATGTTTTTTGTAAAAACGGGCTTCTATCTTAGATAGATTGGAATCTTGGGAGAATGCATACTGCTCAACAAGCATGGAAGCCAACCCAGAGCAAGTCAACGTACTGGCAGCTCCTGTGGTCTTCAGAAAATTCCTTCTATTCATATTACACTTCCACTTCCTTGATTTTTATCTTGTCAATATCTGCAATTCCCAATCCCATTTTTTCGGCCGTTTTCAAATACCTCGGTTCTCTGTTTTCTTCTCGTAAGGAAGGGAGTCCCTTTTTTGCTCTTAATTTTTCGATGATCTGCCATCCTATCGAGTCGGTGGCGACAGGATCGAAACTGAAAATCAGCATTCCTTGTTTTTCCGCCCAGCGGGAGTGATAAGATGGGCCTCGGTGATACTGGACGATCAATCCATCCAAGATGGTAAGCCTGTGTTTTTTCTTGATAAGAGACGTGTCAAAGACTTCAGCCACATAGGGATCACAGTTCGTGTCATGGTATTTATTGGGATTATGCACAGAGCCAAAATAGTTTTTCATCCCAGCGGTCACTCCTGCCAATCCATGATCTTTGAGGATAGCAAGGCTTATAGAGGAAGAAATTTGATCTGCTTGAATGGAGGAAAAAAGGCTGCCGATGTTGAGGTGTGAAACGAGGTTCCGGTTGTAGCCGATCCCCTGGGTATCCGTTCCAAAAATCTTGATTCCCCCTCGATTCCAGTTTAGCTTGTACCCAGCCTCTCTCAGTTCTCTGTTTGTGCGATCCCATAGGATAATTTCCCCATCCCCACCGTGATTTTCTGACAAAGAATTAGCAAGGCATAGGGCTACGTTTGGGCGTGTGGATATGCCTTTTCCTCCTATGGTGTTGATTTTGATGCCGATTTTATCCCTTGCCGGGAGAAAGCTGTGGAAGCAATCTTTCAATTTGGCCTGTCCGGTCAAGGTAGTGAGCCCCAGTGTGTACATGCGTGCAATAATTTTATCGTTTACTTCATTGGCTGAGGAAAAAATGTTTTTTCCTTTTATAATGACCACAGTTGACATTTTTATCTTCTTAATGGGGCCTGTTTTCTCTGATTCCAAGGTACTCTTTCCAAAAAACTCTGTCAATAGCCTCTTGGGGAAAGCATCCTTATCTCCGTGATACCAAAAGGCTTTACATAGGCTTTTGGGAATGGTTTTGCTCCCGTGACGATTTTTTACGCCATTCCCTCACCGCCCTTCTCGGCGGCTCAGAACTGTGCGCGTTAAATCCTGACCTCTAAAACTCTAGCTTTTGTTCCTGTGCTTGTCGTGATCTCTTCCCCTCTAGTAAAGTCGTGCTCAATACAGCCTCACCGACAATATAGGGATATCCCCATATTGTTGCCCTCAAAGAAAGGATCGTGAAGGCTAAATCCTCAATGGTTGCTTCAACCATCCCCAAAAGCCAAATTATCACGGAAGTAAGGATGCTTTTCTTTTTAAGAACATCTCCATTTATTTTTCCTCTAAAATCTGGCAAAATAATAAAACACATTACTTTGATTTTTTCGTAAGGAGCGATTGAAATGAGATCTATTAAGCAAAGACAAACCATAAGAAGGGCATGCCTCATGCTGATTTTCTTTTTCCTGTTACGAATTCCCAGCAGTCGTGCAGACCAGGAGACTCCAGTTGTCCTTAAATCTCTTCTCCCAGCTGTGGATGGGATGGAAGCCAACGAGTCTCCTGATACCTATTTTCCAGAATCTTTGTTTGAATACATAAACGGTGCGGCAGAGATCTACATCTCGTATGATTTTAAAGAGTTGATCGTTGCCGAGTATACAAAAAATGATTCCTCTGATTCTGTTGCTGTAGAAATTTATGACATGGGAAACCATAAGAACTCTTTCGGCATATACAGTGCCGAGCGTTATCCTGACAACGAATTCCTGGATTTGGGAACTCAAGGATACATGGAAGAAGGCGCTTTGAATTTTCTGGTGGGGAGATATTACGTCAAGCTTCTCTGTTATGATTGTGGAGAGAGGAGTGATCAGTGGCTCCGCGTTTTCTCTGAAGAGATCGTGAATTGCGTAGAAAACAGAAATGGATTTCCCGCTTATTTGCAGACTTTCCCGAAAGAAGGAGTGATACCGAATACTGAGAAATTCATCCTGAGAAATGTCATGGGATATAAATTTCTCCATGATGGCTATATTGTTAGCTATGAGATGAAGGAACTATCATTCGATTGTTTTTTGATCGAGGGGAAAAATCTAGAGGAAGCCACAGGCATGTTGAATAAATATTTAGATGCAAAAGGAGCTGATTCCGTACAAAAGATTTCTTTAGGATTCCGGATAAAAGACCGATATTACCATAACATTTACCTCGCACAGGTAAATAACATCCTATGTGGCGTGATGAAGATTACAAATGATTTTGAAGAGGTAGGGGAGAGTTATCTCGAGAAATTAGTCCAATCTGTAAAAAGCCGATGATAAATTCAGATTATTTAAAGTGGAGATTGGATAGATAATCCTTCATCTGACCAACAGATTTTTCGATTTCGTCAGCATTTTGTTCCTTGGCAAAAATTTCGATCTTGTGGCCAAGCATACTGATCTTTTCGAATCCGTAACACTTTCCCGATCCTTTCATCTTGTGGCCTAGGTTTTCGATTGCACTAAAGTTTCGCTTTTCCAAAGCATGTCTGATCCTTTGGATATCTTCTTTTCTGTTTTTAAGATATTCGGGGATTAAGGGCAGGATGGATTTATCGAGGTGAATATTATCAATATGAACTTGAGTTGTTTTTACATGCTTCTGGATAATTTTGGCTAAAGTTTCCTGGATAGTTGATTTTTCGACAAAATCGTCAAATCCCGCATCAAGGCATGTCGTGCCTTCTTCTTGAAATGTGGAGCCGGTGAGAGCGATGATCGGAGTCTCCAGAAGGATATTTTCGATTTCGATCTGGCGCATCTGGTTGAGGGCTCCGAATCCATCAAGTTCAGGCATATGGATATCTAAAAAAACGATTGAATAGGTTTTTTTTCGGAAGAAGTCTACAGCTTCTCTTCCATTTTTAACAATGTCGATTTGAAACCCGGCTTGATTGGCATAAAATTTAATCAAAACCTGATTGGGGACTGAATCATCTGCCGCAAGAATAGTCACATCGGAGTTAATATCCGAATTTACCTGAGGTAGGACAGGTTGAGCCTCACATGGGATCCCTTCCCATTTTTGGTCTATGGACAAACGCTTTTTGGAAGGAAGAAAGTTTTTAAGTTTTTCGAATTCTTTATTGAGTTGAATAAACAAAAGTTTTGCCTGTTCGATATTCTCTTCTCTTCCAGATATTTCAATATTTGCTGAGGTGTTATGAAGTTCGTTTAAACTCAAATTTCCAGAGGATCCCCTAAGGCTATGCCCAATTTCTTTAATCACGAGAAAATCACTCCGGTCAATCGCTTGTTTGAGGTTGGCATATTTTTCGATAAAATCTTCGATGTAGATATCGAGCAGCTCGTGGAGAAAATTCTCGTCCCCACCGATTCTATCCATCACTGATGGCAAATCAATCGGAATCGTGTCTCTCTGGCTTTTTTCCTCGGACATTTTATTTCATGCGCGGCATTTTTTGTTCGATATTCTGTCTCTTCTCAGGAGGAAGGAAGTCTTTAAGTTTTATGAATTCTTCTTTCAGACGAATAAATAAAAGCCTGGCCTGTTCGATATTATTTTCTATCCCTGATGATTCAATACCATAGGCTGTTTCATGAAGGCCGGGTAAGCTAAGGTTTCCGGAGGATCCTTTGAGACTGTGCCCGATTTCTTTAATATTGTTGAAGTCCCCCGCTGCAACGGCCCGTTCGAGCAAGACGTATTTTTCCATGAAGTCCTCGATGTAAATATCGATCAGTTCTTGGAGAAAGGATTCATCTCCCCCGACTCTTTCCAAAACAGAAGCCATATCGATCGGTCCCGTGTTGTTTAGATTATGCATATCTGACATTTTGCTTCACACTTTATCCTTATTTTTTATTTATTACGACACAATTGCGGCCCTTATTTTTTGCTTCGAGAAGAGCCTCATCTGCAGCCATGATGAACGCTTCTGCTGTGACATCCTTGGAATGGTTTTCTGTCGAAGTGCCTCCAAGGCTGAATGTGATCTTCAGCGAAACGGCATCGCTTGATATCCTATGTTTGCTCATGTTTTGCCTGAGCCGTTCCGCGATAGATTCCGCTTTAGCTAAGCTGCAATTGGGAAGTATGGCCAAGAATTCATCTCCTCCGTACCGGATGATCTCATCATAATTGCGTACACTCTTCTTCAGGGTGGCGGCAGCCTCTTGGAGTACCAAATCCCCGACATGATGGCCATGAGTATCATTGATGGCTTTGAATTTATCGATGTCGATCATGATAATCGTCACCGGAAGATTATCCCTCTGGGCTCGATTGATTTCTTTATCAAGGATGCGAAACATTCGCTTCCGATTCCAGAGTCCTGTCAGGCTATCGCGAGATGCCTGTTCCTGGAGTTGTCTTTGCAAATCGATGATACGTTTTCCCGTTTTCAGCCGGGCTTTTAATTCGAGGTGATGGAAGGGCTTGGTGATATAGTCATCTACTCCGGCAGAAAAGCCTTTGATTAGGTCTTTTTGTTCATCTTTGGCCGTCAAAAGAATGATATACGTGTATTCCTGATCTTTTCCTTGGTGATTGTTTTCCCGGATTTTCTGGCACAATTGGATACCGCTGATCTCTGGCATCATCCAATCTAGGACTACTAGCTTTATTCCCTCACTTTTTAAAGCTAACCAGGCCTCCTTTCCATCTTTTGCCAGGACCACTTCGTACCCCCAATCCTTTATATTTTTTTGCAAAATTTTTGCTGAGACGACGTTATCCTCTGCGATCAAAACCTTTATGATCTTTTCGTTTTTTTGGTGAGATAACTTTTCCATGTTTCTGGATTTACTTTTGTCCTTTGCCGAATTTTTGGACAACCTGTTCGATCTTTGTCAGAAGTTCGTTTGCTTTGAGGGGTTTCGGGACATAATCATCCATGCCCGCTTCAAGACACATTTCCCTATCTCCCTTCATGGCATGGGCTGTCATGGCGATGATCGGTGTGTGCCTATCTGATTTATTTTCTTTTTCTCTGATGGCTGCGGTAGCTTCGAATCCATTCATATTGGGCATTTGGATATCCATCAGGATCACATCAAATAAACCTTTACCCACCGCTTCCAACGCTTCTTTCCCATCCCTCACACCTGTTACAAGGTGACCTTGTTTCTCGAGCATAAAATAGGCAACTTTTTGATTCACGATGTTATCCTCGGCGATGAGTACACGGTAGGAATTGAGAGGACCATCAGGGGTCTTTTTTTCTTCTAAAGGTTTCGGGATTGTTTCTTCCGGCGCTGTTTCACCAGAAAGAATAGGTGCTGGGCTTATGGCTTTTTGCGCTGAGCTTGGAGCTTCCTTTTCCTTCGGTTTCCCTTCAAAAGAACTTTCAAGAATTGTCTTGACCACTTCCAAGAGAGCGGAACTCTTAATGGGTTTGGTCACAAAGGCCGGAGATCCAAGCCTCTGCCAAGGGACCGCATCCCCTTTGTGACTGGGAGAGGCCAACAACATTATCGTGATTTTGGCCATGTCCGGGTTGTGTCTCATGTGGTCCTGCAAGATGAAGCTCTCCATACCTGGAAGATAAGCATCGAACAGATACAGAGAATAGGGGGAGCCATCTCTATCGGTTCTATCCATGAGTGTTAGGGCTTCGTCGGCACACCCCGCTTTCTCAACGTTCAAGTTCCAACTTTTCAACATTTCTTCAAGGATTCGCCTGGTAGTGGTGTTGTCATCGACAACAAGCACGGGTGCGTTGTCGAATTGGATGGTTCCACCGTTCTCTTGTGGTTCTGAAGCCTGCGAATCCAGACCTAACTTGACAGTAAAATGAAATTGACTTCCTTGATTGTCCTTGCTTTCCACCCAGATGCGGCCGCCCATCAATTCGGTGAACTGTCGAGAAATGGAAAGACCTAATCCTGTTCCGCCAAATTTGCGTGTCATAGAACCGTCAGCCTGAGCGAACGCATCAAATATGATTTGTTGTTTATCTTTGGCAATCCCGATTCCTGTATCTTTTACGGTGAATCGGAGGGAAATGCCCTCAGCCATTTTGAGTTCCTCTTTGACTGATACGACCACTTCACCTTCTTTGGTGAACTTTATTGCATTGGATATGAGGTTCACGAGAATTTGTCTCAGTCGGGCTGGATCGCCTATTACGTCGAGATCCATCCCAGGAGGAACGTCACAAATCAAGTCAACTTTTTTCTTATAAGCTTCAAGAGCGAGCGGAGTTACCGTTTCATACACAAAATCATGGACATTGAATTTGATGGTTTCCAATTCCATTTTTTGCGCTTCCACTTTTGTGAAGTCCAGCAGATCATTGATAAGGGTCATCATGGATTCTGCAGATTTTTTAACACCCGTTATGTATTCTTCCTGTTCAGGGGTCAAATTTGTTTCGAGAACAAGTTCGGTCATCCCCAGGATTCCGTTCATAGGCGTGCGGATCTCATGGCTGATATTTGCAAGAAACTCACCTTTTGCTTGATCAGCGCCTTGAGCTTTTTTTTGAGCTGATACAAGCTGGGTCACATCTATCAGATTCATGATGATACCTTCATACCTGCTTTTGAAATAAATGGGCTGAAGACGCACGATTGTTTCTAGCCCAAACATGGGTCTTTGTATGATTACTGCCTGGGATTTTGGGGACGTCCGAAAATTTTCTATATGATTTTTTAATTTATCCGCTGAAATGCCGGTGTGGAAGGCCCATAAGCTTTGACCGATAATATCAACCTTTTCTCTTTTGGCTAGACGGAGGAAATAGGCATTCACTTCCACGATAATGTTGTTTCTATCAGCAAAAACAACACCCTCTTCCATGCCGGATATCATGGCCGCATGTTTGGCGGTTTCTTTCTGAAGAGTTTCTTCAGCTATTTTGCGTTCGGTGATGTCTTGGAGTTGGACCAGATATCTCCCAGGATTGTTTTTTTCATCCTTTCCAATCGGTGTTATGAGAACATCGAGATAGATCGAACCACTTTTTGAGGTTTCGTATATGTTGAATTCCTTGATCCTCTCAAAATCAACCAGGGTTTCGTATCTGGCAATTTCACCCCTTATCAGTTTGTTTCTTGCTTCCTCCGGCAGGTTGGGATTTTGAAAGAGATTCAATCTTTCCGATGCCTCGATGGCCTGGATCCCGAATATTTCCAGGCTGGCTTTGTTGGAATCGATCAGGTTCCCTGCAGAATTATATAGTTCGATTCCTATCGGAGAATCTTTGAATATATTCCTGAAGTGTTCTTCGCTTTTTTTAAGCGACTCTTCCGCATTTTTGCGTTCGGTGATGTCCTCTCCTGAGCTCAGGGTGCCTGTGATGTGCCCATCTGCATCTCGAAGGGTAGTGTTATGCCAAGCGATGATCCTTTCTTTGCCCTTTTTATCCAAAACATGATTCTCATGATATTCATGTGATTCAATTTCACCGTTCATCGACTTAATAAAAATATGCTTTATATCACCCCTTATTCTCTCTGGAATAAAGTTATCGAACCAGTTTTTGCCCAGGATTTCCTCTTGTTCATAACCGAGGATATCGCAGCCTTTTTGGTTTATTAGGGTAATTTTACCTCTTTTATTTAGGCTGAGAAATATGACACCTGCGATGTCCAGATATTTTTGGGCTTTATCTCTCTCCTCGAGAACGGCTTGTTCAATCTGTTTTTGCTCCGTGATATCCCGGTAAATCCCGTAGACCGCTTCCAATTTTCCATCGACAATGATGGGAGAAGCGAGAATAGACACATTGATCAGTCGGCCGTCTTTCCGCCGCCGGACCGTTTCCAGTCTCAGTTTTTCCCCGCGGATTGTCCGTTGTGTGATGAAAAGAGCTTGATCTTGAGCATCGCTGGGAGCAACCAGCTGGTCGATGTGCTGCCCGACAATTTCCTCCTTCGTGTATCCGAAAAGTCTTGCGAACTCGCTGTTGATCCTTAAGACATGTCCTTGTTTATCAGCTAGAACTATACCCTCTAGAGCGCTTTCGAATAGCTGGTCGACATACGCTCTTTCGATTTGAAGCTTTTTTTCCAAGTTCACAGAAACGTTCTGTTGGGAAGAAACATGCATTTCTTTTTCAAAATTATCAAAAATATCTTTTTCGTCTTGCATTTTGTTTCTGCATTAAAGGGATTTGGAAAGGATGATTCTATCTCGACCTTTCTTTTTTGCCGAAAGAAGAGCATTATCACTAGCTTGAATAAGTTCCATTTTTGACACTTGGAGGAACTTCTCATTGGAAGCACACCCGATGCTGATGTTGATTTTCAAGGAGCCGACCTTGGTGGGTATCTTTTCGTTGGCGACTGAGTCATAAAGTCGCTTTGCGATATTTTTAGCTTCCTCGTTGGCGCAGTTAGGAAGGACGACAAGAATTTCGTCTCCTCCATAACGACCGATGCTATCATAGGGCCGGATGGCGTTTTTTAACCGGTCTGCCACTTGGACGAGTACCTCGTCTCCGATCAAATGGCCGTAGCGGTCGTTTATTCGCTTGAAATGATCGATATCGATCATCACCACTCCGGTCGGAGTGTTTTCTCTCTCTCCTCTTTTTAATTCTGTGTCTAAAACATCAAAAATCTTGTTTCTATTCCACAATTTTGTCAAGTTATCCAGACTGGCAAGCCTGATACGTTTATCCTCATTCTTGATGATTCGCTCACCGTTCTGAACACGGTACTTGAGTTCCACAAAGCTGTAAGGTTTGGTCATGTAATCATCGGCACCTGTCGATAGACCTTGTATGATATCATCCTGCCCCCCTCTTCCTGTAAGCAGAATGATGTATATGTACTTCGAGTCCTCCTTCTGGTACTCGTTACGGATCTTATTTGAGAGTTCAATCCCATCTATCCCTGGCATATTCCAGTCCAGAATAGCCAAACGGATATCGTTCGATCTGGTGAGTTCCCAAGCTTCGTTTCCATCCCTGGCGGAGACCACCTCATACCCCCATTCCTTAAGGTTGTTCTCGAGAGCCTTGCATGAAATAAAATCATCTTCAGCTATTAATATTTTCATTTTATGCTTTATTTTGTCTTTCTTCTACAAATGGGTGCTTATCCATTCCTCTTCCATGATTTTATACAGGCAAAAAACAGGGTCAATCGCCTTTCCAGGTGATTAGAGGGGTGATATTCCCCACCCCGTAATCATCTTTATGGAGGAGAAATTTCATCCGAGATGATGGTATTGAACTCAGGGAAAATTTGCCTTTTTTTTCATCTAGTAATGGACTATAATGGTGGCCGAAGATTCTTGTTATGCAGGGAAACAAAGTTGTCACGGCATCGTTGTTGATTATCGTCATATTTATCGGGGGTGTGGTTCTCCGGTTGGCTAAGCCAGTGCTTTTTCCGTTTTTTCTTGCCGTTTTTCTTTCGTTTGTGCTTGCTCCTTTGGAGAATTTTTTAACACGCCTCAAGATTCCCCGGGCTATTGCCATCATTTTTATCCTGATTTTAACGTTTTTTATCCTTTATCTGCTGGCATCTCTTATCTACACTACCGGGAAGGCCTTTGCTGCTGAACTTCCCAATTACAGCCAAAAAGTCAGCACCGTGCTTACATCTATCCAGGAAAAGTACAACCTTTCGGGAGCTGAATGGCAGCCGTTTGATTGGGCCAACCAGTTTGACTTGAACAAAGCAGGCGGGATCCTGCTGGATTCTCTTGGTCCCTTTTTCACCTTCATCTCGAATCTTTTTCTGGTCGTGCTGTTTCTGATATTTATTTTAGCAGGGAGAGGCCAGATCGCACCAAAAATCAACCGCGCTTTTATAAAAGAGAGAGCTTCGATAGTCTGCGGGGTAATCCAAAATATCGACAGTCAAATTCAGCGCTACCTGGCTATTAAAACGATGGTGAGTTTTTTTACGGGTGTTTTTGCTCTGGTTGTTCTTATGTTGTTCGGCCTGGATTTTGCCATCCTTTTTGGATTATTAACGTTTATTCTGAATTATATCCCGAATATCGGGTCCTTCATCGCCACAGTTTTTCCGGTTTTTATCGCAATTTTTCAATTCGAAACCATATGGCCTGCTGTTTGGATCCTCGTGATTCTTGTGTTGATTCAGCAGATTATGGGAGCAGTTGTCGAACCTAGGTTGATGGGCAAAGGATTGGATCTCAGTCCCCTCGTCATTCTCTTTTTCCTGTTTTTCTGGGGATGGCTGTGGGGAATCCCAGGCATGATATTGGCTGTCCCGATTGCGGCAATCGTCAAGATCGTTACAAGCAATATTCCGGAACTTGATTTTATCGCTGTATTCATGAGCAAGGGAAAAAAAGTTAGGTTATCGTGAGAACCTTTTTTTGCCGGCTCATGCCTTTCACCTTCGCAAATCTCTCCGTAACAGCGCGAATGTAGGAGTGCCCTTCGAGATTGTCTCTGGCCAGATGTTTCACAGCCCCTATGATTCTATCCAGCACCGTAAGCTTTTCTTGTTGGGAATAAGCGAGTGGTTTTCCCGTCATGATGATCCGCCCCTCAAAACGACATCGTTCCATCATATGGTACATGGCTTCTCCCAATTCGTTCTGAGGTTTCATCGTTTCATCAGGCAAGAGAATGAGACCCCTGCCTTTCTCTATCTTATCTCTAACATATTCCAATGCGAGCAAAACTTGCCTGTCATTGAAGGAAGATTTTTTTCCCGTGTATTCTTTCACAGGCATTTCAATGTGAAAAGCCAGCCAGGCCATTCGTTCATCGTTGAGAATATCCTCTTCCTCTGAGGCAGGGAGCCGTTGAGATACATGCCTTTTTTCGATGATCCTTTTTTCCTGATAGGATTTATGCTTGGAAAGGAATGGGCAGGTAGTTGGACAATGGACCTCTTTTTCTCGGACTTGGCCACAGCACAAGCTGCATATAGATTCATTCAATGCCGGACAGAATCTTTTGGCTTTGCGGTTATTGCATCGCGAACATTTTTTCATAATTTTAACAAGTGAGATGGAACGCGGCGATGGTTTTTAGCCACGTTTTTTCTTCAAAAGGAATGTGTCAGCCGTGAAAACTCTCATTTTCCTTCCAAGAAGCCTCTTGAGGGCTTTGTGGGCCGCTTTTTGCTCTGCTTCCTTTTTGGAACTCCCAGTGGCTTTAGCAAGGGATCTCTTTCTCTGAAAAACTTCCACGGTAAATTGTTTTTTATGATCTGGTCCTCTTGTGGTTACCATTTTGTAATTTGGGGCAAGAAGGCTCTCTTTCTGGAAATATTCTTGAAGTGCGGATTTGTAATTGTTGATAAAAAACTTGTCCACATTGATTTTTTTAAAGAAAGGCTTGAGATGGCCCATGATGAAGTTTTTGGATTCGTGAAATCCGCCATCCAAATAGATCGCTGCGATCAAAGCCTCGTAGACCCCTGCAAGTATGGTCTTTTTTTTCCTCCCTCCGCTTTTCTCTTCACCTTTCCCGAGTAAGATGTATTTGTCCAGTTTTATTTGCTGGGCAAATAAGGAGAGGGAGGACGTGCTGGCAACCGTGGATTTCAGCTTTGAAAGTTCCCCCTCTGAAACTCCGGGATACGCAGTTACAAGAAAATCCGCCACCACCAAACCCAAGACAGAATCTCCTAAAAATTCGAGAACCTCGTTATCCGTGATATCCTCTTTTTGGCTCTCGTAGGCAAAAGAGCGATGGGTCAAGGCGGTTTGAAGCAAATCTATGTTTTGGAACCTGTACTTGATTTTCTTTTCGAATGCGTCCCACTTTTTGTTCATTTGTTATTCAAGAATGGACTATTATTCCACAGACGATAGTCATAACCGGGGCTCCTTTTAATTTCCACCCATTAAAAGGACTATTGCGGCTTTTAGAGAGGAACTGGCTGGTGTCGACGATAACATCCTTATGAAGATTGAGAATGGTCAGGTCAGCATCAGTGCCCACGCTGATCTTGCCTTTATTCTTAAGCCCTAGAATCCTTGCTGGGTTGGTAGAAATCATCGCGATAAATTTATCCAAAGGAAGGATGTTTTTGTTTACCAGTTTGTCCAACAAGAGGGGAACAGCCGTTTCCAAACCATTGATACCGAACGGAGCCTTATCGAGCTCGATGTTTTTTTCATCTGGAGTGTGAGGTGCATGATCTGTGGCAAAAGCATCGATCCATCCTTTTTTGATGGCATCGATGAGAGCTTCGACATCCTGCTCGCTCCGGAGCGGGGGATTGACTTTCAGGTTGGTGTCGAAACTTTCAAACGAGGCATCGGTAAGGAAAAGATGATGGGGAGTGACCTCTGCTGTGATCTTGATATCTTGTTGTTTGGCAAATTTAAGAAGATCTACGGATCCTTTGACACTGAGGTGGGCTATGTGGACCTTAGCTTTTGTTTCTTTTGCAAGTATGATATCGCGGGCAACCATGATTTCTTCGGATGAGGCAGGGATGGCCTTGATTCCCAATTTGAGAGAGGTGATTCCCTCGTGCATAATCCCTCCTGCACTCAGGTTTCGATCCTCACAATGATCGATGATAAGAGTGTCGAGAAGTCGGGAATATTCTAAGGCCCTCCGCATAACAAGACTATTTTCTATCGGATGTCCATCATCGGAAAATGCGATCGCTCCAGCATCACATAAGTCGGCCATATCCGTGATTTTTTCTCCACAAAGTCCCCGGGTGACGGCTGCAATTGGCAAGATATTAACCACAGCATTCCGCTTCGCTTCTGAAATGATAAATTCCGTGACACTGCGAGAATCGTTCACAGGTGCCGTGTTTGGCATGCATGCGATGGAGGTAAAACCTCCTTTTGCAGCAGCAAGAGAACCCGTTTTTATGGTTTCTTTATCCTCCTGGCCTGGCTGTCGCAGGTGGACATGCATATCAATGAAACCAGGCGCGACAACCAATCGAGATGCGTCTATGATTTTTGAGCCATCTCCTTTGATTTTCGGTTTGATTTCTACGATTTTCCCCCGGTCTATCAGAATATCCAGGGTTTCATCAACATTGGAAGCGGGATCGATGACTCTGCCGTTCTTAATCAGTAATCTCACGTTCTTTTCCTCCTCTCTTTTGACCTCACTGCTGAATTGCTTGTTGATATTTCAACAAAGGATTCTGCTGTATCCAAAATCGTCAAAATATCCTGTTTGGATAAAGGTTCTATACCGAGAAGGTGTTTGTGATCAAAAAGCATAGGTGTACTCCTACGTATTATCGACGGGTTCTGTAATCAGGATCTCATCGGTTTCGTCGATTTCTTTGAGATGGACCTGCACGATCTCGCGCTTGGATGTGGGGAGAAATTTTCCCACATAATCAGCCCTGATAGGAAGTTCGCGGTGGCCTCGATCGATCAAGACAAAAAGTTGGATGCTTTTCGGACGTCCCAGATCGATCAGGCTGTCCATAGCTGCACGTATGGTTCTTCCTGTAAAAAGAACATCATCGACAAGAAGGATTTCCTTCCCCACCACCGAAAAGTCGATCTCTGTTTTTTTGACTATGTGTTGGGCTTCAAGTTCCGAAAAATCGTCTCTGTAAAGCGTAATATCCAACACTCCCACTGGAATTTTGATGTCTTCAAGTTCCTTTATCATTTTTGATACGCGCTTTCCGAGATAGATGCCTCTGGTTCTTATCCCTATGATGACGAGTGAGCTTAAATCCCGGTTGCGTTCGATGATTTCTGTGACCATGCGGTGGAGCGCTCTTTTTATTTTACGCGCATCCATGACCCTGGCTTTGATTTTTTCTTCCATTAAAACAACTCCAAACTTCTTAGAAGTATTTTATTGCAAATCATCCAGCTTTTGATATCCTAGTTGTTAAGCAACCGAATCCTTTGTGCCCACATAAAACATTTGAGCTTGGTTGGGATTCGTGCAACTGCGGTGGCAAGGTTCATTCTTTCCTTAAAAAAATGCAACATATCTCCTTAAAAGTCAAGATTAAGGGTTTTGTTTTTGGAAATAGATGAGAGTTTGTTCAAGGTCTTTTTTTATCTGAAGGGACAGGGCTTCGGGAGTCTCGAATTTTTTTTCTTCTCTAATCTTTTCTAAAAAAGACACACGCAGCTTCTTTTTGTACAGGCTATCGTTGTAATCGATGATATAGGATTCGATCATGATGTCTTTTTCGTTAAAGGTGGGTTTGCTTCCCACGTGGGTGATGGATGGATATATATGGGATCCGATCCCCACATTGGAAATAAATACACCCGGAGGTGCGATGTCATTCAAGGGGTGTATGTTGGCAGTCGGATAACCAAGCCTTTTTCCGCGTGATTTTCCTCTAACAACGGTCCCTTCGATCTCATACGGTCTTCCAAGGAGCATGTTGGCTTTTTTGATTTCACCTTTTTGGAGGAGCTTTCGAATCAAGCTGCTGCTAACCGCAGATCCGTGAACAGTCACAGGAGGTATGGATTGGATAGAAAATCCGTAACGGGACGCCAATTCTTGCAGTTTTGTCACATCCCCGTCTCTGTCCTTGCCGAATCTAAAATTATCTCCGACGATGACCTTTTTTGCCATGAGTTTTTGGATGATGATGGTTCGGATAAATTCTTCAGCGGTAATTTGGGAGAGGTTGTGGTCAAAGGACAAAACGACAACCATCTGAATGCCGGATTTTTTGATCTCATCTAGCCGTTGTTCGATTGTTTGCAGCAACTCTATTTTTCTTTTAGCAAGGATTTTTGCAGGGTGGGGGTGGAAGGTGAGTAAAAGGGGAAAGAGGTTGTTTTTTTTGGCATCTTCGGTGAGAACGTGCAATATTTTTCGGTGGCCCAGATGAACACCGTCAAAATTCCCTATGGCAACAGCGCAGTTATCAGGGGGAGAGGGGATGTCTTTAAGACTTTTTATTCCTTGCATGAACTCATAATTTTATGATCTTGGCTTTTTCCATATATACCAGCTTGAGTTGGTGAAGACTTGCGTCTATAAATTGCTCTTCATCCGTTTGTAAATTTCCCTTGGTTTTTTCTTTGAGCAAGTCAAGGAGTTCGATCAGTCTCTTTGAGAGGTCAAGGTTTTTGTCTTCCGTTTTTTCCTTATCTACCTCGATTTGTTCGAGTAAGATTAAGCCTTGCGTGAAAAACGGGAGCACAAGGGAACTAAATTCTAAGGGAGGAAGAACAAGCGGAGCCTCGTCTTTTTTTTTCTTTTTGTTTTCGCTCATGATTTTCTCCGTTATGAAGGTATCCTCATGATATACAAGGATTGAAATTAATCCCAGCTTAAGCTATTTTGGTTGAGCTGGAAAAAAATGATAACCTATAAAATCAAATAATTCAAGGAAGCAAAATCATGGAAGATTCCAGAATCGCCGGTGAAAAATTTGCTCGATTGGTCGAGATCTTGGATGTCCTTCGTAGCGAAAATGGATGTCCCTGGGATCGGGAACAGGATGAGAAGGCGATAACCAACTTTTTTTTAGAAGAGGTTTATGAAGCAGTTGAAGCGTTGTACTCCCAGGACTATTCATCGCTTGCCGAAGAGTTGGGGGATGTCATGATGGAGGTCGTTTTTTTAGCCAGGATCGCCAAGGAAAACCAAAACTTCACGATATCGGACATCCTGGAAGGCATCAATAACAAAATGATCCGACGGCATCCTCACGTTTTCGGAAAAAAACATCAGAAGAATTCAGTCAGAGTAAGGCAAGCTTGGAATGAACAAAAGCAAGCGGAAAAGGAAAGAGACTCCGTGTTGGATGGAATGACAAAATCCAATCCAGCTCTTCTCACTGCTTTTCATGTGGGTGTGCGTGTATCCTCTTTTGGATTCGACTGGAGCCATCCGATGGATGTCCTGCAAAAGGTCAAAGAAGAGGTGGCAGAGCTGGAAAATGCAATCCAAGAGAAGCAAAAAAACGAGATATTTGACGAAATCGGGGATATCTTATTCTCCCTGGCTAATCTGTCCCGGCACTTTGATGTGAATCCCGAGATCGCTTTACGGGAAGCCAATCAGAAATTTATGCGAAGATTCCGATTTGTAGAAAAAAAAATAAAGAAGGAAGACAAAGAATTGGGACAGGTCGATTTGGAGGAAATGGAGAGAATTTGGGAGGAGGCAAAAAAACAAGAGTAGGCTTTATGGCTTATTTTCTTTCCTGAGAAGAAGGTTGGATTTGATGAATTCCTCGATGTCGCCGTCCAAAACCCGGTCCACATCTCCGATTTCCACCTTTGTCCTCAAGTCTTTGATCATCCTGTAGGGATGAAGAACATAGGAACGAATCTGGTTCCCCCAGGCAATTTCTGATTTGGAATCTTCCAATTTTTCCTTTTTTTTCATCTTTTTTTTCTTTGCGAGTTCGTATAACCTGGCCTTCAGTACTTTCATGGCGGTGGCTTTGTTTTTGTGTTGAGATCGTTCATTTTGACATTGGACGACTATTCCTGTGGGAAGATGGGTGATTCTTACAGCCGAATCGGTGACATTCACGTGTTGTCCTCCACGTCCAGATGCTCTGTAGGTGTCGATTCGCAAGTCCTCTGGATTGATGTCGATTTCGATGTTGTCTTCGACTTCTGGATAGACAAAAACTGCGGCAAAGGATGTGTGCCGTCTTTTGTTTGCATCGAAAGGGGAAATCCTGACAAGGCGATGAACACCAGATTCCTGGCTTAGGTTACCATAAGCATGATCTCCCAAGACACGGACAGTCGCGTTTTTGAGCCCGGCTTCTTCTCCGGTCTGCATATCGAGCACTTCGGCTTTGAAACCTTTCCTCTCGGCATATTTTAAATACATCCGGAGCAGCATTTGGGCCCAGTCCTGGGATTCCGTCCCGCCTGCTCCAGGATGGATTGTCAAAATGGCATTGCGCGGATCATCGGCATTATCGAACAGGGCCTGAAGTTTGGCTTCCTCCATCTCCTTTTGGAAAATGGCGAGATTTTTTGTTATCTCTTCATGAACATTTTCGCCCTCTTCCATCAGTTCTGCCAGGACTTCCAGTTCTTCTTTTTTTTCCATAAGTTGGGAGAATAGATGGATTTCTCTTTCTAAAACTTTTTTATTTCTTTGGAGGGATTGCGACTTTTCCTGATCTTTCCAGATTTCAGGAGAGGATAAATGATCGTCGATTTTTTGTAGTTCGGACTTTTTTTGAGGAAGGTCAAAGAAAACCTCGGACTTCATCGAATTGAGACAAAGTCTCTTTGATCTTTATAAAAAATCCAGAGGCGCTTTTTTTAGAATCTTGATTTTTTGTTGTCATTTTTTCTGATAACTAGTGCCAGAATAAGGAATACGATGACTAAAGTCAAGCTCGCTAGAGGAAAAAAGTCTCCGTAGTGTGTATAGGGAGTGATGGTATTCATCGGTGCGACCGTTTCTGTGAGATAGGTCTGGGTCATCATCTCGGTCCGGGAAAGAATGCGGCCATAGGGATCGATTATTCCACTAACGCCTGTCGTTGCGGATCTGAGCAAAAAACGCCTGTTCTCTACGGCCCTCACCACGGCAATAGCAAAATGTTGGTAGGGAGCCGAGGAGTTTCCATACCAGCCATCATTGGTGATGGTGACTAGGAAATCCGCGCCCTTTTTGACGAATTTTCTGACTAAATTGGGGAAAATGATTTCATAACAGATTGGCACTCCGAATTTTTTCCCTTCGAATTGGTGGAGCACAAATGTGTTTCCTGATGAGAGCTCCCCGATGGCATGAGTCATTTTTTCGATGAAAAAAAAGACTTTTTTATACGGGGTATATTCCCCGAACGGGACAAGATGTATTTTGTAGTATTGGCTCATCGAGAGGTCCGGATGCAAACATAAAGCTGTGTTGTAATAATGGGGGAGCTGTTGGAACATGACCGTTTCATTCGTGCCGAGGAGAAGAGTGGCACCGGATTCCTGGACAAATCGTGAAAGCTCGTATTTAAATTCTGGATAGATGTTGTAGGAACAGCTAAAACACAAAGGCACAGAAAATTCCGGCCAGATAATAAGACGGGATCCCTGTTTGTTGGCATCAGAAGATAGGCTTAGATGTTGGTTGAATAGATCTCTTATTTGAAAGTCAGAGATTTGATCCCATTGGATCTCGGAAGAAACATTGCCTTGGATAACAGATGCCTGGAAGGATTCTTCCATGGATGGATTGTTTTTTATGATCATCCAGCCTCCAAAATGGAGGAGCAGCACAAGGATAAGACCCAGAAAAAATGGGGTCTTTCTCTTTTGAATCATCGAGTAGACAAACAAGCTTTGGAAAAGTACCAAAATGAATGAGAGTCCATAAATTCCGGCAAGAGATGCCAATTGAAGAAACCAGAGATTGTTGTGCTGGCTGTATCCCAGGAGTCCCCAAGGAAAACCAGTTAACAAGTGGGTGAGAATGTACTCGAATCCAATCCATATGAAGGGAGCCAGAAGAAAAATCAGGTTGGGAAAAGTGCGTTGAATTTTGGCAAAAAACCAGGAAAAAAGGGCCCAGAAAAGAGCAAGATAAATCACAAAGATGGCATAGATCAATAGGCTCACCCCGATAGAGAGATTGCCGTAATGGGCAGGCACCGCGGGAATCCAATAAATCAAGATGGCGTTGAATGCGATACCCCCAAGAAATCCAAGAAAAAAAGATTGTTTCGCTGATCTATCATGCAGAGCAAAAAAAAGAGGGATGAGGGAAATCCAACATAAAAAAGAAAGATTAAACTTGGGAAAGGACAGTGCTGTCAAAACACCGCTGATAACCACCAACAGGATGTGGAGCCATCTTATCTTCAAAAAGCGCCTCTTTATTTTCGGTCAGATCGACTTATCGATGTCCCGTTTTTCAGCTATCTGATTATCAAGTAATCGCTTTGCTTTTTGTTTTCTTGCTGGGCCAGCTTATCCCGTGCTTCTACGGCTTGAGCCCTGGTTGCATACCCGCCTAAACGAACACGGTAGAGCTTCCTTCTATCCGTTGGAGAGGGCTCCAGAATCATGGCGTTGTAACCTTTCTGTTTATAATCTTCTGCAAGAGCATTGGCATTTTGCTGGTTGCTGTAAGCTCCAACCTGGATCCAATACACATTTTGGCTAGGGGAAGAGGTTGCAGGCTTGGAGGATTCCACTTTGGGTTTGACGGCCGTTTCGGCTTTGACTTTTTCCTGTTGGACTTTGTCTTCTCCTGCTTTTTTGTGAGATTCCAGCTCCTGACTTATCGGATCATCAGATTTCTTTTGGGGGACAGGTTTCTGCTCCAAGATTTGTTCCGCAGGTTTCTCTGCCAGTTGTGTTTCTTCGACGATTTTTCCTTGTTTTTTTCCCACAGACACTCCGAGGAGAAAAACCACGATGCCCAGGACCAGTATCGTGATGAATATCAGAATAAGCTGAGAACTGGATAGTTGAAGTTCTCTGTAATCTTTGTTGCTCATGTCTAGCTAGTCCTTAGTCTCCTTTTTTTCCATTGAAAAGGCTTTCAACATGTCGATCGGAAGGGGAAAGACAATGGTGGAATTTTTTTCTGTCGCAATTTCTGCAAGCGTTCCCAAGAACCTCAACTGAAGTGCCTGGGGGTTGGTGGAAATAATATCTGCGGCCTGCTTTAGTTTATCGGAAGCCTGAAATTCACCCTCAGCATGGATGACCTTGGCTCTTCTTTCTCTCTCTGCTTCTGCCTGTCTGGCAATTGCCCGGACCATGTTCTCCGGAAGATCGACATGCTTCATTTCGACAAGTTGAACTTTGATGCCCCAGGGGTCTGTGTGTTTGTCGATAATCTCTTGAAGTTTGATATTGAGTTTTTCTCGTTCGGAAAGGAGCCCATCAAGCTCGACCACACCCAGCACGCTTCTCAGGGTTGTCTGTGCAAGTTGAGATGTGGCGAACAAATAGTCTTGGACTTCGAGGACCGCTTTTTGAGGTTCCATTACGCGAAAGTAAACGACGGCATTGACTTTGACGGAAACATTGTCTTTAGTGATGACATCTTGAGGAGGAATATCCATGACCACGATCCGAAGGCTCACGCGGACAATCCGATCGATAGGGGGAAAGACCAAAATCAGACCTGGTCCTTTCGGCTTTGCGAGAACCCGGCCGAGCCGAAAAATCACACCCCTTTCGTATTCCCTCAAGACTTTGATGGCATTTAACAAGTAAAGGACAACTAAGGAAACGATTATTATCACGGTGTACATCCTTCACCTCCTCATTTGTTGATTTGCTCTATTATATTACGAAAATTCCGATTTTTACCAGCAAAGCTTAAATTTTCTATATTCAGGCTTTGGTGACCTTGATTTTTAAATTTTTTAGGACTTCGACGACTTGGACTTCTTCTCCTTTGGGAATCTCTTGGTCCGCTTCTGCATTCCAAAGTTCGCCGTGTACAAAGACTTTGCCTCTAGGGCTTAAATCGCTCTGGGCCACACCTATCTCTCCGATCAGGCCTTCTTTTCCGGTATGGACTCTGTTGGCAAGAGCCCGGACAGCGATAAAAATCAAGAAAAGGAAGATCAAAGATAGGCCGACAGCGACAGGGATGATGAATTTTAAGCTCGGCCGGAGTTCCGGTATAGGGGCATCTATGAGCATAATGGATCCGATAACCATGGCAATAATTCCTCCTACTGATAAAATTCCATAGCTCTGAATTTTTATTTCAAGGATAAACAGCCCGATTGCTAGGAGAATCAGGATCAAGCCGACGTAGTTGATCGGAAGAATTTGAAACGAAAAAATAGCCAGAAGGAGGGAGATACCTCCCAAAACGCCGGGAAGGATGGCTCCTGGATTGGAGAATTCGAAGTAAAGTCCAAGCAATCCCAGCATCAAGAGAATGTAGGCCAGGTTGGGATTAGAGATGGTCAACAGGAATTTTTGGCGGGCTGACATCGGGAGCTCTATGACCTGTTCCCCGCGAAGCTCGAGCAACTGTTCTTCGCCGTCGAATCGTTTGATGGTTTTTCCGTCAAAAAAGTCGATGATATCCGTCACATCCTGAGCGATCAGATCGATCAGATTTCCGTCGAGGGCCTCTGTTTCCGTGTAGGAAGAGCTTTCCCGGACAGCATCCTCGGCCATTTTTGTGTTTCTTTCTCTTTTTTCAGCAATGGATTTAATGTAAGAGACGGCATCGTTTGTGACTTTATCTGCCATGGTCTCATCCATCTGCTGACCAGTAATGGATACGCCCACGGGATGAGCCGCTCCTGTGTTCGTCCCTGGAGCCATGACAAAAAGGTCACATGCGATGGAAATAAAAAAGCCCGCTGAAGCAGCTCTGGCCCCGTTGGGACTGACATAGGCAGCGATGGGAACATCAGAACTCAAGATGCGTTCGATGATCTCCCTCATCGAAGAGTCCAATCCTCCTGGGGTGTTCAACACCATGATGACCAAAGAGGCGTTATCATCTTCTGCTTTGTCGATGGCATTCCGGATGTATTCGGATGTTACGGGATGAATCGGTGCATCGATCGTGATTTTTATAATAGTTGAATAACCGGCCAAGGGGATCAGAGCGATGAGAAGACAAATAAGGATGAGTTTTTTCACTTTATGTTCATTATAGAAGTGCCTCTAGGGCAAGTCAATATTTTATCTTGACTTTTTATTTTCAATAATTTATTTATTATTTATCATTTAACACCAAATCCGATAGGAGACTTCAATGATCAAAAACGACATAGCCCTCAGTGTTGAAGAGAATTCAGAGTTCAATAGAGCTAAAGCGTTGCAGATCGTGGAGTCTATCCTGGAATCTTTGAAAGATGCTCTTGAGAATGAGGAGAAAATCGAGATCCGAGGGTTTGCAAGTTTTAAGGTAGTTTCCAAAAAAACAGGATTTGGCAGGGATATAAGAAGAAAAAAACAAATCAAGATTAAGAGAGGAAAGCGAATAAAGTTCAGACCGGGGCAGGAACTTAAAAATATCTAACCCGACGATATGGGGATTCTTTCCTTATCCATTCCATGAGCAAATACAAGTTTAAGCCTTTCACCAGAGATGGATTGAAGACCTATCCCATCCAATCTAGAAAAAGCAAAGTTCAAATCGAAGATTTCGCTCGAGCCTTTTCTCCAGAAGAGCCTTTCTCTCGTTTTGTCGAAAGCCTGCCGGATATTTTGGCTGGAAAGGATTTCAAGGATTTTCTCGAGCTTATGGAAAGGGCCAAAACCAGACAAAAAGCAATCGTTTTTGCTCTGGGTGCTCATGTCATGAAAGTGGGTTTGAATCCTGTGATCCTGAAACTGATGGAGGAGGGCTGGATCACGGCTCTTGCCTTGAATGGAGCTGGAATAATCCATGATTTCGAGATTTCCCTAGCAGGGCATACTTCTGAAGATGTGGCGAATCAGATCAAGGATGGCCGGTTTGGAATGGCTGAAGAGACAGGGGAATTATTGAACAGCGCAATAAATTCTGCAAAAGAACAGGATATGGGTTTGGGAGAGGCTGTGGGTGCCTTCATAGAAAGTTCTGATTTTCCATATAAGGACCTCAGCATCCTTGCTGTAGCCTACAGGCTTAATATCCCGACGACCGTGCATGTGGCAATCGGGACCGATATTATTCATTTCCACCCGAAGGCTGATGGAGAAGCCCTGGGAAAAACCTCGCTGCGGGATTTTTTCTTGTTTTGTTCTCTCTGTAAAAATCTCGATGGAGGAGGGGTATTTATCAACATCGGCTCTGCGGTAATATTACCGGAGATCTTCCTTAAGGCCGTAACTTATATCAGGAATAAAGGAGTGGCTCTTGAGGATTTTTCGACAGCTGTGTTTGATTTTCACTACCATTACAGACCTAACGAAAATATTGTGAAAAGACCTTTAGGAAAAAAGGGGAGGGGTTTTTATTTTATCGGCCATCATGAGATCATGATTCCTCTTTTGGCAACATCGCTCCGATCTCTATATCCGCACAAAGAATAAAGCGGACATGCTACAAGGACTTGAGCTCAAAGTCGATGATGAGATTCCTGTAAACTTTCTCAGCTTGTTCCAAAGTTTGCCGGAGAGAACCAGAAGTATCAATGTTGTAATCGGCGACCTTAAGTTTTTCCTCAGGTGGCATCTGGCTGTTGATTTTTTCTAAAGCTTTCATCCTATCTATGGCGTCTCGTTCCATCAGTCTTATGAGTTGTGTTTCTTTATCACAGTGGACAACGATGATTTTATCAAAGAATTTTGCGTATCCGGCTTCTATGGTTACTGCGGCCACAGAAACAAAGATTTTGTAACGCCCTTCTCGATCAATCTTTTCGACGAGTTCTCTTTTTTTTGCCATCACCATAGGATGAAGAAGATCGTTGAGAAATTTCCGCTCTTGCCTGTCGGTGAACACGATTGCTCCCAGAGCGCCACGATTTATGGTTTTGTCCGGATTAAGAATTTTTTCCCCATAATGCGAAACGATGGCCTCCCAGGCTGGCATGTTTGGGGCTTGGAGTTTGTGAGCCAGAGTGTCCGACTCATGAATGTAGCAACTCAATTGTCCCAATACTTGGGCAACAATTGATTTGCCTGTGGCAATTCCCCCAGTTAAGGCAACAACAAGCATGTCAAAAATGATTGGCTGAGGTTTTTACTGATCGACTTCTTTTCCGCCTTCTGTGATAAATTTGTACTTTTTGCTGAATCGGAGGGCTATACCCTGTTTTTTTCCTTTTTTATCTGGCTTTTCAAGACGGACGGCAAGTCCTCCCAGCTGAAGTTTGACTTTTTTATCCGGGCTCAATTCGCTTGGGACTTCGATAACGAGATTTAATCTAGATCCGACTGTTACGTCTGCATCGAGGCAGAAGTAAGCCCCTTTTGAGCTTATGTTTTCCAGTAAGGTTTTTTCCTGATATTTTTTTCCTCCGCTGACTTTTCCCTCAACGATGACAGGCAGGGGAAGATCAAAGCGCCACTCCCGGCGGCGGTCAATGGCAACATCGGCAGGAGCCTTGACTTTTTTTTGCACGCTTTTTTTGGCTTTTGGTTTTGTAGATGATGTTTTTGTCATATTTACCTCATGGGTTAAAACAGAGCGGAATTAATAGCATACAGTGCGAGCTGCAGTCTGCTGTGAGTGTCAAGTTTGGCATATATGCTTTTGATGTGAGATCGAACGGTATTTTTGCTGATGAACATAGCTTCCGCGATTTCGTCATTGCTTTTTCCTTGACCAATCAGCCTGAGGACTTGAAATTCTGTGGGAGTGAGTTGATCGAGAGTTTTTTCTTTGAGGTCTCTACCTACAACGGATATGATGCGGTCCATAATGCTGCTCATTTTGTCGCGAGGTAGCCAAATTTCCCCTTTGTAGATGATCCGGATGGCATCCGATAGTTGATTCGAAGGATCGTTCAAGTCGAAATATCCTCTCACGCCTGTGTTCATCAAGCTCACGATTTCTTCCTGGGAAGGGATGTTGCCTAAAAGCATTAATTGAGATGGTGGATGCTCTTTCAATAGCTCTCTTATCGCTTTGCAGATCTCGCGAATGTTTGGCAAGGGCTCGGATTTGGCAAAAAGAGTGACATCTGGTTTTAATGCTTTGATGGATTCGAGAAAAGATTCAATCGTGCTCTTTTCGATGTTTATCACTTCGATATCTGTTGATGATTCTATCGCTTTTAAAATTCCAGAAAGGATAAGGTCTGAAGGGCAATAGATGAGAACCTTGATCTTTTTTTCGGCTGCTGCCGAATTTTTCTTTTTATTCATTGCTGTCCTACTGAAATTTCCCCTTTTCTGTTAATTTCCTCATTTATATTTGGCGCAACGGTATGTTAATAAAACAGAAATTTATTGTCAAGGGAAGACTTGTTGGATAATTTGGGGGATTAGTCGGTGGGCCGTATTTTAAAAGTTCTGTCCAACTGAACAGAAATGAGTTGGCTGTTTTTTTTGTTCGTGTTAGCCTGTACTAATTTGACTGTTCCGGAAATCAACAAGTTAAGTCGATTTTCAAGAATGATTGTTTTGGGGATTTGAAGACTTACATATAGAGGAGTTCCGATCAAGACTTTGGAGTTGAGCCAAAAAAGGGCATTTTGTGCGCTGATCGACAGAACTTTGGTATTCTCTTCGAATTCTTTGCCTTTCACATTATTACCGGACACCAAAGCAGGAAGAGAGAGCTCAAAAAATCGCTCTCTCTTCGAGACTTTGGAAGCGCCCTGGATGGAGGGTTTATGTGATAGTCTTTCTGTTCTCATTTTCGTTTGGATTGTGGCAGATGTTTCAAACATATTCAATCACTTTTCCAGATGAATTACGGGGTGATTTTTTTTTGTTTTTTATCATCGAAAGAGGTTAAGCCCGTGACTAGCTGCATACTCTGTTTTGCGCTCCTCAAGAATACTGCCCCTCTTTGTCTTTGATGATGTATTTATTCTCGAATTTTAAAGATACCCTGTGCCTTGGATCTTCATTCTTTGGTGCTTCGACAAAGACAATCCTTCCTTTGATAATGAGCTTCAGATTTTTATCGCCAGAAAGCTTAGGCGGGAGATCTATGATGAGCTTCAGTTCGCTGCCTTCAGCTACAGAATTTGCCATCCAGAAGGACGATCCATTATGGCTTATGTAGGTAAGCACCGTTTTTTCGTTGAAATCCTCTCCTTGGGTATCTTTTCCCTGAATCTGGGTATCTAGCGGGATACTGAATCCGTGCTCTCCGTATCCGAGTTGGCGGATGTCAAATGCTGGAGATTTTTTTGGCATGCTTGTTTCCTTTTCTTTAGCTTGGCAATGTTAAATTGCCACAATTTATTTGGGCGGTCAATCACCCCCTTGGGTGATTTACGGGGTGAATTTGGCCACATTTTTCTCCTCATTCTCTCACCCCTATTGTTGAAACGTTTTCGAGTGTTCAAATTGACAAAAAAACCATCTGCGGATAGAATGACAAAAGATTTAACAGCGGAGTGAAAAGTGAATAAAGAGGAACGATTTGTCACAGCGATAACCCCAAAAAGTGAAGATTTTTCACGATGGTACACGGAGATAATCCGGAGAGCCGAATTGGCTGACTATGCACCGATGAAAGGGATGATGGTTATAAGGCCCTACGGATATGCCATATGGGAAAATATACAGCGGCTTCTCGACAATCGGATTAAAGAAACCGGGCATACGAATGCTTATTTTCCTCTATTTATCCCTGAGACATTCCTCCAGAAAGAAACGGAACATTTGGAGGGATTTTCTCCTGAGGTTGCTTGGGTGACCCATGGAGGAGAAGAGGAACTGGAGGAAAGGTTGGCGGTGCGTCCTACTTCTGAAGCCATTATCGGCAACATGTATTCCAAATGGATCAAATCATGGAGAGATTTGCCTGTATTGATAAATCAATGGGCGAATATCGTCCGCTGGGAAAAAGTCACCAGACCTTTTTTAAGAACGACGGAGTTTCTTTGGCAAGAGGGACACACAGCTCATGAGACTTCTGAGGAAGCGGAAAAGGAAACACTCATGATTCTCGATCTTTACAAAGAGTTTGTCGAAACTGAGCTGGCCATTCCGGTGGTTTCAGGCAGGAAAACAGCAAGAGAACGGTTTGCCGGAGCACTCGAAACATATGCCATCGAAGCCTTGATGTCGGATGGAAAGGCTCTCCAAATGGGGACGTCTCACAACCTTGGCCAGCATTTCTCCAAAGTTTTTAACATCCGGTTCGAGGACAGGGACCAAAAGCTCCAGTATGTGTGGCAAACATCCTGGGGAGTGTCCACCCGATTGGTGGGCTCGGTCATTATGTCTCACGGAGATGATTCTGGCCTGAAGTTTCCTCCTAGGATTGCACCAGTCCAGATCGTAATCATCCCGATTTCTCTTGGCAACTGGAAACAAGAAGTCCTTCCAAAAGCACAGGAATTAGAACAGGAGCTGAAAAAGGAAGGGTGGAGGGTTAAGCTGGATGCCAGGGAGGAGTTTACGCCTGGATGGAAGTTTTCAGAGCACGAATTGAGAGGGATTCCCCTCAGGATTGAAATCGGACCTAGGGATATAAAAAATAACCAGGCGGTTGTTGTCAGGAGAGATACGATGGCTAAGGAGTCTATAAGCCTGGATTCCTTGAAAGCAAAAATTCCTCAGATTTTATCCGATATCCAGGATGTTATGTTGACAAAAGCCCAGAAATTCCAAGCGGAAAACACTCACGCGGTTGACAACTATCAAGATTTTAAGTCTGTCCTGGAATCGAAAAAAGGATTTTTAAAAACCTTTTGGTGTGGGAACCAGGATTGTGAAGACAAAATAAAGGAAGAGACAATGGCTACAATCCGAGTGGTTCCCCTTGAACAGAAAGAAAAGGGCAAATGTGTCATTTGCCAAGCTGATGCGGGCCAATGGGTCTTATTTGCCAGAGCTTATTGAGCTTTGCATTTTGCGAGCCCACATTGAAGAAAAATTTCGAGAAAGAAAGAGAACGAATGGTTAGTTCCCAGCTTGTTGCCCGGGGGATAAAAGATGTGAAAGTCCTGGGTGCGATAACAAAAATCCCTCGTCATATGTTTGTTCCTGAAAATATGCTCTCTCATGCATACAGCGATGAGCCACTCCCAATAGGGGAGGGCCAGACGATTTCCCAACCATACATTGTGGCCTATATGACGGAAGTTCTTGCGTTACAGGGGGAAGAGCGTGTTCTTGAAATCGGGACAGGTTCCGGATACCAAACCGCTATCCTTGCCGAAATAGCGCAACAAGTTTTCACAGTGGAGTTGGTTGTGGCTCTGTCGCATCGGGCTCAGGAAGCTTTGAAAAAATTAAAATACACAAATATCCTTTATAAAATCGGAGATGGGAGCTTTGGCTGGGACGAGAGAGCTCCTTTCGATGTAATTATGGTTACGGCTGCACCGGATAAGATCCCGCATTCTCTCGAGGAACAATTGAAAATTGGCGGAAGAATGATCATTCCCGTTGGCTCGGCCATCCAAGAGTTGGTTTTTGTTACGCGAGGAAAGAAAAAATTCAAAAGGAAAAAATTGTTGCCTGTGCGTTTTGTTCCCCTGGTAACAACTCATTGAGTGATATAAGAAAGATATCCTTGGTTAGAAAAATTTTGGTATTATCGGTTTCTTTTGGGGTGCTTTTTTCTTTACTGAGTGCCCAACCAGCATCCAAGAAGTTTGTCAAAATCTATTTCCCCGATGGCGATTCTGTTACGGCTGAACTTGCCGTTACTCCGGAAGAAAGAGCGCGAGGCCTTATGTACCGTAAAAATATGGGATTCGACCAGGGAATGCTCTTTATTTTTGGCAAAGAAGGCTTCTATTCGTTCTGGATGAAAAATATGGTTATCCCTCTCGATTTCATCTGGTTGGATGAGGAAAAAAGAATCGTTCACATCGAACAGAATGTTCCACCATGCAAACAGGAACCTTGTCCTAGTTATACATCGAAAGTTCCTGCCATGTTTTTTTTGGAGCTAAAAGCTGGCAGTGTTGAGAGAAGGAAGCTGAAGGTATTGGACCGTCTCGACTTCGGGCGGGCCAATCCACTATTGTAACAATTGTTGGGTGGGGCGGGTTGGTTAGCGGATTTCCAAATCGATGATGTGGGTGGCTGTCTTTTCGCTCAATTTATCCTTGAGCGTTGCCTTGAATTTGTATTTTCCCGTAGGGAGTTGTCCCTTGAGTTCAATGCTGTTTTGTGCGAACAGGTCCATGACAGGTTTTTGGGTGGTGTAATGGAAGGTCAGGATATCATTCCAGTGGGAGACGACTTCGCCATTTTCTTTGAGGATGGTCATATCCTGTGTGTACCAGATCTCGTATAATTCATCTTTTCTATTCGTGAAAACATTGATAGGCTCATAGTAGATAAGCAGGGTTCCGTTCTTGTCGAGAACGGGCTCTGGCAGGGAAACGCAGGAAGCAAATCCCATGATTTTTGAACATATGGTAAAATTGGTGAATCCCAATTTACCCTTGTTTTGGAGGTCTATTATCTTTTCCTTAAGATTAAGAATTTCATCTTCCTGGGCAAAGGCCCACCCAAAAATCATCAATATGGAGATAACCAGGCATAATCCTTTTTTCATGTCTCCTCCTTCAAAGTTTCAATCTTTCTGATTTTTAATAAGCCTTTCCAATTCTCGAGCAGCCTTATCGGAGGCAATATTTTCTCCGAGTAGTAGGCGGATTTTTTCATACTCAGCTTTTATTGCGGATCTCACTAGTTCTGATCCGAGGATTTTCCGGGTTTCGTCCAGGAGGTTTGCGGCAGTAAAATTCCTTTGGATCAATTCAGGGATTATCTTTTTGCCCGCAAGAATATTCACAATGCTGAAATTTTTAATTTTCATGAGTTTAATTCCCGCGTAATAGGTGAGGGGAGAGATGCGGTAAAAAGCTACGATAGGAGTCCCCAACAGGGCTGCCTCTAAGTTTGCCGTGCCGCAGGAAGAAAGAACGATGTCACTGTAAGCCATGGCTTCATATCGGTCCTGAGAGAGGATTTGAACAGAAGGGGATGGTTCGCTGAGGAATGAGCTCACATAGGTCTCCATAAGATTTTCTGCTAGAAGTAGGATGAATTGGGCATTCCATTCCTTACCGAGTTTTCTTATGACTTGAGTTAGCACAGGCATGTGGAATTTTATCTCGCTTTTTCTGCTTCCGGGGAGTATCGCAACCAATATTTTCTCCGGATCCAGACGGTATTTATGGAAGAATTCCTCCTTAGTCATAGAAATTTTAACCGTCTCTTTTAATGGATGGCCCACATAAGTGGCCGGAATCCCGCATTCTGCGTATGTCTTTTTTTCAAAAGGAAAAATCAGGAGCATTTTATTCACTGTTTTTTTTATGCTTTTGAGTCTTTTCGTCCGCCAAGCCCAAACAGTGGGACTGATATAGTACAAAACCGGTATGGATGACTTTTTAAGATGTTTGGCCAATCGAAGGTTAAAATCGGGGGAATCGATCAAAACGGCCGCGATCGGTTGTTGTTTGGTGGTTTCCTTTTTTATGTGGTGGAAAATTTTTCTTATGCGCGGGAGGTGGATGATGACTTCAAAAATACCGACAACCGCTAGGTCTTCAACAGAATAGAGGAGGGATACGTCTTGTTCGGCCATGTTTTTCCCTCCGATGCCGTAGAAAGTGAAGGATGGGTGGAGACGCCTGAACTGGCGTACAAGGTTTGCGCCGTGTTTTTCTCCCGAGTTTTCCCCTGCTACAATCAGGATCGAGCTCATTAATCCTTTTCTTTTTGACCGTAATATACGATTTCTGGCATTTTTTTTGGATCCTGTCCGTAGAAAAAAAGCCACTTGTCGTAGCTTTTTTGGTCATAATATATTTTAATTGACTCCTGGGTTGATGCGCTGACTACGCCGATGATCTGAGGATTGTCAATCGCAGATAGTGCCGCTTGCGGAGCGATAAGAACTTTCTGGACCGCAAAAGCTGTTCCCCCTGTTCTTCCTGTAGCTGTTTGTTCTCTTGTTCTTGTGCCTCTTGACACACGTCTTGGCTGCCTTGTCCTCCTGGATATTGGTCCCTGAGACATGAGGATAAGGTTCCATTTGCCATCTGATGACATCGGATCTTCGAAAAGTTTCCGTAGACATTTCTCCTCGATCAGCTCTTCGAAATCTTTTGGAAATGCTCCCGGTCTTTTTCGTTGGAATAGGCGTATTGCCTCCACGTATTGTTTTCCCCTAAAAATCAACTCCTCTTCTTTTTCCCTTTGAATTTGAGTCTGCCATACAGGCACTGCAATCATCAAACCGATGCTCATCACAAAAACCGCGAACATCAACAGGAGGATTGTATACCCATCCGTTTTTTTCATCTTGATCGAACTCCAGAGTGAAAATCCTACCAGGTGTTGTAGGCTGTCCCTTCTGTGCTGATATCATTTGAGCTCGATTGGACATCCATGATTCCTGGCATGGTGCCTGACGTCATTTCCTCCATGGTCATAACTTGGGGAATTTCAACCCAGGTATCGATCGATTTTGTCATTGGATCGACCGGGATGCGGAATAGATATTCTTCATCCACGAGCGTTTGGAGGGTTTGAGGATAATTTCCTTTGTCCACGAGGTACTGGTTGATCAGTTTCCTCAGCGTAAACAGGTTTTCTTTGAGAACGGCTTCACGCGTTCTTTTGGTCGCATTTTTAAACTGAGGCAGGCCTAAACCAACTAGTATCCCGATCAGGGTGATAACGATAATCAGTTCGATCAGAGTGAACCCTTTCTCTCTAAATTTGCTGTTCATCTGATTTACCACTTCTTGTATTTTGTCCCATCAAGGGCAATTCCCAGACTTTTGGTGTAAACATCATAGACGTTTTCTCCTCCCCAGTTTTCACTATCCGGATCATCCTGGTAAGATCTCAGCCCCCAATCATAGGAATTGGTCATCGGATCTTTGGGAATTCTTCTCAAAAACTTTACGATTTTTATGTCGTCAGTCTGTTCTCGTTGTGTCCTGCCTCGTTGCATTCCACCTGGCTGCGCTCCGCCACTTACTTCCACCCCTTCGACCAGAGTTTCCAGGTCAGGTGGGTAGCCCTCAGACTTATCTTCGAACTCAATTCTGTTTTCATCGGCGAGTTTTTTGTAGGTATCGACTGCGTCTCTTATTATCCTCAAATTTCTTCTCAACTCGATTTCTTTTTCTCTTTTGACGGCCGTTCTGGCCAGCGGTATGGCAACGGCTGCAAGGATAGCAAGTATGGTAAAGGTGACGATCATCTCGATAAGGGTGAACCCCTTCTGATTTTTTTTGAGCTTAGCCATAGCTCAACCGTTAATATTTATTTCTCTTTTTGTAATCTTCTGGGTTTGAATGTTTATTTCTATCAGCTCGGTTGTCATCCATGGAGCCAGACGGACGGGGCTCCAATGCTTTTTTGCTCAATTTTATTTTATTGTCTTCGTCGACGGCCAATACCTTTACTTTGACTGTTTGTCCGAGCTTCATGACGTCACGTGTGTGTCTGATTCTGTAATGGGCGATTTCTGAAATGTGTAGGAGGCCGACGATGTTGGGAAGAATTTCCACAAAAGCTCCGTATTCCTCGATACGCACGACTTTTCCTGTGTAGGTTTTTCCCGCTTCCGCTTCGACAGTAATCTCTCGGATCATTTCCCTGGCCTGCTCGGCAGCTTTTACATCTGTTGATGCGATGGTGATTTTTCCGGTTTCATCGATATCTATTTTTGCACCAGTCTGAGCAAGGATTTTTTTGATGTTCTTGCCGGCAGGGCCTATGACTTCAGAGACTTTTTCCGGATTGATAACCAGATACAAGATTCGTGGAGCATAGGGGGAGATGTCGGGGCGAGGTTCGGGTATGGCTTGTTTCATCTTTTCTAAAACATTTAGTCGCGCAATGCGCGCTTTTTGCAAACCTTCTCTTAGAATATCAAGATTGATCGATGTGATCTTGAGGTCGAGTTGGATGGCTGTGATCCCTTTTTCTGTGCCGGCTACCTTGAGATCCATGTCTCCGATGTGATCCTCTAACCCGGCAATATCCGTTAGGATAGCATATCGTTCCTCTTCCTTGATAAGGCCAATGGCTATCCCCGCCACAATCATAGATAGAGGAACTCCGGCATCCATTAATGAGAGGATGCCGCCACAGACAGCCGCCATGGAGGAAGATCCATTCGACTCTAAAATATCTGAAACGATGCGGACTGTGTAGGGAAAGTCTTCTTCATCAGGCATAGAGGGAAGAATGGATTTTTCTGCCAGTGCTCCGTGTCCAATTTCTCTCCGGCCGGGACCTCTTAAAAAAGAAACTTCTCCGACACTAAAGGGAGGAAAATTATAGTGCAGCATAAACCTCTTTTTCCTTTCTTCCCCCAGGCCATCGATTCTCTGGACATCTTCGAAAGTACCGAGGGTTACAGTGGCCAAGCATTGTGTTTCTCCTCTGGTGAAAAGGGCTGAGCCATGGGTGCGGGGAAGCATGCCCACTTCGATGGAAATGGGTCTTATATCATCAAAATTCCTCCCATCCACTCTTTTTCCTTTTTCGAGGACCATGCTCCTGACCAATTTTTTCTGGATCTCATAGAATATCTTGGTGGTTTCGCTTATCTCCTCTTCTTTTTCTTCAGGGATGTCTGCTATTAGGTTCTCCAAGATTTGTTTGGTCTTGGCGTCTCTTTCCTTTTTTAGCTTTATCTGGAAAGATTCCAGGATTTCCGATGAGATTTGGCTTTCGATTTTTTCGAAATTTGCCTGATCTATCTTAGGGATCTCAAATTCCCTCTTTCGGATATTCATTTCCTGATACAGATCTTTTTGGGCCTGTATGATTTTTTTTATCGGTTCCTGGGCATGAGAGACCGCTTCCAGGATTTTCTCCTCTTCGATCTCCGTAGCCCCGGCTTCCATCATGACGATTCCATCTTCTGTCCCAGCTACGATCATGTTGAGATGGCTTTGATCGAATTGGCTTTTTTTCGGATTTATGACAAATTCATTGTTGATGTAGCCAACTTTAACGGCGCCTATCGGGGTTGTGAATGGGATATCGGAAAAATACAGGGATGCCGAGGCACCTATGATCCCGAGTGTGTCCGACTCGTTCTCCAAATCCGCAGAGAGAAGAAGAGCAACGATCTGTGAGTCGAAATAATATCCTTCAGGAAAAAGGGAACGGACGGGTCTGTCGATCATGCGGCTGATAAGAATTTCTCTTTCCGAAGGTCTCCCTTCTCGTTTGAAAAACCCACCAGGAATTTTTCCTGCGGCATAGGTATTCTCGCGATAATCCACGATCAGAGGAAGAAATGGTTTTTTTTCTTTGACTTCCTTTTTTGATGTGGCGGAGACGAACATGATGGTGTCTCCGTAACGGATCAAGGCAGATCCATCTGCTTGCTTCCCGATCTTGTGTATTTCAATGGATAGAGTTCGGTTGTTGATGTCAATATTGATTTTTTGATCTGACATTATTCCCTCGCGGCCTCAGCTTACTTTCTGAGTTTGAGCTTTTTGATAATGGCCTCGTAACGTTTGATATCCTCTTTTTTCAGGTATCCCAAAAGTCTTTTCCGTCGTCCAACCATTTTTAAAAGGCCTGTCCGGGAATTATGGTCTTTTTTGTGGGACGTAAAATGTTGGGTTAAGTAGTTGATTCTATTGGTAATAATGGCAATTTGAACTTCTGGTGAGCCAGTGTCTTTTGGATGAACTTTAAAACTCTCGATAATTTTTTCTTTTTCTTCTTTGTCCAGCACTAAAATAGTCTCCTTAGGTAGTGTTGATATAATTATACTAGAATTAGAGATTATCCTATCATAAAAGAATACTGATGTAAATCTCAAAAAGTTAAGCCCATTCGCAGTAGTACGATACAACTTCATGAGCCACTGTCTTGAATCCTTTAATACTAGGGTGGGGCGGAGGGTCTAGTGTGGGGCGGAGGGTTTAGGGTGGGGTGAAGGGTCTTAACTCGTGAATAATCCAGGCTCCAGCTGTCCAAGGTTTGAAGAAGGAAATTGTCTTGTCTGATTCTTTTGGTTTATGGAGTTGAAAAGGGCATTATGCGAATAAGGGCTTTGCGAAATGTTTAATTTTCGAGAAAGCGTTTTCTTTTTAACAGTTCCTGAGCATATTTGGAATCATGCCCGCCCATTTTTTCATTTGTTTCCTTTAGCTTTACCTCTATCTCTTCTATCGTCATCCTGTTGATCTTTTTCTTTTTAGCAGGTGCAGCCTCTTCAGTTGCAGGCGGCGCGTCCTCTTTTTTTTCTTCTTCTGGCTTCTTTTCTTCTTTGGCTTCAGCTTTGGGTTCGACGTCTTCCTTTTCTTCTTCTTTTTTTTCTGTAGGTTTTTCCTCAGGCTTTTCTTCTTTCACTTCTGCAGGCGTTTCGGTTTTTTCTTCTTTTGTTTCTTTGTCTTCCTGTTTCTTTGCCTCTTTTTTCTCCTCTGTTTCTTCTTTTCTAGATTTTTTTTTCTTTGCCCGCTCTTCCTTTTTTTCTGCCTTTGTCTCTTTTTCTTTCGAGGCAACTTCTTTCTTATCTTCTTTAGAAGATTGGATTTTTTCGGACTTTTCTTTTTGTTCTTCTTTTTTATCTTCAGCCATGGTTCTTTCCCTCAGATCTAATAACTTTAGACTGGGTAGCATACCAAAAAATTCTTTAAAAATAAACACTAGAATGGAGCAATCTCTAAATCTTGCACTTGGAATATGAATTTAGTATAGTCTGGGAAACATGTATGTACTCTATTCGATCCTTCTTTTTTTTTCATTACTTGTGTATTTCCCTCTATATTTTGTTAGGTCCCGTATTTTAAGACGAGAAAGCCTCCAGTTTCACCAAAGGTGTGGATTCTCATTAAAAAAGAAGTCTTCCCAAAGTAAATCCATTTGGATACATGCTGTTTCTGTCGGGGAGGTTCTTTCGCTCCAGAATTTGATCGTACAGATCAAAAAAAAACATCCAGATTGGATCGTCTATTTTTCCTGTCTTACAGATACAGGTTTCCATATGGCAAAGGAAAAGCTTACAGAAGTCGATGATATTTTTTTTGTGCCGCTGGACTTCCGGCTAATCGTCAGAAAATTTTTTCGCCATATGAAGCCGGACGTATTTGTTTTGGCTGAATCGGAATTCTGGCCGAACCTTTTGCGAGAGGCAGATAAGGAAACAAAAGGGGTGCTTCTTGTCAATGGCCGGATTTCTTCTCGCTCGTTCAGACGGTACCAAAAAATCCGGTTTTTGATGACTCGCATCCTCTCCCATATCAGTCTTTTTTTGGTCCAGACCAAAAGAGATAAAGGAATGCTCGAGAAAATTGGCGTTGATTCCAGGGTTATCCAGGTTGCCGGCAACTTAAAAGCTGAAATCAAGCTGCCGATCTTTGAACAGTCAGAAATGAACGAATTGAGGGGAAGCATAAACATTCCTGAAGGGGCAAAGGTTATCATCGCCGGGAGTGTTCAAAAAGGAGAGGAAGAACCTCTGCTTAAAGCCTTTTTCCTTGCACGTGAGAAAAATCAGGAACTTCTGTTGATCCTTGCACCTAGACACCCCGAAAGATCGAATGAAGTGGGGAAAATCTGCCAGAAATATCCGTTCGAGGTCCAAAAGAGGACAGGCGTCCATCGGGGAACAGGATGGGATGTTCTGATTTTGGATACTCTTGGGGAATTGGCTAAATTTTATGCTCTATCGGATGTGGCGTTTGTGGGGGGGAGTTTGGTATCTTGGGGAGGGCATAATTTGCTCGAACCAGCGTACTATGCGAAACCCGTATTTTTTGGCCCTCATATGGATAACTTTGCTCATCTTGCTGAGATTTTTGTCGAATCCGGGGCTGCGCGGGTTGTTAAAAACCAAGCAGATTTGGTAAGTATGTTTTCTTTGAGGGATGAAGCAGAATACCAGAAAATGGGACAAAAAGCCAAGTCAACCCTGGAATCCCTGCAGGGAGCCACAGAAAAAACCCTAAAGGCTATCGATAGTTTGATGAACATTCAAAAAAGGGATGAAAGAGATGGGGATGAATAGAACCCTCTTGCTGAAACGAGTTTTAACCTTGATACTCAGCATGGTCTTTGTTTTTACGATTGTCTCACCACGGAACTTAGCGTGTGAAGAGGCAACAACAAATGATTACAGATTAAATAAAAATTTTTTAATCGGTTTCGGGAACGATGTTTTTGAAGTTGTCAAATCCCCCGGAAGTTGGGCTAGTCAGGATTGGTGGCGGTTGACGGCTGTTTTGGGAACCGGAGCCTTGTTGTATGCCTTTGACCAGAAAATCCACGATTGGTCCCAAGACCGCCACACTCCGGAAACAGAGGATTGGGCTCGGTTTGGCTCAAGCCTCGGTAACGGCCTATTTTTAGGAGGTTTGATCACCTCCCTTTACCTGGGTGGGGAAATTTTTGATGAACGAGGATTGAGAAAAACAGCTCTCCTTAGTCTGGAAAGTTGGCTGACAGCTGGAGCTTTGGTAATCGGTTTGAAAGCCATTTTAGGACGGGCCAGGCCGTATACAGGCATGGGATCCCACTACTTTAAACCATTCTCTTTCAGCTCGGACTATTATTCCCTTCCCTCAGGGCATGCCGTATCCGCCTTTGCTGTGGCCACAGTCATTGCCGACCAAACAGATTTCATCCTGGCCGATGTGTTGGCCTATTCGTTGTCGACTTTGGTAGCGGTAGCCCGAGTTCATGAGAGCAAACATTGGGCATCGGATATTTTTGTCGGGTCTGCCCTCGGGTATTTTATAGGAAAAAAGATTTGCTCCTTGCATCGGGATCAGGATAAAAAAAATGTTCAGTTGGGATTATGTCTAAGCCCGAATGTCAAAGGCATGACTATTAAAATATTCTTCTAAACAGTTGGGATGGGACTAGCCAGGAACCTAACTGTAAGTTATATGATTTGGTTTTTTATAACCCAGAGTTAGATTTGAGGATTCTTCTGGGTAGGAGGGGATTGAGCCTCAGCAGTATTTTATAGGTCGAGATTTCCTCCCATTCGGACAAATGGTTTGCTCTTATTTCCTCCTGTCCTTGTGACCCTAGCAGGATCGCTTCATCTCCTATAGAGATCGGAGAATCGAGGTCGAGTTTGATTTCGAGGTGATTAGCAGTGATGTCTCCGATGAGGGGGTATTTCTGTCCTTTGATCAATACCCACCCCTTTCCGACAATCCTGAGGGGATAACCATCGGAATATCCCACCGGGATGACAGCCATTTTTTCCTTTGTTTTTGCGGTGTATGCTCGATGGTAAGAAACAGAATCGCCGCGACGGAGATGCTTCACGGCAGCCACACGGCTTTTGAGTTGAAGAACCGGCTTGAGGGATAATCGATCTTCATTTTGCGTTTTTTGGTTTGGGTAATAGCCGTACAAGAGTATTCCCGGTCTGACCATGTCCAAAAAGGATGGCCCGGCGGTGAATATACCTGCACTGCTGTAAGCATGTTTCAGTCCGGTACGAATGCCTTTTTGTTCTGATTTTTGGCATAGGGATAAAAAGCGTTCCATCTGGACTTTGTCGAACTCCGGGTCTTCTGTCAATGTGGTAGATATCCCCTTTATAACTATGCCATCTAAAGCTGCAACTTTTTCGATGTAGGCCTCGGCTTTATGATAGGGGATTCCCATTCTTCCCATGCCTGTATCGATGTGGATATGGACCGTAATCTTCTGATCCCATTTTAGAGCCTTCTGGCTGAGAATTTGGACATCATCCGTGAATATCGACTGGGATATCCCGTGTTTTACCAGGAGAGCGGTATCTTCCACAAAAAGAGGGCCAAAATTGAGAATGGGACATCTCACGCCGGATTCCCGAAGTTGGATGGCTTCGGAAAGCTTGCAGACCATCAAGGCATCAATACCTGATTTATCCAGGAATTGCCCCACTTCCAGCAATCCGTGTCCATAGGCATTTGCTTTTATAACAGCCATAACCGGCACGCGAACATGGTGTTTGATTTTGTTAAGGTTCCATGCCATGTTGGGGAAATCCAATTCAATCCATGTTTCATGGATTGGCTCCTTCCCCTGTTTCTGAACGGAAAAGGGAGCGTTTAATGATTTTCCCTTTGTGAAGAACGATGGGATACCAAGACTCGATGCGAGTAGAAATTCTCGTCTCGAAAGCTGCATTTTTCCCTCCTGAAATATAATATCCCATTTTAACTGATTTTGTTCTGACAATAAACATAGGAAGCACCCTTATTTTCGTGATAAATTGGGCTTTTAGGAATGGTCGCTTCAACCATCCCTAAAAGCCCAATTTATCACGGAAATAGAGATGCTTATGTGGGGGAGTTTGGATTTGGGATTTTAATTGGTTATAATCAAAAGGATGCGAAAAAAACTCTTGGTCGTGATGGCTGTTTTGATCGTCGGATTTCCGAATCTTTGGGCGCTCCAGGATACAAACGAATCCGAATTTTCGGATATCGATGTGAATCTGGATTTTCGATCCCTTCAGCAGGGAGAAATCCTCCGTGTTTCGGTAGAGGGCAAGGGAATCATCAGGAAAGCTGAAGTTCTATTTTTGGGCAGAACATACCGTATGGGGCATGGACAGAACCCCGATCATTGGCTGGCATTCCTCGGGCTCGATCTCAGGATTAAGAGTGGAACATACACGGTAGAAATTTCTCTTCTTTTTAGTGATGGACACCATAAGAATCTACAAAGAGAAATTCTTGTCCAGGATAAGGAATTCGCGCTAAAAAGGCTCTGGGTGAAGCAGGAATTTGTGACACCGCCTCAAGACGTATTGAATAGGATTCAATGGGAATCCGAGCTTTTGAGTCAGATCTATGACATCTTCACGCTCCAATGGTATGGGGAAGGCCCGTTTATCATCCCGTCAGAGGGGGAGGCCAATGATAATTTTGGGGAAAGGCGCATTTTCAACAACGAACCCCGCTCTCCGCACAGCGGAGTGGATATCTCATCTCCGCATGGAGCACCGGTAAAGGCATCCAATTCCGGAATGGTCGCTTTGGCCAAAAATCTGTATTTTGCGGGAAATACGGTCATCATCGATCATGGTTTGGGCGTGTTTACATCCTACCTTCATTTTTCCAAAATTTTAGCTAAAAGAGGGGATATGGTCAGGAAGGGAGATATCATCGGGGAGATCGGGGCGACAGGCCGTGTAACCGGCCCTCATCTTCACTGGGGAGTCAAAGTATCGGGAAGCCGCATCGATCCCTTTTCCCTCCTCACACTTAATTGGTGACAGGATACCCTTTCACCAATTCAAAGCATTGACATCGGGATTTTGTGTCTCTATAGTATAGGCTTAAAAAAAGGGTACCTGATGAGTGAAGAAAAAGATGTCAACATGAATATCCCGATGGTAAAAGCGATCCGGCAAGCCTACAAACAAGGCCAGGAAGATGAAGCTCTGGAGCCGCTCGTCGCCGTCGATTCAGCGGGCCGTCCGATCGGCCGCTTTCAAGATGGTGATTCGGTGATTTTTTATGATATTCGTGGTGAAAGAGAGATCGAAATAACCGAGAGCCTGACAAACCCTTATTTCGACCACTTCCAGACCGATAAAGGTATCCGACTCCATTTTGTGACCATGATCGAGTACAGCTCTGCGCTCGATGTTAAGGTTGCCTTCAAACCGGACAGAGAAATCCGGAATACCTTGGCAGAAGTGATCACAAAGGCCGGAATCAAACTCTTGAAGATCACAGAATCTGAGAAGGCCATCCACGTGGGTTATTTCCTGAACGGGAAAAGAGAGAAAAAATTTCCTGGGGAAGAGATGATCGTCGTCCCTTCGCCAGAGGGAGTTGTCAATTATGCTTTAACTCCTGAGATGAGTGCGCCAGAGATTGCCGATAAAATATGTGCCAATCTCGATAACCCCGACTTCCCAGCTATTGTGGCCAATATGTCCAATGTGGATGTGGTGGGTCACATCGAAGACCAACAGGCTGTCCTGAAGGCTGTGCAGGCCGTGGATGGAGCCCTGGGCAAAGTTTACGAAGCCTGTAAACAAAAGGGTGTAGCCCTGATCGTCACGGCTGATCATGGAACCGTGGAGGAATGGTTTTATCCCGATGGCACGGTCAACACCGGCCACACCAAAAATCCAGTGCCCTTTGTCTTGGCCGATTTTTCCGAAAAAAATCCCTCCCGCTGGACTTTGAGAGAAAATGGAGAGTTGACTGATGTTGCCCCGACCGTTCTGGAATTGCTCGGCCTTCAAAAACCTGAAGAAATGACCGGATCCTGTTTGATCGAAAATCTCCCACAGTCTGATCCATCCGAACGAAAAATACTCCTTTTGATCTTGGATGGATGGGGGATGAGGAAAGAGGAATGGGGCAATCTCATACAAAAGGCTCAAACCGATTTCTTCGATCGCATCTGGGCCCAGTTTCCCCATGCCGAACTGAAAGCTTCAGGAGAAGCAGTAGGAATGCCTTCCGGTACTGTCGGTAATTCTGAAGCAGGCCATCTTCACATCGGAGCGGGAAGGCGCATTTTTTTGGATAGAGTCAAGATCGATAACGCCATCGAAGACAGGACAATATTCCAAAATCCTGCGTTTCATTGGGCCATGGAGAGTGCAAAAAAGCAGGATAAATCTCTTCATTTGTTGGGAATCGTGTCCCATTACAGCTCCCACGGCACGATCGATCATCTGTTTGCCCTGTTGCGTATGGCAAAGAATCTGGGTGTTAAAAAAATCTTTGTGCATGCTTTGCTCGGTCGCAGAGGAGAGAGGCCGGAAAGCGGAGCGA
Source organism: uncultured Eubacteriales bacterium (assembly GCA_964410125.1). Lineage (GTDB taxonomy): Bacteria > Acidobacteriota > Aminicenantia > Aminicenantales > Aminicenantaceae. The sequence goes on along the minus strand of CAYPGQ010000004.1, from coordinate 28,124 downwards.
TTTATGTGGCCAAAGTGGCAGAAATGTGTCAAGAGCTTTCCTTGGGGGAAGTGGCCACGGTTATCGGGCGTTTCTGGGCCTTGGATCGTGAATTCAATTGGGACCGGGTAGAGAAAACCTACAGAGCCTTGATCCACGGAGAGGGAACGCCTGTTCCTCGATAGCAGGGAACTTTTTTGCGGGATATACGTATCTTGTTTAAGAAGACCATGATAAGAAAATGATAAGTCGATGAGTGTAGAAGTTAAAGATATCCATTTCAGCTACGGGAAAATCAAAGCCCTGAATGGGGTTGACCTCCGATTGCCTCAAGGTGCGATCGGTCTTCTTGGCCCGAATGGTGCGGGAAAAAGCACTCTTCTGCGTATTCTTTTAGGATTCCTCGTGCCGGACAGCGGTGAGGGGAGTGTGCTCGGATACGATATCAGGAATCAGCAATCCGTGATCCGGCGTTACGTGGGATACATGCCCGAGGACGACTGCTTCATTCCGGGAATGGATGCGGTCTCCTTCACATCTTATATGGGAGAACTCTCCGGAATGCCTCGCCAGGAAGCCATGAAGAGGGCCCATGAGGTTCTGTATTATGTCGGCCTGGAGGAAAGCCGCTACCGCATGCTGGAGACCTATTCGGCCGGTATGAGGCAGAGGCTCAAACTTGCTCAAGCCATCGTCCATGACCCCAAGATCATTTTTCTCGATGAACCTACGAGCGGGCTGGATCCTCAGGGGAGAAAAGAGATCTTGGAGCTGATCATGGATATCTCCTCCAAAAAAAACATTCAGGTTTTGATCTCTTCCCACATCCTTCCCGACATCGAACTGACCTGTTCCTATGTGGTTATCTTGAACAAGGGGGAGATGGCTGCTCAGGGTCAGATCAGTGAGCTCAAGCAGGTCCAATACAGCCTGTATGAACTGAAAATCAAAGGAGAAGAAAAAGCCTTTTTGGATCGATTGACAGGGATGGAAAGCCAGGTGGAGCAAACAGAGGACAAATTGTTGAAGGTTTATCTTCCCCCAGGCACAGATCCTCAAGAAATTTTTAAGATAGCGGTCGAGGAAAACGTTCAGGTCCGGCATTTTGTTAAGAGCCAGACATCGCTCGAGGACCTTTTTGCAAAAGTAGTGGGAGTGGATTGATGACGATCAAGGAGAGAGGGTACACCCACTGGGATGGTGAACTTCAAGACGGGAGATTCCCCTGGTGGCCGATAACGCGGATCGGCATCAAACTCACATTCAAGAGAAAGTTTTTCAAATTTTTCTTTGGGTTCACCTTGATTCCTGCCTTAGTCTGGCTTGTCGGGATTTACGTATCCGAGAGGTTGGAAGATTTTAAGTTCATGATGGAAGGGGAAACAGATTTTTTAAACGTGAATCCCCTGTACTTCAAGACCTATTTCACCAATGATTTTTTGCTGTTCATGATCATCATGATCCTGGTTTTTTGCGGGGCCGGTCTGATAGCCGATGACCTCAGGCACAATGCCCTCCAGCTTTACTTCGCCCGTCCTCTCAAAAAGAGGGATTATTTGACGGGTAAGGCGGCAGTCATCTTTTTCTTCCTGTTTATCGTGACACTAGTTCCAGGGATCGTGTTCATTCTTTTCAAGCTGATATTTGCAGGCAACCTTCAATTTTTCACCTCTTATCCTTGGTTAATTCTTTCTGTTATCGCTTACTCGATACTGATAACGACCTTTTTCGCTTTTTATACCCTTCTTCTTTCTTCCATAGGGAAAAACCGAAGATATGTGGCGATCCTCATTTTTGGTGTCTATATATTTTCTGACATTTTTTCTGCGATATTTAAGGACATTTTCCATAGCCGTTACTTTTACCTGCTGTCGATAAAATCCAATCTCCAGCAGGTCGGGGCGGTTTTATTTAATCAGAAAACGCCTTGGGATATTCCCTGGTTTTATTCGCTTTTGGTCATCGTTGCGATTTGCCTGTTCGCCGGATTCATGCTCAAAAGGAAGGTGAGAGGAGTGGAGATCATCAAATGACGCCTGTGATCCAAACCCAGAACCTTTCCAAATGGTATGGCAATGTTCTGGGATTGAGTGATGTGACCCTGGAGATCGAACCGGGAATCACAGGAATTCTGGGGCCCAACGGAGCCGGAAAATCGACATTCCTCAAGTTGATAACAGGGCAGATCAAATCCAACATAGGTTCGGTCGCCATAATGGGCAAACGAGTTTGGAACAATTATCCAATATTTTCAAATATCGGGTTTTGTCCCGAGCAGGATTCATTTTATGAGGAGATGACCGGCTGGCAATTCCTCACAAGCCTCTTGCGGCTTTACCACCTCTCGCCGGCAGAGATCACCGCAAAAGCGGATAAGGCTCTGGAGATCGTTGAGTTGAGCGAGGATAAACATCGTGCTGTGCGTTCTTACAGCCGGGGGATGCGGCAGCGACTCAAGGTTGCCCAATCCATCGCCCACGATCCCGAGATCATCATCATGGATGAGCCCTTAAACGGGTTGGATCCTTTGGGAAGGCGCAAGATCATCCGGCTGATTAAGGAGTATAAAGTGGAGGGAAGGACCATTGTTGTTTCCAGCCATGTGCTTCCGGAGATCGAAGCCATGACCAATCAGATCATCTTGATCCACCAGGGAAAAATTTTTGCCCAGGGCGACATCCACTACATCCGGGACCTGATCGATACCCACCCGCACATCATATCTATCAAGTGCAGCGATTCCCGGCAACTAGCCCAGAAGTTCATCCAGCATGATTTTGTCTTGAAGGTCAACTTCGATTTAAAAAAAGGGACACTTTTGGTCGAGACCAACAGCAGGGATAAATTTTTTGGCCTATTGCCTGTGCTTTTTGTGGAAAACAAAATAGAAGTGGAGGAGATCACATCCCCCGATGACAATTTACAGGCCGTTTTCGACTACCTGATAGGGAAATAAGATGAGCCAAAACGAAACAGGAAAGTTTGCGTTTTTTGTGAAATCGACAAAAGACGTGTTTTCCTTTTTCTTTTCCTTGGCCAAGAAATCCCGCAGGACAAAAATCTTTTTTGTTCTGAGCTTTTTGCCCGTTTTTATTGCGTTTGTCGTGAAATTCTCCCAGATATTCCAATTGAGCCGCGATATCGAGGGCATCTACATCTTCAACAACATGATCATCGCCTTTTACCTGCAATTCCTGATCCTGATTTTGGCGCTCTTTTATGGATCCTCTGTGACTTCTGAGGAGTTGGAGGGCAAAACGCTGACCTATTTGACCACTCGCCCTGTTTCGAAATCAGCCATCATCGTCGGGAAATATCTGGCTTATACGGTGCTGATCATCTTCATGGTTACTGTGGGTGTCGTTTTCTCATTCTTGGTTTTGAACCTGAATGATTTACTGGATGTTTCTTTGTATAAAATCTTGTTCAGGGATGTGGCAGTTCTGGCTCTGGGATTGATGTGTTATACGGCGTTTTTCACGTTTGTCGGCACTATCCTGAAAAAATCGATCATGTTCGGGCTGATCTTTGGTTTCGGTTGGGAAAATGTAATCCAATATTTTCCTGGTTCGACACAGAAATTCACGATCGTCCACTACTTGAAATCGCTGCTGCCGTCGGTTTCGAGAGGGCGGTTTTCTTTTCTTCTATTCAGGCTTGAACCTAGTTCGACAGGAACTTCTATCTTTATGCTTTTCCTGATCACCGCCGTGTTTATCGTCCTCGCCTGTGTGCTTTTCACCTACAAAGAATACATCCTGAAAGATTAATCGGAATCACGCATATTCATAAACTTTTCCTCTCTGATTCTGATATCCCCGTCTTCAGCCTCCAATCGGCACTGCGGCATTTCGCATGCCGTTAGAACCATATAAAGTCAGGGTTACATGGCCACTTCCTGTGTGAAATTCCTGCATTCAGTTACAGACCTCTATCTTATGCCGGGAGTGGTGGCCGTGATCCAGACCTTTGGAGATCGCATCAACTTCCATCCCCACATTCACTGAAAAAGCTCATCGGCCTTCCCCTGGTCGAGAAGATCCGCAAGGTCTATGAGGTAGATCCGCTGCGTTGCCCTTCCTGTGGAGGCCGAGCGCCCGCCTCCGCCTCATCATGTCCAGCAGGAGCTCCTGATGGCAGCCGAGGAGATTGGAGAATATTTTTAAGGGCCTCTGTGGTTGTCTTTTGCTAATTCAACGACGCAGTCTATTTAATACTCATTGGTTTGGCGGTATGGGTTGGTTTGTTTCGCTTTTTGAGTCATTGACCTTGCCGTTTTCGGTGTGATAATCTTATTTCAGCATGTTAGACGGCGGTAATTGAGGAAAATTGTGGGAGATTTGCCGCAACCCCAAAAAGCAAATTCCTATCAATCTCCCTCACCCTTTATCATCCCTCCTAAAATCTTTGTCCGCTTTAAGCTGGCTTATCAAACAGATTCTCTGCTCTCTATTTTGTATTTCAGAGGTTTTGAAAGTGAAAAAAATATAGATATATCTAACATCAAAAAATAAAAGACCACACAGGAGAAGAAATTATGAAAATACTCATAAAATCAATAATCACTACTTTAATCATCCTCTGTTTTCTTCCATCTCACTCAAATACATATTCAAACAATAACTCACAGTTTATTCCTGTTTCCTCAGAGGAAAATATGCTGACTCAGCAGATGAAATGGGAAGTCTGGGACAATCCAGAGGCAAGAATAAAACAAAGCAAGTGGGATGTCATACTCACAGAAGTCTCAGGTATAAAAAACGATGAGAACAAATCCTCTTCCATGCTGCTAGCTGGAGAAAAATCGTGGGGTAACTACTCCATTCACACAAGCTTTATTCGATTCGGTGATGAAGACGAGGAGGGGATGTCATTCGGCCTGGTATTCGGCTATCAAGACCCTGAACATTACTACTGGGCAGGATATGACTCCCGAAAAGAAAGCTTTGAGCTTGTCTGCAAAACTCCCGAGGGATTCGATGTCATGGAATACACCAAAATCGAATGCCCGAAATATGAGAATATCCCCATACAACTGGATTTTACAGGCCGGCGCATCCGGTTTTTAGTAGATAAAAGTACCCTGTTCGATGTCAATGACAGCCGCTACCAGAGGGGTAAATGCGGTTTATCAGTATCCGGACTGGGAACAGATAAAGTGCTTTTCAGCAGCGTAACCGTAAAATCATCCGCCCCTAAAGACCTGCCGGAAATGGCTCTTCAGGACCTTCTTTCATTCAATAAAGGCGCCAATGTGGTTTCTCCTGAGAATCAGATCCATTTGGCTTTAATTGACCATGAAAAACAAAAAGAAAACATAGACCCAAAAGGTATATTTCCTTTATTCCTTAAAGAAAATAAGCTCCCTTATGAAGTGGTTTTTTCATTTCCCGAAAACAGAGAAGCAGAAATACAAAAAATCGGAATCCAGCTTACTGATATGTGGATCCCCAGAAGCATAGAGTTTCTTACCTCCCAGGAAAGCACTGAAGGCTTTCAATCCATAGGAACCTTTGAGATAGATCCTGAAAAAAAAGACTATCAGGAATTTGAGATTGAACCTTCAAAGGCAAAATACTTGAAAATGAAAATATTATCTTCTGGTCCCAGCGGTATGGACCCGCAGCAGGAAAAAATGGTTATTGAAGGTATGGGAAGGTATATCTACATAAGTGAGATATTTGCCTACGGGCGTTTTATAAAAGCTTCAAATCAGGCTTCCGGAGAGGTCCAAGCCAATGCTCCTCCCGAGACCCAGGAAATATCCTTTTTTAGCGACTTTAAATCTGAAAATCTTGACAAATGGGAAATATGGGACGACCCTGAAGCAGAACCTAAAAAAAGCAGCTGGAAACCGGTGCTTACGGAATTTTCCGGGATCTCATGTCAAAATACCACTGAAGAGTCAGCCACACTGCTTTTTACTGAAAAAGATGACTGGGAAAACTTCTCCATTTCTGCCAGGATTCTGCCGACTACGCAAAAGGGCAGCTTCGGCAGGTATTTTGGCCTCATTTTTGGTTTTAAAAATCCAAAACATTATTACCGCGTAGGATACAATAAAAGAGACGACCGGTACGAGCTGTCTTTCTTCTCGGCCCAAGGACTTGAACTTTTAGCTTTTGCAGAGATGGATATCCCAGAAGAAAAAGTCGGGAAATACATGGATATTGAGCTGAAATCAATCGCAGACCGCATTCTGTTTTTAGTGGACAACCAAGTGGTCTTTGACATAGAAGACAGCCGCTTAAAGAAGGGAAAAATCGGATTGGAAGCCTCGGGCATAACCCCACTCGACTCAGGAAGCTATTTGTTTTCTGACATCAAGGTCACCCAGCTTGACCCTGAAAATCCGCCTGAAAAAACAATGCAGGACCTCTTATCCACCAGAAGAGGAGCGGCTGTGATCTACAGGTCATCTCCCCGTGTGTATTATGAATGGAATCGGATGATCGACCACAGCCTGGATGTAAAAGATTACAAAGAGTCAGCCTTTTATTTTGACTTTGAAGACGGCGACCTTCCCAGAGAAGCTGTGTTCTGCTTTCCCCAGGTAAGATTTGCTGAAATTCATAAAATCGGGATCCAAGTAGGAGAAGAATACATTCCAAAAAAATTAAATTTCTCTGTGTCAAACAACACTCCAAAAACAGGATTTAGTCCCCTGGCAGAAATCAATATCAAACAGAAACCAGGGAGCCTGCAGGAATTCGAGGTGCCCCCTACCACAGCAAAATACCTGAAAATCCAAATCCTGGAGGCCTACAGTGAGGAGGAGATCGAAATCGATGAGATATTTGTTATAGGGTATTTCAAAAAAAGAGGAGCGCAGATGACCGCCGCAGAGATGATGGAAGAAACTGAGCTCAGAGAAAAAGAATCCAACAACAACATCCAAGAAGCCCAGGACTTTCCTCTTCAAACACTTCTGGGAGGAGAAGTCTCAAAAAACAATCAGGATATCTATAGAGTCCCGCTTCCAAATATCAAAGATGAAAAACTGGAGATATCGTTTCGAAAATTCGGCATAGTGAATGCAAGAGCGGTTCTTCAGACCGGTGAAGGGACAGAAATCTCTCCTTCTGATATCAAGACCACAGGAGACACACGGGTCATGACCTACAGCCTGGAGCCTGGCTATTATTTCCTTCAAATCACACAGCCTGAAATATATGTGGTCCTTGTTTATGATGACAGCGGCAGCATGAAGGTCAGTGTCCCTACAGTGAAAAAGGTCCTTCGAGGGTATTTGACCAACCTTAAAGCAGGGCTGGAGCTGAAGCTGATGAAATACACAGATGAAGTGTTTTTGCTTTCTGACTTTACCCGCGACCCTGCTCAGCTCAAAAAAGCAGCCGAAAGTGAAGTCCTGGGGTCCGGGCAAACAGACACCTTTAACGGGATTCACACCGCCATTGATGAGGTCAAAGTCAAAGATGGCAACAGAGCTGTGATCGCTGTTCTTGACGACCTTGTATGCGGTAAAGGCGACCGGGAGCTCGAATATATAGAGCTCTGGGATGCCATCCTTGATACAGGTGTCATATTCTCTACCATCGGAGTCCAGCCCGGATGGCACAGTAAATCAGATTATTTTGAAAACACCTTAAATCAGATCTTCGGTGAAATCGCCTATTCCACTGGCGGGCAGTTCTATCATTCTCCTTCAGACGAGCAGATCGAACAAAGTGCAAAAACGATTTTTGAACAGTTCACCTCCCCTATACCCTACCTTGTCCGGACAGAACTGAAAAAAGAAGAAAAACCCAAGGAAGAGAAAAAAGTTAAAAAACAGGGCTCTCTTCAGATCTTATTCCAAGAAGGAGCAGAAAAAACGACCATAAATAATGTGGAATTGATCGTGGATGCTTCTAATTCAATGTGGGGACAGATTCAGGGAAAAAGTAAAATCTCCATTGCCAAGCAGGTGCTTGATCAGATCATCACCAGCCTTCCGGAAGATATGAATGTAGGTCTGCGTTTATACGGACACCGCTATTCCCTGAGAGACAGCCGCGCATGTGAAGATACAGAGCTGGTTGTTCCTATGGGATCAATTAAAAAGCAGAAGATGATCGATATAATCAATTCCATCAAACCTAAAGGAAAAACACCCCTGGTGTACTCTGTGCTTCAGGCAGCCGAGGATTTTAAAACCATAGATAATGGAACTATCGTACTCATAAGCGACGGAATTGAAAGCTGCGGAGGTGATATCCACTCCATCGCTTCGCGTGTGAAAGAAATGGGAGTTGACATCAGCCTTCATATCATAGGATTCGGGATAAAAGAAGCTGAACACCGCCGTGAATTGGAATCAATCACACAGTCCACTAGAGGGAAATACCTGGATGCAAAAAATTCGAATGAACTTTTTTCCTCTCTTGAAGAGACGCTTCAGGTCGAATTCATCATAGCGGATGAAAAAGGAGAGACAGCAGGGAACGGCTTTGTAGGAGGAAATCCCGTTGGAATCACAGAAGGCTCCTATACTCTTAGATTGATGCTGGAGCCGGACCTCATAGAGCAAAAAATCACCATCAAAGCTGACCGGGCACTCACCCTTACACTGGTCAAACAAGATGACAAATGGGTCCTTAAGGAATCAAAACAGGAGACTTTATGAACAAAACTAAAGCGATAGGCTTTTTTATCATTCCTCTAATTCTTTGTATCATGTTTCTCAGCTCCTCAAACGGGGAAATCAAGAAATACAATCTTCCCGGAGAAGAAGAGATCAGTGCTGCTGTAGGTGAGCTGGAAAATATGTACGAAAAACTTGAAGAGTGGAGAGACGAGCTGGATAAAAAAAACTTCAGTCCTGAAGTTTTGGTGGATGAGGTGGGAAACACTAAAGAAGCGCTTTATCAGTGGGTCAAAAAAAACACTCTTTTTGTCCCTTATAGAGGAACCCTGCGGGGTCCGAGAGGAGTGCTCATGGACAGGCTGGGAAACAGTCTGGACCGTGCACTTCTTCTCAATGAGCTTCTGTATGAGGCAGGTTATGATGTGCGTTTAGCGAGAAGCACTCTTTCGGATGAAAAAGCAGAAGACCTCTTGCAGAAACTGCGGAAACTTGCAGGCTCTTTTCCTTTTCCTGATAAGGAGCGGAGTTTTCAATTTGGAAAGGAGTATGTGGAGAATTTCGCTTTAAAATTCGATATGGACAAAGACAAGCTCAAAGAGGATATTCAAAATCAAATTCAAGAACAGGACCAGCTGGAAAAGAAAATAAAACTGAGGGCAGAAAAACAGGCTGAAGCCATAGCCTCTGCTGTTAAAATCTCCGGCGCTGTAAAAAACTTTGATGATGATGCCGCTGAGATAGAAGCTATAAAAGAACATTGGTGGATTCAAATCAATGAAGATGAGACATGGATGGATATGGACCCTTGTTTTCCGGATTTTGAGCCGGGTCAAACTCTTTCAGAACCGGGCGGCTTTTATGACACAGATGACCTGGATGAAGATGAGGCTCATCTCATACACATCCGGCTTATCATCGAACAATGGAAAAGCGGAACAGTCAATGAAAAAACAGTCCTGGAGCACACCATCCGCCCAGATGAACTATTTGACAGCCGAGTCATGATCCGCCATTACCCATTAGACTGGCCGTCGGATGAGAATCTCTTCGAAGCCCAAGACCTCATTTTGAACCTGAAGAAAGTCATCCGAGAGCAGAAATCATGGGTTCCCACATTGACGGTGGATTCAGATGAAATCCAGGGAACCATGTTTAAACACACCGGGGAGCTTGTTGAAAAGAAAACAAGTTCAGGAAGAATTGGGGGATTCAGCCGGAGCCTGCTTAATGCTTTCGGGGCTCAGGAGCAAGAGAAAAAAGATGAATCAGAAAAAGATTCATATCTTACTGCAGAGTGGATCGAATATGAGATCTGCTCTCCGGGTCAATCCAGCCGTACGATACGCAGGGAAATTTTTGACCTCATAGGGCCTGCTGACCGGGCAGAGGAAACGATCCCTTCCCCTGACATAAAAGACAGTGATCAAATGGAGCGCTGTCTCAGCATTCTCAGCCAGACTGATGTCCTTGTTATTAAAAGCCGGTTCGCGGGAGAATTCATGGAATATCTGACCATTGAAAACTTATTGTCCAATAGAGATAAGGTCCTTGAACTTTTCACAGGACTTAAAAAACCAGACCCCCATCAGGTGCTCAACCAAATGGCGGAAATAAGATCTGGGCCAGGGAAGCTGTATGATATGGCTTTTGCCCGGAGCCAATTCGGATGGGCAGGAAAAGGAGTGTTCTTAGATCACCCTAATCTAATAAGCTTTCATTCTAAATTAAAGCTGAACCCTGACGGAGAGCTTTTAAAATACAGAAGCATGGATATTGTTGAAAATGATGTGTCTGTGCTCGATGAAAAAGAATTTTTCATCCGTTTAGGCCAAGGGGTGCTTGACACGAATATCGAAGCTCTTTTAATGCCTTCCGGAGAAGAAGTCTTTAACACCAGTGAAGTTTTCAACAAAGGCTCTGAGTGGATAACCATTGCTGATGCGGATGATAAAGACTACAAAAATCTGGAGCTCGACAAAGACTCGCACGCGCGCATAAAGCAGGACCTTGAGAACGCCTATATTGTTATCGCACCAAAAAAATCTTTTAAAATTAACGGGGAAGAATGCACAGCTTGGTGGAGGATCAACCCTGAGACCGGACACACCCTTGGCATAGGAAAACACGGCTGGGGCCAAGCTGTGGTAGAATATGCGGAAGTGGCCCAGACTATGATTCAGCTTAAACTTCAAATCGAGTCTTATATGGGTATATTCACCTGCATCATGAACACAGCCGCTTATGCACTTGCGGGAGGAGATACCACTGCACAGCATAAATCGGCTGTGGCTAAATGCATATGGGATACTGTGTGCAATTATATACTTGGAAAACTCACTGGACATTTCCTCGCTGACACAATCTGGTCAAACTTTATTGTCGACAAAACTGTTGATTGGATCAACGGGGAATTATGCGGACTTGCTTTTTGACATAGGCTAAGGCTCGGGTACGCAAGACACGCGGATTCTGTCCCTCCTGTCATGCCAAACGTCGGGAGGAACTTCTCCTGGATGTCGCTCACCGTCAGGTCGTCTTCACCGTCCCTAAGATGCTGCGTCTTTTCTTCCGATTCAAGCGAAAGCTCCTCAATGATCTCTGTCTCTCTGCGGTCCGTACACTTGTGAAATTCCTGCATTCAGTTACAGACCTCTATCTCATGCCGGGAGTGGTGGCCGTGATCCAGACCTTCGGAGATCGCATCAACTTCCATTCCCATATCATGGATTATCTGGAATTCATCAGCAGAGTCACTTCCCATATTCCCGATAAGGGAGAGGGTGGGGTCTATTTCATGGCTAACTTTTTTGCTTTTTTTGTCTTTTTGTTCTTTGTTTTATCCTTGATCTCATCTTTTTTCCTGTGATAAGCTCATTCCAGGATGTCAGTTGGCGGAGATTGCGGAAAATTGTGAGAGATTTGTCGCAAGCACAAAAAGGAAATCGTGAAAATTTAATAAACTCTTTCTATAAATCATTCAAGAGTTTTGGTGCCTCGCTTCCGGTGCTGATTGGCGTTGTTTTGCTTTTGGGATTGTTCCGTGTGAATGTTTCTCCCCAGATAATTTCCTCTATTTTTAGCGGGGAATTCTTTAGGGATGTAATAACAGGCTCTCTAATTGGTAGTATTTCAGCAGGCAGTGCCATTACGAGCTATATTATAGGAGCCGAATTATTAAGAGAAGGAGTAAGTCTTTTTGCCGTCACTGCCTTTCTAGTAGCATGGGTCACAGTAGGAATAATTCAGTTTCCTGCAGAAGCGGCTATCCTCGGAAAAAAATTTGCATTTAGGCGAAATCTCGTCAGCTTCATTTTAGCCATTCTCGTTTCATTAGCAACTGTTGCCCTAATGATGATGATAAGATGAAAAACAAAATTGAAAAGCAAAAAGGAAAAAGAAGGTGGAATAATCTATATTTTCTAGGGCTTGTCATAATTCTATATTTGTTTCTCTTTTTCTTTAGCTTTGAGAATGCCCATAAATCACTAAAAGCAAGTGGTAATATTTTAATTAAATTAATACCTGTTTTTTTCCTAGTCATCTTTTTGACGGGTTTATTGAATTATTTCTTAAAACCCAAAGCAATATCAAAATATATCGGGAAAGATTCAGGAGTCAGGGGATGGATTCTCTCTGTTTTAGCAGGAATTATCAGTCACGGCCCCATTTATGCTTGGTATCCTCTTTTAAAGGAACTCCGAAAACAAGGAATGAGGCAGAGCTTGGTTGCTGTCTTCCTTTATAACAGGGCGATAAAAATCCCTTTTTTGCCTGTGTTGATTTATTACTTTGGCTTAGCATTTGCTGTTATTTTGCTGTCATTTACGATAATTGCTTCTCTTATCGAGGGGAAAATCATTGATATGTTAGAGAATTGATTCTGGCTATTTGACTTCAAATTTTGCCTCTGTTATAAATTCATTAGAGGCTATAAAGCCATTTGATCTTTCCCAAACTGATCCATGATAGAACGCCTGATCGGATTTCTCTTAACATTTCGGCTGCTTGCTGAATCAATGATCGCTTGAGATAGAACGTGAAAAGTAGTCAAGAAAAAATTAACCGTCTCAACCTTGTGCTGCGTGCGATGCGGAGTGTCAATCAACTTATAGTAAGAGAAAGAAACCGAAACAAACTACTTGCCGGCATCTGTCGAAATCTAATCAAAAACAGAAGCTTCTATAATGTATGGATTGCCCTGTTCGACGAGGCCGGAGGATTGACGGCAAGCGCCCAAGCAGGGCTGGGAGAGGAATTTTCGGGCATGATAGAGCTCCTCAAACGAGGAGATTTGCCTGATTGTGCCCAAAGAGCGTTGTCTCAAAAGAGAGTGTTTGTGACTGAGGCCCCGGAGACTTTTTGTGGTGATTGTCCTGTGTCTAAACATTATAGGGGAAGGGGAGGGATGGCCGTTAGAGTGGGTTATGAAGAAAGAACTTATGGAGTTTTATGCGTTTCTACGCCCAAAAATCTCATCGTGGATTCCGAAGAGCAAATCCTGTTGGAAGAGTTTGCAGGAGATCTTGCTTTTGCGTTGCATACCATGGCGCTTGAGGAAGACCGCAACAAAGCCAGTAAGGTGTTACAAGAGGCGGAAAAAAGGTACAGGAGTGTCTTCGAGAATACCGGGGCGGCTACACTTATGATCGAAGAGGATATGACAATTTCAATGATAAACACCCGATTTGAGCAGATAAGTGGATATTCCAAAAAAGATGTGGAAGGAAGGATGAAATTAACAGAATTCGTTTCTGATAAAGATAAAAATAGATTGAAAGATTATCACATCAGAAGGAGGAGACGGGGAGAGGATGTGCCAACAGAGTACGAGTTCTGTTTTGTAGATAAGAAAGGTAAGAGAAAGGACATGTTTTGTAAAATCGGACTGGTCTCCGGGACAAACAGAAGTATCGCTTCTTGGATAGATATCACGTCCCTCAGGACTGCAGAAGATGGCCTTAGGGAGAGCGAACGCAAGCTCTCCACTTTGATAAGCAACCTTCCCGGCATGACCTACCGGTGTTTGAATGATGAAAACTGGACAATGGAATTCGTTAGCGCAGGATGCAAAGAATTAACCGGGTACAAACCTTCCGATTTCATAGGGAATCGCAAGCTGACCTATAACCAAGCCATATACGCTGAAGATAGGAAGGTGGTTTGGAACAAAATACAAAAGGATTTAAAAGAAAAGAGGCCTTTCCGCCTGGAGTATCGCATTCAAACCAAGTCTGGTAAAATAAAATGGGTCTGGGAACAGGGAGTCGGAATTTTTTCAAATAAGGGAGAGCTGCTTTGGCTGGAAGGATTCATCACCGACATTTCGGAGCGCAAACAGGCAGAAAAAGCGCTTCAGGAGAATGAGAGGCGTTTGCGCGACTTGGTCGATCATTCCCTTATCGGCATCAGTATTATTCAAGAAGGTCGCGTTATCTATAGAAATCCTGAACAAAAAAGACTCCTTGGCTCAATGCCTCTCACGACGAATCTTTTGGAATATGAGGACATCCACAGTGAAGATAGGGAGAAGGTTGGGAAGCTGTACAAAAAAATATCCTCAGGAAAAACTCAAACAATGGAAACGGATTTCAGGTTTTACCCGTTTCCTGGCAAAAACAATAAAGATGATATGAAATGGGTTTACTGCCGGGCTACCGTGATTGAATACAAACGCAAAGAAGCCGTATTGGTGAATCTTATGGATATGACTAAGGCCAAGGAGCTCGAACGGCTTTTGAGGATTCAGGATAAAATGGCTTCGCTGGGGCGTGTGGCAACCGGCATTGCTCACGAGATAAGAAATCCTTTGACTGCGGTGAATATGTATTTGGATGTGCTGAAAACAGCCTTTGAAAGACAAACAGATGGAAGGAAGAGAAAAGAGACTGTCGACAAACTTCAATTAGCCTCGAATAAGATTGAATCTGTGATTCGGAGAGTGATGGATTTTTCAAAACCGAGTGAGCCGCGGTTTGTTGTAGAGGATATTAACCGGCCTGTCGAAGATGCGATCAAACTTTCCTCCGTCGCTCTGCGGAAGAGCGGGATAAAGATTGAAAAAGAATTGGCTGAAAATTTGCCTCTTTGCAAAATAGATCCGCATTATATCGAGGAGGTTATCCTGAATCTGATAAATAATGCTTCAGAAGCCGTGAAAAACGTGGATAGAGAACAAAAAATAAAAGTGTCATCATCGAGAGAAGGTCATTTTGTCCTCGTGAGGATTGCTGATTCGGGTCCGGGTGTGCCGGCTGATATGAGAAATAAGATATTCGAGCCTTTCTATACCACGAAAAAAGACAGCACGGGAATCGGGCTGAGTCTGGTTCACAGGATTATCACCGATCATGGGGGGACGATTGATGTTAAAACAAGCAAGTGGGGAGGCGCCGAATTCAGGATTAAAATTCCGATTGCCAAAGGATCCGAGAAAAAATGATTGAATACACTATTTATGTCGTCGACGACGATCAGCTTGTGAGGGAAGGGATAATTTCGGTTCTTGAATCTGATTATGATGTCAAAGCATTTCCAACGGCTGAGGAAGTCCTCAAAAGCGTTAAAACCGGACTCCCGGATTTAATCCTTCTTGATATCGGGTTACCGGGTATGGATGGAATCGAGGCCCTCTCAAAAATCAAGGGGATTAGCCCTGATATTCTGGTTATCATGATCACAGCTTTTGAAGATATCGATACGGTGATCTCTGCGATGAAACAAGGAGCTTATGATTATATCGTGAAGCCTCTTCATATGGATGCCTTGGAAGCCACGATTCAAAAGGCCCTCGATACCATACGATTGAGGAAAGAAGTCCAAATGCTTCAAGAATCCTATCTCAAGGAGAACATCCCCTGTTTTATTGCAGAAAGCGATGCCATCCAGGATGTGATGGATTTTATCGCGAAGGTGGCCAAAAGCCCTGATACGCCCATATTGATCATTGGGGAAACGGGGACTGGAAAAGAATTGATTGCCAGTGCCATCCATTTCAGGAGCCCGAATTACAAAGGACCCTTTGTTACAGTGAATTGTGCCGCCATCCCAAAAGAACTCATAGAAAGTGAACTTTTTGGGTATGAAAAGGGGGCATTTACCGGAGCAAAGGTATCTGGTAAAAAGGGCGTGATAGAAGAAGCAGCCAATGGGACTTTATTTCTCGATGAAGTTGGTGATTTGAGCCCTGAAGCACAGGCAAAGCTCCTTAGATTTCTTGAGGCCGGAGAATTTTACCATGTAGGTGGGACAAAAAAATTGCATGTTCAAACCCGCGTTGTGTCTGCCACGAATAAAGATATCGATGAACAACTAGAAAAAAATCTATTCAGGAATGATCTCTATTTCCGTTTGGGTGTTATCAAGGTCGAAGTTCCTTCCTTAAAGGAAAGACGTGGCGATATTATGCCTATCGCTAAACACTATCTTGTGGAGTTTAGCAAAAAATTTAAAAAGAGATTCACTGGATTTACTCCCGAAGCTGAAAGAACGTTATTAGAGTATAACTGGAAAGGGAATGTTCGTGAATTGAGAAATATCATCGAGAGAGGGATTCTTGTGGGCAAGGGTCCGAAATTGACTTCCGAAGATCTTGGAGTTGAAACGCCAGAGGAAAGGAAAACACTAACGCAAAGGGAAAGTGAAGCCGGATATCCACCGCTGCTGCCTGACGGTGTTGATTTTCCTTCGATCCAAGAATCTATTGAAAAACACTATATTGGGGAAGCCCTCAGATTGGCAGGAGGAAACGAATCCAAGGCAGCAAAGCTCCTCAACATAAACCATCACACATTCCGTTACCGCAGGAAAAGACTGGGCATAAAATAAATACTCCTCTCTCCTTTTTTTAGAATATTTTCTAAGCGTCCTTTCTCAATTTTTCAATTTTTTTCATTTCCAATACTTTTCAAAATAAGCCTGTAATTTACTATCTGGCTGAAATTAAAGGATTTATGTAAGAAAACCATGATTGGCACGCTTATTGCTAATAAAGATTCGTTCGAAAATGAATTCATTTTAAATTTTAGGAGGTTTAAATTGTTAAAAAAATCTTTAATTTTCTTTTCTGCATTATTGTTCTTTGTGTTCACGGGATTTGCGCAGCTATCCCAGACAGGGATGTTGAGCGGAACCGTGAAGGATGTGGATGGCCAGCCTCTGCCAGGAGTTGGTGTTTCCATCAAGTCTCCTGCTCTCATACTCCCGCAGATGTCGACAATCACGAATTTGGAAGGGATCTATCGATTTCCCTCGCTTTCCCCGGGAATGTACGAAATCAGTTTTGAGCTGGATGGATTCAACACGACCATTAGAAAAGACATCGTCCTCAATGTGGGCAAAACAGCGACGATAGACATCACGATGGAGTTTACAGCCCTTGAGGAGGCAGTTGTGGTCGTTGGAAAAACTCCCACTGTCGACTTGAAGAAGACAACGATGACTGTCAATCTCGAAAAGGTTTTCCTGACATCCATACCCGCTCCCAGAAATTTGGACACATACGTCAACATGACCCCGGGATTCACGTCAAACACATCGCATGGAAGTTCGGTGAGGGATAACACGTATAATCTCGATGGTGTTAACCTGGTGGACCCGACTGTCGGAACCCAAGCCGTATTTTTCGGAATGGACATTATGGAAGAGATTTCCGTTCAATCAGGAGGGCTTTCGGCCGAATTCGGTGCCGTTAAAGGTGCTGTGATCAATGTGGTCACCAAATCGGGGGGCAACAAGCTGAGTGGGGATGTCGGTTTCTATTACACACATGAGAAACTTCAATCGGATAATACCTCGGGTACCCCTCTGGAAGGACACGCAAGCGGCTACAGATACAACATAGAGCCCAGTTTTTCCCTGGGAGGGCCAATCATCAAGGACAGACTCTGGTTCTTCACCAATGTGAGTTTTAATAAAAGAGCGCGCTATGTCTCCGGTTATCCCTATGACGGAGAAAGTGAAACACCTTATGACGAATTCAGGCCTTATCCGTATGTTAAGCTCAGTTTTCAACCAGATCGGCAGAATAAGTTCGTTGTCTCTTATAATTACTCTGATATCAGGAGAAATCACAGAGGGGCGAGCCGATTCGATACGGAAGATACCACTTTGAAGCAGCTCACTCCCACTCATGTTTTCAATTTCCATTGGACGCGATTCTTCGGGAGCGATTTCTACACGAATTTAAAGGTCGGTTATGTCAATTCGTCGTTTGATATGCTCGCTAAAAACCAAAACCCGAATGTCGTTGAATTTCTAACGAACAGGTCCACCGGCGGAAGTGGATACGATGATCTGAACAAGAGAGACCGCCTCCAAATCAATGCCGACGGCACCTATTTTGTCGATAGACTGGCCGGGCAGCATGAATTCAGATTTGGTGGAGAATTCACTTATTCCTGGAGCTATTGGGGGAGAAAGTACTACACTGATCCAAGAAACGACATGTACCAAGTCATAACTTATGATGGGGATCCTTTCTATGGTGTTTATTACAAAGAGATGGACAGGTATGAGAACCTGATGAACATGGCAGCTTTTATCCAGGATTCCTGGACAATAGGCAAGAGAGCCACACTAAATCTGGGGCTGAGGCTTGAGCATCAGAGAGGAATCATTCCCAAACAGAATGAGGATGAAGGCGAACAGTCCATTTATGGGTATACCTACAACAGGAGTGTTCCCGAGACGATGACCCCCCTGAAATGGACGACTCTTGCTCCGAGACTTGGCTTTGTGTTCGATCTGACAGGCGATTCCAAAACCATGTTGAAAGCAAGTTTTTCACGCTATTACGCGGCTAACATAACTCAGTGGTTTACCTACAACAATCCCAACGATTTTGTTATTATTGCCGACTACCTCAATCCGGATGGTACAAGGGCAGATTATCCCTTTTACGTGTATCTCCCGGGATCTACACAAGTCGGGTATGGCGATCAGAATCTGAAAAATCCCTATATCAACGAGTTCACGATCGGCATCGAGAGAGAAGTTTTCACGGATTTTTCTGTCGGCTTCCGGTACATCCGGAAATGGGACAGAGATCTGATCGAAGATGTGGATGCCAACGCTTTGGACATCGATGCTTTGATGGGAAGTGGAGAACTCATCTGGACAAACTGGGAACCAACCACTGTGACAGATCCCTATGATGGGAGTTCCATCACTTTCTGGGACCAGATCCAGACACTTCCGGGTGAATACTACACCGTGAATCCTCCAGGAGCAGACAGAGATTATGACGGGATCGAAGTGACTGTGAACAAAAGATTTTCTCATGGATGGTCGGTTATGGCGTCATACATCTGGCAGAAATCAAGAGGATTGATTGGAACCGATTTTGACGACAGCTATGGCGCAAGAGGATATTATGACAATCCTAATGTTCACATCAATTCTTACGGAAGATTCCCACTGGAAAGACGTCATCAGTTCAAGTTGCAAGGTATGGTCATGGGACCTTGGGGAATCAATCTAAGCGGGTATTTCCGGTATCTTTCCGGAGAGCGGTACACCAGATTGGTGAACAGCTTAGACCTGGGTCTTGATCTTTACCAAGGGGAAGAAACAGTTCTTGCTGAGGAAAAAGGTACGAGAGGATATCCTGACCTCTGCGTGCTGGATTTGAGATTGGAAAAAGTCTTCAACATCGGAGGATTGTCCTTTCATGTTTTTGCCGACGGTTTCAATATCTTGAACGGGAATAAGGCCACCGGAGTCGAGACACTCTCGAGCAATTCCAACAGGATATTCGAGCAGATGACGGCTATCGAAGCTCCCAGAGCTTTTAGGCTCGGATTCAGGTTCGAGTTTTAAAAGAATCTCTAGAGACAAATAAAGGGAGGCGCTTCGGCGTCTCCTTTTTTTTTGCTTTAAATTTCGCAATTTTTCGATTTTTTTTCTTTTATTAAATCGTATTCTTCTACACTTTATTTGCTAACTCTATGAAAATAATCAATTTATGTTAATTTTCCATTATTGGCACAATTTTTGCAGTTTCAATTCTGTTCGCGAGAATCTGATTCGAATGCCTTTTTGTGAAAGAGAATAAAATGTTTAAAACTTATTATGACAAAAAAGAAAAACACAGGATTAAAAATCTTCTCTCCTTTCTGACATCCTTTTCTGTTCACATTTTCATTGTGTTGTGCCTACTCGTTCTTCCCCTCCTTTCTGTGAAAGATTTACCGGAAATCGAGGTCTTCAGCGTATTCCTTGCTCCACCGCCGCCGCCCCCACCCCCTCCACCGCCTCCTGCTAAAAAACGATCCAGCAAGAGTTCCAGGACACGTATCAAACCCGTTAAAGAGAGTGCCACAATAAGGCCCGGCCAACTCGTGGCGCCTGTGGAAATCCCGGAAGAAATCGCTGAAGAAGAACTAATGGATTTTGGAATAGAAGGCGGAGTTGAGGGTGGCGTCGAGGGTGGTGTGGTTGGTGGTGTTTTGGGCGGCTTCGTGGGAGGTGTTCTTGGAGGAGTGCTGGGTGAAATTGAAGCCCCTCCCATAAGAGCAATGGGAGAGATAAAGCCCCCAAAACTCATAAAACGGGTGGATCCTGAGTATCCTGAAATTGCCCGCCAGGCACGGGTCCAAGGAGTCGTTATCATTGAAGCTGTGACTGATATTTATGGCAGAGTTCAAAGAGTAAAAGTCTTAAGATCCGTGCCCTTGTTGGATGAAGCGGCCATTAATGCCGTACGTCAATGGGTCTATGAACCCATGATTATTAATGGTCAACCCAGGTCCGTTATATTCACCGTCACGGTCCAATTTACTCTAACATGATTGACAAAGCGGTATCTCTGTTTCATTCGATTTTGAAATTTATCAAAAAGCATATAGAAGTTTTTCAAGATTTGTTGATGGCTGGTTTTACTATTGCATCCAGGCTAACGCTATGCTCTTGAGAATAAGCCACTTAGATGGAGGCCCATTTTATGGCACGCATCTTGCTCTAGAATAGTATACGAATGTGAAAAGATCGATGTCATCCAAAAAAAATCACGCTGCAGATCAAGAGGAATCCCGCATATACAACAAGCTCAGAAATAGGGAGATCTTACTCATTGATGATGATGAATTGATAAGAGACTCCCTGACATTATTCTTTATGGGTGAGGGCATACATCTGTCCGCAATCGCGAGTGCCGAGAAGGGTTTGGAAGCGCTCGCGAAGCACAACTATGACATTATAATCGTTGATTACAGACTTCCGGGCGTGGATGGAGTGGAGTTTTTCAAGCGCATAAAAGAAACTCAAAAGGATACATTAAAGATACTTATTACGGCCTATAAAGATCACAAGGTTGTTTCGGAGGCTGACAAGATAGGGATCCAGGATTTTATCGAGAAACCGTTTACATCAAAGACGATTAAACACGCTCTGTCCTTGCTGGTTGCAGAGCATTGATAAAAAAGTATTACTGAAAAAACTTTTCAAGAAGCATCTTTTTATATTTATCTGCATTTTTTACCCTTCGGGAGAGCCAATCTCAGCACATCGGCTTCGTTGCAGACCATTCGCGGTATACAAATACAGCTTCATGTGCCGCTTCCTCGCCGCTGCAGCAATCTTGTCATGTGAATAATCCAGGATAATTTCGCCATCCAACAAAATATAGAGAAAATTCAAAAAAACAGTTAGAAAAATTTCTATATTCTTTGAATTTTGCTGCGGAAATAAGATTTTTTGTGCGCATAAATTGAGCTAACTTGCTGTAATAAAATCAATTGTCCGGTCTGTAATCAATTGGCATATTTCTTGCCACTATTATTTTTTTAAGTATATGGACAATGTTACATAAAAAAAAGGTTTGGATATTGTATATGCCCAAACTGTGGAGAAAGAGTCCCTCACAAATTGGGAATGCCTTGCCCTAATATGAATTGTCCTAAGTGTGGGACGCTTATGACTCGAGAATAGATCTAGAAGTCTCCATAATATAACAGAGGAAAACGATGAAACGGGCAATTAAGGAATTCGGAAGACTCAAAGCCCTATTCATATAACTCAGTCAGAAGGCTACTATTGGAGAAAAAAATCTGATAGGCTATTATTCAGATACTCACTGCGAATGTATTAAAAAAAAAGACGATGGAGCGCAAAAAAGTGTGGAGAAAGGAGGGGGAAAGATGAAGATCAAAATGGGTTTGGTCGTGAATCCAGTAGCGGGGATGGGTGGCAGCGTCGGCCTCAAGGGAACCGACGGGAAGATGTATAAGAAAGCGTTAGAACTAGGTGCTAAGGCGGTTACCCCCATGAGGACAAACACCCTACTATCCCATATCAAGAATAAAGACAAAATCTCACTAGTTGTCGCACCTGGCAAGATGGGGGAGGAGTACGTGAAAGAATTTGATATTCCATTCACTGTGATTGGAATGGTAGGCAAAAAGGTCTCAGCAAAGGACACAAAGAAAATCAGCAGAAAGATGGTAAACAGTGGAATTGAGCTGCTGATTTTTGTGGGCGGAGATGGAACTGCGAGAGATGTGTACGATTCTTTTGATTCCAAAATGCCCGTTGTCGGAGTGCCCGCTGGAGTCAAGGTCTTTAGTTCGGTGTTTGCGGTAAGCGCTAGAGCGGCGGCTGAGATGGTTGATGCCTTTGTGGAAGGCACCGATATGACGGAACGAGAAGTCCTAGATATAGACGAAGCTGCCTTCAGGGAGGACAGATTGGCTTCCAGACTGTATGGCTATCTCATCGTGCCTAATGTCCAGAGTTTCCTCCAGTCAGGCAAGGCGGCATCGAGTATAAGTAGATCTTCCATAGATAGTAAAGAGGAGATCGCAGCTTATGTTGTTGAGCAAATGGATATTGAGACTTTGTATCTACTTGGCCCGGGGACAACATTAAAGGCTATTACTGATGAGATGGGACTCCAAAAGACTCTTTTGGGAGTAGATGGAGTTTATGCGGGCAAATTGGTAGGAACAGACTTGAACGAAAAAGACATCCTGAACCTGCTCAAAAAATATGAGAAAAGAAAAATCATTGTAACCCCAATAGGAGGCAATGGATTTCTCTTTGGCAGAGGAAGTAAGCAGTTCAGCCCAGAAGTGATAAAGCAAGTTGGAAGGGAGAACATTATGGTGGTAGGAACTAAGGATAAGGTGAATAGGCTGGATTGTCTGAGGGTTGATACGGGTGATTTTGATGTGGATAGGTCCCTGTGCGGGTATCTTGAGATCACTGTGGGCTATAAGGAAGGAATGATGGTGAAAGTCAAATGTTGAAGAGAATTATAAAGTTGAATATGAATGAAATGCCTTATCTACCTCCACAGGAAATTATCGAGGCTGCCCGGAAGAGCCTATTGAATTTGAATCGCTATAGTAATCCTGAAGATTTGGAACGATTGCGTGAACTTTTGGTTGACTACTCAGGAGTACCCAAAGAACATATTATCCTTGGTCCGGGATCGGATTTTCTGTTGAGGGAGGCAATCCAAACATTTTCGAAAAGGAGGAAGGTTATTTTAGTAAGCCCATCATTTTTTCCGACTGTTCAAACCGCAAAACAGTTTGCAACGAAGCTGATCAGCATTAGACTCAGCCCACCAGAGTTCGATTTGAATCTCGATCTCTTGATAGATGAATTAAAGGAGCCCAGTTTGGTGATCGTAGATAATCCTAACAATCCAACAGGTAAGATTCTCCTTAATCGCCAAGCGGTTGAAGCGATCACAGAAAATAAAAACACGCTTCTTTTAATAGATGAAGCCTACTATGAATTTTCCGGCATAACTTTTGCGCGTATGGTACAGAATAGGCCTAATCTTGCGATCACGAGGACGATGGACAAAGGCTTCAGCCTGGCGGGAGCTCGAGTCGGCTATATTCTCGCTGGAAAGGCCTTTTTAGATGCGTTCTCCTCATTTTATGCGCTTTTACCCCAATCCAGCCTTCATGCAGCAATAGAAGCATTGAAAAATCCCGGCTATATGAAGAGAAATATTCACCAAGTCATTGAGGAGAGAAAGCGAGTAATGAGAGCATTGGATAAATTGGATGTCCGGGTATTTCCGAGTAGCGCCAATTTCTTTCTTGCGATGACAGAGATTCCCGATGTAGAGAGAAAACTCAGAGATGTTGGCATACTTATTTCAGATCTTTCAAATCAATTGCCACCAGGATTCATAAGAATATCTACAGGAACTCGCGAAGAAAATGATATTTTCGTAGCCGGATATAAGAAAATTCGTTCGTGAGAATTGGGATGGCACACACTACTATCGGGATGTGCAGTCCTGCAGTAGCAGCGAATTGAAAAGTGAGGAATGAAGATGCTAAATTTTTTCCACTGGTTTTGGCCAGCCCTCTCTTTCCTGTTGGTAGTTCTCTGGTTCTGGACGATGTTGCGACTGCACAGAAAGACTTCTGCGACCCTTGAATCTGGGTCTGGGCCGACCTACCGACCGATCGAAGCAGAAGACGTGCTTAAAATTGCCTATACACTCCAGGAGGAAGGGCGTTCCTTGGATGGGAAAGAACTGGCCCGCTCTATGGGCCTTCCTGGAGGATTTTCCAGAGAAGTGGCAGGAGCTCTAATCGCGTCTAAGTGGGCCGAGAAAGATGCTCAAGGTGTCATGTGCTTGACGAAAACTGGCGAGGCTCGTGCCCGTGAACTGATCCGAGCACACCGCCTCTGGGAGCGTTATCTCGTGGATCGCAAGGGGATGCCCCTGGAAGCGATTCACGCCGAGGCCGACCGCCGCGAGCATGAGATGACGCCGCAGGAAATGAAGAGCCTGGACGTTGAACTTGGATATCCTGCTTGGGATCCTCACGGGCATGCCATTCCAGCCCATGGGAGCAAGGTGCCCTTCCCACAGGGACACCCTCTTTCGGAAGTTTCAACACCAGGAAGCCGGCTGCGCATCCTCTCCTTGGATGACGAACCAGCACCGCTGCTAGCACAATTGATAGCATTGGGACTGAAGCCTGGTGAGGATGTAGAGGTTTTAAGCCGGGAAATCGATCTCCTGCGCCTGCGGCTGGATGGGAATGTTGTCCCGCTTGCTATGGCAGCAGCCAAACATGTTTCTGTTATGCCAGCGCCAGCCTTGGCTGTGCGGTTGGATGAAATGCCTGTCGGCAGCCGCGTAAGAGTGGTGGAGATTGAAGGGAAAGGGAAGCATCAACGTCGTATGCTGGACATGGGCTTTGTCCCCGGAGCTGAGGTGACAGTGATCCGCAAAGCTCCTTTGGGCGATCCCATCGAGTATCGCGTCAAGGGTACGGCTGTTGCTTTGCGACAGAAGGACGCGCGCAGTATTTTTGTGGAGGAAATGGTAGATGGATAGGAAACGCCTGGTTGTGGGGATGGCGGGTAATCCAAACTCAGGGAAGAGCGTTATTTTTAACGCTCTCACAGGAGGCAGACAGCACGTCGGCAACTGGCCTGGTAAAACAATTGAACGAGCTGAGGGCGTTTTTTTTCATGGAAATTGGGAGATTCACCTTGTGGACCTGCCCGGTACATACAGCTTGGCTGCCCAATCACCTGAGGAGATTATTGCCCGAGACTATATCATTTCTGAAGAGCCCGATGTGGTGGTTAATGTAGTGGATGCCACCAGCCTGGAACGCAATTTGAATTTGACATTACAACTTTTTGAATTGACCGATAAAGTAGTGGTGGCCCTTAACCTCATGGACGAAGTCAGGCGACAAGGATGTGAGATAGATGTGGAGGTCCTGGAGGCGACGCTGGGAGTGCCGGTGGTGTCTACTGTGGCCACGGAAGGGGAAGGCCTTCCCCAGCTTAAGGATGTTTTGGTAGAAATGGCTGAGGGACACAGACATGTCCATCCTGCTTCGGTAGATTATGGTCTGACAGTCGAGGGATATGTCCAGAGCCTGAAAGCAGATCTGGCTAAGCTAGGGATTAATGGACGAAATCGTTGGATAGCTATTAGGCTTTTGGAGGACGATCCGGAGATTATAAAAGGCTTTAAAAGTGGCAAATTAGCGGCTTTTACCTTGAGCAAAGATGCACCAAAAGCCTCCCCAGAGTCCCTCCAGGCCTTAGCAAGAAGAGCAGCTCGTTTAAGAGAGGCGACTCATCCCGACGCTCGTGTTGAGATCGTCCGGCGCCGCTATGAGTACGCCCACAAAGTAGTGCAACAGACATTCCGCCGTAAACGACCTGCGGAGCAGAGCCTGACTGAACGGGTAGACCGCCTCATCACCCACCGGATTTGGTCCTGGCCTATCATGCTGGCAATCCTAATCGTAGTTCTGTGGGTCACAATAAAAGGGGCTAACATTCCATCAGAAATGCTAGGCACTGCCTTTGTCTGGCTGGCGGATGAAGCGCGAGATCTTCTGGGAAACCTGAATGCTCCCTGGTGGGTGATTGGTTCCTTAGTAGATGGACTCATCGTTGGTACAGGAACCGTTATTGCCGTGATGCTCCCGCCGATGGTCATCTTTTTCACAGCTTTCAGCTTGTTGGAGGACATCGGCTTTATCCCTCGTGTGGCCTTCAATATGGATCGGTTGATGAGGGCTGTTGGCTCCCAAGGAAAACATACCATGGTGGCGATGATGAGTTTTGGCTGCAACGTTACTGGGGTCCTTACAAGCCGTATCATCGAGAATGCCAAAGACCGGATTGTAGCTATCATCACCAGCCCGCTGATTCTCTGTAACGGCAGATTCGGAGCAGGGCTGGCGCTTGTCATTCTTTTCTTTGGGGATCGCGCTCTGTCGGTTATGCTGGTCTACTTGGCCATCAGCGTGGTGGCAATGCTTCTTGCAACCTGGATTTTGAACCGCCTGTTTTTCCGCAGGGAGCCGGGCGGCTTCGTGATGGAACTGCCTCCTTACCGGAAGCCCAAATGGGGGCAGGTCATTCGGCGATCGCTGGTTCACCAGGTAGGCCACACGATGGGCCGTGCGGTGATGATTGCTGCCCCAGCCATGCTCATCATATGGTTCCTGGGAAACATTCCTCCGGATTCTCCCTTCGAACAAACGGCCGTCGGTCATATGGTTAGCATGCTAGATCCAATTGGCCGCCCTTTCGGGCTGACCGGCGAGATGCTTACCGCCCTGGTTTTTACTCTGCCGGCCAAAGAGATTGTTGTCTCATCGCTTGCAATGACGTATGGTCTGCAAACAACGCTGGCGGATTCGCAGATGATCTTGGGCCATCTGGTGCTAAGTTGGACGCCACTTGTAGCCTTCTCATTTCTCACCTTTTACATGCTCTACCTGCCATGTTTGGTCACTGTCTGGGCCACATGGAAGGAAACGCGCAGCTTTAAGTGGCTGCTGATGAGCCTCCTTGTATCCCTGACGATGGCCAGCGTAATCACATTTATAGTGTACCAAGGCGGGAGATTGTTGGGATTCTAATGAGATCTCAGCCTGAAAAGCATGCATCAGAACTAGATGTAGAACCATCAGGTGATTGGACTGGATGTGTTATTAGAGTAGTTTAATATATTATGAAAGGAGAAGAATATGGTGAGCGATATGAAAATGATAGCGTTTGGACCTGTGCCCTCTAGGCGTCTCGGACATAGCATGGGAATAAACAATATTCCGCCAAAAATCTGCACGTATTCCTGCGTTTATTGTCAAGTTGGAAAAACATTAAATATGCAAGTCGAACGTAAAGTATTCTATAAGCCAGAAGAAATAGTGCAAAGTGTGGAGAGAAAAGTCAGGGAAGCCAAAGAAAGAGGAGAGCCTGTAGACTATCTGACTTTTGTTCCTGATGGTGAGCCGACCCTGGATATTAATCTTGGCAAAGAGATTGAGCTCCTGAAAACATCAGGAATCAAAATCGCAGTTATTACAAATTCTTCTTTAATCTGGAAAGAAGATGTACGGAATGAATTAGGCAGGGCAGATTGGATTTCCTTAAAAATTGATGCTGTGACTGAAGATAGTTGGCGCAAAATTAATCGACCTCATAGATATTTGAAACAGGATGAAATCTTGCGGGGAATATTGGAATTTTCCCGTACCTTTGAAGGCGAATTAACAACAGAGACTATGCTTAATAAAGATTTTAATGATAATCTTGAAGAGATTGAGAAAATTTCTAGTTTTATTGCCAAGATTAACCCGAATAAAAGTTATATCGCTATTCCCACAAGACCCCCAGCAGAGAAGAGCAGCAAACCTCCTGTTGAACAGGCAATAAACATGGCATTTCAAGTTTTTAAGGAAAAATCGATTCATACAGAGTATTTAATTGGATATGAAGGGAATGCCTTTGCATTCACTGGAAATGTTGAAGATGATTTGCTGAGCATCACATCTGTGCATCCCATGAGAGAAGATGGTGTGAATAGATTGTTGGTTAAGGCTAAATCCGGCTGGAATGTCATTGAGAAATTAATGCATGAGGGAAAGTTGACTGAGGTGGAATACAAAAATAAGAAATTTTATATAAGAAAATTGCCAGACGCCAAAAAGAAATAAAAAAACGGATCAAATTTAAAATGCTCTAAACAGCAAAAACAAAGAGAAGATGTCTCAGTTAGTAAGCAATCGTAGATCCCTTAGGCGCTGGACATTTCAACGGCTATCTGCTA
>CAYPGQ010000003.1:0-105972 GCA_964410125.1 uncultured Eubacteriales bacterium | reverse complement strand
GAGAACCGAGGCCGCGTGAGATGAACTTTTTTACCTCAGACACCCGGTATCCCACTTATTTTGGGGAAAAACCCTCTGACTTCGAAGCACAGTGTAAGATCAATGAGCACTATGCCGACATAGCGGCCAGCATCCAGAAGGTGATCGAAGAAATCCTTTTGAAGCTGGCCACAAGCCTGCACAAAGAGACCGGGCTGACGGACCTGTGCATGGCCGGAGGCGTGGGGCTAAACTCTGTAGCCAACGGCCGCATCCTTCGGGAGACTCCGATCGAAAGGTTGTTCATCCAGCCGGCAGCAGGAGACAGCGGAGGGGCATTGGGAGCAGCGCTCCATGCCTATCATGGACTTTTAGGCAAACCTCGTGAGTTTACATTGGAACATGCCTACTGGGGAAAGGCCTACACCGATGACCAGATCAAAACATTCCTGGACGAAAACAACATAACCTACGAACACATCGGAGATGATGATAAGCTCATAGACAGGGTTGTCAGTGATTTGGTTTCCGGGAAGGTTGTGGGCTGGTACCAGGGGCGGTTTGAGTGGGGGCCCCGGGCATTGGGAAACAGAAGTATCCTGGCAGACCCGCGTTCCGAAGAAATGAAAGACCTGGTGAACATCAAGATCAAGTTTCGCGAGCCTTTCCGGCCTTTTGCGCCAGTGATCCTGGAGGAACATGTAGAGGATTATTTTGAGGCCAAAAACGTTGTTCCTCAATATCCGGCACGGTACATGCTTCTTGTCCTCCCACTCAAGTCCGATAAGGCCGATTCTGTTAAAGCGGTGAACCACATGGGCACGGGCCGCCTCCAGACTGTTAGGGAGGAGTGGAATCCCCGGTATTACCGGATCGTGAAGGGATTCGGAGAAGCCACAGGTGTACCGGTGTTGCTGAACACATCCTTCAATCTGCGCGGAGAGCCGATCGTCAACACTCCTGAGAATGCTTACAACACATTCTCCCGCAGTGGGATAGATGTTTTGGTGTTGGAGAATTACATGATCCGTAAATCTGGAGAGTGACGCAAGGAGACAGCCATGGGTGCAGGAAAACGATTGGTATCGAAACTGGGGATATTCGGGGAGCTTCTGTTGTTTTTATGGAAACGGAAGCTGTGGTGGATGATTCCGATGATCGTTGTGCTCGTTCTGTTTGGCCTTCTCCTCATCTTTACTCAGAGTTCAGCCGTCGCTCCGTTCATCTATACTTTGTTTTAAATGCAATCAAATATGTCCGACATGAGGAGATTTCTCTCTTTCTCCCTCTGGCCGTAGCTTATCGAATGATCTTTTTGCGCTTTGTCCTTTTATAATCTGATTCGTTAATGGTGATTATGCCGGTGTTAAAAATTGCATTTTTCAGATCATCAAAAGCGTTTGTGAAAAAGAGGGGAGTAGACTGTTCTGTTTTGTTAGTCGCCCTGAAAAGCAATCTCACGAGCACACCAGGAGAGTCGCTCAAAATCGGTTCACTGCTGTATCCTCCCACACGGAGAATCCCTTCTTGTACCTCGTAGCCATCGATCTGATGAAAATCTGTTACCAGTTCTGTTTTTTCTACACCAATGAACCTCAGGTTTTCTGAAGGAAAGGTGAGATCGAACCCAAAGGAATCCAGTCCTTGAGGATTGTCGATAATGACAGGTATAGCGATTATTTCGCTTATGGTTCCATTAACATCATCGATAATGAGGTTGATCTCTTGATAGGAATCTTCTTGTGAATCCAGTATGTGGATTATTTGCGTCGAAATGTCAGCACTCCTTGCATTGATTGAACAGTCGCTTGGTAATTCACTTATTCCAAGATATTTATTGAATATGGCCTGGGCATCTCCAGGAGTGATGGATGGCTCAGCCATTGATCCATCGCTGTTCACATCAGCATTCTCTTTTTGACACTCTGATGGTTTAGCAAATTTGAGAAGAAATATTTCAAAAACTTTCTGGGCATCTAAAGGGGTTACGTTGAGATCCCCTGTGACGTCTCCGCATTTGATACAGAAGAGTGCGGAAATGGATTTGTCTGTATTCATGGTGATGGATATCTGATTTTTGCCTGCATCAGAATCGGTAACATCTCCATTCCATTTTGAGAATCGATAATTTGGGTTTGGTATGGCTTCGATCTGAACAGATCTTCCGAGTGCATAAGAATGGTTCCCGGGTTGAGGATCGGTGGTTCCCCCTTGGTCAGGAGCAGGGTCTCCTGTTGCAGTGAAGAGGAGGAGATCGGCTTCAGAGGGATTAGCGAGTGCGTAAATGATTATTGAGTTGGTATCTTCGTTTCCTGTGCTGTCATTTATAGTTAGCTTTACAGTGTAATCACCGGCAGAAGAATATGTGTGCGATGGATTCTGTTCACTTGAAGATTCGCCATCCCCAAAATCCCAGTAAAAATTGTATGGTTCAGTGCCTCCAGTTGCGCTACCTGAAAAATTCACTGTCAGTGGAATCCACCCTGAGGTAGGAGAGGAATTAATTTCAGCATCGAGAGGATCTGGACTTCCTACATATTCATATGCGCCAATATCAACAGCCCACCCATAAGGCACCGTATTTCCTGCGTAGTCTTCTGTTAACCCTAAATCTATTCCAGCATCAATACAGGATGATGTTGATTGCAGAGCGATGTTGTTGCCCAATAAATCGATAAAGAGGGGATCAGCCGCTATGGAATGAGCGTCTTGAGCTTTATCAGCTTGATATGCTTTAAATTGATCCATTGTGTATGAAGAATCCTGCCAAACAATCATATCACCAGAAGATTGATAATAACAATTGTAATCCAATATAAGATTATCTAAGTCTCTCCAAGAGGAAGAGAGACGAATAGCATTATCGGTTGATTCATAGAATATGTTGTTTTGAACGTAAAAGTCATTTGTGCGTGCTGTGTTTGAATAAAAACATAGATGACGTCCCTGTGGATCATCTCTTTGGTGGTGTCCCCACCCACCTCCAGCATTTAAACAAGTGTTATTCTGAAAGTATATACCTTCTACAAAAGATGTATCTGGGTGGTTCCAAAATTCAAAACTGTATTCACAGTTCCAAATTAGATTATATCGAAAATGTTGGTTAAACTTCGAATTATTCGCACCAAGACCTTGTGTTGTTACTGCTGCATCGTAAATTTCCCAAAATCTGCATATTTCAACTGTTGTATTACTCGCGCTATTCCAGAACTCTACACCATTCCCATATCTAACTGTCCCTGTTTGGAAAGAACCGCCAATATATGAAAAATCACAACACCTAACTATAATATTGTCAACATTCATACACCATATCCCATGAGCTCCACCATACCGTAAGTCTAAGTCTCTAATCGTAATATAATTTTTGTCCCAAATTGATACTATATGTCTTTTTTGCGCACATTCTATATTACCTTTGTAATAAGTGGCTGGATTACTTGCTGAAAATAGATAGACTCTTTCAATAGTAGAATCATACCAAAAATCACCTTGGTTATCTAAATCGGTTCTGTTATCACATTTTACTCCAATAGATTTTTCAGAATCCATAATTAAATTGCCAACGTCTAAATCTATTGTGCCACTAGAAATCCAAATATTATCCGATTCTAGCATCCAGTCTTCTGTTTTATTTTTTGTGATTGAACCAAAGATCTTAGGTTTCCTCCCAGTTCCATACGCACCAAATGTAATTGGGCTTCCAATCACACCAGAAGAAGAAGGGACTAATTGTTCTCTCCAGACTTCTCCTCGTTTAAAAAGAATAATATCGCCTGGAGTAAATGTTCCTCGATTAACCTTGGATATAGTCTGCCAAGCAAGACTAGGAGAAAGACCATCATTCAGATCATTTCCATAAGTGGCATCTACATAATAGATTGTGCCAGCAAAAATTAGAGATGGTATAGTTATCATAAGGAAAATGAAACATCCTAATTTGCTTCTCATTTTTACTGACCTAATATTTAGTCGTGAACAACAGGTGAGATTACTCCACCTTTTGAGATGATTTTTGAGGTGATTTTTCCTGCTCTCTAATCACCTCCCGCAAGACTACTCGCACCAATGAAGCTACTGTGAATAGCTTTTTGGAGAAAAAAATAAGAAAAATATTAGCAGCTCAAATAATTAAATGAATTCTAAAAAAAAATCACACAAATCTGGAGTTCCCCCGTTTTAGTGGACACACTGAAAAGTTATGGATAATATCAAACTTGGAGGTATGTCATGGGAGATCCAAAAGGTCGAAGGACGTTCGACCGAGAATTTAAGGAGAGCGCGGTCAGACTCATCGTAGACGGGGGACGGAGTGTGTCCGAGGTATCGAGGTCATTAGGGATTCATGAGAATCAGCTTCGCCGTTGGAGACAGAAGTACTTGGAGGATAGGGAGCATGCCTTTCCTGGCAAGGGGTACATGAAGCCTCATGAAGAAGAGCTGTTGAGACTTAGGAAGAAGCTAGCGGATGTAGAGGAGGAGCGGGAAATCTTAAAAAAAGCGTTGGCCATCTTCTCAAAACACCGCAAATGAAGTACCACTTTATGGATCGGTACGGCTCCGGGTTTACGGTGAGGAAGATGTGCCGGGTGTTGGAAGTCAGCCGGAGCGGGTATTATGCATATCTGAGGCGTGGTTTAAGCCTGAGGTACACTGAGAACAGGAGCCTTTTGACTAAGATTTGGGAGATCTGGGAATGGAATCGCAGAGTCTATGGTTCACCTCGGATAACCGCAGAGCTTAGAGCCCAAGGCATTCGCTGTGGGGAAAACCGGATAGCGCGTATTATGAGAGCAAACGGTATAGCGTCGCTTACCAGGAGACGCTATAAGATCACCACGAACTCTGATCATAAACTTCCAGTAGCAGAGGACCTTGTGGAAAGAGATTTTACAGCCACTGCCCCCAATAGACTTTGGGTTTCAGACATCACATATATCTGGACCTGGGAAGGTTGGCTTTATCTGGCAGCGGTTATGGATGTCTACTGCCGTGAGATCGTGGGCTGGACCCTCTATAAACGGACGAAAGAACTAGTGGCCAATGCGTTGCTGAAAGCGCTTGAGAAGCGCGATCCTGAGCCAGGGCTTATATTCCATTCAGATCGTGGGAGCCAGTATGCCAGCCATAGAGTGGGAAGCATATTAAATGCATGGCAGATACATCAGAGCATGAGTAGTAAGGGGGATTGCTTCGACAACGCGATCATGGAGTCGTTCTTTATTTCGCTGAAAAAAGAGCTTGTTCACCTGAAGACCTTCCACAACAGATCCCAGGCCAATAGCTGTGTTTTTGATTACATCGAGATCTTCTACAATCGCCAGAGAAGACACTCAGCGTTGAATCATAAGACCCCTTTGGAGTACTATCTTGAAGCCTAAGCTTAACTATGTGTCCATTTTTTTGGGGGAATACCAATCCTACTCTCCCCCCCTCAAGGTAATGCACATCGTCGGTGCACGTCCAAACTTCATGAAGGCATATCCCCTTTTGAGAGAGATGTCGAGATACCCTCAAAAGTTTGATCAGCTCCTCATTCACACTGGTCAGCACTATGATGAAGAGATGTCACAAATTTTTTTCGATGATCTCAGTTTGACTAAAGCAGATATTTATCTTGGAATCGGTTCAGGATCTCATGCAGAACAAACTGGAAAAATTATGATTGAGTTTGAAAGAGGATGCTTACAGGAAAAACCTGATTTAGTTATTGTCGTTGGAGATGTCAATTCCACGATTGCTTGTGCTGGAGAGTATGTGCATCATGGTCTAGGAAGTCATGTAATTGATGGGCAATGGCACACCTTTGAACGTAACTTGCTGGCAGATCTAGAAGAAGCTAAGCCAGGTGAAGAAATTTTGGAGGTCAATGGTTTCTTCATCATGGGCAGTGGCAGAGTGGATGATATCAAATTAAACTCTCGATAATTAAATCCTCTGATCATTCGTGCAAAGCGAAGCAATCCAACTAAATTTGGGTTGAAATAATATCCCTGTTTAAACCATTGACATCAGATACCGCGTTATCTACCATAATGAGGCGTTTAGCCGGGTTTGTAAGAAAAAAAATGTTGGGGGGGGTTGATTAGCCGGGCAGTTTTGGTTGGATCTTTTCATAAACACCACATTTATCCAGGAAAATGTGTAAGCTAAATCGTCGTTAAGAGGTTAAGGAAAAACTGAATATTACAGAAGTAAAGAGATTTCGTCCTATCTTTTAATAGCAGTAGCTTATGAACTTCTAAAACATCTAAATGAAATCTGTTTATTAACTTTCGGCATTTTAATTTTTTCAAGTAATTAAAAATCCATATTAGATTACAAATCTTTGAGATTCACGAATTCTATGAAGAAAAAGAAAATCATTCTTCTTGTTCTATGCTTCTTTTCAGTTGTTATCTGTACAATATTGTTTGAAATCTTTTTTGGTAGAGGAATTCCTTATGTCTCAAAACAAAAACTTTGGTCAATAGGGATCTACAAAGGCGATACTCCTTTCAATCTTTATGAGCATGAAGGAAATCCAGTATTAACTGCATCTGATGTAATAGATGTACCAGCAGTTTTTATAGCAGATCCATTCATGATAGAAAAAGATAATATTTGGTTTATGTTTTTTGAAGTGTGGAATGCGAAGACTCAACAAGGTGATATTGGATATGCAGTCAGCAAAGATCTCGCTTTGTGGAAGTATCAAAAAATAATTCTAGATGAAGATTTTCATTTGTCTTATCCCTACATTTTTGAGTGGGAAGATGATGTCTTTATGGTTCCTGAAAGTTCAGATATTAATGAGGTGAGGCTATATAAAGCCACAGATTTTCCGACTAAGTGGTCATTTGAAAAGATCCTAATCAACAAAAAGTTAATAGATTCCTCTTTATTTCATTACTCAGATCTATGGTGGTTGTATTCAAATTCGAAACAAGATGGCATAGATAAACTGCACCTCTACTACGCTAAAGACCTTAATAATACTTGGATTGAGCATCCTAAAAGTCCTATAAAAACAATTGAACCTAAATTGGCAAGACCTGGAGGAAGAGTATTAGTAATTGGTGAAAAAATTCTTAGATATAACCAATACAATTATTATTTTTATGGGGATCGAATTCTAGCTTTTAAAATTTCTGATCTCACAATGACAACATATAAAGAACATGAAATTATGGGAAATCCCATTATAAAACCTTCTGGAGAAGGGTGGAATAAAGACGGAATGCATCACATAGATCTTCATAAACTAAATGAAAAAGTCTGGATTGCCTGTGTAGATGGCTACAAAAAGTCTTGGATTCTAAGTCCTTTACTAAAAGAATTGATTAAATAAATCTGAACTAATGATTGGTCGCATAAAATACTTAATTCAATCAAAAACTTCGAAAGATCTAGGGATTGTTCTTGTTGAGAATATAATTTCTAAAATTATTCGTTTGATTCTTATAGTACTTGTTGCAAGGGTCCTTGGACCTGAAAAATATGGAATTTATTCTTTAATTACTGTTTCAATCTTATTTTTATCTCTTTTTTTTGATTTTGGATTAGAAAATCCTGCTGTCCGTTTTTCAGTAAAACTTCCAGATGAAAGAGATAAAATTTTTGGATTTTATACTTTATTCAAATCAATTATATTAACAATATTTGTATTACTGTTATTAATATACCCTCGTTTTATTGAGGTACTACTTAATAAATCTGACATTAGAAAATACTTAATAATAATATGTTTAGGCTGTCTCATTGAGAGTTATCAGTATATAATAACAACTTATTTCCAATCGTTAGAAAAATTTTCAACCCGAGCAGCAATCAATGTTGGAGTTGATTTTCTAAGACTACTTCTTATTTTAATATTATTCAAATTAGATCAATTCAAAGTAATATACATTTCATATGTATTCGCCATTGCTGGAATACCAGTCTTAATCATTTATACAAAGAAAATATTTAGGTTTATTCAAAGCATTTCGATTGATGTTCATACGAAAAAATTATTAAAAAATATTCTAGATTATTCTCAATGGCTCGTATTAGGTGCTCTTGCAATGAATTTGATGACACGATTAGATTTTTATTTTGTAACCTCAACTCTAGGCTTTAGTGAAGCTGGATTATATAATTCAGCAATTCAACTAGTTGCGCCCCTTATGATTATAAGAATGGTTGTAGGCAAGGTATTCTTGCCTAAAATATCAAAGCTATCAAATTTAGATCAAATAAAAAAATATATTTCTAAAGTAATTAAGGTTGGAGTAATTATAATATTATTTATAGCCATAATTTTTATTTTTGCCAAATTTATTATTCTGATTGTGTTTGGTAACCAATACTTAAACAGTTTATGGGTATATAGAATTCTATTGATATCATACCTAATCACACTTTTTAATGTTTTACTCACTCTTGTATTTTATTCTCTCGGCTATTCAAAATATGTCGCATTAGGAGCCTATGTGCAAGTATTTTTCTTTATTATTTTTTCTCTTTATTTAATTCCTAAATGGGGAATGGAAGGAGCAGCTCTAAGTCGTTTGATTGCTACTATTAGTTCACTAGGCGTAACGATTTTCTTCATTAAAAATAAGATATATAAATCTGATACAAAAATTCTTGCGATTTGAAAAAGAAAATATTCTTTTTTCATAAATCACTCGATATTGGAGGAGTGGAACGACAACTTGTCTACTTGATTAAAGGACTGAATGAAAACAAATATGAATTATATCTCATTTTATGCGAAAAAAAGGGTGAGCTACTTCAGGAAATTCCTTCTCATGTTAAGTTGATAAATTTAGGAATTTCGTTTTCAATTAAAAACAAAATTCCTTTAGCAATTAAACTCTGCCATAAATTAATAAGAAAAAGACCAGATATTTTTATAAGTTTTCATATCCACTTAAATACTCTTTCTATATTGATTGGATTGCTATTAAAAATAAGAGTTTTTTTATGCAGCCCTGGCTTTTTTTATAAAGGTCGCATCAACTTCTTAAGAAATATTCTATGGAATTATGCCAACAAAATTATTGCGGTTTCAAATGGAGTTAAGCGAAGTCTAGAAAATGCTCTAACAAGAATCGAAAAGAAGAAATTAATAGTAATAAAAAATGCTGTTGATTATGAGGAAGTAATAAAATTGTCTGAGGAAGAATTTAGTTATGACTCCATCCCTATGGATAAACCAATAGTTGCATCTGTTGGCAGATTAGTAAAAGATAAAGGTTTTGATGTACTTTTAAATGCTGTTCCTCTTGTTGAATCGAAATGTAGAATTGTACTAATTGGGGATGGTCCTGAAAGAAAACGATTAGAGAGGTTATGTAAAGAGCTTAAAATTACAAAAAACGTAGTTTTTCTTGGTAGTCAGTCTAATCCGTACAAATATCTAAAAAAATCTTCCATTTTTGTTCTTGCTTCCCTGTCAGAAGGACTTCCCACTGCAGTGCTTGAAGCTATGGCACTTAAAGTACCATGTGTATGTGCCGACTACCTTGGAGGTGTGAATGATATTATTATTCACGAAAAAAATGGTTATATTGTAAAAAAAGGTGATTCTATCAACCTTGCTAGAGCGATTGATATTTTGCTAAATGATGAAGAGAGAAGAAAAAAATATCAAAATGTTAGTTTTAAAAAAATAAAGAATGAGTTTTCAATTCAAAACTATATGAAAGAATATGAAAAGTTGTTTGATGAAAAGATAAATTAAAAATATATATTATTGGAATTGAGACTGTTACAAAAGCACAAGGGGAAGATTTTCAATCCAGAAGTATAGTTATTATAGTTGCATGAAATTTAAAATCGCTCTTGTGATACTTTCTTTTCTTATTATAACAGGCTATATGTTTGCAGTAATAGGAAATGCATATTTTTTTGTCCTCTATATTCATTTTGCTTTTGTTGCTGCGTCGGTGACAATTCTTATTTCAATATCAAATTTATTAGTGAATAGTATTTTAAAAAAGAGAAAAGAAAGCCTTATTGTGAGCAAAGGAGTCATAAATGTGACAATTGTATTCGTTTTTCTTTTTCTAATGTATGCTGGAAGAGCTATTAATCATTATTTGCTTAGTAATTTAACTAGCTTTTTCAAGTTGCTGGGCAATATCGGCATTTTATTATTCTCAGTATTTTTTACATGGATTTTAATCAAACGTAAGAAGGCTAAGATAGTTGCTTTAGAGACAACAATATTTCTTGTTTTTTTGTTTTTGTTGTCATCATTTTCTTCAAAAACTGAAGTAATACAAAGAGCATCAGCGATAAAAGCCTTAAGATCCTTGCCATATATAAAATGGACTCCAATTGAAAATGATAATAAAGAGGGAGTTGTTTTTTATGACAAAAGTCATGCATGTGACGGAATTAATATCTATTGTCCAGAGAATTTGTCGACAGCTTTTTTAATGGATATGTCAGGAAAATTTTTACACTCATGGTCTGTAAAAATAAGGAAAAATGATACATGGCAATATGTCGAGTTGTGTAGAAACGGTGATCTTCTAGCTATTGTAAAAGACAAATTCTTAATAAGACTTGATTGGAATTCTAATATAATTTGGAGCAAAAAGATTAGAGCACACCATGATATTGCCATTTCTGATAATAAGGATATTTATGTTTTGTCTAGAAAAGATGAAATATTTTATTTAAATGGCATTCCTTTTCCAATTCTCAATGATTATATTGTAGTTTTATCTCGGGATGGAGAGCTTAAAAAAGAAATCCCGCTTTTCAATATATTTAAGAACAAAGTTCCTTACAGACTATCTGGTCGAGTTTTAAAAATTTATACTTGGATGATAGATCCAAGAACCTTGTGGAGAATTATTAAAGAAGCTACTATTGGCAATTTTATCCTTGATATTAATGCGCCTACGGATATATACCACATCAATACTCTTGAAGTTTTGGAAAAAGGAATTAATGGATTATGTGAAAGGGGAGATATATTGCTTTCGGCATGTTTGTTGGATTTGATAGCAATATTAGATCTGGATGAGAATAAACTTGTATGGAGCTGGGGGCCAAAAAATTTAAGTAGACAGCATCACCCAACTCTATTAGACAATGAAAACATCTTAATCTTTGATAATGGAGTTGAGAGAAGATCCTCTCGATCAATTGAAATGAATCCAATAATACGGAAGATAGTATGGGAGTATAAATCTAAATCACCTCAAGAATTTTATAGCGAAACTAGAGTATCAAGCCAGAGATTAATAAATGGTAACACTCTTATAACGGAGAGTGAAAGTGGCCATGTTTTTGAAGTTACTAGAGATGGAGAGATAGTCTGGGAATTTTTTAATCTTGAGAAAAAAAATGAAAATCAACGTTCAACAATTTATCGAATGATGCGAATTTTTGATATTAATAGATACCCAAAGATTAAAGAAATTTTTGCTGAGTTTTAATTATATTTGTTTCATTAAACAAATGTATATAGAAAAAAATAGCTACAAGTTTAACCCTATTTATATATTTATATTTTTTTTAGTAATGTTGAGCTCTTTAATTATTCTTGGAAATAGGACTTCATATGGTCTTATGATAATAGTCCTTCTTATTCTATTGTTTCTAATTTATTCTTTAAGAATTTCATTTGAAGTTGTAAATAAATATCTTCTTTTTTTTACAATCGCTTCTCTTCCTTTCCCATTTTTTATTCAATATGCAGGAAAGGATGCTATTACGATCACTACTCTGCTAATTTTCGTTCTTTTTTTTTCTTCAGTTTTGTCTTCATTGTTAATGAAAAAAAACCTTCTAAAAGGCAAATCAGAAATATTTCTGCTAATACTTATTTTTATTAGTTATTCTGCTTCTTTAGTTTTTAATAAATATTTATTTGAGCAATCTTTTAAATATTATTTAGCAAATATAAGTGGAATAATATTTTTCATTATTATCTTGAAATTAGTAAAAACCAAAGCGGACTTTATAACAGTCTTTAAGTTAATTGTTTTTTTATTAATGATTCAATCTGTTATAACATTTATTCAAATAAAATTTCCTGAATTTCACAAAGTCACTGGCATTTTTCGTGGCAGATCTTATATTCCTCATCTCCCCCTTTCTTTGGAAGGAATTGCACGTCCGAAAGGTACAGTCGGAGATTTCGAACTCTTAGCTGAATGGTTCCTTTTAGGATGTTTACTTTCATTAGCATTGATATATATTCAAAAAAATTATATCTATCTAATTACTTTTTTATCTTGTACAGCAGGCATTATTTTTACCAAAACTAGATCAGATTTAATGCTGCTAATTTTTGCACTTTTATTAATTATATTGATTCTGAGAACATTCAAAAAAGACTATGATAAACTATCCATCAAAATTTTATTTGCAATTATTATTTCTTTTACAATCCTAATAATAGTTTTCCCTTCTGAAATAGAAGATTTTATTTACCGTTTCAAGAGATATTTTACTTCGAGCAGTTTAATATCCGTGGAGGCGTTCAATAGAAAAATCGCGTGGGATTCAGCAAAAATAGAAGTAATGGAAAATTTGAATTTTTTTGGAAATGGATTCCATTATATTCTTGTTCCTGTTAATGATTCATTTGAAGAATTTCATTCTCTATATTTGACTTTGTTGTATAAAGTTGGATTTTTCGGCTTCATAATACATCTATTATTT
This sequence comes from uncultured Eubacteriales bacterium, assembly GCA_964410125.1. Taxonomy (GTDB): domain Bacteria; phylum Acidobacteriota; class Aminicenantia; order Aminicenantales; family Aminicenantaceae. The sequence goes on along the minus strand of CAYPGQ010000003.1, from coordinate 93,342 downwards.
TGGGCAACTCTAATATTTAAATCAGGTAAAAAACTTATTGCACATTCCAATTCTAGTAATTGGCATTTCATTTTCTTCCTTTTAATCGCAGTAATCATAATATTGCTTGATCAAATAAAGATTGAATATTTAAGGTGGATACATACAATTCAGTTTGCATGGATGATCTTTGCTTTGTTGGCATCTTCTTTGAATCTAGAGCATAGAGAAAAGTAAGTTGTATTTTCATTGCATATATTTCAATATGATGGATAAATCCCCAATTTAGAGGAAGTTGTAACAAATTTATGAAGATCTTTTATATCAATAATTTCTTGAATGAATATCATGGAGCTGCGATTCATGGAAGAAAACTCATTTCTGCATTGGAAAAGCTTGGGATAAAAATTATTACATACCCTTCGATTATTTTTGAAAATGAGCTCGTGTTTAAGAATAAAATTAAAGATAAGCTCAGAAATATGTTCCCTTTATGGATACAAGAGATATTTATTTATTTTAAGAGAAAAATTATTAGACGGATAGAAATAAAAAAAATAGTCAAGATAGTACAGAAAGAAAAGCCTGATTGTATATTGGTGCGGCCATCCTTATGTGATGAAGTATCTTTATTAATAAAAAAAAATACTCCCATTCCAATAATTCTTGAAGTGAATCATCCTCAATACATTGAGTTTTTTAAACACGAAAAATATAGAAGTGCGTTTAATTTAATTAAAAATGTCGAAATTAAAACATGGAACAATGCTGAGGCTGTTTATGTTGTTTCAAATGTCTTAAAAGAAATTATAAAAATGAATATCGAAAACAAAGACAAAAAAATTTGGGTAATTCCCAATGGAGTAGATTTTGATGCATTCAAAGATATTAATTTGGGATTTCATTTTAAGAAAAAAGGAATAAAAGAGGTATCAATTGGTTTTATTGGAAGTTTTCATGATTATCATGATATTGATTTTTTAATTAATATCTTTATTGAAGTTTTAAATCAGAGACCGAATATTAAGCTGATATTAATTGGAGATGGTCAATACAAAGATCTCGTAATAAAAAAAGTTAGAGATTCAAATGTTCCTAAAGATAAAATTATCCTTTATGGAAGATTAATATATTCAGATATGGTTTCAAAACTGATAAATGATATTGATATTTGTGTTGCGCCATTTCGATGCTATAAAAAATTTTATTTTTCTCCGCTAAAAATTTTTGATTATATGGCAGCTGGAAAAGCGATTATTACGACGGAGTTAGGTCAGATTAAAGAAATTCTAACTGATGGGATTAACGCAAAACTGGTAAAGCCTGGAGATGATTTTGGATTCATTTCTGCTTTGATTGACTTAATTGATTCACATAAAGTAAGGACATCTTTAGGTTACAATGCAAGAGAGAGAGTTAAAGATTTTACATGGCATAAAGTAGCAAATAGATTGCATAATCACTTTAATACGCTGATATAAAAACAAAGGGGATTTAGACACATGAAAATTGCATTTATTTGTTCAATGAAGCGGGGATTGCCTAGCTTTATTTATAGGGAAATAAAAGGCCTTTATAAATCAGGAATAGATGTTTATATTTTTACAACAAAATCAAAACCTGGCCTATATAAACCTGAAAAAGAGTGGCACAGTTTTAAATATAATTCTTTCATTGTAATATTACTGCAGCCTTTATTTTTTATTCGGCATTTTACAGTCTACTTTTCTTTATTAATTAAATCCATAAAAACAAATTCTCTAATAGATTTTTTGATAGCTTTCTATTATGTAGGCAAAATGAAAAATTGTGAGAGAATTCATTGTATTGAAGCGATGCATGCATTATATGTTGGATATTACTGTAGTAAAATATTGAAGATTCCCTTATCAGTAACAATTCATGCAGATACTCTTTATGATATTAATCCAAATACAAAGTTCACAAAAAATGCATTAAAGTATTGTAATGCAATAGTATCTCCTACTGAATATAACAAAAAAATATTGATAGATGATTATGGGATAAAAAGTGAGAGAATCTCACTGATAAGAATGGGCGTTGATATAGAAAAATTCAAAGATTATAAGAAAAAAAGTATTTTGATAGTCGGGCAATGGTGCGAAAGGAAGGGACATGAAGATTTATTCAAAGCTTTTAAAAAAATTGATAGAGATGATGTAGATTTATGGATTGTTGGATCTGGCACTTGGGGAGGGAAGCGTGACTATGTTGATCTAAAAAAGCTTGTTAAGAAATATGGGATCGAAGACAAATCAATTTTTTTTGAAAGAATTCCAGAAAAATTCCTTCAGTATCTTTATTCCCAGTGTACAATTTTCTGTTTGCCTTCAAAGAAATCGTCTGACGGGAATTGTGAAGGATTGCCAATCTCTCTTATGGAGGCCATGGCTTCTTATAAACCAGTTGTTTCCACCCTCCATACGGGAATACCAGAACTAGTAAACAAGGTTTTAGTACCAGAGGGGGATTGGTTGGAACTATCTAAGGCCCTTGAATTTTTGTTGAGTAAGGATGATAAAGAATTAAGAAAAATGGGGGAAGAGAATCGAAAAATTGTTGAAAAAAAATATTCATTTAATTTAAATATAAAAAAATTGGCTGAATTATTTTACAAAATCTAATTACAAAGGGGCGAATTAATTGCAGAAATATTTAGTTACTGGTGGTGCGGGATTTATCGGCGGAAATCTAGTCGAGCATTTAGTAAAAAAAGGCAAAGACGTTGTGGTATATGATAATCTTTGGTCGGGGAAATTAGATAATATTAAGAATATTATGTCTTCTATTGAATTTATAAAAGGGGATATTAATGATCGTTCTCTTCTAGAAAAAACAATAAAGAAATATTTGCCAGATGTTGTTGTTCATCTTGCAGCCAAAGCATTTATTCCTTATTGCAACGATCATCCAGAAGAGACATTGACAGTTAATGTTAATGGTACTTTACAATTATTGAATATATGTTCTAAACATATACCACAAAAGATATTATTTGCTTCTTCTGCAGCAGTCTATCCTCCTTCCAGTCCAGCTTACTCGGAAACACACATGCTTAAGCCATTTGATATCTATGGGCTTTCAAAGATCTGTGGTGAGCACTTAATGGAGTTATTTTCAAAAAAAATAAAATGTTCTATTATCTGTTGTAGGCTGTTTTGTACTTATGGTCCAAAATCGACTATAGAATTTGTTATCCCTCATATTTTGAATCAAATAAAAGAAGGGAAAGATTTAATTGAGCTTGGAAATATTAAACCAAAAAGGGACTTTATTTACGTTATAGATGTAGTTGACGCTTTGGTTAGGTTATCACAAACAAAACAAAAAAGATTTGACATTTATAACATTGGAACCGGAATAGAACATTCTGTTGAAGAATTGGTTAAGATAATCAGCAAAATTTTGAATAAAGATATAAATATTTCATCTGTAAATAAATTTAAAAGAAATATCGATCGGCCCCATCTATTGGCTAATATTAATAAAATAAGAAGAAATTTAAGATGGAAGCCTAAGTTTGATATTTCAAAAGGATTATCAGAACTAATAAAAATTGAATTAATTTAAATATGTTTTATTTGTAAAGCTTTCGTATAGATATAATATTTTGCATTATGGAATGCGCAGTTATAACAACATATCGCTGTAATGCACATTGTTAAATGTGTCATATCTGGAAGAAAAACCTAAGTGTTAAAGAAGAAATTGGGCCGGATATACTGCATAATGGTCTAAAGAAAATAAATATAACTGGAGGGGAGCCAGGGCTTAGAAAAGACCTAATTGACATAGTTTCGGTTCTTAAGAAAAAGACAAAGTTGATAGATATAAATACTAATGGGTACTTTGCTGAGCGACTTATTGAGGTTGGAAAGAATTTTCCTGATGTAGCTTTTAGGATTAGTGTCGATGGACTTCCTGAGCTGAATGATAAGCTTCGAGGAATAGAAAATGGTTTTGAGAGGAGCTTTGAAGACAGTTATTGGATTAAAGGAAGTAGGAGTAAAAGATGTGGGTTTTGGGATTGTGATTTCTGATAAAAATAAGGACGACTTACTGGATTTATACCATCCAATGGCTTATATGGATTTAGAGTTTGGCAATGCTACAATGCATAATTCCTTTTATTTCTTAAAGTTTATTATATGTCTACAACTGCAAACGCTAATATGTATAACAAAAATTTTGGCACCATCGTCGATTTAGAGATTTTATTCCTGTCTAACTTGTGCAAGCAAATGGACAATGTGGAGACATAACAAATGAAGACAATCCAATTTTTGCAAATATTTCGTCTATCGAATTTGAATTTTGAATAGTTCAATTTAGATTTATTTTCGGCCCATATTAGCTGATAATATTTGAAATATTTGGCAATAAAAATAAAGCAGTTTTTAATAAAATGAAATCTAAATTACACGGCTCTATTATAATAACCTACAGATGTAACGCACGTTGTAACATGTGCGAAGTTTGGAAGCATCCAAGTAAGCCTCCGGAAGAAATTGGTTTGGCCGTGCTTGAGAAACTGCCTCAGATGTTTTTTTGTAATATTACTGGCGGCGAACCCTTTGTTCGTCAGGACATATTAGAGATTGTTGAGATTGTAAGAAAAAAGGCAAAACGTATTGTTATTAGCACCAACGGATATTTTACTGATAGGATAATAAATTTATGTAAAGAATATCCTGATATTGGGATCCGGATAAGTATGGAGGGATTGCCAAAGACAAATGATGCAATTCGCAGAATTCCTGATGGCTTTGATAGAGGATTGAGAACGCTTTTTAAGCTAAGAGCAATGGGAACTAAAGATATTGGGTTTGGGATGACAGTCCAGGATTTAAATTGTCATGATCTCGTGCCTTTATATAATTTAGCTAGAGCTTTGGATTATGAATTTGCCACAGCTACACTCCATAATTCTCACTACTTTCATAAATGGGATAATAAAATCGAAGATAAAGAGAGAGTTTGTGAGAAATTCAAAAAATTGATAAAGCTTCTTTTACACTCAAAGAGACCAAAGGATTGGTTTAGAGCCTACTTCAATTATGGACTCATTAACTATGTTAAAGGAAGGAAGAGGTTACTAGCATGCGAAATGGGACAGAATGGCTTTTTCATAGATCCTTGGGGTGATATCTTGCCATGTAATGGAATGGATGAGAAACAATCCATGGGTAATTTGAAAGAGCAGAGTTGGGATGAAATCTGGAGTAGTAAAAGAGCAAAAGAAGTAAGGCAAAAGGTCAAAGATTGTACGAAAAATTGCTGGATGATTGGGAGTGCAGCACCTGCTATCTGGCACCATCCAATAAAGCCTGCTATATGGGTGTTAAGGAATAAGTTTCTTGGTGCAAGGCTATAGAATCATCTCTATAGGTTAAATTTAAGAAAGTAAGAAGCTTTATGTCGTCAATATATAGGCAACTACCCTTAAATAAATTAAAAGTCGTTGTTCTTGGTTCTCGAGGTTTTCCCAAAATCCAGGGAGGAGTAGAGAAACACTGTGAACACCTTTATACGCACATTGCTAAGAAGGGATGTCAGGTTATAGTATTGGCTAGAAAACCATATGTTGGTGAGAATATTATTGATTACAAAGGGGTCAGTGTAATTCCTTTGACATGTCCAAAAAGAAGATCCTTAGAGGCATTTATGCATACTTTATATGGGGTTTATGTTGCAAAAAAAATCGGCTGCCATATACTTCATATTCATGCTGTAGGACCTTCTTTGTTAGTTCCACTTGCCCGGCTTTTAGGATTGAAAGTAGTAATGACCAACCATGGGCCTGATTATGAAAGGAAGAAATGGGGAAGATTTGCAAAATTTATGTTAAAACTTGGCGAAAATTTGGGAAGCAAACGGGCTAATGCAATAATATGTATTTCCAAAACTATCGCAGATAATATTGAGAGAAAATATAACAAAATTGCTACAGTAATCCCCAATGGTGTAATCATGCCTGAGATTATGCAAAGTGTAAATATCATTAACAGATATGGTATAGACAAAAGCAAATATATATTATCTGTAGGGCGATTTGTACCAGAAAAAGGATTTCATGATTTAATTGAAGCCTTCAATCAATTCCCAATTGCAAACTACAAACTTGTTATTGTTGGAAGAGCTGACCATCCGGACAGATACAGTTTGAATTTAGAAAAAAAAGCAAGCAAAAACAATAATATTATTTTAACAGGGTTTTTAACTGGTAAGTCTCTGCAAGAATTATACAGCCATGCAGGACTTTTTGTGCTGCCTTCTTATTACGAAGGGTTACCAATAGTTTTACTTGAAGCGATGAGCTATGGACTGTCCTGTATTGCAAGTGATATTCCTGCTAATAGGAATGTTGAATTGCCTAAAGATAGATTTTTCAATGCAGGAAATGTTAGGGAACTTTCAGAAAAGATAAAGGAATTTGTCGATAAACCTTTGGCAGATGAAGAAAAAAGAAATCAGCTAAACTTAATAGAGGAAAGATATAATTGGAAAAGCATAGCAGCTAGAACACTAATGGTATATCAGAGTGTAGCTCAAGGCTGATATTCAGAACGATTAATTCTTTTATTTAAAATAATATTTAAAGAGGAAGTCCATCTTAGTTTGAGCTCTTTTCTATCACTTTTGTGGATGAAAGAAAGGAACTTATATTAATCCTTCTATTTATCCGTTTTTAGCATCCTTATTATTTTGAATTTATTATAAATCTTGACGAAAGAACACTATCAACTAAAGGAGTAATACGATGTTAAAAGAGAAAGAATCTGTAATAAGAAAAGCAATGATATTGTTTGATGCCTCCATCGTATCGCTTTCTTTCATTCTCGCATATTTCTTAAGGCAGCACATTCAGAATTTATATAAATTAGACCTTTTTCCTTCTAAACAAGTTATTGCTGGGCCTCTTGCATCGATGAGCGATTATTTAATCGTTCTCTTTTTTACTGTTTTACTCTGGTGCTTCATGCTTCATCTAAATGGTATGTACCGCTCTATGCGTACTAGAACTATTTTTGAGATTTTGTGGATAATACTAAAATCATCATTTTTTGCAAACCTCGCATTAGGCACCGTTATCTTTTTATTTAAACTACAATTTGTAAGCAGAATATTCTTTGTCATTTTTGTAATAGTTAGTTTAGCCTTTATGCTGTTAGAAAAAATTGTTGTTTTTTTCCTCATGCACTATGTTCGCAAGCAAGGTTTTAATTACAAAAGACTTCTTATTGTCGGAACAGGCAGGCGAGCTGCTAATTTCATCAAGAAAATACAAAGCCATCCAGAGTGGGGATTAAAGATATTAGGTGCCATTGATGATGAACCTTATCGAGAAGTTGAGAAAGTAGGCAGTGTTGGAGTCATTGGTATCCTCAAAAATCTTCCTCAGATTCTCCATACATATACAATAGATGAAGTTGTTTTTGTAGTTCCAAGATCAAGACTGAACTATATGGAAAATGCCATTAAAACATGCGAAACAGAGGGCATCAAGGCAACCGTTGCTGTGGATTTGTTTGATTTGAAGATAGCTAGATCACACCAGACAGAACTTGAGGGTATTCCTCTCCTGACATTTGAAACCACAAATGCAAAAGAATCGCAGCTTTTTTTAAAAAGAGCAATGGATGTTGTTATATCCGGATTGGGCATAATTTTAGTGAGCCCGCTTTTTTTTATTGTGGCGGTTATAATAAAGTTAACATCTTCAGGTCCTGTGTTGTTTACACAGAAAAGAGTAGGTTTAAATGGTAGAAAGTTTAAATTTTATAAATTTCGTACAATGTATAAAGGGGCAGAGAAAAAATTATCAGAACTTGAAGCTCAAAATGAAATGAGCGGCCCTATTTTTAAAATGAAGAAAGATCCACGGATTACGCCATTCGGTAAGATTTTAAGAAAATTCAGCATTGATGAACTTCCGCAGCTTTTTAATGTGTTTTTTGGCTATATGAGTTTGATTGGACCCAGGCCTCCGATTCCAGAAGAGGTAAAACAATACAATCCATGGCAAAGAAGAAGATTATCCATGAGGCCTGGGATTACTTGTTTGTGGCAGGTGGAGGGGAGGAATAAAATAGGCTTTGAAGAATGGATGAAACTGGATCTCGAGTATATCGATAATTGGTCGCCATGGCTGGATTTTAAGATATTGGTGAAGACGATTCCGGTGGTGGTTTTAGGGATTGGCGCTTATTAGCCTGACGCAAAAAAATTTAGGGACATGTTACCGAATTTAAGAAAATTCGGTACACGTCCCCAATTTTCTAGGATTTGCGTTAAGAGAGAAACAGGAGTATAAGAAAATGGAGATGGAGTATCTGGAAAGAGAGCAAGAGCAGGAATTCGACCTGATGGAATACTGGCGTGTGATCGTCAAGAGAAAGGGAATTCTGTTTACTTTTGCAGGAACGATTATACTTATTATCGGGCTCTATTCCTTCATGGCTGCTCCCAAATATCAGCCTACGGCTACGCTGCTTATCGGAGAAGAGGCTTCGAAAACGCTAAACATCGAGGATGAATTTGGATTCGTGAATTACAGCAGCCAGATAAAAGAGCAGATCTTTATCAATACCCAACTCCAGCTCCTTCAGAGCCAGGCAATGGCAGAGAGGGTGGCGAGAAAATTGGATCTTATCTCCAGGGAAGAATTCGGGGCAGGGGAGGAAGATAAAAAGACTCTGGTCCAAAAGCTTAAAGATCTGGTTACATTCCAGTGGCTGAGGGCAAAAGATGAAGAAGAAATGCAGGCAGCTATCACAGATCCTTATGCCGAGATTGTGGAGAAGCTTCAGAAGAGAATGGATGTATCCCAGATCCGGGACACTAAGATCCTCAAGGTCAATTACACATCCAAACATAAGCTTTTGGCCACGGATATCGTCAATACCTGGGCGGATGAATTTATCCTGTTTTCGATAGAGAAAAGGTACGAGACGACACAGCAAGCCTCTGATTTTTTAAGTGAACAGATCGGGCAGCTCAGAGTGGATCTGACGGCCAAGGAGAGAGAGCTTCAGAGATATGGCAAAGAAAAGGAGATCGTTTATCTGAGCGATCAAGAAAACACGGCGCTTACCAAATTCGGAGAGTTGGACAAGGCCTATACCCAGGCCCAGATAGAGAGCGTGAGAGCCTGGTCCAATTATGATGCTTTGAGAAATTCCAATGTGGAAGCTCTTCCAAGAACGCTCGAGAATCGTCTTATCCAGGATTTGGAAGAGCAATACTCGAATATGAAAAACCAGTACAGAGAAATGAGAAAAGAACTAGGCCTTGATCACCCAAGAATGATAGGGCTTCAGGAAAAAATTGACAGCATGAAAGAGGAGCTTCAGGGGGAAATCGATAAAGCTGTGGAGCTGGCAAGAACAGAATACAATGAAGCCTACAGCAAAGAACAGTCTATGAAGAGATTATTGGATACCCAAAGAGAAGAAGTGGCCCGGATGAGCTCGGATGCGATTTTGTACAACAGCATAAAGATCGAAGCGGAAAACATCCAGAATCATCTGGATTCGTTGCTCAAGATGCAGACAGAGACCCAGGTTTCGGCACGGTTGGGGGGATTGAAGACCTCAAATATCAGTGTAGTGGATAAGGCCAAGGTGCCGAAGGATCCGGTTTCACCGAAGAAGATGCTCAATATGGTTCTGGCTTTGCTCATGGGATTATTCGGGGGAGTGGGGCTGTGTTTTGTGTTTGAGTATCTGGACAACACGGTGAAGAGGCCGGAGGATGTGGAAAGGCTGGCCGGGCTTCCATTCCTGGGTGTGATTCCTTTTTTATCGCCCGAGGGGAAAAAGAAAAAATCCGGCTACAGCTCAGGATATGAAGATGGGTATTCATATAAAGAAGATAATACGGGGGAGGGGGAGGAAGCAGAACAGGTGGAGATAAAAGACATCGAGATGGTCAACCATCTGTATCCCAGGTTTTCTATTGCCGAGGATTACAGGACTGTGAGGACATCCATCATGCTCTCTTATCCGGATGGACCGCCCCGGAACATTGCTTTTACCAGCGCTTTGCCAGCAGAGGGAAAGACGGCCACTGTGATCAACATGGCAGTGGCTTTTGCCCAGTTGGGGAAAAAGGTGCTTGTGGTGGACACGGATCTAAGGAGGCCGCGGCTGGAGAAGCTGTTCAGGGTGAGGCAGGTCAACGGATTGAGCGGGTATCTGACCGGCGTGGTAAAGGTGGAAGAGGCCATCCAGAAGACCGATATCGACAACATCTGGGTGCTGCCCAGCGGGCTGATTCCTCCCAATCCGGCAGAGCTTCTGGAGTCGAAAAAGATGAGGATACTGGTAGAGGGACTGGAGAAGGGATTTGACGTGGTGCTGTTCGACACGCCGCCTGTGCTTTCGGTGGTGGATTCGCTGATCATCTGCTCGTTGGTGGACAGTGTGATTTTAGTGGTGCAGCCTGAGAAGACTGCCAAAAAGCCGTTTTTGCGGGCCGTGGAATTGATGAGGCGGGCCAAGGCCGATATTATGGGTGTAGTGTTTAACCAGGCCAAGATCAGGGGGAGAGACTATTATTATATGGACTACTATTATTCTTACAGGAAAGATTATACAGGGGAGGGGGAGCGGAGACCCTGAGGATAGTGGAATGTCAAAATTGTCCTTGATCGATAGAGATTCGATCGAAAGCAGAAAGACCAAAGTCGAGAAGATGGGAAACGGAATGAGAAGAGGTGCGCTTTCTGTCAAAGACCAGGTGTGCCGGAAAATTATCGAATTCGGGATCCTGGGCCTTATCGTGTGGGTTCCGCTGCCCAAAGCCTCTGTCCACGAATGGTCCATCCTTGTTATGCAGGTGGCTGTTTTTGTTATGATGGGAGCTTATGTGCTGATGGGACAAAAGCCCTACAACAACGAACTCCTCGACACAGCGCTCAGATGGCCGCGGTACCTGTTTTATGCGGTTTTTGCCTTGATCCTTGTCCAGATCATCCCATTCCCGAATTTTTTAGTGAAGATTCTCTCTCCGCGGTCCTATGTTTTCAGAGAGATGTATGCGCCGGATTTTTCCGGGATCAAATTCATGAGATTTTCTTTGATGCCCGGGCATACGCTGATGCAGGGGCTTGAGTTGTTAGCGTATTTTTTAGTGGGATTTTTGATTGTGAAGACTGTGACGCGGCGGTCTCAGATCATGAGGATTTTCTACTTTATTGTGGGCATGGGCGTTTTTCAGGCTTTTTATGGATTTTTTGAGCTTTATAATCCTATTCCAAGAGTGCTTTTTTACAAAAAATTGCACTACCTGGACTGTGTGACCGGGACGTTTGTCAACAGGAATCATTTTTCTGGTTATTTGGAGATGGTTATCCCACTGGCTTTGGGTTTGATCCTGGCCCGTACGGATCTTTTCTCGTTGAGCGGGAAAAAATGGAAGGAGAAGATCCTGAAGATCTCTGAGAAGGGGGTCTACAAAAATCTTCTTCTTACTCTTGCCGTAATTCTGATGGCTCTGGCCATCATCCTGTCCAAGTCGCGCTCAGGTGTTTTTCTTGTGGTTTTGACCTTTATCCTGGTTTTCGGGATGGCTGTTTTGTATTTTGGACGAGTCAGGCAGCAGCAAAAATGGATCAAGAGTTTCCTCAAGGTGACGTTTTTGATCATAGTTTTGATGGCCCTTTATATAGGGATCGATGCCACGATCGAACGGTTCGCCATGGACAATATCCTGGAGGAGGTGCGGCCCGTGGTGTGGTCCAACACAACAGGAATAATAGGGGATTTTCCGGTATTTGGATCGGGATTGGGAACCTTCGAAGCGCTTTACCCCGCGTACGAAGAATCCTCAACTCCCCCCTTATTCGAGCATGCCCACAACGATTATCTGGAGTATCTGGCAGAGCTGGGAGTGGTGGGATTTGTGATGCTTTTGGGGGGTATTTTAGTGATGCTGGTGTTTTCGTTCCTGATGTGGAAAGTCAGGCGGCATCCTGAGGTCAAGGGGCTGGCGCTGGGCGGGATGGTGGCGGTCGTTGCCATGCTGGTCCACAGTATTACGGATTTTAACCTGCACATCCCGGCAAACATGATGCTTTTTGCGGTGGTTCTGTCACTGACTGTAGTGACAGCCTTTTACAAGAGGAACCAAGGAAGTAATAAGGAATAACGATGAAGACTTGGAAGAAGGTGTTGGTAATGGTTGGGCTGGTGGCGGCCATTCTGGTTTCAGCCGCTATGTACTGGAGCCAGCACCTGTACTACAGGGCCAGGGATGTGGAAGACCCCGGGCAGAGAGTGGAGCTGCTGGAGGCTGCCACAAAGTTCAACCTGACTAATGACTGGGCCTTTTACGAGATGGGCAAGGCCTATTTTGATCTGGGATATGGCAGCCTGGGAGATCCGGCCGTCGGAGAGAGTTATCTGAAGAGCTCTAAACACAGCTTTGAGCGGTCGCTCATGCTCAATCCAGCCCACTTTTACAGCCATTATAATTATGCGCAGACGCTGTTTTATATGGATTATCTTTTGCCTTCGGCAGGTGAAGGATTCGTGGAGGAGTACAGGAAGGCCGCGGAGTTGACCGGGCACCGCAGCGAGATCTATTTCCAGGTGGGAAAACTTTTCCTGTCGCAGTGGCACCAGCTTTCTGAGGAAGACAAAGAGTTTACTATCGAGATACTGAAGACAATTGCGGGGAAAGGAGACAAGGAGAGGTTTGACGGCATTATGCACACCTGGGTGATGGATGTGGGGGATTATGGGGTGATGGGGCAGATCCTTCCCGATGACTCGAGGGTGCTTCGGAGGTATGGGGAGTTTTTGGGGACAAGGTCGCTCAGCCGTGAGGAGAGGCACCAGGTTCTGGCCCGTGCTGAGCATCTGGAGTATGAGAGAGCGGAGCAAGATTTCAGCGAGGCGGAAAACCTTTTTCGCAAATACAGGATGAAGGATGCGGGGAGGCTTTACAGTGAGTGTCTGGGAAGGCTGGAGAAGATCAAACTTTACCAGGTGCTTACAGGGAAGGCTCAGATCGATGTGATGGAATTTAATCATAAAAGGAGGGATGTCTACTTGAAGCTGGCAGAATGTGCGATCGAAAGCGGCCAGAGTTTGAGGGAAGTTGAGGTTTGGCTGCGCGACTATCTGGATATGGTGGACATAGTTTCTGATGTCAGCCAAATGGAGACCTACCTGGTGGATAAAGGCCTTATCGGAGAAAAGCTGGAAGAAAGTGTAAATGATCTGGGGCGTTTGAATTTTCACAGTTTGCTGTATTTTAAGCAGAGCCGGCACAGGGATATCAAGAATGTTGGCGGCCTGCTCCAGAGAAGCTATGTGGTGGTGCCTGAGGAGGGGAAGGAAAACTATGTGGAGGTGCTGCGGCGTGTGGCAGATTCCCACCAGATAACCGGGAATTCTTACGATGCGTCTGATTTTTATGAGCGGGCGCTGGAGGTGGATGAGGACAATGTGAAGACTTTGCTGGGATTGAGGCGGAATCTCGAGCGGCTGAACGAGGAGGAGGAGATACGGAAAGTGGACAGGCGGCTGGAGAGGCTGCTTTCGCCCAGGGAGATCGATTTTGGGGATAAAACCATAGGGAAAGGGCAGCGGTTCGTGCAGACCCTGGTTCTCGATGGCAGGAGAATCAATTTGGGGGTGGAGTTTAATAGAAAAGGGGAGGAGGGCCAGGTTTCCCCGTTAGTTAGTGTGGTTTTGAATGGGCGTGTGGTGTGGGAGGACTATTTGAGCGAGGGCACGGTCATTTTGATGGCCGAGACACAGGAAGGAGAGAACCGGCTGGAGATCAGGCCCATCAACTGCCCCGTCACCCTCACCCGAATCACTCTAATTCGGTGATATCGGCTTTTAGGAATGGTTTTGTTTCCGTGAAGATTTTATACGCCATTCACTCACCATCCTTCTCGGCGGCTGCGGAACTCCGCTCGTTAACTCCCAATCTCTTATGCTCTAACTTCTGTTCCCGTGCTTGCCCGCATCTCTAATCCTTTAGCAAAGTCGTGCTCAATACAGCCTCACCGACAATATGGGGATGTTCCCATATTGTTACCCTCGAAGAACGGTTCGTGAAGGCTAAATCTTCAATGGTCGCTTCAACCATCCCCAAAAGCCCAATTTATCACGGAAACAAAGATGCTTACCCGAATTAAAAGGGGACTTGACAAGTCTAGAATATATGTATTATATTAATCTCTGCGTAGTGAGGAGAGGGAGGCATGTTTAAAATAGTTCATTCCAAACCCGTGGCGGTTTTTCTGATTTTTGTTTTTGTGATTTTCTGCGTACCGGAACTTTTGCGAGGTCAGGAAGTCGGTCAGGGGAATATTGTCGGGTATGTATACGGGCCGGACAATACCACTCCTATGGAGGGTGCGGTGTTGAAACTCCGGAATTTATCCACGGGGTCGTTGTATGAGAGTATGGCGGCTGACTACCAGGGCATGGTCGAGTTCGAGGGAGTGGACGAAGGCCTGTATTTGGTCGGGATCAGCACAGCCCAGGGTGATTTTAACATCGAGAATCTTGTCGGGATAAAAGCCAACAAGACGGCAAAGATCGCGTTTGCGCTGAGACCACAGGAACAGGAAGGCACGGCGCAAAAGACGACGGAACGGTGCCCGAAAGGGGAATGGTATGTTCCCGATATTATGGGCCAGTGCGATGAAAACTATAAGTGGAATCAGGAAACCGAATGGTGCGAATGCAAGAAGAAAGGCCCTCTGGCTTTTTTCCTGACACCGTTGGGAGCTGGGCTTGTCATGGCAGCCAGTGCCGGTGTGGTGGCATTTTCGCTCTCAACCGACGGAGAACGCTCCGGCTCGTTTTTTCGTTGATAAGAGAAATAAAAACAAGCTGAATCAGGAAGCCCGGTCTTGCGACCGGGCTTTTTTTTTAGATTTGGTCTAGAAAATTGACTGTGGCACCACAACAATGTCCCCTTCTTGCAGTATAAAATCCGGCTTCTTTCCTTTTTGGATATTCTTGGTATTAAACTTATATGTGTGCTTTTTCCCTTCCTCATCGGTTCTTACAACTTTAACCCTTCCCTTGGACGCTCTTTCTGAAAATCCCCCTGCCTGAGCAAGCGCTTTCAGGAGAGTGAAATTGGGAAGTTCGGATTTTTTGACATCCAGCATGCCGGGATTTCGTACTTCACCCATGACATAAATATGAACAATTCTATCGATAGGGACATTGATCACATCACCTGGCTGAAGGGGAATGTTGAGCTCAGGATTTCCCTTGTCAAATAAGCCTTCCCTTGATATTTGTAAAGAAGTCGTGGTTTCGTCGGGAAGCTTGCGGAATACGGAGATGACTTTTCCTTCCTCCCCAGTGTATCCTCCGGCCTTCGAAATGATATCCATTAATGTCTGACGCCCGATAAGCTCATATTCTCCGGGATTGCTCACCGCTCCAATCACAGAGACTATTTTGCTTCTGTGTTCTTGTATAAAAACCGTTACTTGTGGATTCTGAAAATATCTTTCTGACAGCAGTTCTTCCAGCTTTTTCTCGAGCTCATTTTTTGTTAATCCCTCTACTTCCACCTCTTTCAAATAAGGCATGGAAATTTTCCCACCTTCGGAAACACGTGTCGTTGTGCTCGCATCCTCATGGCCGATAACTCGGATCTCCAGCAGATCTTTAGGACCTATTTTGTAATCCTTTGATAGCTCCTGTGAATACAGACCAGAAAAGATCAAAAAAAGACAAATAATCCCCGCTGTCATTGTTTTTAATCTCATTTTATCTCCTTTGAACAATAAGTCCGCCATACATGACTTCTAAAACTCAAACGTTATGTATCCCCCCAGAAACAATGAATGCCTGTTTCCCCAACGGAAGTCATTGGAATCTCTTTCCCAGAAATTGAGCATGAATCCCAATCCTGTATTTTTGATGATTCTAAACACTACACCTACCCTATGGCTTATATACTCATCTTTTCTTTGAAACTCGACATAACTTTCGTCCGGCAAACGGACCAGTGTCAATTCTGGGTATTGGTTGCGGCCGTTGGTATAATCATAGTCTAATCTTACAAACCGCGTTAAATAGAACGACAGCCCGCCTCCATATAAATATTCTAAATAAAATGCATTATTTGTCCAGTAAGAAAATTGGACATCTTTACTGTAACGAAGCCGTAAATTAAAGACTCTTGTCCTGTATTCGAGGTTTGCATTTCCTATATAGCCGGCAAATTGCTTTTTATAAACGACTCTTGGAAAAAGCTTTTTGTAGCCTAAATAAACGGTCCCTCTAATATTTCCCAGAATCGGAAATCGGATGCCGGCCATGCCCTGATAGGAATAGGAATCCCGCCATCTGGATTCTTCATATTCAAATTTATAGTCTGTATACCCTCCGGTAAGGAAGAAAAAAATCTCTGAATGAAGTCTATAATAAAATTGAAAATGACCGCTTTTTTCTATACGATTCAGTAGGCGCGAAAGGTAAATCTCCTCTCCAGGACTGGTTATGTCCTCAAAATTGAACTCTCGTACTGCCCCTGTGATTCCGATGGATGTTTCCATTCCTGTCTCATAGAAAATCCGTCCCGAAAATCCTTTAGACTCTTGATCGGCCCGCACATCAAACTCACTGGTCGGCCGTCTGCGCGCTTTCTCGAAATCATAATTTCCGGAAAGAATAAAACGATGGAAAAGCTTAACTTTCACTCCAGCCGAATAACTGTTGTTAAACGCCCTCTCTCTCTCTTCTTCTAAAAAATAAACATATTCCGGGTTCTCTGAGAAGGAAAGGATCATCCAATTTTGAAAGAGAACATGAACGTCTATCTCCGGTGAAAAGGTTGCCGTATAATCAGAGATAATGTTACCGTCTTCCCGCTGCCGGTATATATTATCATCGTATCCGATATTTCTAAACTGAATCCTGGGATATATCCTGAACGGGCCAAACCGCCATTTTGCCTGTTCCAGGATTCGCTCTTGTTCCCAAGCAAATGAGTGATACTGCTGGCCCGAAACTGAAAGAGCAGCAAAAAAACCAAAAAAGGACAAAAACATAAAACTGAGGAAACAAAGCCTTAATTTTTTAGTCATACCTGAGATAAGAGTATCACATACAAAAAAACAAGGTCAACAACTGAAAAAGGTTGTGTCCAGGGTCCAAATTCCTTGAAATGTAAGTCATTTTAGGAGAAAATGTGATGCCGGGAGGAAAATGCGCAAAAATAAGATTCTTATCGTTGAAGACGAAGCACTCATAGCCAAAGATATTGAAAAAGTCCTTCTCGACCTGGGCTATTCCGTCAGCATAATCCTCACCTCAGGATTGAGAGTCGTTTCCAGAATTGTAAATGAGAATCCTGATCTGATACTCCTGGATATCATGTTTCACAACCAGGTGCGGGGAATCGACATCGCCCGCAAAGTCCGTGTCCAACTTGATGTTCCGATCGTTTATCTAACCGCTCTCTCTGAGAGAAATCTTGTGAAAAGGGCAAAGATAACAGAGCCCTTTGGTTATCTCCTCAAGCCTGTTGGCGAAAAAGACCTGGAAATCACTGTCGAGATGGCGCTCCACAGACATGCCATGGAGAAAAAATTCAAAGAAAGGATGGAGAAAGCCCTTCTCGAGTCCGAGAGCCGCTTCCGCCAACTTGTCGAGAACATAAACGAAGGCATCGTGATGCAGGATAAAAAGGGTGTCATAACCTATACGAACGATAGATTCCTCGACATGATCGGGTATACGGAGGAGGAGGTGATCGGAAAGCCTATCACCAGGTTTCTTGGAGGCGGTATCCTCAAAAGGAAAGAACTCCAGGAAGCGGCAAAAAACAATGAATCCCGCAAGGCTTCTGAGGTTTCCTGGAAAACGAAAGACGGCGATAGGATCTTCACCATCCTTTCTCCTAAGAATATCTATGATGAGAAAGAAGAGTTAAGGGGGAGAGTTTCGGTACTTACCGACATCACCGATCGCCGGCAGGCCGAGAAAGAACTACACCAATCGAGGGAATTGCTTCGGATGCTCTCCCTACATCTCCAAGATGTGAGAGAAAGAGAAAGTAAGCGTATTGCCCTTGAGATCCACGACGAGTTGGGGCAACAACTGACAGCGCTTAAAATGGACATCTCCTGGTTATCGAACCGGATCGATCCTGCGATGGAAGAGGCAAAGAAACTCCTCCAGAAAATGGATTCCATGTCCGATCTTGTGGATAAGACGATTCAGACAGTCCAGAAGATATCTTCGGAGCTAAGACCAGGACTGTTGGATGACCTCGGTCTTGTCCCAGCGATTGAATGGCTGGCTCAGGATTTTCAAAGCCGGACAAAAATTCGGTGTGAGACACGACTGACTTGTGGTGATATCATTCTGCCTGCGGATTGTGCCACAGCCATTTTCCGGATCTCCCAGGAAGCGTTGACCAATGTGGCAAGACATGCCAAGGCAACAAGAGTCGGAATTAGCTTAAAAAAGGATAATAACACTCTGATTTTGAAGATCCAGGATAACGGAAAAGGAATCGAGGCAGATGAGATGTTTGCGCCGAGTTCGCTCGGACTGATGGGCATGAGAGAGCGGGTGCGACCGTTTGGTGGCAATCTCAACATAACCGGCACACCAAAAAGAGGAACCTCCCTGAAAGTCACTCTCCCGGTTAATTGGGTAGTAAAATCATGATCAAGGTATTGGTTGCCGACGACCACACATTGGTAAGGAAAGGTCTGAAACAATTACTTCTGGAAACGAAAGACATTGAAGAAGTGGATGAAGCGAGGGATGGGAAAGAGACGATAACCAAAGTGAACAAGAAGGATTATGACCTTGTACTTCTGGACATAAGCCTTCCTGGGAGAAGCGGCATCGATGTGTTGAAGCAGTTGAAATACTCGAAACCAGGGCTGCCTGTGTTAATCCTGAGCATGCATCCAGAGGAACAGTATGCTGTGCGTTCCTTGAGGGCAGGGGCTGCGGGTTATTTGACCAAGGAAAGTGCTCCGGTTGAGTTGATCGCTGCCATCCGGAAGGTTGCCAGGGGTGGGAAATATATCACAGCATCATTGGCCGAGAAACTGGCTGGGGAAATTGGCCCTAGCTCTGAAAAACTTCTCCACGAGATGTTATCCGACAGGGAATACCAAGTTATGTGTATGATCGCTTCAGGAAAACCGGTTAAAGAAATTGCCGAAGCTTTAAATTTAAGCGTCAAAACCATAAGCACCCACAGGGCCCGCATCCTGAGGAAGATGCACATGGACAACAATGCCCAACTCACCCATTACGCCATCAAGCATGGATTGGTGGATTGATCATGCCGCTATTTCAATACCGTCCTCAACTCCTCAACCACATTCTCTGACAAATCCATAAACTCCAGCCCAACATCATACAGCGCTTCTGATTCAGCCGGAAGTTTTTTCACCCATACGACTCTTGCCATTGCTTCTACGGTTGTGCCATTAGGGAGAAAGAATTCCAGTTCAAAGCTTTGCCCGATGTCAACTCGTTCATCGCAATAAATCCGAACTCCCCCAAGGCTCAGATTCAAGACACTCCGCCTTTTGGCGGAAATCCTTGGAGCACGGAAAAAAACAGGGCCCATCACTCTTGGAAATCGTCGTCTTTCTTTTTCCAAATTGTCTGCCTTTTTCACTTTTCACTCATTTAAACAAAAGAGAAGGACCATCTAAGGCAAGTTTAGGCCAAAAGTTGTTTTTGGTCAAGAAATGACATTCGTATCTCAGGGGATTATTTTATTTTGACTAATCGGGATTTCTATGATATGGATTTTATCATGGGGAGACAAAAGGTATTAAAAATAGAAATAGGAGGGTCTATGTTAAATCGAGTTACACTATGCTTGCTCGTGGCTTTTTTCGTTCTTATCAATTTTTCCTGCACAAAATTAACAGAAGAAAAACCTGTAATAGAGGGGGAAATCACCGTAGAAGAATTGCCGTATAAAGACTCCATTCCTGCAAATTGGGGAAAGTTGATTTCCGTTAGCAGTTCGCCTGATGTTTCACGTTGGGTGCAGCTCTGGTTTGAAGATGAATCTGGGAACATTCGCATGGTGGCTTATAACATCATACAGAATAGGATGGCTAGTCAAGCAAGGGTATTCCGTAGGAAATAAGGAGGTAAGACTGATGAAACGATTCGAAACGATTGTGCGTCGTATTTTTTTCTATGGTGCCTTTGTAATCGCAGCGATTGCCCTACTTGAAAAGATTTTTAGGTTTTTTGGCTATACCCTGCTTAGAAGTTACTCTTCGCCTTGGCGTCTTCTCGAAATTGCCGCGATATGCCTGCTTTTCGTAATCGTGCTTCAATTGAGACAGATTAGGATATCAACAAGCAAATAAAAATCAACCTTGACACATTCCCTCTTCAATGAGATAGGATAGGCGGGATTTTATGTTTATTCCGTTGGGACAGAATGCTGAGCAAGAGGTGCAAGTTCGGCAAACATCCAAGCTCCGATTTTCTGGTAATTCTTGAACCGTTATTTTTGCCTGTATTGAGTTGCCGTATCCTCGAGCATACATGAAAGCCCTCATGAGGTTTGGGATCTCAACTCTGTGAGAGCATGAAGATATACACGAGTCACAACTCTGGCAGTAAAGAGTGCCTTTTAGCATGGAGGCCAGCTTAAGTTCTCTTCTTTCAGCATCCGATAGTTCTAGATTACTCATGACCTGGAAATTCGACTCCAACTGGTCGAATGTGGTCATCCCAGGAATGGTTGTACACACATTTTCATCATTAAGAACCCATTTCAGTGCTGCCTGGTGATTGACCTCGATCTCTCCTGATTCCTGGAGGCGACTACCAGATTGTGTCTTCATGGCGATCACTCCGACTCCCTTTTCTGCTGCGTACTTGATAGATTTTTTAATATTCCTACGATTTTCTTTCACATAATTATAGGCAGTAAGGACCACATCGTAAACCCCTGAGTCTGCTGCTGCGCGGATGACTCTTGGTTCGTTTTTATGGGTTGAGAGTCCGATGAATCTAATTTTTCCAGACTCCTTCGCTTTCACAAAAGCATTCAATAGCGGTTCATAGGAGACCATTTGAAGAGTGTCAGGACCGTGATTATAAAGAATATCCACATAGTCTGTACGTAAACGATCCAGGCTTTTTTCCAATAATCTGAAAAAATTATTTTCTGTCGCCCCCGGACCCCGTCTGTTTCTTGTGGTTAAAAAAACTCCTTGGTCTGCTGCAAATCCCAATTTTGTCCCTACATAGATTTTATCTCTTTTTCCGGTTTCCTGGAGCACCTTTCCTATAACTCTCTCACTGTTACCGTCGAGATAGATATGAGCCGTGTCCAAGTGCTTAATCCCCATATCTAAAGCTTTATTTATCATATCTGGACTCTTTGTATTCATCACTCCAAAGCTTATTAATGGGATGCTCAAATTGGTATGACCAAGGATTCTATAAACTAACTTATTGACGTCATTTTGATTTTTATAGCCAGCTTTAAGGAAAGGGGTAGAAAGGCCACTAGAAATAAGGCTTAAAGCAGTTTTACCTAAGAAATCTCTTCTTCTCATTTTTGCTCCAATTAGATAGATTGAATTCAATATTATTCTGAAGTTCTAAGTCAGTCAAGGGGAAAAATCTAGACCATAATTAGTTTGACATTCTTTCGCAAAAATGCTATCCATTGATTTTCAAGCGGGGCGCTTGAGTGTGTCAAATCTTATCATCAATAACAAGGGAATGTTATAATGGAGAAAATGAATAAAGTTGGCCAAGCCGATGTTAAGACCATATTGAAAGAATATATCACAGAAAGTTTCCTTCCATCTTCAGGACTCGATGCATTCGAGGATAATGATTCATTTATGGAAAAGGGAATCATCGATTCTACGGGAGTTTTGGAGTTATTGGAATTTATCGAAGAAAGATTTGATATTCAGGTTGAAGATGAGGAAGTCGTCCCGGATAATCTGGATTCTTTGATCAAATTAGATTCTTACATAAATAGAAAGTTGGGCCATGCTGGTTAATGAATTTTTAGAACAGAGCGCAGATAAGTATCCTGACAAGATTGCGCTTATATGCCAAGACAAAAGGCTCAGCTATCTTGAAATCGAGAATTTTTCCAACCGGCTTTCCAATGCTCTTATAGAAGGAGGACTCCTTAAGCAAGAAAGAACGGCTGTATTTTTGGAGCCTTCGATCGAAGCGGTCATCTCCGTTTTTGCCATCTTAAAGGCCGGCGGTGTTTTTTTAGTCATTAATCCTCAGGTAAAAGCCAAAAAGGTCGCATATATTCTAAATGACTGCCAAGTGAAAATTTTGATAACAGATGTAAACCATTTGAAAGAGGTCTCAGAGATTTTGCCGAGTTGTCCGAATTTGCATTCGATTATTCTGACTGATTATGAATCTCTGCAGGATCAAGATACAACAAATAATTCTATCAAATTCGGTTCCTACTCAGAAATCTTAGAACATTATCCTTCCGATCGTCTGCCCAAGCGCTGCATAGATATCGATTTGGCTAGCCTCATCTACACTTCTGGTTCCACAGGAAATCCAAAGGGAGTGATGTGCACTCATTTCAATATGGCCGCTGCAGCCAGTTCAATCATTGAATATTTGGAGAACACCCCAGAGGATATCATTATTGATATTCTGCCTCTGTCTTTTGATTATGGACTGTATCAGGTTTTAATGGCTTTTAAATTCGGGGGGACAATTGTTCTGGAGAGATCATTCCTCTATCCTTTCAAAATTATAGATTTAATAATTAAAGAAAAAGTCACTGGATTCCCTATCGTTCCCACTATTGCGGCTGTCCTATTTAAACTGAAAAATTTAAAAAAATATGATTTTTCGAACCTCAGGTATATCACCAACACAGCTCAAGCACTTCCTCCTAAATTTATCGAGCAACTGCGAAAGATATTCCCAGCGTCCAGGATTTATTCCATGTACGGATTGACCGAATGTAAAAGGGTATCCTATCTTCCACCTGATGAAATCGACAGAAGACCAACCTCTGTAGGAAAGGCCATGCCGAATACAGAAGTTTATATTGTCGATGATTACGGGAATAAGATCACAGAGCCTGGGATGATTGGCGAACTCGTTGTCAGGGGAGCTAACGTTATGAGAGGCTACTGGAATTTGCCCGATGAGACGGCGAAATATTACAGGCCTGGTCCCATCCCGGGGGAGAATGTGCTATACACTGGCGATCTCTTTCGGATGGATGAAGATGGTTTTTTGTATTTTATATCCCGAATAGATGACGTCATAAAAGTGGCTGGAGAGAGAGTGAGTCCAAAAGAGATAGAGAATGTGCTGCATGAGATACAGGGTGTCAATGAAGCAGCGGTTGTCGCTGTCGCTGATGAGATATTAGGCCAGGCTGTAAAGGCTTTCGTATCGCTGAAAAAGGGCTCCAGTCTTAAAGAAGATGATATAATACGTTATTGTTCCAAACACATGGAAAATTATATGGTCCCCAAATATGTTGAGTTTAGAGATGAACTGCCAAAATCCTCCCACGGTAAGATCGCCAAAAAAGGATTAAAATGAAATTTCACAAAAATATACTGAAGATTGATTGTGAAAAAGAAATCAGCCGGACATGTGATTTTATTAAACAACAAACCCAAACACTGCGCCGGGATGGCGCAGTCATTGGATTAAGTGGAGGCATCGATTCTGCCCTTTGTTCCGAGCTTTTAGTTAAAGCCCTGGGAAAAGAAAAGGTATTGGGTTTGATCCTTCCGGAAAAGGAATCCAATCCAATAAGCAAAGAGTATGCCTTAAAGCACGCCCTGAAGTTGGGGATAGAGGCCGTAACAGTCGATATCACTCCGACTCTTGAGGCTTTTAACACATACGAGAAAAGAGATCGAGTCATAAAAAAAGTATTTCCTGATTATGATAAAAATTTCAAGGTCAAAATCGCACTGCCTCCAGATTTATTAGCTAAAGATGCATTCAATTTTTTTACTCTGACCGTTGATGATGGAAAAGGCAGTGTAAAATCAGCAAGATTAAAAAAGGAGATTTTAAAAGGAATAGTCGCCGCCACAAATTCTAAACAAAGAACAAGAATGATGCACCTTTATTATCATGCGGAAAGGATAAACTATTTTGTCTGCGGGACCACCAACAGGAGTGAAACTGTCCAGGGTTTTTTTGTCAAACATGGCGATGGCGGCGTGGATATCGAACCGATCGGGCATCTGTATAAAACTCAAGTGTATGAACTTTCCGAGTACATGGGAGTTATAGAGGAGATAAGGCATAGGGCTCCGAGTCCGGACACTTACAGTTTTGTGATCAGCGATGAGGAGTTCTTCTTCCGTATCCCTTATGATAAATTAGACCTTCTTCTGTATGCCTGGGAAAACAAAGTCCCGATCGAAGAGGTGTGTCAAACGATGGATCTGGAAGGAGAACAAGTGAAACGAGCTTTCAGAGACTTTAAGTCCAAATACACCTCCACCCAACATCTCCGCATCTTGCCCGCTTCACTCTTGTAATTTAAAGATGTCAATGCAAAAAAAGAAACGCTGCTCAAACTGTGTGTTACCAGAAACCTTCCCCGGTATTAAATTCAATGAAAAAGGAATATGTAATTTCTGCCAGAGTTTCAAAGGCAGCGCCAATCTTGAGGATAAAAAGACTCGATTCCGTAAAAAGTTTGAGGAATTGGTCAAACAATACAAGGGCAAAAGCACTTATGATGCTCTCATGTCTTACAGTGGGGGCAAAGACAGCACCTACACCTTGGCGCTCCTCAAGGAAAACTATGGATTGAATATTTTGGCGGTAACCATGGACAATGGTTTCCTTCCGGATCAGACCATAAAAAACATTCAGAGCATATCGGAGAGATTAAACATTGACCAGATTTTATTCAAACCCCGGTTCGAGACTCTCAAGAAAATATTTGCGACCTGCTCGAAGGAAAACATCTATCCTCCGACCACCCTCACCAGGGCAAGCACTATCTGTACATCCTGTATGGCTGTTGTAAAGTTCAGCTCTCTTCGCATGGCTTTAGAAAAAGACATCCCCTTCATTGTTTTTGGCTGGTCTCCAGGTCAAATCCCTATTGCTTCCTCGATCATGAAAAATAATCCTCAAATCCTGAAAATGATGCAGCAGAGTTTATATGAACCCTTACATAAATTAGCTGGAGATGCGATACATCCTTATTTCTTGGAGGAAAAGCATTTTGAGGGTTCGTATTTTTTCCCTTACAACATAAGTCCACTTGCGTTTTTTGATTACAATGAGGAAGAAATATATAAAAAGATTGATAAGCTTGGATGGAAGCTCCCGGATAAAATTGACGCGAACACCTCCAACTGCCTCCTCAATTCATTCGCAAATGTCACCCATAGAAATAAACACGGATTTCATCCCTATGCCTTTGAAATGGCCAAGTTAGTTCGTGAAGGTTATATGAAGCGTTCCACAGCTTTAGGAAAACTCGAGCAAGATGAGGACTCTTCTACCATCGAGCTTATTAAAGAAAAATTGGAATTATTATAATATCAGGTTAAGGGGCAGTACCATTGATCTAAAATTGACAAGAATAAATAAAAAAGGTACTTTTAAGCTGGGTATGAAATTTAATAAATTGGCTTTTATCCTAGGCACTTTGATATTCTTTACGGTTTCTATAGCGCCGCTTTATTCTCAAGGAATTACCATTGATCATACTTGTAATGATAATTCCAAGATCCCTGATTATTGGATTAATCAAGTAAAAGCTTTTATTAAATGGCACTTTGCCAGCTCATCTCATGGTATGCAGCTTACAGCAGGAATGGAAAGATTGACCAATCCTTCACTTCCTGTTTATGATCAAAGATTAACTTATACCCTTGAAAATCAATCCCTTCCAAGCACACCTGACTTGGACATCATGTTTGGCCAACTATTGAATAGCTACATACCGCCTGATGAATACTGGGAAAGCGGTGGGGACACCCACACCAGGAATACATTGAATGCTTATCCTGCAATAAATGTTTCCATGTTTGCTTGGTGCAGACAGATGAATTCCTACACTGAAGCTCAGGTGAATGATTATTTTAATGCAATCTCCCAGTTGGAAGAAGACTACCTGAATGTTACATTTGTGTATATGACAGGAAATGCTCAAGCGACTGGTAGTGAGGGTTACAATCGATATTTAAGAAATGAACAGATACGACAGTATTGTAGAGACAACAATAAAGTTCTTTATGACTTTGCTGACCTTGACAGTTGGCACAATGGAGAGCAAGCTACATACACATACAATGATATACAGATACCTAGGGAGCATCCTGAATATCAAGGCAATGAAAAAAATCACACGACATGGTCGAGTTGTGAAAACAAAGGGAGAGCCTTGTGGTGGCTGCTGGCCAGAATTGCCGGATGGAGTTCTGATCCTGGTCCAACTCCGCTGCAAGCCTCTCTTTTTGCATCCCCAACTTCAGGGAATGCCCCGCTGACTGTCAATTTTTCAGGAAGCGCTTCTGGAGGAACACCCCCCTATTCTTATAGTTGGAACTTTGGAGACGGAGGAACATCCAGTGCACAAAATCCCTCTCACACCTATACACAAGCAAATACCTACTCAGCTGTACTGACAGTAACCGACAATTCATCACAACAGGACACTGATACGACAACAATAAACGTATCCTCTCAAACGCACGAAGTAACCACACCTAATACTCCAAGTGGTCCCTCGACAGGGGCCGTAAATGCCGCATACACCTTAACAACCGGAGGAAGCACTTGTTCCCAGGGTCATGCGGTGCAGTATCGTTTTGATTGGGGAGATGGGACATATTCAGCGTGGTCGAGTTCGACGAGTAACTCACACTCTTGGTCTTCGGCCGGTACATACAGCGTAAGGGCTCAAGCAAGGTGTTCTTCCAACACAAGTATCCTATCGGCATGGTCCTCTGGAAAGGCTGTGCAGATAAGCGTGATCACTACATTCGATCTATCTTTATCTTTGACAACAGGACAACCTGCCCCTGGTATCGGCGGGACAACGAATCCGAATCCGGGCACTTATTCCCATAATAGCGGAAGTGCTGTGAATGTTTCCGCTATCTCGAATACTGACTACCGGTTTTCAAAATGGACTGGAAATGTGAGTGTTCCTGATGCATATGAGCAAAATCTTACGGTTTCGATGAATCAGAACAGGACATTGACGGCACATTTTTACACCAAATGCGGAGATGTGAACGGAGACTTGAATTTAACACCTTCGGATGCGCAGGCAGCCTTTGAAATTTTCTTGCAAAGATTCCCAAATCCCACAGAAGCTCAGAAGGAAAATGCCGATGTAAATTGTGATGGAACTCCGACAGAACCTAATATCACTCCTGCTGATGCCCAAGCGATTTTTGAGAAGTATCTGGGTATCAGTGAGCTTCCGGGTGATTGTTCGTGCTTATCTCGATCTGATGCACTATTAAATCTCTCTCCAGAAAAATACCCTATTTCAAATATTTCACTAGAAATCAATAGAGCAGTGAGTGAAACAGGAGGCATGATTGTAATCCCGATCACACTTCAAAACACGAAAGAAATGAAATCGTTTGGTTTTGATTTCCAGTTTCCTTCAGACATTTTAGAATTTGTATCGATCGAACCAATGGTTAACACAAATTATTTCAACCACATGGATGGGAATGTCATCTCTGATGGAGTTTTGAGAGTCGGCGGCTATACGATCATTCCATATATTAATTATTCACCTAGTCTATTTATGAAGTTGATATTCAAATCCAGGCAAAAAATAGATAGGTCGGATTTGCCTTTGAGAATTAAAAATAGAGTAGACGATCTAGAGGATCCGTATTCACTGGAAAAGAAGCGCCCCATCAAGATAAAGAAATAGTATTCAGAACGGAATCCATCAGGCATATCCTCCGCTCTAGTTCGGATCTTTAACGCCATTCCCTCACCGCCCTTCTCGGCGGCTCTGAACTGCGCACATTAACACCCAACCTTTTTCACTCTATCCTCTGTTCCCGTGCTTGCCCGGATCTCTTATCCTTTAGCAAAGTCGTGCTCAATACAACATCGCCGTATGACTCCGTCAGATTCCCTCGAAGAACGATTCGTGAAGGCTAGATCCTCAATGGCGCTGCGGACATACCTGATGGAAGAGAACCTTTTTATTTAATGGAGATAGGTAAACGTCACAGAAGCCGGGCTGGTTATCATCCCTGAAATATCATCAATGAGGCTATTTAATGTAATCTGTGTAGCTTGATCAGAACTACCACTAGATATGACTCGAAATCTCACTACAGCAATACTTCCCTGACTTCCTGTCGAGATGACACTCCCTGAGCCTCTAAAACCTCCAACAGTGATAGTTCCAGAGCTTGCGCCTCCATCCACAGCTGCCCAGCTACTTGTTAGATTCCCCTTGCTCGTGCTTAGATATTGGAAAATTGAGGTGCTGAAATTAAGATCTAGACCGAAAGCGTCTGATATCAGAGAAGTGTTTCCATTTACAGAAATAGTGATATAAACATCGGTACCTGTTCCCCCTGAACTTGGACTGATGGAGATTCCCACTTCATTATCTGTTGAAGGAGGAGGCGGTGGTGGCGCAGGAGGTGGTTTTTCAGAAAGCTCCAAGGTCACATTGACATGCTGAGGATTATTGGTAGCATCGGGATCTGTAATCGTGATTGTACCGCTGTAGGACCCATGGCTCATTCCTCCAGTGTCTACAGATATAGTGTGTGTACTTTCTCCTGTTTTAACTGTGCCGCTGTTGGGATTGACATCTAACCAAAATGCATCTTTAGTTATCTCATATTCTAAAGTTGCAGTTCCTGTATTCTTGATGGAAATGGTTTGAGAATCTGGATTCGAATCTTCTTCTTCACCACTAAATGTAAGCTGCTGGGTGCTTACCCATATTTCAGGGGGAGGTTCTTCTGATAATGTTAAACTCACAGTTACTGCTTGTGGATTATTGTAGGCCTGAGATGAGGTGATTGTTATAGTGGCAGCATAATCTTCGTTTTGAGCAGCAAGTCCGTTTTTATTAACAGAGATCGTATGCTCTGTTGTTTGGCCTGAGGATGTGCCGCTTTCCGGGGAAAAGCTTACCCAATCGTCATCAGCCGATAGAGTGTAGTCCAGAGTCTGCTGTCCTGAGTTCTTGATTTGAAGTATCTGGGAGGAGGGATTGGGCCCTGTATCATAAGTAGTAAACGATATGTTGAAATGACTCAGCCATATGACTGGCCTCGTGAGATCGCTTATATCAGGGGTAGTGGACTGCTTTTTGCAATTGGTAAGAGGAATGAGGAGAGTAACAAGGAATAAAATGGGAAATAAATATAGGATTTTTTTTCTCATGATTCTCTCTTTCTAAATCTCCTTAGCGGATGGCGTGTTTTCTTGAAGGTAGAAAACCGTATTATAAAGCATTAGAATCGTATAAACAATAAAGTCGGTAATCTTTCGAATCTTTTTTGTATTCTTTCCCTCTGTACTTTGTTGATAACTGTCCCATCCTTTACTGTTGCATTCTTTATGTCGTCATATGTATTTGTAATAACAAGTGAGAGAGGTTCTGTGGCTTCATCTTTTACTCTGAACACGAGCGTTATCAAAACTTCAGGAGAATCACTCAACAGCGGTGTTCCGCTGTACCCTCCGACTCTAAGCAGTCCTTCCTCTGTGTAGTAAGCGTCTACTTGATTAAACTCATCCAGGAGTCCTGTTACATCGAATGTCAAAAATTCCATGACTTCTATAGGGAATTGGAGATCAAATCCGAAGGCATCTATGTTTGAAGGATTGTCGATAATTATCGGGACATACACATACCCGTTGCTGTTGACCTGAGCATCATCTACGATAAGATGAGTCCCTGGGAGTTGTGTTGTCTGTATGGAGAGGGATTGAGCTTGCAGGGCTCTTGTTTTTCCCGAACAATCCGCAGGCAATTCCCCTTTCATGATGAACTTGTTGAAGATAGCCTGAGCATCCGCAGGGGTGACAAGGCTGTCACAACTGACATCTGCATTTTCTGTTTCGCATTTAGTTGGGGAGGAATTCCTGCTTAAAAAGATATCAAAGGCACCCTGGGCATCAGAGGCCGTAACCGTTAAATCCCCGTTTACATCCCCGCATCTGGTACAGAAAAAAGCGGATAAGTCTTTATCTGTATCCAGGTTGAGTGAGAATTGTGGATTGTATACATTCAAAGCATTCACATCCCCTTCCCATTCGGAGAATCTGTAATCTGTATTAGGAATGGCACTCAAAGCGACAAAACTTCCCGAAGCATAATTGTGATTGCCCGGGGTGGGATCTGTGGTTCCGCCAAAACCTGGGGCAGGACCACCTGTTATCGTTGAAAGCAAGAGTTGTTGTGTACCAGCAGAAGAGGAGACGTTAATTGTTAAAGAATCCGTTGTTTGGCTGCTACTAGAATCTGTTACTGTGAGGATGGCGATAAAAGTACCTGCATTTGAGTAAGCATGGGAAGGATTTTGTGCAGTTGATGAGCCGCCGTCCCCGAAGTTCCAGCTGTAGCTGTAAGGAGATGTGCCTCCTGAAATACTTCCCGTAAAATTAACAGCTAAAGGTGCTGTGCCCGAAGTGGGGGAGCCAGAGGCTGAGGCCGCAAGAGGATTTGTCGGATTCGCTACGCTTATAACCACTGTGTCTGAGTCCTGGTTACTTTCGTTATCTGTTACCGTGAGGGTAACAGTGTAAGTGCCGGCTGAGGTAAAGGCATGGGACGGATTTTGTGCAGTGGATGATCCTCCATCATCGAAGTTCCAGCTGTAGCTGTAAGGAGATGTGCCTCCAGAAGCACTCCCTGTGAAGTTAACGGAGAGAGGTGCTGTGCCTGAGGTGGGGGAGGCTGAGGCAGATGCTGAGAGTGAAGAAGGGCCTCCCTGTTCATATTCGACGGCTCCCATATCAGGAGCATAACCACTATAAGCAAAAGCAACTCCATCTCCCTGTGCCCAATAGACATTTTGATTAACAGTGATCGTGTTTGTGCTGTAGTTAATATTAGTCACTATTACAGGTGTGGATTGACCTTCAAGCTGTATTTCTGAGCCAGTCGTAACTCCGAATCCATTAT
This sequence comes from uncultured Eubacteriales bacterium, assembly GCA_964410125.1. Classification (GTDB taxonomy): domain Bacteria; phylum Acidobacteriota; class Aminicenantia; order Aminicenantales; family Aminicenantaceae. The sequence continues at coordinate 62,217 of CAYPGQ010000003.1, read as the reverse complement.
GAAACCAGTTGGCATCGTTCACCACGAAAGATGTGCCGCTTCCTGTGGCCGAGGTTATTGTTGTTAGCCAAGTTCCAGCATTGATACAAGATGAGCCTGACTGAAGTTCATAAGTTGGATAATCTATTGATGGATCGCCAACAGTGCTATTTGCACCCTGACTGTGTGTGGATTGACGAGCAGCCAGCGTTTGGTACCCTGCTACGAGGTCATTGAAAAGTAAAGAACTTGAACTTTCGCCTATTCTCCAAAATCTATTATAGTCCGAGTCCTCGCTGATATTTGTGGCTGTTGTTGGACTGTAATAATGAATTATTGTCTGTATACTGGTATCAACATTTTCTGTGAATATATTGTTTCTAGTAACAACATTATTTGGGTAATCTGTTTCCCTGGAAATACCAAGAATCGACCTACTTGCATCTGCGCCATGAATAAGGGTGTTATGCGCCAAGTAAACATCATCGCAGTCATCTCTTATATCTATACAGGTTCTAACTGGATTCTCAACAATACTCTTGACTACAACAGCCGTGTTTATATCCTCAATGTAAATCGAATACCGGTCCTCATCATAGGAATAAAAGCTTTCAATATAAATCCTATCAACACTATGGCCAGGGGCTATACTGCCAGTTGCATTGTCGTGACTTATGCAATTTCTTACGATTATATTACTTCCTGCGGTTATGTCGAATCCCTGTTCTCCACAGTTGTAAGCTAGGCAATTATAGATATAATGGTTTGGTCCCGCCGTGCTGTAACTTCCATCCCTGTGAATGACGATTCCATCTTGCCCTATGTCATAGGCAGTGCAGTTTCTAATAATGCCGTTTGTAGCTTGCTGGGAAGGAGAACCATAAATAACAATTCCCCCATTACTACAATTATGTACCGTACAATCTTCTATGATATAGGTGTCTGTTCGGTCTATAAAAATGCCATTAGAACCACCGTTAACTTCACAGTTCGATATAGTGATATTCGTATCCCACCCATGGTCGCCAAAAAATATCCCTGTCCCACTATAGCTATGGATGTAAATATCCTGAATAGTAACATGGGAAACCGCAGGTCGGGCATTTATTGGGGGATCATTCATACTACTGCCGTTAAAAGCAGGTTTAGCCCCTGTCCCATATGCACCGAAGGTTATAGGATTTCCAGATGAACCACTACAGGTAATACTAAGTGGAGTAGTGCTTCCCCAAGTTTCCCCTCTTTGAAAGAGAATCCTATCCCCAGGATTAAAATCCCACATTGCATTATAAACTTTTCCGAGGGTTCTCCAAGCAGCAGAAGGTGAGAGGCCATTGTTTGAATCATTTCCGTTGCTGGCATCTACATAATAGTCGGTAGCCCATAGGGATTGAGCCATTGCAAAAAACAGTATTAGTATAAAACACCCCCCAAGCTTTCTCATTGTATCCTCCCTTGTTTTAAAAAACTTAGCCACGTTTCCCAATCCATAGGGTTTAGTCGAGTGTTGACTGGTGCCTATCAGGGTGAAATTTCTTTTTTCTTCTCACCCTTTTCGGCTAACCAGTAGGTTTGGATTTCTTTTAGGAAAAAGATTTGAGGAAATTCAGAAAGAAAAAAAGCAAGGGGAACAAATAATTGAGATTGCTGGTAGGAAGGAATAAGATGAGATTTTAGGGATGTCTAATTATATTTTTTTAGTTACCTTATCCTTGAGGGAAGAGTTCCTTCTAATGAACTTTCTAATTTTAACAGAGGCATTCTCTAAGTCGTCCACAGTATTCAAGATAAAAAAAGGGTAGCTGTCTTCTCCTTTTTCCCTGACTCTAAATATGATTTTTACCAATGTCCCAGGAGATTGACTTTGGATAGGATCGCTTTTGTATCCGCCGATTCTCAGAATACCATCAGCCATTTCTACTGAATCTAACTGGTAAAAATCATGAGAAAGTTCTGTCCTTTCAACTCCAATAAATTCAAGGTTACCTGATGGATAAATGAAGTCAAATCCAAAGGCATTTAACTTAAAGGGATTGGACATGACTATAGGAATACCAATCTCACTAGTGGAATAGGTCTCAATTTCGCTTAGACTGATATCAACAACTCGATTGTTTATCCTCGCTTGAGTTAAGACAGCGCTAGAGCGCGAATTTCCTGAACAATCACACGGAAATCCGCCTCGTCCTAAATATCTATCGAATATGGCCTGAGCATCTCTGGGGGTTATTCTGGGCTGATCTCTTGTACCGTCACAATTTACATCTGCATTTTCTAACATATAAAATGATGGGTTCGAAATTCTATTAAGATATAAACTAAAGGCTATCTGAGCATCGGATGGGGAAATTGATAGATCACCATTCAAATCACCACATCGTGTGAAGAAATTTGCTGTGGCAGATTTGTCTCCATCCATGGTGATATTTATATTTTCTCCCCATATATCAGAATCGCTTACATCTCCTGTCCATCTTGAAAACCTGTAATTTGCATTAAGAATCGCTCGGAGTTGGATAGAACTCCCTGGGCTATAGGAATAAATTCCAGGTGATGGATCAGTGGTTCCTCCGCTCCCGAGAGCAGGTTGAGCTGTGACAGAAGAGATAGAAAGTACGGGAGCATTGGAATATACGTGGATTCTAAAAATGTCTATGCCCTGATTATTCTCGCTATCTGTTATTGTAAGGGAAACAATGTACGTGCCTGTATCCTCGAAAGTATAGGTGGGATCTCTTAAAGATGAAGTGCCTCCATCTCCAAAATCCCATCTATATCTATATGGAGGTGTGCCCCTAGCGACATTTCCAGTAAAGCTTACTTCCAATGGGGCTTCACCTGAAGTTGAAGAAGCGTTGATTATGGTATTGAGTGAATAATTGCCTCCATATTCGTTAGCTCCTATATCAGGAGCATTTCCGTTGTAAGCAAAAGCTATACCATATCCTTGTACCCCAGATATATCCTGATTGACTCCGATGGTATTAGTGCTGTAATTTACACTTGTAATTCTAACAGGTGTGTATTGGCCTTGTATTTGGATAAGGGAGCCGGAAGCAACTCCAAATCCGTCATGAAACCATCTCGCATCCGCGACTTGAAATTGCCTTCCATTTCCGGTGGAAGATGTAATAGTAGTCAGCCATCCTCCTGAATTAATACAAAGTGAATCCGGATTTGGTGCATATGAAGAAAAATTCAATTGGGGATCGCCAACATAACTATTGATATCTTCGCCATATGCTCTTTGACGTCGAGATAAATTGTGCATGCCTTGACTAGGATCCTGAAAAAGAATAGAACTCGGATTTGCACCAATTCGCCAAAAGCGGTTGTAATCAAAATCACTGTTCGTGTTATCAGGTGTGCCACCAATATACTCTACTAATTCAACTTGATTTGAATCAACTTTTTCAGTCAGGATATTATTTCGTGCTTTCACGTCATTAGGACGGCCACTATCATATCCAGAATCGTATGCGACACTCAATACCTCTCTTTGAGCATTTTCACCACTTATAAAGGTATTATTTGCCAAGTATATGTGCTCGCATACATCTCGTATCAAAACGCTCCTTCGGCCGGGATTATCAACGATACTTTTAGCTATCACTAAGTTATCAGCTTGTACAATGTAGAATTCTGACTTATCACTATCATGGCCATAACAATTTTCGATATAAATAGTATCAACATGATGTCCAATAGCATAGCCTGCATCAGTATTTCCATAAGTCTCACAATCTCTGATAAGAATATTGCTTCCTGCTGTTATGTCGAAGCCTTGTTCTCCGCAGTTATAAGCTAGGCAATTATAAATATAGTGATTTGGACCAGCCGTGTTATAATCCCCATCTCTGTGGATGACTATACCATCCTGTCCTATGTCATAGGCAGTGCAGTTTCTGATAATGCCGTTAGTAACCTGTTGTGAAGAAGAACCATAAATAACAATTCCCCCATTACTGCAATTATGTACCGTACAATCTTCTATGATATAGGTGTCTGTTCGGTCTATAAAAATGCCATTAGAACCACCGTTAACTTCACAGTTCGATATAGTGATATTCGTATCCCACCCATGGTCGCCAAAGAAAATTCCAGTTCTGCTGTATCCATAAATATAGATGTGTTCAACTGTAATATAGGTAATAGCAGGACGGCCATTAATTGGGGGGTCGGTCATGGTAGCCCCGTTAAAAGCTGGTCTATCTCCCGATCCGTATGCCCCAAAGGTAATAGGATTTCCAGATGAACCACTACAGGTAATACTAAGAGGAGTAGTGCCTCCCCAAGTTTCCCCCGTTTTAAAAAGAATGCTGTCTCCAGGCTGGAAGATTCCCATGGCATTATTAACTCTTGTAATAGTTCTCCAGGCAGTTGAAGGGGAAAGACCATTATTAGAATCAATTCCATTGGTGGAATCCACATAATAGTCGGTAGCCCATAAAGTCTGACTTGTTATCCCGAAAAGGATAATTACAAAAAAACCAAGTATCTTCTTCATTTTCCTGCTATGAGGGATACATCGTAAGAATGAAGTAGTTGATCGAAAAGATAGGGTATTTGATCGTCTCATAAGAATATAGAGAGACTTTAACATCTTAACGAATCTCGCCTCGCTTCTTTCGTTTATTCTCCACAGGGAATTAGCCAAAATACCTTTTTATTTTGCTCCCTGGTAAGAGATTAATGTTCTTCCAGCACAGATAATTTTAATATAACTGTATTCGGTAGGAATGTCAAAGATTTTTGTTTTATTTGGACTCGAATTAGATCTCCGTGATTATTTTTTCTCCAGCTTCGTCTATAGTTACAAACTTTGTTCTCTTCTTACTGGAAATGTATTTTAAGAGAGCTTCGAATTTATCTATATAGTTTTTGCTGGTTAATCTATAAGGATTGATAGTTCTTTTACATATTTCAAAAATCAATCTTTTCAATTTTCCATATTTCTTCTGTCTAACGATTTTTTGAAGGTTTAAAGCTAATCCGTCCCATGGATGAAGAGCAATCACTATAACTCTATCTTTTCGAATCTCATAAAAATAATCGAATAATATCTCTTCATGACTACTATTGCCGGATAGCATCCCTCCCCATCTATCTGAGGGGAGTTCAGGATATCTATTTATCGGTATTTCAAGAATATTCGCATCACCTATCAAACAATGATTTTCATACGATGGAAAATAAGGTTTATAAGGAGCTCCTCTGTGGTCACATCTCACTGTGCCGTTGTTAAAAATTTCTTGTAATCCAGGCACTACAGAGGAATCATATTTTATATGGTTGTTTTCTAGAATTTTGATAAGAGATTTGTTGAAATGGTATCGTCCTGCTCTAAAGGAGACGGGTGTAAATCCCATCTTATTTAAGGATTGTATTCCTTTGTTGATTATTTCACTTTTTTTTTCTTCTGAAGCACTGATTAATCCATGGGCATGATAGCCGATTTCGTGTTTTTGCTCTAATAATGATTCCCATTTTTTCTGAAAGATCGTGCCTACTTGACAAATTTCGTCCTCTTGAACATAAAGGGTTGCCTTAATGCTGTACTTGTCGAATAGCTTAATTAACTGAGGAAGGACAATTTCAATTCCCAGGAATGTGGATTGAGGATTGTTTGCGGAATCTCCTTCCGTATCAATGGTAATACAAACTTTTGTCATAATTATTCTTCCGTTTCGTCATTTTTTATGAATCAGATAAACGATTAGATCTTTTGAACAACCTTTTTATTTTATTTGGAATATACGATTTAATGCTATTAATAATGGGATTCCAGTCAGTAAAACTAAAGGCACCAAAAACTTTTTTGCCTCGATAAGATTTAATCCACTTGAAAAAAGTTAGATTGCCTTCTGCTTTATACATACGATATGCCCAAAAATCATGTTTGAAGTGGAACCATTTAACGCCTTCCTTAAATTCCATGACTTTTTCTACCTTTTCGCCTATGAGATCTTTATATGCAATCCATGGGATATCAACTCCGCTGGCTATAGCAATTTCTCCTGTCATCGGAGTACGCCCATGAATTTCGATGAGCTGGAACAAACCGTCTAGGCTGTTGCGCTTGAATTCTACTCCTCCAATGCCACGATATTTCATTGCATCAAACAGAGTTTTCCCGAGATCGGCAACATCTTTCTGTTTTATACTCTGGTTAGCACATCCATACCCGTAATGGATGGGATATTGTCTGAGTTTGCGTTTTGTAAAGACTGCAAGAGGCTCAGATTGTTGTGAATAATATGTATAAAATAGAAATATGTCAGAATCAGGACCAGGTACCTGTTCTTGAATCATCATGTCTTCTTTGATGTTTTTAAATTCTAATAGCTGCTTTTGCAGTAATTCTAAATTTGCGACGGTTAACAACTTTTGGCCTTTCCAAATTTGCCCTCTAGCCTTATACGTTTTGGGTGGCTTAATGATAACAGGAAAATGAAGTTTCTGGTTGATGTTTTTAAGTTGTTCCTGAGAATCCACCACAAAAGAGTTTGGGTGAGGAATGTTGTGGCTTGCCGCAAACCCAGCTAATTTCCTTTTATCGATAATACAATCTACGATCTCTGGATCGGGCAAGCTAAATATAAAATATTTTTCGAGTTCATTCCGAAACTTTGACAGAAATACAAGAAAACAATCGCGAGTGAAAAACAGAACAGGACGTACTCCCAAATTTTTCCCTATATTTTTTAACTCGTTAAGTGCCTTTTCAGGCTGACTGTCGATATCGCTGATGATTATTTTGTTATGACAATACCTTGAAGAGAAAGCTATCATGTATGGCTTGGAGTCAACTCCATAAGTAAGTATCCCTTTTCTTCCTAAACTTCTTAGAATAGACAATCCATTAATAGACATTCCATAGACAAAAGCTGGAGGTCGTTTATCGATCGTTTTATCTGTCACAATATTTTGATTAAATCTTTCATTCCACCAATAAATAATGTCGCCCCTATCCATAAAGCGAGGAAATGAGACACTACACTAAATACCCAAAATACAAAGGTTTGTTTTAATGTGGAATTTAAGATTATTTTGATTATAATCGGGAGTAATAAAAGCCCCAGGATGAATCCTATCACGGCATTTGAAAAGGAGAGAGATGATAAAATGACAGTTGTAATATATACAAATAGAGATGATAAAATAATAGTTTTTAGTATTTTTTTGAAATCTAAATTTTCATTTCCTGCTAATTTTGCTCCAGTCCAAATAAAAATGATGGCAAGAAAAATACTTAAACAAATCAAAACAAGAATAAATCCGGTCCAAGCTTCTATGGCTTCTAACAATTTCACCTTTTAATAGTTCCGTTACCGTCGATATCAGCCTATTCATTCAATGGATCAGCATGCCTCTCTAATCCTGCTGTTGGCTGCGCTCCATGAAAGTGTAATATTTGAGATGTCGATACAATCTTTGTTAACGATTGTGTTTTGAAAAACAATTGGCAAAACTACTGTTAAAGCGACAATCAGGAATGTTATTAATTTCAACAGTATCATTTTTTCTCTACAGTCCCAAAAAATTATAATTACATTCACTTTTATATCAGAAGAAAAAAAATTTTTCTATATGATTTTAAAATATTAAAGCGAAGCTTAAATCATATGTGGGTTGATTTTAATTGGGAACGACCTGCTTTTCTCTTGACAAAGTAATTTACTTTAAATCAAAATAATCTCGATGGAATACCTGCCAAAATAAGCAAGAATTTGGAAAAAGGAAGCAGGAGATCGCTTTTCTGCACTAGATACTAGATATTGGAGGTTTCAATTTATATATGAATAGAACAAAAAAAATACTAAAGGCGATGATGAGCCTTTCAGGCTTAAAAAGAATTTTTCTTCAGCTAAGATTGCTTTGCGTAAACTTCATTAAATATCAAACATTATCATTTGATATGAATTCAAAAAAATATTGGAATAAGAAATTTTCAAAATTCAAAATCTTCTGGAGAGATGAACACTATCAACAAATCTTAGATATTTTCCCCAAAGATGCACCTTTTTCGCTTCTTGATATTGGATGTGCGATAGGAAATGGATGCGAGCTTATCCAGAGAAAATTTCCCAATGCTGTCGTCTCCGGTGCCGATATAAGTAATGTAGCTATAGAAAAAGCCAGAATGAACACTAACAATATCGAGTATTATATCCTTGATATCAAGAAAGATCTCATCCCTGGAACCTATGACTATATCAGCCTTGTCGAAACCCTTGAACATTTTGAGAATCCATTTGAAATAATTGAAAAATGCTTAGGGCATGTCAAAAAAGGAATCATAATCTGTGTGCCCTATGATGCAGATTATACAGGAAAAACTGTTCATATCAGTCTGCATAGATATATCTTTAATGAAAAAACTTTTATTGGCTATAATTCGAGAATAGTCAAAATAACAGATGTTATGCCTTCGATAAAATCCCGCTGTATCATATATGAGATTTTTTCTTAATTGATATCTAGATCTTTGATGTATGATGCCTTGTCTTTTGAACAAAGCTTTTGAATATTAACGGAAAACGCCAACACCTTCGAAAATAAATAGGAATCCGCTGTTTCCAGGAAAGATGTTTAACAGGATGGTAAAGTTTGTTTTTCCGCCATCCAACCCTCAAGAAAAGGGGGCGATACCTCATAGTACCACGATCTAAATTGCCGAATTGGTCATTAGCACTAAAGTAAAATTTATTCACAGTATCCGGGGAAGTGAATCTTCCTCTACCTCCAAAGTCCCTTAAATGAAATCCATTATAAGATAGCAACGTCGGCATCACAACTTCTTGGTGTCCACACCATCCGTCTTGAAGAGACTGATGTAGTGAAACTAATGCCGGATTTGAGATGCGATAAATAGGATTGAAAGAGCGCAGACGTTCAGAGATAGGAATCGACTTCTGTGGATGACGAAGTGACCACCAAGTCCATTTTGGCTCATCAGCATGACTACGTATATGACTAGTAAGGAAGCCCTCTTTTACAGTATTGAAGTAATCGAAAAAGACATGCCAATTGCCAGAGAACCTGACATCATATTCAATCAGCCAGTAGTGATCAAATCTGGGGTTGTCTTGGAAGAATTTTAGTACTGGAAAGTGGCAATGTCCAGGAATCAATGAAGGTCCGAGCATAGGGTAATTCAGGGAAGCTAAGCTCTTATAAGTGTATAGATAATAGTTGTGTTCTTTTACTGCCGCTGGAATCTCCTCTGAGTTGCTATGATAAAGATAATAAGCCTCACCGATGTCTTTAGTAGTTCTAAGAAGCTTTTCATACTCTTTAGCTATCCCTTTTGATATATAGTGACACATGAACAAAAAAACCTGGTTTGGTTTACCCATAGGCTTTAATCACCTTATGTATTCATCGGGTTTGTTGTAACTCCAATTTCCAGAGTGCTCAGTAGTATAAACAAGTAATGTTGTACTATGCAATCCTTTTCTCTCCAAATCAGCATATGTCTATGATATTATCTTGGAAGTGCATTTTATCTCCTCGATAAATTTATTAAAGGATTGAGAGTTACATGTTATTTTTGTTATTATAAAATCACCCCCTAAATCGTCTTAAAAGGCGATTGAGATCTGATCATTATTTTGTCAAGATAAAATTCTGATCCAATAGGTTATTATCAGAATAGTACTATAAGCGAATTTGATATATAATATTTTCATGATTTAAATCTAAAGAAAAAAATGCATAAGAACAATAAAGTTGTCGTTATTATACCTGCCTTCAACGAGGAAAAATCCATCGGAAAAGTAATAAATTCTATGCCTGGATTTGTTGATGAAATTGTAGTCGTAAATGATGGTTCAACTGATAAGACTGCAGAGGTGGCGATAGAAAAAGGTTCAATTGTAATTAATCATAAAAGAAATATCGGTGTAGGAGCCTCATTTCACAGTGGGATGAGAAAGGCCTTGGATTTGAATCCTGATGTCATGGTAAATATTGATGCAGATGGCCAATTTAACCCTGAGGATATTGGGAAGCTTATTGACCCTATTATTTCAAAAAAGGCAGATTTCGTCACGGCGTCCCGGTTCATAGATTCTAATCATTATCCGGATATGAGCAGAATCAAATCTCTCGGAAACAAAGTGATGTCATTCATTATTAGCAAAATCAGCGGCCAGAAATTCCATGATGTTTCTTGCGGATTTAGGGCTTATTCGAAAGATGCTTTGCTCATGCTTAATTTATTTGGTGAATTTACCTACACTCAGGAGACGTTTTTAAATTTGGCGTTAAAAAATGTGTCAATAATGGAGATTCCTGTGAAAGTACGAGGAATTCGAGAGCATGGGAAATCAAAAGTCGCATCAAATCTTTTCAAATATGGATACCAGACGCTTAAGGTTATTGTGAAGACTTTAAGAGACTATTGGCCGTTAAAGCTATTTGCGGCCATTTCATTCCTCACCTTCTTGATTGCGTTTGGATTAGGCATATATTTCCTTATCCATTATATAAAAACCGGTTCATTTTCCCCATACAAATGGGTTGGTTTTACCGGAGGCTTCTTTTTTGTATTATCAGTGATGACAATAACAATAGGTTTTATCCTTGAGATGTTTTCCAGGATGAGACTCAATCAAGAAGAAATGCTTTACTATATGAGGAAAATTTTTTTCAAAGATAAATCCAAGTGAACTGAACTATCCATTCCCATTTTTTTCGATTTTTCCGATCACTCTTGCAGGATTTCCTGCCACAATCGTATAGGGAGGGACATCCTTTGATACAACGGATCCAGCAGATATCATGGAGTTTTCACCTATGGTTACTCCAGGGAAGATAATACTGCAGTCTCCAACTAAAGCCCCACTTTTGATTGTCACTTTTTTAAAAGCTATTGCCGAGGACCCAAGAATTTTTCTAAGCGGTTCAGTGGGAGATGAATGAGCTAATATAACAACCATGCCCGCTAAAGATACATGATCACCAATTTCTATCAAGTTTGGACGTGACGGGTCTAAAAGGCAACCAGGTCCGATAAAAACCTTCTTGCCAATTTTCACTCCTCTCATTCTTTGGAGTAAAACTCTAAAACTGGCGGGAAGAGGCAAATAGCTTCTGGCGATCGATTGAAGAATCCTTCCAAAAATTCCTTTTAGAACAGCAGAAGTTGTCCTGTGTTGGAGTTTCGCCGTACCCATGAGTCTCTGGCAAGAAGACATGAATCCTCTTTTTATATAGGATAATGGAGATTTCATTATATTCTCAGTTTTCGATTTTCGATAGATACTTGGTTTAATTTTTCTGTTTTATTGCTTAAAAAGAATATACAAACTACTAATAATATGTCAACATCTGTCAGGCGGGTGTAGGTTTACGTTTTGTCAGATTTTCTTTGTCTGCTTAGCCAATCAAATGCTGCCCGGTATATAATTTCATGTCCACCCTCAAATATCGTAACCCTTACGGGTCCAGCTTCCCGGCGGAAAAGTACCTTTTTGTCATACGTAGCATCATCGATACGCTCCCCGCGTAATTCTTCAGGAACCGCCTCATCATTTACAAAAGATTCGATCAGTTTTTTGTCGAGATATTTTTCCTTATGCCCGTTTATCTTTGCTAGAACATTGAACGCATGTAAAGAATGACTTATCGGAACAGATCCAGTATGGCCGTCATGTATCCCCGCGTTTATATCAATAGGAACAGCTTCCGCTTTGTGTAGAAAATTAATAGGTGACCTGCTTCGATACTGCTCGTCAACAAGATCTGAACTTCCTGGGACTCCTCCGCATGACGCTTCTATATAAGGAGCATAACGGTTTGCTCGTTCTAAACTCTCATGATACCAGGCAGTAAGGTCGGTTATCGGAACCCAAGAAGAAACACCAGCCCATATTTCAGGATGTTTACCTGCCATTAAAAGAGACATATGTCCTCCGCCTGATTGTCCTGAAAGGTAAATACGGCTTTCATCAACATTGTACTCTCGGACAACAAAAGAAACAGCATCAACAATATCCTGAACTGCCTTAGGAGAACCGCACCCATCAGGAGTATTATTGGGTCCCCGGAAATTAGGATGTATCATAATCCATCCCCGTTCTTTGCATAAATCATAAAACTCGATATTCGGCTGAAGCCAGTCATTGCTCCATGTATGAAGAGCAACAAGAAGGGGTACTGCCCGTTCCTTTTCTTCGGGTGGAACATAGAATAAAGCATTTTGAAGATTACCGTCCAACGTACTCTTAATTGTTATCCTCTTCGCTTCATCGGGCCACTCCGGATCTTTATTTTTCTCGCCGAAACTACAATGGATTAATAAAAATAGTGGGATAAAAAACAATGTTGCAACAATACTATTAAATCTGTATTTCATAAAATATCTCCTTTATTAATTAATAAAAAAATAGACGTTTCCTTTTCTAAAAAATATTTTATTGTTCTATTTATTATCCGAAAAAGGAATATCTGTGTCAAGTAATCGAATTGAATCACATTTTTCAGAGATCGAACAAATAGAAGCTAATGCTCCCCAACATTATTTAAGAAGTTTTCGATCTATTTTGCCAGTCGGAGTTTTTGGCAAATAATCCCGAAATTCTATAACCGTTGGTATCATGTAATTCGGGATTAACTGGGCGCAAAAACGTTCTACTTCCTGCGTGGTCATTTGGGAATTTTCCTTCAACACAATAGCAGCTTTAATAATGTTCCCTGATTTATCGTCGGGAATTGCGACTACAGCTGCTTCTTGGATTTTGTCATTCTTGTACAAAGCCGTTTCAATTTCTCCAAGCTCCACTCTGAATCCTCGTGTCTTAATCATATTATCCCTGCGATTCTTGAAAAGAATATTCCCATCGTCCCTGCATACAACAATATCTCCGGTAAAATAAAAATACTTAGATTTTTTGTTTATGGTAACCTGTCTGATGTCCTTTTTTGTTTTTTCAGTATCTTCCCAGTAGCCTTTCATCGTACTGTCGCTGCATACGATGAGTTCACCTTCAACGCCATAATCTACCGGGTTTCCCTTATGATCCACGATGTGAATCTCAGCATATGGGCATGGTAAGCCGATTGGAACATTTTCGTTCAATTCAAGTGGAGAATTCTTTAAATTGTAATAAGTAATGACATTTGTTTCTGTTGGTCCGTAAAGATTAACAATTTCCTTGTCGGGCAAAATTTTCCTCAATTGATTTAAAAAAGGAAATTGGAATACTTCTCCCGCATAGATTATTGTTTTTAAATTCGAAAAATTTCTTTCTTCAAGATTCCCGTGAAGGATCATTTGTACTAAAACGGAAGGGACTGAATACCAAACAGTTATTTTGTATTTCTCGATAAACTTCGCTAACGAAACCGGGAAACTTGAAATACCAGGAGGAACAATGCACAGCTGGGCTCCTGTTTTTAGAGCGACATAAATATCAAATATTGATAAATCAAAATGATAAGGGGCATGGCTAGATAAAATATCATTATTGCTTATCTCGAAGTAATCGATTGCCCAATCGATGAATGTAAGAGCATTTTTATGTGACAGCATGACTCCTTTTGGATTGCCAGTTGAACCAGAGGTGTACAGAATATATGCAAGATCGTCTTCTTTAAGATTGTTTTGTAATGCATCATCTGTTGATGTTTCAATGTCCTCGCGTGAAACATAGTTGATGTTCTGGGGGAAATTAGGCTTGCCACTTGAATTTGATAAGTTCAAAATATGATTAAGATTCGGGGTGGTTTTAGTAATTTGGCTGATTTTGTTTAGTTTGTTTTTTTCAGTTAAAACTGCCTCAATTTGGCAATTATTTAAAATATAGCTGACACGGTCGATAGGAGTTTTTGGATCGATAGGCACATATGAACAACCTGCCATTAATATTCCAAATATTGCTTCAATCGCTTCGATTGATTTATCTATATAGATAGCAATTCGACTGAACTCATTTATTCCAATAGTATTTAAACAATTGGCAATTTTTTTGGATGAAATATTAAGTTTGGAATAGGTAATTGTTTTGTCTTTAAAGACTACAGCTACATTATTGGGATGAATCTGAGCGTTGTAAGATACACAATCACAAAGAAAAAATTCCATAGTTGGCTTTTTATTAATCTAAAAGTTCAGCAATGATATTTCGCTGGATTTCGGAAGTTCCCGAGTAAAGTACACTTCCAATGGAATCACGCAACTGACGCTCAATTTCATATTCAGTGGAATACCCGTAGCCGCCATAAATTCTTATTGCTGATAGAGAATTTTTGATACAACTCTCACTGACAAAAAGTTTTGTGATAGATGAATCAAGGAAGGCATTTTTTTTCTGGTCTCTCAACCAGGCTACCTTGTACACCAGTAGTCGCGATGCTTCCAGACGAACTTTCATGTCAGCGAGCATATTTGAAATTGATTGAAATTTAAAGATTCTTTTATTGAACTGGATTCGCTTTTTTGAATAACTTAAACATTCCTCTAGTTGTCTCTCCATTAAGCCTACATGAGTGGCCAATATAAAGGCCCTTTCTTCCGCCATCGAGTTATTAAATACAGCCTGTCCAAGGCCTTCTTTACCGAGAAGATTTTCCTCAGGAACGATGCAATCTTCAAAGATAATATCACCATAAGGTGATGTTTTCAGGCCCATCTTATCAATTTTTTTACTTACTGAAACACCTCCCATTCCTCTTTCAACAATAAAACAGGAAATTTTGCTTCTATGATTTTTTTGTGGAATTCTGGCATAAGATATAAAAAGATCTGCAGTAGGAGCGTTTGTTATAAATGTTTTTCTTCCATTCAAAATATAAGAATTTCCCTTTTTGACTGCAGTCGTTTTTAGACTAAATGCGTCTGATCCAGAGTCTGGTTCTGTCATTCCATGGGCACCGATCAGGCTGCCCTTGCTTAATCCAGGAAGATATTTATTTTTTTGTTCGTCGGTTCCAAAATGAAGAATTGGAATTTCACATCCCCAAATATGGGCATTTATTGAAAAAAGGAGACCATTGTCTTTACAGCCGTATCCCAAACCCTCCATCAATAATACGGCTGAAGAGATGTCGAGGTCAAGGCCATTATATTCCTCAGGAATAATTGCGCCCTGAATTCCAAAGGATGCACAATCCAGCCATTTTTGTCGGGGAAATTCACCCAGGTTATCCTGTTCTATAATATTTTCATTAAGCTTCTTACTAGCAAATTCAATTACTTTCTTTTTTAGCTCTATCTGTTTTTTTGTCCAGTTAAATTCCATTAGACCTTTTTTTATTACATATAAAGTCTATTTGTCTAGTTTGTTCTCAACAAATTTTGCTATCTTTATTATAGTATCAAAATTTTCTATATCGATTTCTCCGAGATCAATAGAGATATCATATTGCTTTTCTAGAAAAGAAATCAGCTTAAGATATCCTAAAGAGTCAATAATTCCTTCATCAAGAAGGGATATATTAAGATCAATTTCAACCTTCTCTCTGATAATGTTTTCGATGATGTACTGTTTTATTGCTTCTTTCATTATTCCTCCATTATAAATCAATCAATTCTAAAAACAAGGTTGTACTTTTGAAGATTTTAATAGAAATTCTAATCAATATTCAACAAACATGTCTTAGGAAACAAAAAAACAATTTTTTCCTTTCGCGCATAATTTTTCATTCTTAGGAGGTGCTATTGATCCAAAAAATACAATTCTCAAATATTTTGCACAAAAGTGTTCTAATATTTTTGTTGAATTTAGTGATGTGAAATTTTCCCCTCTAGATGAAAAGTTTGCGCTAAAATTCAGCAAAATCATATTACAAAATATCCTCAAGATCAAGATAACGAACATTCAGATTAAGCTATCATATGCTGGATGTTATATCCAAATACATCTATAAATTGAAGAAAAATTGTGATAGAGTTGAGCCTGAACGGAGTAAATTTTATTTTATAATCCCCGAATCCATTTACAAATAAAACATAATACATCTTGAACTTCGCATTAATAAAATAAGGAAATTGGAATGTTGATATTAGATAACTGGCTAAGTAAGATTTTTAATTATCATGTATATAAGTTTGATGTTGAAAGCATCCCCCCAAATATTTTGTTTGATGATAACTATCCTGATTTGGTGGATTTGAAAGAGAAACTTCAGCGAGAACCCGTATTCATCTATTCAAAAATTTCAACAGCAAGTATGGAGCACATTATCTTTCTTCAACAAAAAGAGTTCAATCTGATTGATACCAATGTTGTGTTTGAAAAGAAGACCGATCATTTTAATCAGCAAAAAGACAAAATTGAATCAAATGTTAGATTTGCGAATAACCAGGACGAATCTGTGGTTGTTACATGTGCCAAGGAGAGCTTTGCCTATTCGAGATTTCATCTCGATCCCTATGTGCCCAATGACATAGCGAATCAGATAAAAGAGGAATGGCTCAAAAATTATTTTAAAGGGATGCGTGGTAATTTCTTGGTTGTAGCAGAAACGAATGGCGCCATAACAGGATTTACACTGCTGCTAAAAGCTAATAATAATATCTTAATTATAGATCTCATTGCAGTTGACAAATCTTTTAGAAAGCAAGGCGTAGCATCCAGTATGATTGATTTTATTGAATCTCATTTTAAAGATCAATCATCACTCCAAGTAGGCACACAGGTTTCAAATATCCCATCGATCAGACTATATGAGTCACATGGATTTCGGAACATTGAATCTAAATATGTTTTTCACTACCATAACATCGAGCAGAGGTGTGCTGAAAAATAATCGAAATGAAAACGGAAAAAAATTTTCCGGTTTTTGTTCCACTATTCTTTGTAAAAACTCAAAGAAAGATTAGACTTCTTTAGATTCGGGCCAACCCATAAGTCTGAGAAAGGTCTCTTGTTTTGATAAAATGCGAGAGTTATTTGGCAAATCCTCGTATACAATCACCCCAGGGCCAATTTTGCAGTTTTTGCCGATTTTAACACCTGGCATCGTTACAGAATTGATGCCTAAAAATGAACAACTGCCAACAATGACACCAAGCTTTATTAATTCCGTGTTAATCCGTTTTCCTAAAACTATTGATCTCACTTCCCCTTTATCCAGGCGTTGGTTTCCAGTCCGCGATCCACCTAAACTTGTTCTTTCACCTATTAAACTATCGATTATCGAACTCCTATGCGTTCTGCATTTAGGGCACATGACGCTTCTTGCTATATCAGAGCCGTATCCGAGCCGACTTCCCATAGAGACGAAGGATTCTCTTAATAAAGTCTGATTCCCTATGTACACCTGAGGTCCAATGTAAGTAGGGCCTATAATAACCGTCTGAGCCCCAATTCGTGTGCTATTTTCTATCCAAACAGGGCCTTCGATATGAGTTTGGTCACGATTTTGAAATTCCACTTTTTCTGCAATTCTTGTTTCTGTTATTCTCTCAACCAGAGTGGTTCTCAACAATGTCAGAAGGTCCCAAGGATAGACTAAACTACATAATGATTCCCAATTGGGGAGTAGTTCTTGGGGTAGAGTTGCAAGAAAAGTTGGATTTGCAGGCCACATTGTCTCAGGCCATCGGATCATATCAAATGAACTTGGAGATTGTCTTTTTTCTGTCATGAAAGTAACTAAAAGTTTAATTATAACATCTTTGGCTATTTTATCTGTTAATGAACATATCATATTCAAAATAAACGAGTCAATCAGTTGAATGGTACTGTAGCGTTGTGACAATAAATTCCACCCAATTGCCTTTTCACTCATAAGAGTAGGTGACCATTCGTGTTCATTTATTCGATTGGAAAAAATCGAAATTCAAATTCATATGGAAATAAACTGCAAAGCGTGATAGTATCTCAATTTATCGGAGTAAAATACTTCTATAAAAAAAACCCGAATTCACTTTGAATTTAGATACGACATACTGAATCAATCACTAGAAAAGATGTAAGCTTCGAATGCAAATATTAGATAGTTGTCTTGACAAAATTTCTAAATGTCCGATATATAAATACGCGAATAATAATTATGAATCTCACGGATTTCAAATTATTCGGTCTAAATATTTTTTTCACTATCAAAAAGCCAAATTATGTAATTCTTAAGATAAGAAGAAAATGGAAAGCAATCGAGGAGAAAAAGACTGCCGATTTAGTTTTGATCATTACAGATATATACTTAAAAAGGCAGAACGATGTGATTACAAGATTTTAAGCTGTGACGAGTATCATAAAAATAGAGAGAGCCTTCCTGAACGGTATGTAATATTAAGGCATGACATTGAACACTACCCTGATCGAGCTGTAGAATTTGCTAAAATTGAAGCTGAGTTTGGTTTTATATCAACCTATTTTGTTCGGGTGCACGCAAAAGCTTATAATATCTTCAATTATAAGGTTTATTACGACCTTAAGTCCATAATCGAAATGGGTCATGAGGTAGGATTGCATACAGAGCCAATAGATTTTTCTAGAACTAGTGGAGAGGATCCGGAAAAGGTTTTTCAAAAAGAATTAGAAGTTTTAAGAGTAATTTTAAGTTATCCAGTTAAAGGAGTGTGTCCTCATGTAGATTGGACAGAGTATAATAATATCGATTTTTTCAAGCACATAAAACTCAAACAATTTGGGCTTCATTATCACACATATCAATCAGAATTTTTTAAGGAAAATTTTTATGTTAGCGATGGCCAGCACTACTACTGGAAAAACTATCAGAATGGAGATTTGCTCAAAACGAAGCTGTGTCCCTGCAAAATTATAGAAAAAGGAATTCCCAATATCTATTTGCTAACACATCCGATGAATTGGTTTCACACAGAATATCACTTAATGTGAATTTACAGAAAAAACGGATGAAAGTTTTATTTTTAACCACGGCATTTCCTTATAAATACGACAGCAAAATGGGAGGAAAATTTATCCAAGAATTAGCGTTAGGCTTGTCAGAACGTGGGGTTCATGTAGATGTACTTTCTCCCCATAACAAAGGGTTTGTTTCGAAGGTGAAAATAGACTCAGTGACAGTATATTATTTCAAATATTTTTTTCCATATGGACTTGAGAGATTAGCCTATGGATCAGGATTGCTAGTTAATCTTAGAAGGAATAAATTGGTTTATCTGTTAGTGCCAGTCTTTTTTCTTGCCTATATAGTCAAATTTCTGAGAATCCAGCATAAATATGACCTATTTCATGCTCACTGGTGGCAAAATGCAATTCCTGCATTTATTGTGAAAAAAATTTTAAAAAAACCTTATATTGTTACAATACGCGGTTCTGACGTTTGGAATATTTCTAATAAAAGATTATTAACCAAAGCAGCAAAGCTCATTCTTAATAATGCCTCATCTGTTACAACTCCTGCTTTGTCAACCGTTAGTGAATTAGAAAAGATAGGCTTTAAAGATAGCAAAGTCATCCATAATCCTTATGGCAAAATCAGACAGGTTAAACAAATCCCAGGAAAAGCTACAAAAAAAGCATTAGGGCTTGATGAAAGTTTTGTTGTTTTATTTGTGGGCAGATATATGAAAGAAAAAAATCCAATACTATTAGTAAAAGCGGCGATTGCGTTATCGAAAGAAGAACGATATAAAAAGATCAAATATATCCTCGCCGGGGGAGGATATCAAAGAGAATTACTGGAATCACTTGTTCTTGACAACAAATTGAAGGACAATGTTTTTATATATGGTTATCGTGAAGATATTTTGAATTTTTATAATTTTACTGATATTTACATTTCACCTTCCACATTTGAAAACATTTGGAGTAATAGTCTAATAGAGGCTGTTATGATGGGAATCCCTTGCATTGTTACCCGAGTTGGAGCAACAGAAAAAGAATTTACTCATATGAAAAATGCACTTCTCATTGAGCCGAAATTGGATGATTTAGCAAATGCTATAAGACTTTTTTATGACGATACTCAGCTGCGAAATAAAATAGGGAAGGGAGGAAGAGAGTTATTCGAACAAAAATTTGATTATAATAAGACTATTAATAATTATATTGACTTATACAGTGAAGCTCTTGGAAAATAAAAAAGAGAATTTTTTTTTATGTACGAATCAAGGAGATATTAGATAAATGATTAGAGTTTTGATAACTGGAGGACTGGGATTTATTGGACATCATTTAAGCATAGAGCTAAAAAAAAACGGGTTTGATGTTTTAATTTTAGATAACTATTCGCATAATATTACAAAAGGGTGGCATGAAAAAATTGTCGCAGAGCGAATTCAATTAGTAAATGATGCTAATATTTCCGTTATTGAGGGAGATACCGTTAATTTTGAACAATTGGAATCTATTCTAAAATCAGAAAATCCCCAAAAAATTGTTCATTTGGCAGCTATACCTTCAGCAATTTGGAGTAATGAGAATCCTTCAGCGAGTTTTGATCAAAATTTATTGGCTACAAAAAATTTACTTGAGATAGTTCGTAAAAATAGCTTGCCGATAGACCAATTTACTTATTTTTCATCGAGCATGGTTTATGGCAACTTTCTAACGCCCAGTGTTGATGAAGATAGTCCTAAAGAACCTTTAGGAATGTATGGAACGGCGAAACTCTGTAGTGAACTTTTTATAAAGACCTATCACAGATTAGAGGGAATCCCGTATACCATTATAAGGCCTTCTGCCTTATACGGGCCACGGTGTATAAACAACCGTATTACACAAAAATTTGTTGAAAATGCCATTTTGGGAAAGAAAATTGTCATCCATGGCGATGGCAGTCAAAAATTAGATTTCACATTTATTGAAGATTTAATAGCTGGAACAGTAATAACTCAAGTGAAAGATGAAGCTAAAAATCAAACATTCAATATCACAACAGGCCATGCAGAACCTTTGTCCCGCCTGACTGACGTTTTGAAGGAATATTTTTCTGAGTTGAACATCCAGTATACCGAATGGGATAAATCAAGACCTGTCCGTGGAACACTGAAAATAAATAAAATTAAAAAACTTGGTTATAGTCCAAAATATCGTATTGATAAGGGATACAGGAAGTATTTAAAATGGTATTTGGATAATAAAATCCTTGAGTGAAAAAATCATTTGATGGCATTCAATACAATATATTTTAGATAATCTTAAGTTGAGTTTTTAATAGTGCTAAGATAATTCTACATTGAATTTTGGGAGACGTGTTATGAAACCGATTCCTTTCGCAAAAGCTGATATCGTTCAGGAAGATATCAATATTGTTGGGAAAGTGCTGGAAAGTGGATGGTTAACCCACGGTCAATATACAGAATCATTTGAAAATAAATTTGCTGAATTTACTGGCGCCAAACATGCGATCGCAGTCTCAAATTGCACCGCAGGACTTCATCTCTCTTGTTTGGCGATAGGCCTAGGACCAAAAGATGAAGTTATTGTTCCTGCACAGACTCATGTGGCAACTGCACATGCAGTTGAATTGACAGGTGCAAAGGCTGTATTTGCCGATATCGAGCTGTGGACCGGGAATATACTCCCAAAAGAAATTGAAAATCACATAACAAAGAAAACAAAAGCAATTATAATTGTTCATATGGCTGGATATCCATGTCGAATGAATGAAATATTGGAAATAACAAAAAAATATAATCTTGTCATCATTGAGGATTGTGCACATGCTATCGGTACAAAATTTAATAATAAACACGTAGGAAACTTTGGAATCACTGGAAATTTTTCTTTCTATCCAACAAAACAAATCACTACTGGTGAAGGCGGTATGGTGATCACAAATGATGATCTAATAGCAAATTTTATAAAAAAACATAGAGCTTTTGGGATAGATTCTCCTCCAAACTTACGAAAACTACCAGGACATTATGATGTTATTGGTCTTGGTCATAACTACCGAATGACGGATTTTCAAGCGGCATTAGGTTTTCAACAGTTGTGCCGGTACAAACAGAATTTGAACAGAAGAAGGAAGAATGCGGAAATTTACCACGGTATGATTAAGGAAGCATCTTTAGATTTGAAGTATCCACCACTAAATCGAGATGCTTCCTATTTTTTATTTCAAATTTTTACTGGTTCTACCAAATCACGTCAAAGATTGGCTGAAGAGTTGAAGGAAAAAAATATCGGCTTTAGCATTCATTATGCTCGACCAATTCCGTTAATGACCTATTATAGAAATAAATATGGCTTCGACAAAAACGATTATGTGAATGCATCAAGGTATGGAAGATTGAATATTTCGTTACCTGTTCACCCCTATCTTAAAAAGGTGGATATTGAAAGAATTGTTGATGTTTTAAAGGAGAACCAAAGCAAAACTGATCGTTCAAAATAATGAAGGTAAATACATTATTAAACAAAAAAGGTTGGATAATTCCCGTAATAATCTTGATATTATCCATTGCAGGACTCCTAATAACGATTAATAAATCATCATTTGACTTTGGACAAATCCTTTACCAGTACTTCATTGTTTACTTGCTATTAATATTGCTACACTATTTAATCTCATCATTTCCCACTCCGATTTATGTCGGAGATAATCGTTTTATGATGTCTTTCTTGATTCACAGATTGAGTTTAGTTTCTGGATACCTTTTTCCTGTTAAAATTGGGATTCCGATGAAAGTATATTTATTCAAGAGGTATTTGGGAATTTCTATGAGTAAGACGAGTGCAGCTGTCATTTTTGAAGCCACTGTGAGTATTGGAATAATAATTTTGGGAGGAATTTCTCTCGGAAGTTTGAAGTATCTAAAATTTGATGTTCGTATTCTTTTAGTCTTTTGTTTGGTATTGGGAGTAATATCATTTGTGTTGTTGAGGTATTCCCATAGATTTGGAAGATTTTTTTTGTATAGAAGGATAAATCAATTTGTAGCCAATGTTAAAAATTCTTTTATTGAAGGCTCGCAGAATTTACAGCGGGTTTTGTTAATTATTGGAATAACTTTTATTGTAATACTGTTAATGATTTTCAGAATTCAGTTCTTACTCTTGGCAATTGATGAGCCATTACCTCTTTTTCAACTGATGAGAGCAATATTAATTGCTGCTTTGATAACGACATTGAGTATGGTCCCTGGAGGTTATGCAGTCCGGGAAGCCTCTCTGAGTTTTTTTTTAGTGCAAGAGGGCGTAACCCTTGAGGGAGCCATGATAGTTGTTTTCGTCGATCGAATTTTTACGACTGGCTGTAGTTTTTTATTGGGAATTATTTCTTCCCTCATTCTTATGAGGCGATCTGATGTGTCAAATTGAACGTATAAATGTTTAAAATAAAAATCTATCCATTCGCTTATATTTTTCAAAACAAAACCTTATTAGATAAACTTTATTCCCTCTATAATTCAGATATAAAAATTTCATTCGTTAATCATCCTCTAATGCCACTTGTGCTCGAAAAAACATTCAAGTTCCAATCAGATATGATATTAATATATTATTCAAATGAAATAATTGGATATTTTAATGCAGTAAATCACAAAAAAATATTTTCCTCAAAGTCAAATTATTTAAGCTTTCCGGGATTTAAAGCTGGAAAAGTTATTCTAAGGCAGGAATACAATAAAGAGTTTATGCATGTTTTAAATGACATAAAGGATGAATTGAATAATACATTTAATATATATTTTTTTGAGCAAGAATTTGCAAACCAGCTTGGCTTTCACGATGAAAATAATAAAATATATACTAAAGCTGTATTAGAGATGAAAGATGAGGAAGAGCTATTTACAAATTTTAAAAAAAAGCTCCGATGGACATTAAGGAAAGTAGAAAGAGATGAGAAACTCATACATAGTTTTGACAACTCTGCTCGGTTCATAGAAAAGGAGTATTATCCGTTTTATTTGAAATATATGAAACAAAGGCACGGTTCACCTCCTCTCCCCAAAAAGTTCTTTTTGCTCCTGAATGAATATTTTAAAGATGATATCTATTTTTCGAACTGTTATTTTGATAAAAAACTTGTATCGAGTGTCGTAGCTTTAGGTTCACCATCAAGGGTAGAACTTCTTACAATCCCTTGTAATAGGACAGGTCAGATTTATTATGCGTCAGATAAAAGCCATTGGGAATTGATCAGGAAGTGTGTTGAAAAAAAAATCAAATATCTCGATTTTGGTCCTGCCTGGTATGAAGGGCAAAAATTCTTCAAGGAAAAATGGGGATGTAATTTTCTGCCTTATTATGGTGTCAATGTTGATAAAGATGGTGTAAATTCCATCATAGAGAAACTGTATGATTCAAAAGCAAGGATCATAATTGCAGAAACATGGAAGCGGCTTATTCCTGTCCCTTTAACGCCATATGTAGGCTATTTTGTAAGAAAATATCTCCTATAATTAAAATTTGTGACTTAAATATCAGTCTAATTTTCTTGTTGCATTGTTATGTTATCCTCGAGGGCTGTCTTTGCAACCTTTTGTGTTGTCACAAAAAATCTTTGAGAGGGGCAAAACGGAAGTCTTTTGTGAGTTTATCGAATTTCTTTTTTGTCCTGGACAGTCCGTAATAATGGATAAAATGCAGAACTGGCTTACAAGGAATTCTGGGTTGTTCTGGGTCTAGCTCCCAATTGTGTATGTAAAGGACTGCAGGGTTTGAAGTTTTATTTATATATTTTAAACCACGTTTGAAAACAGAATAGGGGAAAATCCGCAAATATAAGCCTCCTGCCCAGGGCAAACGATGCCCCATAATAGGTAAAGTGGCAAGAGGAAATTCAGTGAGCGACTTCTCTTCGTAGCTAATCCTATGAATAAAGTGTTTGTATCCAGGACGACCATGAAAGGCCTTGGCAATAGGGTTGGTGCTGCTGTCATACAAAAGGCCATGATCTATCAAAATCTTAGTATATTCAGGTTCATTTTCGTCGAATGAAAAGGCAGGCGCTCTGTAACCCAGAACTTTTTTATGGATAATTCTTTCGATAATTTCTTTGGTTTTCCTGATTTCTTCCGAGAATTCGGAGAGGCTTAGCTCATTGATTTTTTGATGCGTATAGGAATGTATCCCGATCTCATGACCGCATTCATCGATTTTTTTTACTAGGTCTTTATTCTTCTCTGCAAAAGTTCCGTTTATGAAAAAAGTGGCTTTAATATTTTGTCTTTTAAGAATGTCCAGAATTTTTTCTGTCCCCTTATCTTGATAAGCCCTTTTTGCTTCATCAACTCTAATTTTCCGCATCTCAAAAGCTTGAAAGTAGTCTTCTACATCGATGGTGAGAGCATTTTTTATTCGATCCATGAAAAGTTGGCTGCCTAGTTAAGTATTAGAGATTTATAATTCACAAGAAAATGAATGTCAAATCATAAATGGATTGCCTTTAATGAGGAAAGCCAATAAAATTTATACGTGGTTTGACAAAAATGAAAAGGAAGGATTTTATTTCCCTAATTTTGATTTCATTGGCACTCCCCCTTATAGGGATTTGTAATCCGGGAGCAAAAATGAGTGATTATGGCAACAAGCAAAGACACATAGTCCTTTTGGGAGCCTCTGTAGGAAAGGCATGGAATATTTCCCAGCTGCCGCAAAGGATAGACAACTCTGATTATGTTTTTGAATATGTGCAGCACGGGGGCTTTGATAAGAGCGAAACGCTGAATAAAATTATCTCGAGGAAAAAAAACAAGCCAGATGCAATATTTATTAAAGAATGTGCTGCATATTTCCCTGGAGATATAGCCCAGTACAAAATACTTATGAAAAAGTGGATTCACACAAGTTTGGAATCGGATGTTATTCCTATTCCCGTAACAGTCGTGCCGGTGACCAGACTTCATCCTTTTAAAAAAATCCCCATAGACATTATTAAAGGGAGGAATCCCTTTAAGGCCGATAATCCTTTCAAGAGCATAAAGAATGCCACAATTTTAGAATACAATGACTGGATTAGAAGATATTCCGAGCAGAAAGGGCTTTCTGTGTTAGATTTGGAGGCAGCAGTACGCTACAGTGAGGATAACAGATATTTGAGGGAAGACCTTGCCAGAATTGATGGACTGCATATAAATAGCAAGGCTTATAAAATTTTGGATAAGATTGTTATACCCATTTTAATCACAATACATTGGGAAATGTAGGACAAACTCTTACAACAATATCATCCTTTCGCCGATTTACATCATGAAACTGCTCGCGGTACAATTCATCTGCCAAGTGTAGTTAAATTTCCTCTAATAAAATCCGAGGTCGATTAGTGAAACGCATATTAATCGCTGATGATTCCGAAGTATTGCGTTCCCGTCTTGTTGAAATTCTTTCTGAGATCGAGGGAGTAGAAATCATAGGGGAAGCGGTTACAGCGAACGAAACCATAAAGGCTGTAAAAAATCTCAAGCCAGATGTCGTGATTCTTGATATCCGAATGCCAGGGGGCAATGGCATCGAAGCTCTTGAAGCTGTGAAGATGGAGGAAAAGTCTCCTCTTGTCATTATGTTTACGAACTATCCCTATCTCCAATACAGGAAGCGATGTTTGGATGCTGGTGCGGACTACTTTTTCTTTAAATCTACCGAGTTTGAGAAGCTGATCGAATTGCTGAAAGAAATAGTCTGAGCTGTTTAAATTAGACTTAAAATTGAAAAAAAGTGCCAAAAAAGCTAACGGCGGTAGCCTATCTTCAGGGAGAGGTTTTTAATGGTCAGTAAGATTGGCTCAATAGATCACAAAACTATTGTTTATGTTTTAATATTTTTAGCCTTTATGGCTATTTTCTTAGCTTATTACAATTACTTGACTGATCCCTATTCAGTATTTGATGACCAAAGAAACATCCTTAAAACTGTCAAGAAATATGATTATTCATCGTTCGATTACAATTTTTATAGCTCCCCTCTATATTTCATTCTTTTTGTGGCTTTTAATAATCTTATACCTGACGTCATTATTGTAAAATTGTTGTTTATATTAACTGTTCCGTTCTTCATCGTATACATTTATAACATTGGAAGAATTATTAATAAGGAAAGTGGATCTGAAAATTTGCATATACCCATAATGTTTACGGTTCTTAATTTGTTATTTTATTCACAGATGCTTATTAACGGATATTCAAAGTCCTTAGCGTTCATCTTTCTTCTGGGGGTGATTTATTTTACTCTCGTTAATAAAAAGATATTGGCAATATTAAATCTTGTCTTAGTTGCTTTTATTTACCCCCCCCAATTTGTAATAGGATTAGCTTCTTTATTTCTTTACTATGGTTATGAGATTTTAACTCAATGGAAGGTGAGGCGTAGCCAGATCAAGTTTAAAGATTTGCGGAGATTAAATTCAATAAAAATGATATGTATTCTGCTAATATTTCTTGTAGCATATTCAGCCTATTATTTTACACTCAATGATTATCGACCAACGGGAACAAAAAATATTCCCTCGGTTTCTTTTAATGATGCATCAACAATTGACAACGAGATCAAAGAAGAAATAGACAGAACAAGAACAGATTTTGTACCCTCAGTAGATAAATACCTCGGAATAGTGCCCAAACACTATCTCAATGATAAAAGGATGGGAATGTTTGGGATGACAGGCGGAATAAGGCCGTGGGTATTCTTCACATTCGTTTTATTAGTTATGTTATTGATTAAAAAACAAAAGTTTCTTATTCCCCCGCTAATATCAATATTATTCGTTACGAGTGTTATTCTGTATTTCTTAGCTCACGTTTTTTATAAAAATCTATATTTTCCGAGTAGGTATACTTGGTTTACATTTCCCTTCATCGCCATTTTTTTGTTTGTGATAAATTTATCTCCATCCATTAAAAAACTAACTTCCGCCATGCTTATCATGAAAAAGAAATATAGCTTTGCATTAATTCTTATTCCAGTTTCGTTAGTTTTTCTCTTGTTCTATTTATTCCCACACAAGAAATTAATTTATTTCAGTTCAAAATATAACTATCTTGATTTATTAATATTTACAATTTTAATTGTGTTATTGCTTATTTCCTCTGTATTTTTAATGATGTCTTTAAGTCGTCGATATCAGATGTTTAAGAGATACATCCATGTTTCTACAATTAGTTGTTTTTTAATATTCATGTTGGTTATTCTCAATGTCAGCTTAGACAGAAAATCTTCACCAGTTAATATTTATGATAAAGAATTGTTTCCGGCTATTGAAAAACTTGGAGATGGTATTTCTTTCTGTGGATATCCTGAAATGATGGATAATGTTCACGCTTTGGTTCCAACTCGTATTAAGGTGAATTTTGGACAGACGAGACAGCACAACGATGCCTATGAGTTCTTTCATCTTCTGAGTGCCTACTATTCAGGAAGCCTTGAAGATGTGTATCGATATATGTTCACAAAAAATTATGATTTTTTCATCATTCAGAAAGTGTATTTTCATTCTGGTTTTACTGAAGGCAACCAACTATTTAGCTTTTACCCGATATTACGCAGTTTTGAGGAAAAATTGAAAAAAGAGAACCTAACTAAATTTGTTTTGTTGAATCCGCCTGAAGAAATAATTGAATTTGAGTCTAAAAAGTCTATAGTAATTTCTTTTCAGAAGCTGAGGAGTTTCTCTAATTTTTCTATGGCGTTATAAGCAATCTCTCATTCAAACAGTAAAATTCCATGCCTTACTCAAAGATTAATAAAATTAGGTTGAGGTTAGGCCAGTTATATGATCTAGTCCGAAAAATTGGGATTTTCCAGGCTATTATCTATAAATTTATCTGCAAATATCACCTTTTTATGTCCAAGTACCTTGGAATAAAAAATAATATTTATCAACTGCATGTTAAAGACTATAAATATTCAGTCTATGGCCGATATGAAACAAGTGATCCCCGTGCTTTTCGCGAAATCCTTGTTGAAGAGGAGTATTCAAGTCTGGATGGCATAAAAAATCCCAGACTTATTGTAGATTGTGGGGCATATGTCGGCTATTCTTCGATCTATTTTCTTAACAGATATCCAGAGGCGCACTTGATTGCTGTTGAACCCAATAAACTAAATTTTGATATTTGTCACAAGAATCTTTTTTCTTATGGAAAGCGAGTTACTTTAATTAAAGCAGCTATCTGGCCTTATCAGACTGGATTAATCGTTCATCAGGATGATCCTCATAAGGGCTGGGCGTGGGGATTACAAGTTCGGGAATGTAAGGCAGGAGAAAAGCCCTATGTCAATGCAGTCAATATAAATGACCTACTGTTGGAATCGGATTTTTATCATATTGACATTCTGAAAATAGATATAGAAAAAGCTGAAAAGGAGGTTTTTTCTAGAAATTTTGAAATATGGCTTAACAAAGTCAGAAATATTGTTATCGAACTTCATGATGAAGAAAGTGAAGAAATTTTTTTCAAGGCGTTGGCTCCCTATACTTATAATTTATCAAGATCAGGCGAACTGACTATATGCAAAAATATTTCTCCCGAGAGCATTGCATAACCATCCCTCGAATCAGACCTTAACATTTCGCTGAACAAAATGGATCAAATTTTTGGATTGGCAAGGAACCTCTGCAAAGGGAATAAATTTTGTGAAAAAGTAGCACAAAAAATGTTAGGGACTATTACCCATTTTAATACCAAGGATTCCATCGCAGCTCTGACATTTGATGACGGGCCTCATCCTAAATTCACTCCTAAGCTTCTCGATATTCTAAATAGACATCAAGCACATGCGACATTCTTTATGCTAGGAGAGGCCGCTTTTAGATATCCAGATCTTGTAAAACGAGTTGCTGAGGCAGGTCAAGCCATTGGAAATCATTCTTACTCACATCCTTCTTTTGTTTTAATCCCTGGACATGAACGCCGAAGACAAATCCGCGAGTGTCAAAAAGCTGTCTCTCCCTATGGTTCTCGGATATTTCGTCCGCCACATGGCCACCAAAGTTTGTCCTCCCGCTTGGATGCATTGCGGCTTCGCTACCCTGTGGTCACCTGGAGTGTAGCATCTCAAGATTGGGCAACGATTGACGTGCAGGGAATAGTCGATCGATTGGAATCCCAGATTCGTCCTGGCTGCATCATTTTGCTACACGATGCAATCCACTGGATTAGGGAAACAAAAAACAACGATCGATCTTTTATGCTTGAAGCAGTCGATAAATTTTTAACACAAATCGGGGATCGATTTAGATTTATAACACTTCCTGAAATGTTTCGACAAGCACGGCCTCAAAAGCGAAATTGGTATAGTTATCCTGACTCTATGATGTTAGAAAAAATTAAACAAACCCAAGAATGAATTGGAGTTGTTAATCAAAAAGGAAAAACATTAAGGATATGAGTAAAGAAGTTGCTCGTGAATTCAGTCTTGTTATCAGGAAAAACAGTCTGTTTATGCTAGGCCAAAAGTTGATAACTCCAGCTCTTAAATTTCTGCTTACAGTCTATATTGTTCGAAAGCTCACTGTTGAAGCCTACGGAATCTTTGGCGTCCTGGGTACGATCATGGATTACATAATTCTCTTTTCTGCTTTTGGCTTGCCTAGCATTTTTCAAAGGTTTCTTCCCGAATTTACAAGCAAGAATGAAGAAGGAAAGGCTAAGCATCTTATCAACCGAGGGCTTTTGTTGAGCTTGGCATTTGCCATAATTTTTATTTCAATCGCATTCTTATTTTCTGATAAATTAGGCCTACTGCTCAAAATTGAAGATTATTCGAGCTATTTTATTTTGTTGATTCCAGGGATTATTTTTTATCATCAGGCCCTATTGCTGGGTAGTGCACTCACTTCGATGTTTCTCCACAAATATTATGTGCTTGCACAAGTGGTATATTGCACCTTCAGGTGTGGAATTATTTTTTATTTTTTAAAGATAGGGCTTGATTTAAAAGGCGTAATTTTAGGAGAAGTCATTGCTTATGGGATGCTCTTTCTGTTTCAAGCGTATTTTTATAGCAAGAAGTTCTCTGGACAAATCCAAATTCAAGAGAAGTCTAAAATTGATGTAAAACGATTGGTGAGATATGGAGGTTTCAGCTATTTTAATGAAATGGGTGCAAAAATACTCGATGTAACAACAGACCTGATTATTATATCTGCCTTCTTGGGTCCTGCGGCTGCGGGCACTTATGCTTTTGCATACAGTATTATAACTCTTTTTTCTAAGGCTATGCCGCATAAATTATTCAAAGAAGTCATAAGACCTGCTTTTTTCATAAAATTTGTTGAAGATAACAATAGAAAAAAATTGGAAAACATGGTTAATATGTTGGTCAAATTTATTGCTTTTTTTTATCTCCCTATAGTAGTTGGAATTATAATTCTAGGGGATAAAATTATCGTTCATATTTTTGATCCCAAATATCTCAATGCTCTGAGTGTTCTCTGGATAGTTGCGGGTTTTACTGCATTAAATTCAATACAATTTCCATTGGGAATGGTTGCTCAAGCAGTAGAGAGGCCTGAAATTAACTTCTATAGCAAAATATTTTCAATTTACAATATAATTGCTAATATTCTAGTTATCAATCATTTAGGAATTGTGGGTGTAGCCATAGTAACCTGTACTGCAATATTATTTAAAAATATCTTCATGTATAGATTTACCCAAAAGTATATTTCCTATTCGATTGACTTGAAACCCGCAGGAAGAATTTTATTTAACGCATTTGTGATGGGTCTTTTAGTGTATAGCTTAAAGGGTTTTGTTGTGAATTTAGCTTCCTTGATGGGAGTGGTCCTGATGGGAGGAATATTTTATCTAATGATTTCGTTTATTAATAAGAGCTTTTCAGTTAAAGAAAGAGAAATCATCAACAAAATATTGCCAAGGCCTGTGTTTGTCTTTTAGGTAAGAATATGAACCCGAAAGTTAGTGTAATTATTCCCACTTATAATCGAGCGAATTTCTTAATTCAGGCTTTGGACAGTGTTTTAGTTCAGACATATAAAAATCTAGAGATTGTTGTCGTAGATGATGGATCGACCGATGATACAAAGAGAAGGATTACTCCTTATGTTGAAAAATATGGTGTAAAATACATCTATCAAGAAAACCAGGGGCTTCCCTCTGCGAGAAACACGGGGATTTTTAATTCTTCCGGAACATATATTTCTGTTCTTGATGATGATGATTTATTGTATCCGTATACTGTTAAAAGACAACTTGAGGAGCTTGAAAACCATCCTGACTACGGAATGGTTTATTCAGATGCTATGGTTATTGATGAAGAAGGAAATGAATTAGGGCTGAGAGCCAATGGCTTGCTTCCCTCAGGAGACATTTACAAAGAGGTTACTTCAGGAAGGTTATTATGCCTGATGGGGACGATTATGGTGAGGAGAGAATGTATCGATGATGTTGGAATGTTTGATCCTGAATTGATGAGGTATGAGGACCTCGATTTTGTTCGAAGGATATCTGAAAAATTCAAAATCAAGTTCATCAATGTTCCTTTATTAAAATATAGAAAACATCAAAAAGCCATGACCGTGAATAAATATAATGTTACATATTTCAGAAAGAGATATGAAAACATTTTCAATAGTGAAAGATTCAATAATATGAGCGAGGATTTCAGGTCAGATATATTTTCTAAATATTGTCATCATCTGGGGAAAAGTTATTATTACTTATCCGATTATAAAATGGCTCGAAAATATTTATTAAAATCTATCTATTATTCCCCTAAAAGACTTAAAAAACATAAAATTTACAAACATTTATTAGAAACAATACTAGGAAAAAATATTTCAGGGATGATAAAAAATATTTTTATAAAGATCAAAAGCTCTTTGGAAAAACTCCCCAACTCTTTTTGATTTTTTTGAATGCTTGTTAGCATAAATTTTTTATTTATGTTTCTCTCACATTCAAATGATCAGATCAGAGATGAAAATTATCCTGAAAATAATGATTTTGCGGGTAAATAGATTTTAGTTATGCCAAAGGTCAGCGTTGTTATACCAACTTTTAACAGAAGGGATTTGATTAGTCAGAGTATTCAAAGTGTGCAAGACCAAACCTATCAAGATTACGAGGTCATTATTGTTGATGATGGTTCGACGGATAACACGCGAGAGATTTTGGAACCACTTTTGTTAAAGCATAATTTCCATTATTTTTATCAAGAGAATCAAAAACAAGCGATTGCTCGAAATAACGGGATCAGAAATTCTTGTGGAGAGTACATCGCTTTCCTGGATTCAGATGATCTGTGGCATCCAAGGAAATTGGAGTATCAGATTAGAGTCCTTGAGCAGCACTCGGAGATTGGCATGGTTTACTCCAATCAGAGTCTAATCCAAAATAATCATAAAGAGAAAACAATCAAGTATCCATATGGACTTTTGAAATCAGGGGAAATTTTTAAAGATTTACTCTTGCGCAAGTATTACTGCAACCCATCATCAATCTTGGTGAGGAAATCTGTTTTAGATGAAGTTGGATTGTTTGATGAAAACTTGGGCAATGCTCTCGAAGATTGGGAACTAACGTTACGAATATCACAGGATTGCAAAGTGTACTGCATAGATAAGCCTCTAATGCTTCGTAGGGTTCATGATGAATCTTCGGATAATTACTTTGAGCTTAGAAATAATAATCTTCAAAGAATATTGAGAAAGCATCTAAAAAATCCTGACTTGTCCAAATCTTTTACCAATAAGGTATGGAGCAAAGCCAATTTTACTTGTGGACACAGCTATTTTCTGAATAGTTGTTATAAAAAAGCACTTTTTTGCTTCTTAAAGGCATTTTTTAAAGGACATTGGGCAGCAGGCGCAGCTGCTGGACTTAGTCTATTAGGTCCTCTTGGGGAAAAAATTTTTAGATATTCAATGAAACTGAAATACTAGAGAAAATTTGATGAAAATTGTGGTTGTAACCGGAAATCATCCCAAAGATGCTATTGGAGGTTCTGAACTCCAAGCATATCTGATCGCTAAGGAATTGAAAAATTTGGGAAATGATTCAATTTTTTGTTCTGTTTTATCAAATTATGATCTAGACATGGAAGAAAAAGATGGGCTCAGATATATCAGTATAAACGGATATCGAAAAATTTTCCGAAGGATTTTAAAGTTTCATAAATTGCTTAAAAATATTCAACCTGATGTTGTCTATGTTCGCTGTTTATATTCCTTCTGGTGGATTAATCTTATAAGCAGGTTATTAAAAATCCCGACCCTTTATCATTTTTACAGCATAACACACTGTCAATATTTAACCTTTAATCAATATTTGAAGTGGGATAAAGAAGAAAATTGGCTACAATACCTTAAAAACATGATATTGCATAACTTCTATGTGTTTAATTGCAGGTTAGCGAATCGTATCATTTGCCAGACCGAAGAACAGCGTGAACTGATTAATAAAAGACTTAAGCGGACCGCTAGGATTATCCGGAATGGACATCCAATTCCTTATAACACGTTTGAAAAATCTGATGAAAAGTTCAATATTATTTGGATTGGAAAATATTGGAAAAATCCTGATGTTTTCGTCAAATTAGCAGAGGAACTTTCTGAAGTGCCTAACTTATCGTTTTGGATGGTAGGTATTTTTCCTGATGATCTGAGAGAGCGATATATTCAATATAGTTTTCAAATTCCTAACTTTAAATTTGTTGGAGAATTGGTCAACAGAGAGGTAAATAGACTATTAGAAAAGAGTCACGTTCTGGTAAATACAAGTGACTATGAAGGATTTTCAAATACATTTGTGCAGGCATGGATGAGGGGAGTGCCAGTTGTAAGTTACAGAGTTAATCCTGATGGTGTGTTATTAAAGAGTAAAGTGGGTTTTCATTCTCAAACGATAGAAAAGCTCAAGAAAGATATAATGAATTTAATTAATGACAAAAACCTATACAAATCGTATTCATTAAATTCAATCAATTACGCCCACCGCGAGCATGATTTGCGAAAAACTGCTGACCAGGTTTTGGAACTGATGGGGGAACTAGAGAGACGTCATGAATAGAAAAAAAGTCAAAATCCTGTGGCGCCACCCTAATTTCCGAGAATACAGGGTGCCCTTATTTGATTCACTAAACAGTGAATATGAAATTCGTTTTCTTCTCACTCGAGCTTCTGAATGGGATAAAAAGTACGATCATGTTATCTTTTGTTCGAATGACGGTAAATCCATATGGTTTGATATCCGGTCTCTAAAAACATTTTTAAATGAATTAATCACAGAAAATTATGAAATTTTAATATCCTCGTTTTCAACTTCATCAGCAACTTTTATTGCCACATTAGTAGCAAAATTGCGAAGGAAAAAAGTGATTATATGGGAGGAGAATTGGATCAGAAAGACTGGAGCAAAACATAAATTAGGATATCTTTTGTTGAGATATTTTTATTTCCTTTTTGTTGATGCCTTTTTTGTATGCGGCCAATGCCAGAAAGAATATTTAGAATCATTTGGTGTCAAAGAAAAAAAGATTTTTGTAGCAAACGAATCCTCCCCAGATATTTCTCAAGTGAGTAGTCGTGAAATCGATCTGGGCGTAGATATCAAGAATAAAAAAATTGTGCTTTTTATGGGGAGAATAATTGATTGGAAAGGTTTAGATTCTCTTATTAAATCTTTTAGCTATATCGAAAAAACAAACAAAGATATATTTTTATTGATAGCTGGGGATGGGGATTATAAATCGAAATGTGTTCAATTGGCCAAGGAATTAAACCTAACAAATTATAAGTTTCTGGGCCAAATAAACGACTTAGGAGTGAAATCCTTTTTATTTCAAATAGCGAATGTTGTTGTTGTCCCTTCCATTGTCACATCTAATGGTTTTGAAGGTGGACCCATTGTCGTACCTGAAGCTTTATCAGCAGCTACGCCTATCGTAGCCTCTGATGCAATCGGAAGTACCCTTCAGTTGATCGATACCGGATCTAATGGATTTATTTTCAAACGCGAGGACTCAAAACAGCTTGCTGAAAAAATTCTCTTGGTTTTAAATAGTCCCAAATATGAATCAATGTGCAAAGCGGCAAGATATGTCTATGAAAGCAGATGTGATTATAATCAACTTAAAAATGTTTTTTCTGAATGTGTCAACTCGATAATGAACAACGGCGCATCTTAATTGAATATAATCCTCTAATAAAATTAACCGAAAAGCTATGAATATACTGCAAATTATGGGATGTTCGTCTGATCAATATGCTTCGATGGAGAGATATTTAGTAGAAAAAGCAAAAATCTCAAAGGAAAGAGGGGATAAATTTTTTTTAGTATATGAGAATATTCCTAAAAGTAAGCTATTTATTGATGATTTTATCAAAAAGGGTGGAAGACTTCACTATATGAAACTTAATAGTTTTTTCAATATCAGCTATTACAGAAAGATAAGCAAAATAATAAAAGATGAGGAGATAGATCTCATCCATTCCTATTTTACTCCAACATGTCATTACATTAATATCTATCTCACCATGAAGAGGACAAAAAAATTAGTTAGAACTGCAGCTAATCTTCCCATATCACTAAATAAAAGAAAAAAATCACAAAAAGCTTATTTCTTATTCCTTTTTTCTATTCGCCACAGGATACTTTCTTTGTTTGCAAAAAAAATAATGTGCAGATCAAAAGGAGTAATGAAAGAGCTAAAAGAATTGGGCATCTCTTCTGATAAACTTGTCGTTACCCCTGGAGGTGTAAATACCGAATTTTATAGATTTTCACCTGATTCAAGATGGAAAGTTAGAAAATCTTATAGTATAAGCGATCATACTTTAGTATTAGGTGTATTTTGTAGATTTATCACAGCCAAAAGATTAGACGAGCTTATTAGAGCTTATGCTAATCTTTGTATACCTGGTCAGGAGATCGTTCTATTAATAGCGGGTGATGGACCCGAGGAGGAGAGGTTGAAAAAACTAGTGAAAAATCTCAATTTAAATAGCAAAATAAAATTTTTAGGTCATAGAAATGATATTCATGAATTATATTCAGCTTTAGATATTTTTTGTCTAGCATCGCATGGAGAGGGAATGAGTAATTCTATCCTCGAAGCAATGGCTTCTGAACTTCCAATTATTGCGAGTGATATTACTCCAAATCGGGAGCTTATAGAAGAGGATCTAGGTGGATATTTAATTTCTTTTAAAAATGACATTGAATTCAGTAATAGAATTGAGAAACTCACAAATAAGAAAGTTAGAGAAAATATGGGCGCATATAACAGGAAAAAAGTCATTTCTCAATATAGTGTGAACTCGCGCATCGAAAAAGAATTCCAAATATATGAAGAACTAATAAACTAATCTTCAACTTCCATGCATAAAACAAAGAAATCTCAAAAATATTATATTCCTCATAAGTCCAAACACATGGAAAAGATTGTCGATTCTTTCCTATCTTTGAAAAGAGGAAAAGTGCTTGATATTCCGAGTGGGAACTTATGGCTTACAAAGATATTGATTGATAATGGATTTGACTGCGTTGCTGACGATATCTGCTATATAAACATAACAGAAGAAATGGAAAGATTAGATATTGAGTATAATTCATCCAACCTTGATGAAGCATTGCCATACGAAAAAGAAAGCTTTGATTATATTATTTGTTTTGCTGGATTAGAACACATAGCAAATCCTTACGTTGCAGTGAAGGAATTTGGGAGGGTTCTGAAGAAGTCCGGTAAATTGTTTGTCATAATTCCAAATACATTAAATTTTACTTCCCGCCTAAGATTTCTAATAAATGGCAGTTTTTCAGCTTTCCCTCATATTATGGATACAAACGAAGATTATAGACATCTTCACATAAATCCAATCTTTATTTCGCAATTTAATTATGTTTGCTCAGAAATTGGTTTAGAAATAATTCAAGTGAGATCTTTCGATGCAATTAAGCTTTTTTACCATATTATCGCATTTTTGTTTTTACCACTATTACTCCCTATTCAAAGATATTTTAATAGGAAATTTAAAAATACACATATAAAAAAAGTTCTTAATTCCAAAAATGTTTTGTTGAATAAATCCTTTTTTCTTGTAATTGAAAAAAAAATGATCAAACCAGATAAAAAATGCATAGGGGATTTTGGAAAGTATCCTTCAATTGGAATTGATTAATCGAAATAAAACATGTGATTTAGATCGAATAATGTGTGGTATTAGCGGTATCTATAACAAAAATTCGATTGTTCAACAGGATCAGTTGGAGCTCATGGCGAAAGCATTGATTCATAGGGGACCTGACGCAACTGGATATTATATTTCGGAGAATAAAACGACGGGCCTAGCCCACGATAGATTATCGATAATTGATTTATCTGAATATGCTAACCAACCTATGTGCAATGAAGATGAATCGGTGTGGTTAGTGTTTAATGGAGAAATTTACAATTTCAAGAAATTAAGAGATTCTTTAATCAAGAAAGGACATCATTTTAGGTCTGAAGGCGATTCAGAAATTCTTATCCATCTCTATGAGGAGGTAGGCATTGACTTGCTTGAAGATCTAAATGGAATGTTTTCATTCTGTATATTCGATGAGAAAAATGGACGTTTGTTTATTGCAAGGGACAGAGTTGGAATAAAACCTTTATATTACTATTTTAAAAACGGTATGTTCGCTTTTTCGTCAGAACTAAAGGCATTATTAAAGCTGCCTGAAATATCCAGTGATTTGGATTTGAATGCGATTGATTTCTATTTCACTGTGGGTTATATTCCTGAGGATTTATCTATTTTACGGGATATTAAGAAGCTAAAACCTGCTCATTATATTGAATTTAATGGCCAGGATATCAACATAAAGAATTACTGGAATTTAGAATCGAGAAAATACAGTCTAAATAATTATAGCGAAGAAGATTTAACCAATCTCTTAGAAGATAAATTGAGAGATGCAGTAAAGTTACGAATGATTAGCGATGTGCCTATCGGAAGTTTCTTATCCGGAGGAATAGATTCCAGTCTTGTAACGACAATTATGGCACAAGAATCAGAGAATACTATTAACACTTTTACTATCGGATTTAAATCGGAGGAATTCGATGAAACGCCGTACGCTCAAATCATTGCGAATGCTACTAAATCTAATCACACCGAGCATGTGGTTGAAATAGATGCAATTAATACATTGGAGAAGTTAATACTTCATTTTGACGAACCATTTGCGGATTCTTCGTTAATTCCGACCTATTATGTTTCTAAAATGGCAAAAGAGCATGTTACAGTTATTCTATCTGGAGACGGTGGGGATGAACTGTTTGGAGGATATAACTGGTATACATGGGTACTCTTCCTTCAACGATTAAAAAGGAAATTAGGATCATTGGAGAAATTATTCCCGTATTTTGGGAGAAATCTGCCTGAGCATTCAGGTTTAAAGCATCTTTTTTCGGCTCTTAGTTTGGATACTGCAAGCCAATTTTTAGAAAGAATCTCTTTTTTCAGCATGGAAGAAAAAGAAAAACTATATAAAAATAGATTGAAAAAACATAGAGAGCAGGAAAAGTCTGAATTTCACTTTTTAAAATCCTTCGATTCATTTAAAGGCGAGCTAATTGAAAAGATGACCTTGACTGATTTCCACTATTATCTTCCAGAAGATATATTAACAAAGGTTGACAGGGCAAGTATGGCTGTTTCACTGGAAACAAGGGTACCATGGTTGGATCATAAATTAATAGAATTTGCCTATTCTCTTCCCCCAGGTTTTAGATTAAATGGAAATAAGAAAAAATATTTGCCGAAACAATTAGCGAAAAAAATTCTTCCAAAGAATTTTCCATTGGAAAGAAAACAGGGATTTTGCATTCCGTTAGGGCAGTGGATGAGAGGCAATTTAGGCAGGATGCTTGAAGATGAACTTGATAGTAAATTTCTAACAGATTATATAGACACTAAGTATGTCTATGAAATTCTAATCAAAAGTAGAAAATTCAAGAAAAATAACTGTGGGCCCAAATTGTTTTCAGTTCTTATTTTTGCGCTGTGGCTTAAAAAATATATGAGTTGCCTGTGAATATAGTTTGGTTTCTGGATAAAGAATTTGATGTTTCCATGAGCACATCCGGAAGATTGTCTACAATAACACAATTAGAGAAAAACCATGATGTAACTATAGTTACAACTTTTAAAAAGGAAAAAAAGGCCATCCTAGAAATTAAAAGTAAACTTGCATATTTAAATAAGATAAATCTTCCACTCGTAAAAACACTATCCTTATATCATCAACATCTGAAATATCTTAACAATAATATTAATTTAGGAGAGTATGATACAGTTTTTGTTAACTCAAATAATTACTTCCTGCTGAGGAAATTAATAGAGAAAACAAATTCTTATAATTTGAAGCTTATCTTTGATATTAGAACAT
Source organism: uncultured Eubacteriales bacterium (assembly GCA_964410125.1). Classification (GTDB taxonomy): domain Bacteria; phylum Acidobacteriota; class Aminicenantia; order Aminicenantales; family Aminicenantaceae. The sequence continues at coordinate 22,016 of CAYPGQ010000003.1, read as the reverse complement.
TGCCGGTTGATTCAAATCCTATCAAAAAAGGGATAAAGGAATTTTTCTTCAAAAAGGCTTTGAAAATTGCGGCATCTGATTTTGATGGAATCACTTATATTACAGAAGAGATGAGACGATATTGTGCAAGAAAATATAATCTCCCAAAACATAAATCTACTGTTTGGAGTTCGGGAGTCGATATTGAGTTGTTTAGACCTTTAAATAAATTCAGTAATGGAAGTAATTTTCGAATTATGTATCATGGAGCAATTTCAAAAAAAAGAGGAATTATCAATGTTGTGAGAGCGATTAATGAGTTGAGAGAATATGATATTGAATTCTTTTTGCTCTGTTTTGAAGAAGAAACATTTGAGTTGAAGCGTTTAGTTGAAAAACTAAGACTAGAAGATAAAGTGCATTTTCTTGGTGCCGTTTCATTTAGTGAAGTCCCAGAATACATCAATGAAGTGGATGCAGGAATTGTGCCTCTCCCTAATTGGCCTGGATGGAACACAAGTTCTCCTATGAAGCTTTTTGAGTACTTAGCATGCGGCAAACCTGTCATTGTCACTAGGATTCCAGCACATATTAATGTTCTTGATAGAAGTAATTTTACATTCTGGGCAGAAGATTCAACTCCAAAAAATCTTGCTTTCAGTATATTGGAGGCGTTTAAAAACAAAAAGCATTTTCAAGACTTAGGAAAAGAAGCAAGAAATTTTGTTGAGATAAATTTTTCCTGGGAAAAACAAACATCGAAGCTTCAAAGATTTTTAGAAGAAATCAATTGATAGAAGCAATCAAATCGCTTTTGAATAGCCTGTTAGAGCGGTACAGTTCTTTTCTTGTTTTTGTTATTTTGCCTCTTTCACTGGGGTATCTGGTTAGCAGGGCAATTGTTAACCAAAATTATTATGCTTTGCTTCTATTTACAATTGCCATTATTGGATTTTTAATTCTAAAATCAAATATTCTATCAATCTCGATCATCCTTTTTCTTGTCTTTGCCGGCAATTGGTTAGTATCTTTGGGGTATTTACCAGCACAATTTAACTGGTTAGTCGAAATTATAATAGGTTTGCTCTTTATAAAGGCAATCTCACAAAAAATAATTAACAATCAAAAGATAAAACTGAAATATCTTGGAATTTTTTCATTATTTCTCAGCGTTTGTCTCATTTCGTATTTGCTAAATAATATGACGTTAATTCTTTCCTTTCTTTTTCTTAGATTGCTTGGCAGATATTATTTGCTATACCTTGCAGTAATAAATCTTGATCTTGATGAAAAATCCATGACAACATTAAATAAGATTTTGGTATTTTTATTCATTATTCAAGTTCCCGCCGCTGTAATTAAACTTTCAGTTTATGGGCAAGGTGAACAGGCCATCGGTACATACGGAAGGAGTGGTGGTGGTCTTTCGACTGTTCTTCCGCTAATTACGTTATGTTTTCTCATTGCATTCTACTTCTTATATAAACCTTCTAAATTATATATTTTCTTAGCTTTTTGTTTTATTGCATTTGGAATAATCGGTGGCAAAAAGGCTATTATGATTTTTGTTCCGATCCTTTTAATTTTCCTAGGAATTTTTATGAAAGATCGATTTAAGCTCGTTCTGAGATACTTTCTTATTGGTGGATTGATTATTTTCCTTACAGGTTATTTTTCCATGAAGTTTATAAGAAGGCTTAATCCTGATAGAATTCTAGGAGGCAGCATAAATTTAAGTTATCTATCGGAATATTATTCTAGATATACAACCTATACCAGTGAAGGGAAGTCAGTCGGGAGGCTGGCAACCACAAAGAATGTTTTTAAAATTTTAAAAGATAGCGGTTTTGAAAATTTTGTATTCGGCTTTGGTCCAGGAAGCTTTATTGAAACGACATTTTCAGAACTTAGAACTTCGCTTAAAGAAACAGAAGGATTACCTATAGCATATGGTGTAACGGGATTATCTTGGCTTGCTATACAAGTTGGCTATTTCGGTGCTTTAGTTTTTTTGTTTTTATTCTATTCCATTTTAAAGAATTGCATCAATTATTATAAAAAAGAAAAAGATCTCTATTGGAAGTCAATCGGATTTGGAATGGTAGGATTCTCCTTCGTAATGTTGTTAATCAGTTTCTTTTATAATGAAATTTTCATGGATGATTTGGTACCCTTGATTTATTTTATGCTTGCTGCATTTGTAGAAACTCGCAAGAGTCAAAAAGCTTCTCCTGGCAAATTAGTTGACTAAAATCTAAATATTCCTTTTCTTTTTTTATAGTCAAAAGAAAATCTTAACAAACATACCCATGACTGCTAACAGAATGTTATTATTTGCACCGTCACTTCAAGATACGGGAGGAGTTGCAAGTTTTTGTAAGTTATTAATTGAAAATCTCAATCCTGACTTTCAAGTCGAATACTTTCAAATCGGAAATAGGCCTGGAAATAACAATGCAACAAAGCGAGTATTATATTTTATTAAGGATATTTTTAGATTAATCAATGTATTAAAAAAAGGGAACTTTGATTTTGTTCATTTAAATCCTTCATTCAGAGTTCTCTCCCTTATAAGAGATTCTATATTTCTAACAATCATAACGACACTTTTCCAAGGAAATGTTCTTGTCCTGTTTCATGGTTGGAATGAAAATTTGGCAAACAGAATAATAAACAGTCTAATTTTGAGAAACTTATTTAGAAAAATATATAGGAAGGCGAGCACTATATTAGTTTTATGTAATCAATTTAAAAAACAATTAATAAGTTTAGGTTTCAAGGCAGAAAAAATAAGAGTGATTACAACTATGTACAAAATGTATCCAAATTTATCTATGTCTAAGAAATACAAGATAGATAAAAAAGTTAACATTCTCTTCATGTCCCGTTTAGTTAAATCAAAAGGAGTTTACATTGCCATCGATGTTGCAAAGAAGCTTTTAAACAATGGATATAAAGACTTCGAGTTTATCATTGCCGGAGATGGTCCTGAGTATAAAAAAATAAAACAATACATTAATGAGACAGATTTAAATACCCATATAAAAACTTCTGGCTATATCACCGGAGTAAATAAGCGGAAGATTTTGGGAAAAAGTGATATTTTTTTATTCCCGTCGCATTCCGAAGGATGTCCAATAGTTATTCTTGAAGCTATGGGAGCAGGAATGGCTGTGATAAGCACTCCAGTTGCAGCGATACCAGATATTGTGGCTCATAATAAAAATGGATTTATTATAGAGAGTTTTGATCCCGACGATTTTTGTTTAGCTGTAAGAAAACTATATGATGACAGAAGACTTCTAAAGAAGATTCAGGAGACCAACAAACAGAAAGCAGAAGCCCGCTATGAAGCAAAGATAGTCACAAAAAAGATCGAATATATCTATAACTCTGTATTTTATGAGAAAAATGCTGAGATATCGAATCATGTATAAATATATTTGTCCAAAGTCAAAGTTACCTTTATCTAGAGATGTAAAAGGCAATTTATGGTGCTCCAATGGCAAAAACGACTTTTTTTATAAAAATCACAATGGAAGCATAGATTTTATTGGGACTTCGTATAATGAGGAATTTTCTTATTATAAAAATATTTATAGAGGCGAAAGTGAAAAGCCAAATTTTGGTAATTTAGAAGAATATTGGAATGGTCATGTTTGGCCTCACAATAAGTTGCTCCTTGATAGCCTTTCTAATTTGGATAACAAGGTGATTCTCCTTTTGGGGAATGGCGTTTCTGAAAAAGAATTTCATTTTTTAAATTTAGGTGCATATTTAATTTACAGCGATGCATCATTGGAAGCTGTACAATTTGTGAAATGTGCGTTTGAGGAAAGTGAATTATTTAAAAAATATAAAAAAAGAGTTGTTTTCCATGCCATTGATGCTTTGAATATTCCACTTCCTGAGGAATCTGTAGATATTGTCTATGCCTATGCCCTAGTGCATCATATCGATAATCTATCCGAATTCTTCTGTGAGATAAACAGAGTCTTAAAGAAAAATGGAAAAGCCATATTTTTGGATGATGGTTATTCGCCTGTTTGGCAGTTTATGAAAAAAAACATACTCAAACCCCTGCAAAATTATTCCCACAAAAAACATGGAATTTCTCCTGAAGATTTGAGAGCAACACATGAGGGAGGAATCAGAAGAGAGGTGGTTGAAAAGCAACTAAAAAAATATAATTTGGAAATATTCTTGTTTTCTAAAGTTTCATTCTTTTTGTATCTGTGGAGAAGAGCATTTGAAAAGCTTTTTAGAAATAAAAAACTTTTGTTCTGTGGGATTCCAGTTTTCAAAAGGATTGATACTTTTTTTGCAAGGAAGTCTAAGATTTTTAAGGAAAATCAAATAAGATTGGTATGGGGAATAAGAAAGAGGTCATAAATAAATCCAAATGGGAAAGCTTATTTGGCATCTTAACAGAATGAAAAGTATGCCATTAATTGAATACCCATATAGATTTGGACAGGCATTTAAAATAAAAAAGGATAAATTCTTTATGAATGGTGAGAAATTTGTGGATCATTCTCTTCATAAAAAGAATATAAAAGCAATTGATTTATGTGGTTTTGATGAGTGTTTTCCTCAAGCAAGATTGAAGAGTCTTGAAGCTACAGAAGATATTCTTGAGCATAGGTTTAATGTATTTGGTTTTACCAAAAACTTCGGAAGCAGAATTAATTGGCACCTTGACCCAAAGACCAATCAGTCTTGGCCACTAAAATTTTGGGGAGATATAGATTACAGAGATGGTCAGATTATCGGAGGCATAAAATTTGCCTGGGAGCTGAATCGTCTTCATCATATTCCTCAGCTTGCTTTGACTTACTCCCTTTATAAAGATTCTAGACATAAAAATGAGATTTTTGATCAATTAAAATCATGGTTGGAATCCAATCCTTACCCCAATGGCATCAACTGGATAATGGGAATAGAACTCGGAATCAGAATACTCAATGTTGTGTATGCCTTAAAGTTATTGGGTGATGAGCCTTTGAATGAAGAGCAATGTGAATTGATAACACGATTCATAGCCCCTCATGGAAGACATCTTTATCGGTATCCTTCGAAATATTCTTCATGTGCAAACCATGCAGTGGCAGAAGCGCTGGGATTGTTTGTTGCCGGTCTTTGCTTTCCCCAATTAAAAAATGCAGCCAAGTGGAAAAAGTATGGAAAGAAGACTTTAGAGCAGCAAGTGCTGCGCCAAATATATCCCGATGGAAGCAGTTTTGAGCATTCTGTGCCTTACTTACAGTTCGTGTTGGATAATTTTCTTATTTATTTTCTTTTTTGTAGAGAATATGGTGAGCAATACCATAAATCAATAGAAGATAGGCTTCGTGCATCATTGAGTTTTATTTCTTGTCTTCTTGATAAAAACGGGAATTATCCCGCCATTGGTGATGATGATGATGGATTTTTACTTAAGCTATGGTTTGGAAAACACAATAATTTTGTTTCCTTGTTGAACACTGGAGCGCTGCTTTTTGAAAATCCAGATTGGATATCTGAAAATTCAGAGTTTGATCAAAAAACTTTTATCCTCCTCGGAAAAGAGACAAAGGTTAAGTGGAAAGCATTAAAGAAGAAAAAGAATGATATCTGCCCATCTAGCATCTATTTCAAAAATGCAGGACTTGCAGTCATGCATGATAAAAATGATTCAGAGATCATGTTTGTAGGAAATGGAGGGCAACTAGGACTCAAGCCTCTATGCGGACATGGACATGCAGATGCTTTAAGTTTTTGGCTTTCCATAGACGGTCAACCCATTTTCATTGATCCTGGGACATATCTTTATCATAGTGGAGGAGAGTGGAGAAACTATTTTCGTTCCACTTCAGCCCATAACACTCTAAAAGTAGACAGAGTTGATCAAGCCACTATTGTTGCTGATTTTATGTATAAAGATTTTTATAATATAAGAAATGTTGTCTTTGATGAAAATGCAGAGAGGATTTTATGGTCGGCTAGACATGATGGCTATCAAAGATTAAAAGATCCTGTGTTTCATAAAAGAGATGTTATGTTCTATAAGAGAAAAAAAGAGCTTGAAATTATTGATTATATAGATTGTAAAAAGAATCATTTTGTTGAATGTCATTTCCATTTACATCCCGATTGTTTTGTGAAAACGAATAATGGAGGTATTGATATAAATTGTTCAAGCACAAGAATCAGCATCGATGTCGACAAAAAGTGGCAAAGCATTGATATTGTCAAAGGAGAAAAGAAACCTATAAGAGGGTGGTATTCATCTCAATTCAATTATATACAAGAAATTGAGACATTGGTTCTTAGTGCTGAGATCAGTGGAAGCCAAACTTTTACTTCCAAAATTCATATGAAAGATATACCTAACTTTGTAAAAATGAATAAATTAGGGGATTCGTAGTAATGAAAAAAATAAGTGTTTTTGGTTTGGGATATGTAGGCTCTGTTTCTTCAGCCTGCTTGGCCGATAATGGTCACTTTATCATCGGAGTCGATACTAACAAGACAAAGATAGATATCATTAATAAGGGACGTTCTCCTGTGATTGAAGAGGGACTGCAGTCCTTGATAAAAAAAGCAGTAGATAACGGGAAAATACAAGCTTCTGTCGATGGCGAATCGGCTGTCTTGAATTCAGACATTTCATTCGTTTGTGTTGGAACTCCTTCTATGAGCAATGGCTCCCTGGATCTAGAATATTTAGAAAGGGTCGCTCAGGAGATAGGAACACATCTCAAAAATAAGGAGTCCTATCATATAATAGCTATCCGTTCTACTGTTCTACCGGGTACAACCGAAAATACTATTGTTCCTATCCTTGAAGAGAAATCTGGGAAAAAAGCTGCAAGAGATTTTGGGCTCGTGGTCAACCCAGAGTTCATGAGAGAATCTTCAGCTGTGAGTGATTTTTATGATCCACCTAAGACAGTTATCGGAGCACTGAATAAAACTGATGCAGATGAGGTTGCAGAGCTTTATGAAAATATTAATGCCCCTTTAATTAAAACTTCCATCAGTGTTGCTGAGATGATTAAATACGCTGATAATGCTTTTCATGCTTTAAAGGTGACATTCAGCAATGAAATAGGGAATATCTGTAGGGCTTTAAATATTGATTCACACGAGGTGATGGAGATTTTTTGTCAAGATACAAAACTGAATCTTGCTCCCTATTATCTTAAGCCAGGTTTTGCTTTCGGAGGATCGTGTCTACCAAAAGATATCCGAGCTCTGTCCTACAAAGCGAAGATGCTAGATATCAAGGTCCCTGTACTGGATGCCATTCTTCCGAGCAATGAGCTGCAAATTAGAAATACCGTAAAACGGATTATCGCCCTTGATAAGAAAAAGGTTGGAATTTTAGGTTTTGCTTTTAAAGCCGGGACAGATGATCTCAGAGAATCACCGATAGTCGAGCTGATTGAAATATTATTGGGCAAAGGATATGAAATAAAAATTTACGATAAGCAAGTATCCTTTGCAAAATTGTTTGGAGCAAATAAGGAATATATAGAGAAACGCATTCCACACATTTCTCGACTTATGGTTAAAGACCCAAGAGATATTGTAAATCACTCCGAAATAATAATTATTGGTAGCAAAAATTCTGAGTTTGAAGATATTTTTCCTCTGCTGAACAAAGAACAATATGTGTTTGATCTTGTACGCATTACCAACAAAACAATAACGCAGGCAAAATATATAGGAATATGTTGGTAAGACTATAATCTCACTTTTAAGATGAAAAAAGCTTTGATATTTATTGAAGACGGCTCTTTTTCTTATGACAACAGGGTTATCCGGGAGGCGAATGCGCTTGTGAACGCAGGTTGGGGAGTCACAGTTATTTCTCCTAAGTATCCTGATGACCCGGTTTATAAAAAAATCAGTAAGAATTTGAGAGCTTATTTTTATGCAAAACCAACAATGGAATCTATTCTAGGGCACGTTATCGAAGGTTTTTGCTCCTTGTTTTTTGGAACGTTTTTAACATTTTGGGTTTTTGTTCGACACGGATTTTCTGTGTTCCATGCATGCAATCCTATGGATCTATTGTGGGTGATAGCTCTTCCCTATAAATTACTAGGGAAAAAGTTTATATTTGACCAACATGATCTCGTCCCGGAGTTGATGCAATCGCGTGGTTTTAAAAATCCAAAGAGTAAAATCTTTAAGACCTTAGTTTGGCTTGAAAAAAATTCATATAGGCTAGCTGACACTGTCATTGCGACAAATGAATCTTATAAAGAAACGGCCATAGAGAGAGGAAGGAAGAAGCCTGAGGATGTTTTTGTTGTTCGGAATGGCCCTGATCTTGATAACTTCAAAATTGTTCCTCCAAAAAAAGGATTAAAGAATAAAGCAGAGATTTTGGTAGGATATTTAGGCAACATGAACCCTCAAGATGGGACGGAGTATTTATTAAAAGCTGCTGAGGAAATAATAAAAAAATGGGGAATAGCCAATATAAAGTTTGTTTTTGTTGGTGGAGGCAGTTCTCAACCCGACCTTCATGAAGAATCGCTGAATATGGGATTAGAAAGTCATGTTAAATTCACTGGAAGAATTCCTGATGACGAAATGCTTTCCGTTCTGAGTGCCTGCGATATCTGCGTTCAGCCTGATCCTTTCAATCCTTTGAATGATAAATCAACCATGAATAAAGTACTCGAATATATGGCGCTGGAAAAACCAGTCATTGCGTTTGATCTTAAAGAGACGAGAGTTTCTTGTGGAGATGCTGCCTTATATGCAAAAACGAATGATGTGATTGATCTGGCAGATAAGATAATATATCTAACAAATAATCCTGAACTGAGGTCTCATATGATGAAAGTTGGGAGAGAGAGAGTTGAAAAAAAACTGGCTTGGGACTATTCGGTTCCATATCTCCTTGGAGCATATAAGCATGTCTTGCCATTGAGAGAGATAAAAAACAGCCCGAATTTATTGTAAGTGAGAGGAATTGTCGATGCATGATGTGATTGTTATCGGTGGCGGACCGAGTGGCTTGAATGCTGCTCGGAATCTGGCAGAGAGAGGTCTGGATGTTTTGATTTTGGAAATGAAAAAAAAAATCGGGGATCATATTGTTTGTACAGGTATCGTTGGAAGTGAAGCATTCAGCGAATTCCATCTTTCTTCTAGTCCTATTTTGAAAGAGATTAAGCAAATAAAATGGATTTCTCCCAATAGTAATTCACTCATTTATGATCATCCTCAGCCTTTTGCCCATGTTGTTGATAGGAAAAAATTTGATAGAAACCTCCTAGCTGATGCCCTGTCTAAAGGTGTTTCAGTGAAGTGTGATAACAGAGTTATAGATATTTCAGTTAATAATTCCCATGTCGAAATTATTTCCAAAAGAGAGGAGAAATCCAAAGAAAAAAATACGGCAAGGCTAGTCCTTATTGCGACAGGAGTAAATTACAAACTGCACAAAAAGCTGGGTTTGGGATATCCTAAAGACTTTCTCAATGGAGTTCAGGCTGAGCTTAAATTGGCTAACGTAGACTGCACTCATGTGTTTATAGGTAAGGAGGTCGCACCAGGTGCTTTTGCATGGGCTGTCCCTATAAATGGGGATATAGTTCGTCTGGGTTTGATGACAGACAAAAGCCCAAAGGAGTATTTCGGACGAATACTCAAACGTTTTTATCCTGAAGGAAGAATGATCTTGGATAAGAATAGAATCCAGTTCAAGGCCATTGCCCAGGGTTTAGTTTCTCCAACCTACGGGGAAAGAGTATTGACGATAGGAGAAGCGGCTGGTCAGGTAAAAACAACCACTGGAGGAGGAATCTATTTTGGATTGCTTTGCTCGGATATTGCTTCACGAGTAGTGGACACGGCCTTTAAGAAGGGATGTTTTTCAAAAAGGATTTTAGCAGAATATGAGAAATTATGGAAAAGAGCAATTCAGAGAGAGATTTTAGTGGGATATTATGCGAGAAAATTTTGTGCCAAGTTTAACGATGCCCAATTAGAAAAAATGTTCCAGGTTGCTCAAAACGATGGAGTAATTCCTCTCATAAAGGAGAAAGGAAATTTTGATTGGCACAGAGAATTGGTGCTTACTCTGATGCGGAAGATACCTTTTGTTCAACTTATCAAGGCTAAGCTGGGAAATAAATAACAGATGGGTCGTGAAAATAAAATGAAAATAAGATATATCATGTTGTTTAATTTAGTTTTGCTTCTTTCCGCATTATCACTTCTCGTTACTTCCGCATACAGCCAGACCTATCAATCATTTAACTCTGAACTGGTTGATATTGATGAGATGGCCAAGTGGAAAATTGGGCCTTTTCGGATTCATCCAACACTTGAATTTAGAAATTTTGGATACACGAGCAATATATATGGCGTTCGAGATGAAGATGGCCCTGTTCCTGATTTTATAGCTTTTATATCTCCTGAAGTCAAAGTATATCTTCCTTATCGCAATTGGCTTATTCTTTCTTTTTCAGAAAATCCAGAATATATCTTTTTTGCAAAAGAGAGGAACCAAAGAGCATTAAACAATGGTTATTCTCCTGGCTTCCGAATGCTTCTTCTTCGTCGATTCGTTCTCTCCGGGAATTACTTAAACCGAAGAACAACGAGAAGACCTTCAAGTGAAACTGAAGTTCCTGTAACCTATATTGCCAAAAGGCTTGATAGCAGTATTGTTTTTGAACTGACTCGAAGGATATCTTTTGGTTTTTTATGGTCAGATGAGAGACTAAGCTATGAGGATGAAACGCTTCCAGGATGGGATGTTGATCTTTCGGTGTCACTGAACCGTAGAATTCAGAGTGCAAGTTTTGAATTTTTTTACAATGTTTTCACCCGGGGCCAAATTTTTATCAGAGGTGGCTATTCTGAGTATTCCTTTGAAAATATTGAATCCCGTTGGCGGGATTCTTACTCATACGAAGCGAGGGTAGGAATAGGATTTCCTATTATAAAGCATTCGGGTGGGACTCTTTCTTATGGATTTAGAAAGGTCCTTCCCAGAGAAAAAGGAAAAATGAGCTATTCCGGGCCTATTGGAAGTGCTGGACTTTATTTTAGATTAGGACGATTCAATTTTAGTGTGCAATATTCGAGAGATTTCCAATTTTCTTTTTCGGCTATAAATGTGTACTTTATTGAGAATATATATGGGGCCGGAATATCTTATTATTTATCTCAATCATTGAGATTAAATTATAGTTTTGCATACGGAAGGAATAATTATCCCGAGCCGATATTGATCCAGCCTCAAGATGATCAGTATAAAGAAATATTCAGGACAGATACATATCGTACCCACAGCGTAGGCTTTCTCATCAGGGTTGTAAACAATATCGGAATGGGATTAAGCCTGAGTAAGTTGGAAAGAAGATCAAATTATGGTGGATTGAACATGAATAGCTTCTTTGTCGGGGGCAACTTTTCGTATAAATTTTAATGAATATATTAAGAATCCACATAGAAGCTGATTACAAACGACATTAATATCCATATATTCGAACAAAGGAACGAATGACTCAATAAAAAGGATACTGATATGGAATACGAAACAAAAAAGAAAGAATTGGACTTAATGCAATTCCTTGGAGTGATTTTCAAAAGAAAATGGATGGTAGTGATTTTTGTGAGCACTACTGTAATTTTCACAGGGATCTTTTCTTTTCTCGCCACTCCAATGTACAAATCAACAACAACTTTGCTTATAGAAGAAGGATCTTCCAAGATGCTTAGCATTGATGAATCTTTTTATCAATCATCTATGATGCGTGACTGGACATTCTTCAATACCCAACTCAGGCTTTTTAAGAGCAAGTCTCTTGCAGAAAGAGTAGCACGAAAAATGAATCTAGCATCCGGTCTCAGCCCCAGTGGAACTAGTCGGAAAAAGAATCTGATAACTCTTGTGAAAGATTTTCTGACTTTAAAATGGCTAAGGTCAAAGAATGATTCAGATAAGGAAGAATCAACACCTGTAAGACAGTCAAATCCTTATTCTGGTGCCGCAAGCTCGATTCAAGGGAATATTGAGGTTAGGCCTATCCGTAACACAAATCTGGTGGAAGTGAGCTATTCATCATCTAATCCACATTTTGCTGCTGAAATTGTAAATACTCTGGCGGCTGAATTTATTAATTTTTCAGTTGAGAAACGGTACGAAACAACACAACAGGCCTCTGATTTCCTGAGTGAAGAAATAGCGAAAACACGCGATGAATTGGAAACGACAAGACGAGAACTCCAAAGATTTGGCGAAGAAGAGGAACTTTTCGTTTTGTCTGATCCTGAAAGCACGGCTGTAGATACATTTTCTAATTTAAATACAGCTTATACACAGGCCCGTATTGATCGAATTAATGCTCAAGCTAACTACCAACAGCTTAAGGAGTTAGATGTAGATTCTCTCCCTCCATTTGCAGAAAATGCAACGATCCAATCGCTTAAATCAGAGTATTTACGTTTAAAAAACCAGTATGATGAAATGAAGATCAATTATAAAGAAGGTTATTCGGAGATGGTACAACTCAAAACGAGAATAGATAACATGAAACTGCAGCTTCAAACCGAGATAAAAAGTCAGGTTGATGCAGCAGAAGCGGCATACCGAGAGGCTTCGAACAGGGAGTTGTCGCTTAAAAGAGAAATCGATAGGCAGAGAAGAGACGTTACCCAAATGGATTCGAACACCATCCGTTATCACAATCTAAGAACGGAAATTGATAACAAGCAGAGTATACTCAATACACTGATAGCTAGGAGAAATGAGGCTTTAGTATCAGCAAGATTAGAGGGTCTTAAAACGAGCAATATTACCATCGTTGATCCCGCGGAAGCGGTATCAAGGCCTTTTTCGCCAAAAAAGAAACTAAATCTTATTTTAGCCTTCTTCATTGGAATCGTTGGAGGAGTAAGCCTTTGTTTTATTCTTGAATATCTGGATAATACAATTAAGGGGCCTGAAGAGGTGGAGAAGATGGTTGGCCTCCCTTCTCTAGGCGTAATTCCGTATCTGCCTCCTGTAGATAAAAAGAAAAAGAGTAGATCTAATTCTTATCTAGGACACAGTTATTCATACGGGGAGGAAGATCATGAAGAGAAAACCGTTTCTGATAAGGAAAAGGAGGTAGAACTGATTAATTATCTTTATCCACAGATGGTTATTTCCGAAGATTACAAGACAGTGAGGACATCGATTCTGCTTTCTCATGCCGAGAATATTCCAAAAACCATGGTATTTTCCAGCGCTATGCCTAAGGAAGGTAAGAGCGCAACTGCAGCAAATATGGCTGTTTCTTTTTCCCAGCTTCAGAAAAAGGTATTAATTATTGATGCAGATTTAAGAAAGCCTCGGCTCCACCGAATATTTAAAGTAAGAAACAAGAAAGGCTTAAGTGGGTATTTAGTTGGAAGAACAGACTTAAATGAATCGATTCAGGTGACATCCATTGAAAACATCTGGATCTTGCCCAGCGGGCCCATTCCCCCTAATCCTGCAGAACTTTTAAATTCAAAAAAGATGGGTGAGTTGTTAGAAGAGGCTAAAAATAGATTTGATTTTATTCTTATAGATTCACCTCCTGTGGTTGCAGTGATTGATCCGGTTATTATTTCCACGCTTGCAGATTGCATGATATTTGTTATTAAAGCAGAAAAAACGATGCGGAAACCTTTTCTAAGATCTATCGAGGAACTAAAAAAAGCCAAGGCTAACATTATTGGCATTGTATTTAATGAACTAAAAACAAGGAAGGGGGATTATTATTTTATGGATTACTATAGATATTATCGGTACGATTACTACGCAGAAGGAAAAAAATAGTCAATCTGGATCATGAATTTTTTATAAAAATGATGAAAGACAGAAGAAGTGAAAAACCTCGTATGCTCTCAAAAAGGGATGTTTTTTGTGAAAGAGTCATCGAATTTGGTCTTTTGGGATTGATTATTTTTAGCCCTCTTCCTGCTGCTTCGACTGGCGAATGGTCGATACTTACCATTCAGCTCATAGTGCTTATTATGTTCGTCTCTTTTATTATAATGAAAAAAAAGCCTCAGGATAATGAGCTTCTCTCCCGTTCCCTAAAGTGGCCGAGTTACATGTTTATAGGTGTTTTTACTTTTATAGTTTTACAGATTATTCCTCTTCCAAAATTGTTGGTTAAGATTTTTTCGCCGAATACATTTTCCTTCCATGAACTCAATTCTGTTGGTTTCTTAAATAGAAAGTTTATGAGCATTTCTTTAATTCCTTCGCATACTTTCAGAGAAGGGCTTGAAGTTCTTTCCTATTTCCTTGTTGCTTTTTTAATTGTCAAGACAGTGACAAAAAAACAACAGATAATACGAATTTTTTCAGCATTGGTGGCTTTGGGAACTTTTCAAGCTTTTTATGGTTTGTTCGAGCTTTATAACAGAAGTCCAAATATATTATTTTACAAAAAAATCTATCACTTAGATTCCGTGACAGGCACTTTTGTCAATCGAAATCATCTTTCGGGATATTTGGAGATGATCATTCCACTGGCTATTGGACTAATAATATCTCGGATTTCGTTTTTTTCATTTGCTGGGTTAAAATGGAGAGAGAAATTACTTCGCCTTTCTCAAAAAGGCCTTTCAATAAATCTGGTTTTAGTTGGCAGTATCATCATTATGTCTTTGGCCATACTGTTTTCTAAATCTCGTTCAGGAATGTTTATCTTGTTTTTCACCTTTGTCCTTTTTTTCGGATTAACTAAGCTGTATTTTGGGAGCTATGAACATCATAAAAAGGGGATAAGAAATTTTCTTAATATTTCCTTTTTACTCGTGATTATTATTTCTCTTTATATAGGAATTGATGCCACAGTGGAGAGATTTGCTATTGATGATATTCTTGTGGAGGGTCGTCCGATATTTTGGGGAAATACGCTCAGAATTTTTTCAAAATATCCTCTCTTCGGCGCAGGGTTGGGAACTTTTCCCTCTATATATCCTGACCTCATGATAGATAACAAGCTTATAAGAATCTACCACGCCCACAATGATTATCTTGAATACTTATCTGAGATGGGGATTGTTGGTTTTATATTGCTTGTTGGAGGTATTTTCCTCCTAATCATGAATGCTTTTCGCTTATGGAAACGTAGGAGACATCCTGAGGTGAAGGGATTAGCTATCGGGGGATTTGTTTCTGTTTTCTGCATTTTATTTCACTCCATTACGGATTTTAATCTTCATATCCCAGCAAATATGTTGCTTTTCTCTGTTGTTCTTTCCTTAACCTTGGTAATAACAAATTATAAGAGAAGAAATAATTTGAAAAAGCCAAGTCAGCAAAGTCCAGAGGAGGAGGATATCCAGCTTAGGAGTAAGAAATGAGCAAAATAAAAAGGACTGTCTTGATAATAACAGTTGTTTTTGTTGGCGCTTTAAATGTATTAATCTACTATAATTTTCATCTTTATTACAAAGCAGGAAAGACTGAGGATATTGAGAAAAAGATCAAAATATTGGAAAGAGCTAACAGAGCCTTTTCGTATAATGACCTCACATTCTATGAACTGGGCAAAGCATACTTTGAGCTAGGGCAGCAGACTCCAGGTGCTCAAACGAGAAGCAAGATTTTAATTCAGAAATCTGTGCAAAATTTTAATAAATCTATAAAAATTAATCCTGCCTCTTACTTTAGTCATTTTAATCTCGCTAGGTCTCTAATGAATTTGAGTTCTATCTCTGAACCATTGGATCAGGATTTTTATGATGAATACAAGAAAGCTGCACTCCTTGCTGGTGAAAACAATGATATCTATTATGAAACTGGTAAAGTTTATCTCTCTAATTGGAATCAGCTTTCAGATGAAGATAAGAATTTTACCAAAGAGATTTTAAAAAAAATTGGCTTAGGAAAGAACCGACAAAAAATCCATAACATCTTCGATGTCTGGCAGATGAATATTCAAGAATATGAAGTTATAACAGAAATCTTGCCTGAAGAGCCTCAGATTTACAGGTGGTATGCAGATTTTCTTGGTCAAAAATCTCTTTCTTTGCATCAAAGGCATAAGATGTTAGCAGCGGCTGAATTTTTGGATTTTGAAAAAGCAAGACGAGATTACGATTCTGGAGAGTTACAATACTTCTATTTCCGTCAGAAAAAGGCTGCTGGATATTATAAATCCTGTCTGGAAAGGCTAAAGAGAATAAAGTTTTATCAAAAACTTTCCAATCAGAGCCTGATTGATTCTGTCGAATTTATTGAGTTGCAGAAATCTGCCCTTTTAAAATTCGCAAAGAGCAATATTGAACAAGGAACAGAATTGGAAAAGGTTGAGGACTATTTACGTGAATACCTGTCATTAACAGGGGATAGAGTGGTGGAAGTGGAAGAGCTTGAGTCTTACCTTATCGAGAGGGGCTTGATAAAGAAAAATTTAACCGCAGCTCTTGATGATTTAGATCTGCTTTCCTTCCAGCTTCTTCTTGATTTCAAGCAGACTCATCATAGGGACATTGTGAATGCAGGGAACCAATTTAGACAGGGTATTTTAAGAATTCCTGAAGGAAAAAAAGAAAAATATGTAGAGGTTTTACAATATTTTGGTGATTCTTTCCATAGATTCGATAATCTATATGAGGCGGAAGATTTCTATAAAATGGCCCTGGAGATAGATCCAGATAACATTAGAAATCTTATAAAGATACGCCAAATTTATGGAAAGCTAAATAAGGAAAATAAAATTAGTGAAATAAATAGTAAAATAGAAAAAGTTTTAAGCTCAAAAGAAATAGTCTTAGAAGATGTATATATAAGTAAATCAAAAAGAATTCCCTATGATTTACAGCTTGATGGGAGGAGGATTCTATTAAATTTATTTTTTAAGGATGTGAAGAGAGATATAAGGCCTTTGATACATGTCTTTTTTAACGATCAAATTATTTGGGAAGATTATTTAGATGATGACATTCTATCCATTCACTTGGAATCAAAGATTGGAGAGAACCATCTCCAGATAGGATGCGTCAATCGGAATGTTGCCCTTATGAAATTCACATATAGATTTTAGTTGTTCATAAATAGAAACGGCTCTGATGATCACCCTTTGAGGTGATCTTCAAGATGCTAAAATCACCCCCTAATTCATCTGTTTTGGGTATTTTCTTCTACAAATTGAATAGGTTATTATTTTGGCAGAATAAGAAGATGAAGTTAAATTTCTTGAAAAGACCTTTTGACGTTGTGCTATCGTTTATGGGGATCTTTTTATCAATGCCTTTGTGGCTATTGTTTACTATTCTTATATGGTTAGGAGATAGAGGATTTATATTCTTCAAACAAAATCGTGTGGGTAAAAATGGCAGGATTTTTAAAGTGTTGAAATTTCGTTCTATGATTGTAAATGCAGAAGGAGATCAAGGCCCGGTCCAAGCAAAAGCGAACGATCCGAGAGTTACAAAAATCGGAAGAATCTTGAGGGCTACAGCAATGGATGAGCTTCCCCAACTTTTAAATATCTTAAGAGGAGACATGAGTTTTGTTGGGCCCAGAGCTCTAAGGCCAGAAGAAATAGAGATTAATGGAAATCCAAGCACAAAATCCTTGACTGACATCCCAGGATATCAAGAAAGGCATAGCATAAGGCCGGGGCTTACAGGATTTGCACAGATATATCTTCCTCCAGATGCTCCTCGCAATAAGAAATTCCGTTTCGATTTGCATTATATCCAAAAGCAAAGTTTTTACTTGGACCTAAAGCTCGTTTTCCTTTCCTTCTGGATATCTTTTAGAGCAAAATGGGGATCAAGTCAAAAAAAAATATAACTCAAACAAATCCTATCGATTGATCGATTTTTTGAGATAAATTATAATATCATTCAGGGACTCAACACCATGAGGAATAAAATGGAACCTAAAAAAGTTGCTATCACAATTTTTTTTCTTGTCTTAATTTTGCCGGTTTTTTCTTTTCAGGAAAGTCAGGAAAAATATGTTCTGGAATATAGAATAGGACCCAGGGACCTTTTGGATATCACTGTATTTGGTAATGAAGAGCTGAGTAGACAAGTACGGGTTTCAGAAGATGGGAAAATTACATTCCCCCCTTTGAAAGGGGAAATAGAAGTGAGAGGATTAACCAAGGTAGAACTCGAGGATAAGTTAAATCAGCTTCTTGGGGAGGATCTATTACAAAATCCCCAGGTAACAGTTTTTATACTTGAGTATCGGAGCAAAAGAGTGGCCTTGCTTGGAGCTGTTCTAAATCCTGGGTTTTATGAACTTATAGGACGGCAGAAATTACTGCATATTATAGCAGAAGCTGGAGGGTTTTCTACTGTTGCTGGAGGAGAAATCACGATTATGAGAGAGCGCCAAGATGGCTTAAACGAGACTCTTAAAATCTCCATCAAAGATTTGATTTCAGGCGATGCCTCGCTAAATATACCTCTTCAGCCAAATGATACGATTTATGTCCTTCCTGAGGAGACAGTCGCGATATACGTGATTGGCGCTGTGAGGAGCCCTGGTGCACTTGAAGTTGGCAAGTCTGAGATCCCTACTCTTTATAGAGCGATTGCTATGGCGGGAGGATTTACAGAAAGAGCTTCTAAAAGCGGTGTGATTGTCAGAAGAAAGGATGAGAGCGGTAAAGAGAGACCAATAAAAGTGAATGTCAAAGACATCATCAAGGGGAAAAAACAGGATTTCCCGCTTCAGGAGAATGACATTGTCTTTGTTCCAGAGACAATATTCTAAACTTATCTATCTTTATTTTCGGTATTACTAAAAATATCATGATTGACCTTCACTGCCACATTCTGCCCGGAGTTGATGATGGAGCAAAAAATTTGGATGAAGCCGTCGAAATGGCAAAGGTGGCAGAATGCGAAGGTATTAAAAAAATTGTTGCAACACCTCACATGTTTCGGGGTCATTACCTAAGCGAAAATTATGGAATTGTACAGGAGAAAAACAAAGAGCTTAACAAAGCGCTTAGGGAGGGCCAAATTGATATAGAGATATTACCAGGAGCTGAGGTACATATTTCTCACGACTTGATAGATAAAATAAAGAAAAAGAGAAAGGCATTAGTTCTGAACCATAGCTCTTATATGTTCGTTGAATTTCCGTCAGAGCATGTTTTTTCGGGAGTAAAAGAGATTTTTTTCGAGTTAATGAGTGAGGGGATAACTCCTATTATTGCTCATCCAGAGAGAAATTCGGTTTTCAGACAGAATCCTAGCTTGCTTTTCGAGTTAGTCCAAATGGGTGGGCTCGTCCAGACTAATAGCGGAAGTTTCACTAGGCAATACGGCGGCAGGACTGAAGAAGGTGTTTTTCGTTTTCTTGACTTAAACCTCATTCACTTCATTGCCAGCGATTCACACAGTCCTCGTCGGGTGAATATGTGGCTTTCAAAGGCAGTAAGGAAAGTTGCTGAAAAAATTGGGGAAGACAGTGCCCTTGCACTGGTCAACGAGAATCCGGAAGCTGTCATAAGTGACAAAGAGATTCCTTACTTTCCTGATCCGATCGACCCAAGAGAAAAACAGAAAAAAATCAAGATTCCCATTCCAAAATTTTTTTTCCAAAAAAAATGAGCTAATTTTATCCTAAAATTAAAAAATACTTATGAAATTCCTTGACAAGCAATTTAAATATAAGTATATTTAGTCTGTATAGGGAGGATTACATGTTTAAAGGTGCTAAACAAAAGTGTTATTTAGTGGGTATTGTGGTCTTTGTGCTTCTTTTTCTTTTCAAACCTGGATTTTTAGAGAGCCAAGATAATGCCATTGGTGATATTGCGGGACACATCTATTATAGGGATGGGACAACTCCTTTAGAAGGAGCTGTCATAAAATTTAGGAATATCCATACAGATAAAACCTATGATAGCAGCACATCTGATACTCTCGGCCTATTCAAAGTGGAAGGAATCGAAAAAGGACTATATGTTTATGGCGTCGAGAGCCATCTAGGAGACTTTAACTCACAGGGTTTTTTAGGATTGAAAATTCGAGAGAACGAAACCGCTAGAATATCGATTGCTTTGGCTCCATTTGAGAAAAAGTTGGCGGAGTCGATACAAGAATTTTATGAAGAGAAAAAGGTTGAAGGAGAGGCCCTGGTCGGGAAAATTGCAGATTACAACCCAGGTACAAAAGTGGCAGAAATCTTTATGGTGAAAGGCCTTCTCCAGGTCGATGACCATATCCATACTGTGGGCAATATCACGGATTTTTATCAAGATCTCAAGGTGCTGAAAATTGAAAACAATCCTATTGATAGAGTATTTGTAGGGCAAAAGGCCTATATTGAATTGAACCAAATTGCTCAGGTTGATGATTCTGTCTATGTTGTTGACAATAAAGGTTTTCTTGCTTTTTTTACTACACCTGGTGGGATTGCCTCAGTCATTGCGGGGAGTGGAGCCGTTATTTATGGAATAAAAAGGGTGAGCGATAAAACGAATGCCATATCTCCATTCAAACGGTAAATAAAAGAAGGATCTATTCCCTGAACAGACCTTTTAAGGAATAAGGGAAGGCCCGTTCGCTGAACGGGCTTTTTTTTTGCCTAAAAGAATATCAACAGCCCGACATCCCCGGTCAAAAAATAATCCCTATCCCAATATTCCCATTTTGTCGTGTTGTATGATAAGCCAAAAGCGACGTTCAGCCCGATAGCCCCTGTTTTAATTTCTGCGCCAGCTAAAAAAGTGGGGCCTAACAAGGTTTTTTGGATGTTTTCATACGTGTATTGGGAGTACCATATTCCTGTAACCACTCTTACTGCCTCGACGCTGATTCCCCCATATTGTAAATCCAAATAGGGGCGAATTCTGCCAAAGCCAAAGGGGAGATAATACTTTACTCCAACACTGTAGAGAATCCTGTTTTTTGCCCAATCATATTCTGAATAATAATAGGATGTTGGATAATAACCGGCTCCGAAATGAAGAGAAAACCCATTCTTCAAATTTACCTGGACGAATCCTCCAAGACCGCTTCCACCGGATGGCCCATACCCTAAGCTGAGAGTGAGCCATGAAGGTTTTCCGAGACGAGGGATTTTTTTTGGCCTTACTTGAGGCTCTTCTTCCTTTTCGGCTTCGGCTTTTTCTTCCACTTTTACACTTTCTTCTCTAACCTCAAAAGCCGATTCTTTCCTCTTCCCCTTGATTATAGGGACCACTTTGGCTCGGCTTACGCTTGTGTCGGCCCGGCTTTCAACCTTCAGAGAGAAAAGGCGAGGGTTTTCCCAAGAAGCTCTGGCATCTGTAAGTGAATATTTTTTATATGGGGGCAACGACGTTAAAGCTGCCACAACTTCGACTTTGGGAATAACAACCTCTTTCCCGGGTTTTAGGGGGACTTTTTCTTCCGCTTTTACACTTTCTTCTCTAACCTCAAAAGCCGATTCTTTCCTCTTTTCCTTGATTATAGGGACCACTTTGGCTGGGCTTACGCTTGTGTCGGCCCGGCTTTCAACCTTCAAAGAGAACCAGCGAGGGTTTTCCCAAGAAGCCCTAGCATCTGTAAGTGAATATTTTTTATAAGGAGGCAACGACGTTAAAGCCGGTATCTCCTTAACCTCAGGCTCGTCCTTTGCTTCCCTAATTTCTTCTTTTGGCATCTCTGCCGGTTTTTTATCGGATAGTTTTTCGACCAGACGTGACTGGATGAAGCCTGTTACCTTTGCCCTCCATCTTGGGGATTGGTAGGAAACGTATAGCCAATTTGAGCCCTTAGTTCCGGATTCGAACAGGGTGAGAACCGTCCCTTTTTTGACCGTTTCTATCTTATAGCTTTCGGAATGGGATTCGGAGTATATCGGGGCAGAATTGGCAATAACGATAACCTGAACCTCTTTGGAGACAGCATGGATGGAAAGCATCACAAAGGTGAAGAAGAGAAGATAACCGAATTTTTTTATCATGGTTTTTTCCTTGTCTTTATTTTACGCAGGATGACGGAACCGGTCAAACAGAATTATCCATTGTCTGCAATTCAGACAGTAGAGGGTATTTTGGAAAAAATCCACTAGAAGCGTTAGG
>CAYPGQ010000002.1:0-119845 GCA_964410125.1 uncultured Eubacteriales bacterium | reverse complement strand
CGCTGCAGCAATCTTGGCCCGTAAATAATCCAGGCTCCTGAATTATTTATAAAAACGGCCAATACTTTCAGTCACTTTAAATACAATGAAATTATTTAATCCCCAATAGTTTATCAGCCGTTTTTACCCTACAGGCGAGCCAATCTCACCACATCGGCTTCGTTGTAACCCACTTGCGGTAGTTCACTACAGCTGCGTGGGCCACTGCCTTGCCGCTGCAGCAATCTTGGCCCGTAAATAATCCAGGCTCCTGAATTATTTATAAAAACGGGGACGGTTCTATTTTTTCTAGTCTTTTTTCTGAAAAGAACCATTTTTTTATGATATTATATGTTTTTAAAAAAAATGGAATAGCTAACAAAATTGGAGGTGGAACATAGCTTTTAATCCGCAAGGCCTAGCCACAGCCATCGGAAGCATGCTCCACACTAATCCTTCGGATGCATGTGACATAATCCTGAATTCCATTCCAGAAATTCCCATCTGGCCCCAGTTGCTCAACACGAATTTCCGAGAAGAAATGGAAATTCAGTACAACGAAGGTATCCCCTGCGTGGTTTTGGACAAAGGAAAAAAGCTTACGGAAAAATGGGCTTGGATCGTGTGGATGAAAATAAAAGGGATATCATCGTGAAAGGCACTGAAATGAAGGCTCCTTGCCTCCCCCTGTTTTGAAGAAACTATGAAAACAATTGCAATATCCGGAAAAGGCGGCACCGGTAAATCCACCATTGCCGCCCTGATCATTCGCTGGCTGAAAGACCAGGAACTCGGGCCTATACTGGCTGTGGATGCCGACCCAAACGTCAATCTGAATGATCTACTGGGAATCAGAATAGAAGAAACGGTTGGTGCCATTAGGGAAGAAATGAAAAAGTCGGCCCACAGACTCCCAGGGGGGATGACCAAACAGGAGTTTCTCGAATACAAGATCCACGCCAGCCTGAGGGAAACCAGGGACTTTGACCTGATTGCCATGGGACGGCCAGAGGGCCCAGGATGTTACTGCTATGCCAACAATCTCCTGCGGGACATCTTGAAAACGCTGAGTGATAATTACAAGTGTGTAGTGATCGACAATGAAGCCGGGATGGAACACCTCAGCCGCCGGACAACTCAAAGGATTGACAACCTCCTGCTTGTCTCCGAGCCATCGGCTCGAAGCCTTCAAGCTGCGGCAAGAATCAGCAAGCTTCTGAAAGAATTAGACACACGTGTCGGTAAGAAATATCTGATTCTGAACAAGGTTAAGGAAGATATCCCAGACATTTTAGCAAAAAATATAGAAAAACACGGCCTGGACCTATTTTCTTTAATCCCGGAAGATGATACATTGCGGCGGATGGACCAATCTGGAAAACCGATCTGGAAGATTTCAGAAGATTCATCGGTCTACCAGGCCATCCATAAAATGATGAGTGAACTCATGAAAAAGGAAAAAAATGACATTTGAGCTCCCGAGAGAAAAAAACGCAGGAAAGCCATCCCTATCCGATGAAGAGGATGTCTCGTATGAACAGAGCCTCGAAGACTACATTCGTTTCATCCCGCAGATGATCCAAGAATTTTAAGTTCAAAGAATTCAAGACCGCTTCTTACGGCGCTTATCCTCATACATCAGTTTGTCAGCTCTTACTAGAAGCTCATCGATCGTGCTGGGGTGCTCGGGATCATAGTGTGATACCCCCATGCTGACAGACAGCTGGAACGGATTCTCTTTGCTTTTGTTAAACGCCTTGATGTTTTTTCTCAGCCGTGACATCGCCTTTTTCATTCCTTCTTGAGAGGCTCCGATCGGGAACACGGCAAACTCATCCCCGCCCATCCTGCCTTTGATATCCGACCGGCGGAAGGTTGAATTCAGGATGTTGGCGACTCCCACCAAGGCTTCATCTCCCTTGTGATGACCGAGCTTATCGTTTATATTTTTGAGATTATCCAGGTCCATGAAAAGTAAGAACATTTTTGTCCTCTTTCGGTCCGCCATTTTAAAATGCTCGGCAGAGATGGCAAAAAAGCCCCTTCTGTTGTAGAGCCCTGTCAAATCGTCCTGGAGGGAAAGGGTTCCCAGCTTTCTTAAAGCCCCATTCAATTCTTTTTCGGTTTTTTTCTGCTCAGTGATATCTACCAAAATGCCATCGTAATATTTTATTTTTCCTCCAGAATCGATGACAGCCCGAGGATAATCCCTCCCCCAGATAATGTGCCCATCTTTGCGGCGGAGTTCAAATTCCGTAAAAAATATCCCTTTGACATTTAGCTTTTTTAGGTGTTCGCTCCGGTCTTTTGCCCGCACATACAGATCCTTGACATTAACATCCTTTAAATCTTCATGGCTCGGATATCCCAGCATTTTTGCAAGAGACGGATTGGCTTCTATGATTTTGCCATCCGGAGTGGTCCGGTAAACCCCGACTGGGAGATGGCTCAAGAGATCCTGAAATCTTTTTTCGCTCTCGAGGAATCTTTTCTCGAAAGGCACACTGTGCATTTTTTGATTCTTGCTCATGTTTTTTTGTTATTTTCCGATTGTCTCAAAGCTTTCAGAATTTTTTCCGGTGTGATGGGAAGTTCTTTAATCCATACTCCTGTGGCATTGGCGATAGAATGAGCCACAGAAGCCAATACCGGTAATGTGGCTCCCTCCCCCACCTCTTTTGCACCGTAGGGGCCTTCTGGTTCAAAGGAATCCACGATTCCGCTGAAAATTTCAGGAGCATCCTTGATGGTCATCAGTAGGTAGTCATGGAGATTGGGATTGCAAAGGTTGCCCCTTTCATCATAAACGACATCTTCCATCAGCACTTCGCCGGCCCCCATCACCACTGCCCCCTCTACTTGGCCATGGACTGCCTGGGGATTTATCGGCGTACCGCAATCATGAAAATCGGTGATTTTTTCAATCTTCACCTTGCCTGTTGCAAGATCCACTCTGCACTCACACACAGAACTTGAGAAGGAAAAGGCAGGGCTGGTGCCGACGGCGGCCCCTTTGTACTCCCCTCCGAGATCTGAAGGAGGCTTGTACCATCCTGTGCCGACGAGGGGACCATTATCGTTAAAATATTTGCGTGCGGCCTCTTCCCATTCCATAATCCTGGATTTTTCCCTGGTATGGCGGATTTGATTGTCTGCAGCCTCCAGTGTTCGAGGATCACAGTCCCAGATTTGGGCAACAACTCCGAAAAGTTTCTTGAGTACATCTTGACTCGCACGAACGACCGCATTTCCTCCCATTAACGTGGTCCGTGAGGAATAAGCCCCAAGATCGAGGGGACTGATGTCCGTATCCTCACTCCGGATGCGCACCCGGTTCAAGCTGATCCCAAGAGCTTCTGCACACATCTGGGACAAAACTGTTAATGCCCCCTGACCGATTTCGGCCGCCAAAATGAGAAGCACGGCCGCTGTCCCATCCTCACTTATTTTAACGATGGCATTGGAATGGGGAAACGTGGCTTTTTTGATGAAGGGCTCGAGCTTTTTTTGAGAGCTGAGCTGGACCTGGCCCCGATATTTGGCATATCCTGCCCCGGAAACGAAGCCGCCACAGCCGATCCCGATCCCTTTTCCAGGCGGAAGTTTGCCATATTTTTTGGACCATTCCGATTTCTCCCTCACCTTTTCCAATGTCTGCCGAAACTCACAGCTATGAATGTCCAATTCATTGCACGTCCGCGAGTTTGGTTCCATGGCATTGCGCAACCGAATTTCTATCGGATCGATCCCCAGGTCATCGGCCATCATGCTCAAAAGCGACTCGAATGCAAATCGCGGCTGGGGAGCGCCGTGACCGCGCATGGCGCCGCAAGCAGGCTTGTTGGTCATAATGCGGAAGCCCTCATATTTGTAATTCGAGAATTTATAAAGAGTGGGAATCATACTACCTGCATAGTAAGCAGTGATAGCACCATAGGATGAATAAGCTCCCCCGTCTAAATAGATCCGGCTTTGCACGGCGGTCATGGTCCCGTCCTTCTTCAACCCGATTTTAAACAGCATGTGCTGTTTGTGCCGCCCCCGCCCATGGAGGAACATTTCCTCCCGCGTGTATTCCATTTTGACAGGCCTGCCTAGTCGTTTGGAAGCAATGGCTGAGATCAGATCTTGGGAGGTGGTATCCAGTTTGCCCCCAAAACCTCCACCGACAGGGGGCCGAATGATACGGATCTGACCCAGAGGAATGTCCAACACCCTCGCAACCATGTACTGCAGGTAATGGGGAACCTGGGTGGAAGCATACAGCACTAGGGTTGATCCATCATCCTCCCAGGTTGCTATGGCTACATTTGGCTCGAGCGGATTTTGGTAGACATGATTCCCCACAAATTTTTCCTCCCGGATATAGTCTGCTTCCACAAATCCTTTCTCCACGTCCCCAAAATGATGATCCACCCGCGTGTTTATATTATTCTTGTATCGTTCATGGATTTGAGGGGCACCATCTTTGACAGCTTCGAGGGGGTCGAATACGGCCGGAAGCTCCTCATATTCCACCTCGATGAGGGCACGCGCCTTAGTTGCTATATCCTCATCGACAGCGATGACGGCAGCGACTTCATCGCCCACGTGTCTGACTTTTTCCCTGGCCAAGATGTGCTCATCGTACCGGGGAGGATTGATTCCGTATGTAATTTCCGGCACATCTTTGGCTGTGAGAACAAGTTTGACACCTGCCAATGCCTCGGCCTTGCTTGTATCGATGGCTTTTATCCATCCATGAGCGATCGGAGATGTCAGAATTTTGCCGTGGAGCATATTCTGGAAGGAAAGGTCTGCCGTGTATTTTGCCCGGCCAGTAACCTTATCCGCCGCATCCACCCGGGGAAGGCTTTTTCCGACTGTCGCAAATTTATCCAGGTCTTGGGGATTAAGGGGGGATTCTGCAGTATTTTTGTATTTTTTCCAATTTCGGATGGCATCGATGATGCGCACGTATCCTGTGCATCGACAGAGATTACCGGAGAGGGCCTGTTTTATTTCCTTATCCAGGGGATTCGGCTGGTGTTCAATCAGAGCACGGGCGCTGAGGATCATTCCAGGGGAGCAGAATCCGCATTGGACAGCACCATGGTTGATGAATGCCCGTTGGAGGGGATGCAGTTGTCCGCCCCGGGAGATTCCCTCGATGGTTGTAATAGAAACATTTTCGCAAGATATCGCGAGCAGGAGACAGCTGTTTTTAGGTTCCCCATCAACAAGGACCGTGCATGCTCCGCAGACACCTTGATTGCACCCCTTTTTTGTCCCGGTCAGTCTCAGCTTATCCCTCAGGACATCCAAAAGAGTCTCGCCATCCTGGACAGCCACAGAGTGCTTTTCCCCGTTGACATTCAGAGTGATGACACGGTAGTCTTTTTCCTGCTCGCTCATGATTGTTCTCGAGCACGTGCCCATGCCATATCCAAGGACCTGCGCGTTAAAATCGGGATTAATTCCTTCCTATACCAGGCAGAACCTCGAATATCCGAAATCGGCTTTCCCGCCTCGCTTGCAAGAGAAGCGGCTTTATCGAATAAACTTTCCGATGGGGTTTGTCCACACAAAATATCAGAGGCCTTCAAAACCAAAACAGGAGTGGGCGCCACGGCACCTAAAACGATCGCAGCCTTTTCAATTTTGTCGCCTTTTAAGGAAATCTGGGCGGCCACCCCCACAACAGCAAGAGCATTCGCCTCGCGCAAAGCTAATTTATAGTAGGAGCTGCCCGTTTGAGTAGAAGGAATTGGAATCCGAACAGAGGCCAGCAACTCTCCTGGGCCACAAACGGTCTCTCTCACCCCGGTGAAGAATTCCGACAGGTTTATCTCTCGCAAAGTGCCGCAATCCAAGGCGACTGAAGCTTCTGCAGCTATCAGCGGCGGCGGCAGATCTGCTGACGGAACCGCGCTCGCAATATTCCCGCCGACAGTAGCCATGGAACGAATCTGTGCCGCAGCCATGGACCGGGCAGCATCGGCAAGAGCAGGAACATGCTTATTAATCAGGCTGTCGGCTATAATCTCCTTCGGAGTCATCATAGCTCCGATACTTATTCTTCCGGATTCTTTCTGTATTCCTTTAAGATTACTGATATCCCGGAGAGAAATCAGATTTTTGGCTTTTATTAGGCCTTGCTTGATATCCACCAGAAGGTCTGTGCCACCCGCAACAAGTCGGGCATCCTCCAGCTCTTCAAGGAGCTTCAAGGCTTCCTCAACACTATGAGGTTTGTGCAATTTGATATCTAAAAGACTCATTTTTGAATTACTGAGTTTGATCCATTTTGATAGGGAACCCGATTACGCTTTCGTGAAAACATAGTTCAGCTGCCCATTCGGGAGTTTGTTGGCAGCCGTTTTCATGGCCATTCCCATCTGAATGTCTTCGTCCGGAATATCACCGGCGATCCGCCCAAAAATCTTGTAATCACCGTAATCCACAACAGCGATGCAGTAAGGTAAATCATCTTCGAATCCGACCGGGGCAAACTTCAATTTGCTGTAAGTTGTCAGTTTTCCCGTGCCCTCGATTTCAAACCACTCCATATTGCTGGCAAGACATTTGTAGCAGTCTGCTCTAGGCGGGAAAAATACCATCCCACAGGCGCTGCAACGGCTTCCCATGACCTTTCCCTGTTCCAGAAAATCGATGAAGTCATTGACTTTGGTGACCGACGTGAAGCTAACCGTCCCGAATTTTTTAAAGCGGTCGTCTATCTCTTTTTTTTTGCTCATTTCACTCCCTCCCCAAAATGCTAACAGCACCGTAGAGCCCCACACCCCCGATGTTATGAACCAGGCCCACTTCCGGGTCATTTACCTGCATTTCTCCTGCTTCACCTCTGAGCTGAAGGACGATGGTTCTTATCTGAGAACCTCCGGTCGCTCCGATGGGATGTCCCTTCGAGAGCAATCCGCCGTCCACATTGACCGGGATAACGCCATCCTTGTAGGTTGCCTTGCTCTGTATCAAATTCCTCCCTTCCCCCATTTCTACAAAACCCAAATCTTCATACGCCATTATTTCAGAAATGGTGAAGCAATCGTGCACCTCGGCGACATCGATATGTCTTGGCTCGACTCTGGCCATCTCATAAGCCAGTCGGGCTGCCTCTCTAGCAACGGTCAATCCCGTAAACACATTTCGTCCCGACATGTTCACGCTGGCTGACGCCGCCCCCAATCCTAGAATCCAGACTGGCTTCTGGCTGAAGGCCTTGGCTTTTTTCTCGCTGGCCACGATCAGGCAGGAACTCCCGTCAGCATTGGCGCAGCAATCTCCCACGCAAAGGGGACTTGAAACCGGGCCGGACATGAAATGCTCCGGATCGGAGAAACTCTCCAAGGTCACCGGCTTGCGGAAAAGGGCTTTTTCGTTCACCTGACCATAAGTGGCGGATTTAACCCTCACGAGCGCCATATCCTCCTGGGTGGTTCCGTATCTTTCCATATGAGCCTTGGCAAACATGGCGTAATAAGCGGGCATCATGGTTCCAAACGGGCTCTCCCATTGGATATCCGCACCCCGGCCCATTCTTTCCTGCGATTCTGCCGAGGAAATTTCCGACATCTTCTGAAAACCCACAACCGCTACGACATCATGAAGTCCGGATTTGACCAGTGAATAGGCCATCCTCAATCCCATGCTCGTCGAGGAGCACAAGCTTTCCAAATAAAACGTGGGTTGAGGAGTCAGCCCTAAATATTCAGCAAAAATCCCAGACGGCGAACGCTGTTTGTCATACTCTGGGGCCGAGCAAATAATTGACGCACCGATATCAGACACTGAGATATGGGCATCCTCGACAGCCTCTTTGAATCCTTCAAATGCCAATTCTCTGATCGATCCCGGATAACCCCGTACAAACGCACTCTGCCCAACTCCTATAATGGCTACTCGATCCATAAATTCCTCCTAAATATATTGTCCACCATCGACCTTGATCACTTCTCCGGTTATGTGCCGGGCTTTTTCGCTGCACAAAAATGTGACAAGATAAGCGACTTCCTCTGGCTTACCGAGCGCGTTAAATACCGTTTCCGCCTGCGATCTCTGCTTGAAATCCTCTGGCATGGATTTGATCATTTCCGTCTCGATCAAGCCTGGGGCTACGGCATTGACATTGACTCTAAATTTGCCCAATTCCTTAGCCACTGTTTTGGTCAAAGCTATCGTTCCGCCCTTGGCAGCGGTGTAATTGGACTGGCCGAACCTTCCCCGCATGGCATTAATGGAGGTGATGTTCACGATTTTTCCAGACTGCTGCTCCTTGAAAACCGGGGAGACAGCCCGGATGAAGTTGAACGTGCCCTTCAGGTCGACATCGATAACTTTATCCCACTGCTCTTCGGTCATTTTCCAGACAACGCCATCCCAGTTCATTCCAGCATTGTTGATCAGGATATCCAGATGATCGAATTCCTGAATGATTTCATTCACGAGATTTTGGACAGCTTCGAATTCAGACACATCGACTTTGTATGTCTTGGATTTGCAGCCCATGCCAGTGATCTTTTCCACGATGTCCATAGCTTGCTGTTCATGGCGCCGGTATGTCAAAGCCACATCCGCTCCGTTTTGAGCCATGTTAAGAGAAATGGCGGTTCCAATCCCCATACTGCCTCCGGTTATAAGGGCTACTTTTCCTTCTAACTCCATTTCCTTCCTCCTTCTATTTATTAACCTGAATTATTCATAAACATGATTCTTTTGCGTGATTTTATGCTATATGCACTGAAATCAGGGACATGTACCGATTTTCCAAAATCGGTAACGTGTCCCTTGATTTTAAGCTCGTACATGAATAATTCAGGGTAACCTGGATAATTTATAAATTATCCAGGTTAACTTGTGTTCTCTCACTCCTTGGGTTTGGGCATGACCGCTTCAATGAAAGACTCATCGATCGTATTTCCCTCAGCGATCAGCTGCCTGTATTTGACAAAGTCTATCACATCCTGGCCAGTGATTTTTTTTGCGTTAAAAGCATGGAATCCCATAAAAGCCTCAGACATCATGTTTGCTGCCAACCAATGCCGATTGTAATTTTTCGCCATATCCCAGAAGAATTTTTTCTTTGCCCGGACACTGTCCAGGGATTTGATCAGACACCCGGGAAAAAGATTCGTGAACTTCCAGGCAACATCATGAACAGCTTTATCCAGAAGGGCAAAATCAATTTTTGCTGTTTTAAGAAAGTCCCGGGCTTTCTTTCCTTCCTCACCCCTGACAAATTCCCCAAAAACGATCTCCCCTTCTTCCACATATCTATCGATAATAACGGCGGGATTTTTAATGAATTTATCTTCCTGTTTGATCACTGGCACAACCTGGCTGACTAGTCCCAACCTTTTCATTTTGTAGGCACTCCACAGCTCACAGGACACACAATTCCAGATCGCATCTTCAATGCTCAGGAACCAAGGGAGAAAATCTGAGGAACCCCCGTCTGGGGCAGATCCATGACGCGGACCTGCCTGGCCGAAAATGGCCGTGTCAGCAGAAAGGGCTATGTCGCAAGCCATCCCGATTTCCTGCCCTCCGGCAATCCTCATCCCGTTCACACGGCATAAGGTGGGCTTTTTGCACATCAGGATGGAATCCACCATGCCGTTGAATAACTCCATGTATTCACCGTACTCATTGGGTTTGCCAGAATAATACTCGGCATACTCCTTTGTGTTTCCCCCGGTGCAAAAGGCCCTATCACCGACTGCGGTAAAAATCACAGCAACAACACTTCTATCCAATGAGGCATTCTGGAATCCGGCAATTACTCCCTTCACCATTTCCGTTGTATAGGAATTGTACTGGGCAGGGTTGTTCAAAGTAATCCATGCCGTATACAGGCCTTCAATCTCTTTCCCTGAAGGATCCAGGATCGGTTTCTTCTCGTACATCGTGCAGGGGGGTTCTGTTCCCCAATGGTCATTTCCCCACAGCAAATGATTTTTGACTTCCTTATCTTCTTTAAGCCAATCTAGACTCATCTTGCCCTCCTAACATAGCTGAATTATTCATAGATACTGCCGATGCAATCATTTCTTCTCAAGAAAAACAAATTTTCAAGCTGCTTTATTTTATGCATCGGCATTATTTACCCTTCGGGCGAGCCAATCTCACCACATCGGCTTCGTTGCAGCCCCTCCTCTAATGCTAGGGTGGGGTGGCGGGTCTTGACTCGTGAATAATCCAGGTCATATTGTTTTTTTTCATTCATGATGAATACTACTTTGCCAATCTATATGTGTCAAGTTGAAGGCGCTAGTATTCTTCTTTTATCGAAAACAGCCACTAGAATAAAGGTGATTAGACTCACAATCCAACAAAAATAAATCGGATGGGGCAGGTTCAACCGGGCAAAAAAGACAGGAACTCCTGGAAACACCAGCCACACTGCTAAAGCCATCATGGCCACGAGCAACGTCCACACCGCATGGGACCGCCTGCAGATTTTAGGCCAAAAAAGTGTCGCCAATGTGATCAAAGTGTATGCCGTGGTCAAAGTCAGGCCGATGAGCAAGGTCTGGAGTATGCCAGACACAGAAATGGCGAGAAAGTAGGTGAAAATACTCAAGATCAGGACGGCAATTCGGGAAATGATCCTCTCCCCCTTTTCGCCGAGGTCAGGCATCCAAAATCTTTTGATCAAATCACCCACGACCAATGTAGCACTCCCGATTAGAAGAGCCGATGCGGTGGATACATCCGCAGCCCAGAGTCCGGCTAACACGATACCGGCCACGATCGGACTCAGGCTGAGAACTGTTCTCGGCAAGGCTTCGGCGGGAATGATCCCGGGATGAAGCACAGTGGCTGCCATCCCAATCAGGGCACTGATAAATCCTACGGGAAGAATCACCAATCCCCCCAGAATAAAACCTTTCCGCGCCGATGAGGCGTTTTTGGCGGCAAAACTGATCTGAACCACAGATTGCACAGAAAATGTCATTGTGCACATAACAAAAAACCAGGCCAATACAAGACTCCAGCCGAGAGCTCCTAAGTCAAAACCTGGATAGTCTGCAGGGAACTTCAGGACGAGTTCCCTTAAACCTCCCACTTTCCCGATGGCCAGCATGGCTCCAAGGAGAACTCCTGTATATATAAAAATCACATTAATAATGTTTGTCAGTCCAGCCGCCCAGAATCCCCCGATCATAGTGATGCCGACAAAAACAACGGCGGTCACGAACATGCCCGATTGGAAGGAAAACACCTCCGGAAGAAGAGAGGAGAGAATGGCTCCCCCCGCCACATACTGGAGAGACGTGATGACAATCTGAAGCAGGAGTTGTCCGATGACTCCTATGACACGGCCCGCTGTGCTGTAATGCCTTTCGAAAAGCTCAGGGATAGTGGTGACTTCCATCTGCCGGTAGCGTCGGGCCGCTAGAAGGCCGACCAATATCGCGCCAGCCGCCCATGCGGCATTGTACCAGCCGGCAGCAAGGCCTGAATTGTAGGCTCTCTCTGCCACTCCAATGGTGGAGGCTCCCCCTATAGCCAGGCCAGTCAGAAGCGGAGCCACAACCCAATAAGGCAATCCCCGGCCAGCCAGGAGATAGGAGATCATCCCCCCGCGGCTCAGGCGCCGAGTGCTCCAAGTGATAAAAAACAGAAGGAATATATAAAGGGCAACAATGAAAAGAGGAATCCAGTTCATCACACGGTTTTTATTCGCACATCCACAACCACAGCCCCTTTCTCTTTTTCGAACACAAGCACGGGATTGAGATCCAGCTCATCGATTGCGGGAAAATCAGAAGCAAGATTGGATAGACGCTGAAGGATATCCCCAAGACTATCGACATTCACTGGCTTTTCCCCTCGTGTGCCGGATAAAACGGGATACCCTTTGATGGATCGGATCATTTCGCTGGCATCCTCTTGGGAAAGCGGAGCCAACCGGAATTGAACGTCTTTGAGGATTTCGACAAATATCCCTCCCAGTCCGAACATAAGAGTAGGTTGGAGGCCCTCGTTCCTTTTGATGCCCATGATCACTTCTTTTCCTCCCTCCAGGTACTCCTGGAGGATGAAGGCAGGTTTTTTCTTGGTGAACTTTCGGGATATTTTCCCGAAGGCCGTCTTGAGCTCTTTTTCATCTTTGAGGTTGAGCATCACACCCCCGGCTTCTGTTTTGTGGATGATATCTTTTGCATCCACCTTTAATACCAAAGGATAACCGATTTTTTTCGCGGCTTTGAGCAAATCTTCTTTCTTTTTGAAAATGGCGGTTTTCACCGCAGGAATACCGTAGGACTCGAGAATGGCAAACACATCTTTTTGGGGAAGAAATCCCCCTTTCCCTTTTGAGCGTTTGAATATTTGGGCAACCTGGGCCTTTTTGGGTTTGTATCTTTTGTAAGAAGGCGCCTTCCTCATCTGGATTTTTCCATAATTTGTCATGGAGGAGAGAACCCTTGCCGCAGTTTCGGCGTAATCATAGACAGGTATTCCGCTCTCTCTGATCAACCGGATAACTTCCTGCCATTTTTCGATAGTGATCACCTGACATACGATGGGTTTTTTCGAAGTCTTCCCGATCTCCCCGAGTTTTCGGGCAATTCCTTCACAATCGACAAACGGGGCTGTGACAAAAACCAAAAGAAGGGAATCGATATTC
The DNA here is from genome assembly GCA_964410125.1 of uncultured Eubacteriales bacterium. Classification (GTDB taxonomy): domain Bacteria; phylum Acidobacteriota; class Aminicenantia; order Aminicenantales; family Aminicenantaceae. The sequence goes on along the minus strand of CAYPGQ010000002.1, from coordinate 107,235 downwards.
GGGTCTTTAAGAAGAGCCGCGACCGTTCCGCCGTACTGTTCCGGTCCAGCAGTGGCCACCACATCCACAGGATTGGAAACGATCGCTTCCTGAAAAACAAGCTTCTTGAGAGTATTTTTAGTCTTGGGACTCAACAGGGCCAATTCAAGTCCGGCTGCCATGCATTCATCGACAGCTATGATTCCAGGACCTCCAGTGTTTGTCACGATACAAACTCTTTTACCTTTTGGAACCGGCTGGGAAGAAAAAGCGATGGCCGCATCGATCATGTCCTGTTGGGAATGGAATCGGAGGACACCCGCTTTTTCAAAGATCACATCTGCTATAGTTTCCTGCTCGATCAAAGATCCCGTATGGGATGCCACGGCTTTGGTTCCCTCTGATGTTTTTCCGGTCTTCAGGGCCAGAATGGGTTTTATCTTGGTGACTCGGCTTGCCACCTCAAGAAATCCTGCGGGATCTTTGAAGGTTTCGATGTGAACCATGATCGCCTTAGTCTTTTCATCCTGGCCGTAGTAATCGATGATTTCATTCATGCTCACATCGGCCTCGTTCCCAAAACTGGAATACATCCTTATGCCCTTGCCGATGCGGTACAGGTGCAGCTTCAACGTCTCACCCACTCCTCCACTCTGAGCAACGATAGAGATATTGCCAGGAAACATCGGCACAAACGTGAAGTTGGCATAAACAGAAATCTCAGGATCTGAATTCTGGATGCCCTGAGAGTTTGGACCGTAAATCCTCATGCCGTATTTGTGAGCGATTTCCACAATCTGGTGCTCGAGCTGAAGACCCTCCTCCCCTACTTCTTTGAATCCTGCTGTATGCACGATGGCAAACTTCACACCTTTTTTGCCGCAATCTTCGAGCACGTACGGAACAAGAGTGTTTTTGATTGAGATATTCACCAGATCGACATCATCCGGCACTTCGGAAACAGAAGGATATGCCCGAAAACTCTTGATGGATTTTGACTTGGGATTTACCGGATAGATCGGCCCTCTAAAGTTATGGTCCAGCAGATTTTGCATCACGATGTGACCGATGCTTAAAGGATTATTCGAAGCCCCGACAATTGCCACAGATTTGGGTTTAAATAAGGCATCAAGCATGTTTTCCTCCTTTTGTTTCAAGGGCAAATAAAGCCGCACCAAGAGCGCCTGTCAATTGAGGGAAAGGGGGCACAAAAATTTCTTTTCCGAGTTTTTGCCCAAACATCTTGACAAAATAGGGATTATGAGCCACCACTCCCCCGCTCATCACGATGTTTCCCTCCAGAGGGTCCATCTCCAGTGCTCTTTTTATCATAGAATCAAAAATGCCCTTGATGATATCCTCTACACAGACATTTTGGCGGATCTTGGTCAATATCTCCGTTGCTGTAAACACCGTGCAGTAGCTTCCGATCGTGACATTCTTTGTGGCCTTTTCCGCAAGCCCATTGAGTTTTTCTATCTTGATCTTGAGGCGATTGGCGATTTCCTCGAGGAACGCCCCTGTTCCAGCCGCACATTTGCGGTTCATCTTGAAACCGGTTCGTTTTCCGGAATTGTCGATCTTTATGACCTTGGAATCCTGGCCTCCGATGTCGATCAGCGTGTGCGCTCTCCGATAATAGTGATAACTTCCTTTGGCATGGCAGCTTATTTCTGTTTTTGTCGAATCGGCGAACGGAACATTCCGCCTGCCGTATCCTGTGCTGATCACCCTTTCCTTGTTCTGGTTTTCTCTTTCTACATCTTTAAACGCATTTTTGCAAACTTTATCGGCAGCTGCTTCAAAATCAGCGCCGGAATGGATGACCGAATGGCCGATAATCTCAGATTTATTATCAAGAACAATGGCTTTGGTTGTGGAGGCTCCGACATCGATCCCGATAAAATAATACATGGCCTATTTGCCCTCGAGTTGCTCCACAAACGCCTCGATGTTGGTTTTTGCCTGTTCTTCCGAATAACAGCGCAGGTCGTTCAAATCTCCGTTAATGGTTAGTGCGGGGATGCCAAGTTTTTTCTCCAGTCTCTCGGGCATTCCATAGCGGTTATTGGAATTGGCCGGACAGGTTTTGGCATCATGGAACAAAAGGCCATTCAGCCCGTACATATTGACCATTTCTTCTATATAGCGTTCTTTGAAATTCTCATCCCTGACAATAAAAATCTCTGTGTAGGCCCGCGCCATACTCATAAAAGGATCATCGGGATCGAACGAATCGAATATCCAGCTGTTGCAATAGGTGGATGCGATAACGGCGGTTTTCAAGCTGATGAAAAACTCGGCCAAATCCCTTAGTTTTCCCCAAATGGGCATTCCCTCCCAGTAGAGTCGGAATTCTTCATCCTGGACGGCTCCTTCCTTTTGAGCCACCCGTTCCTCCAATTCCTGAAGGAGCACTTTATAATACTCCACAGCAGTTTCTGTTCCCCTGAGCACAACGGCCGGGGCCATATGGATAGTCTCATCGAAGAAACTGATCGGAGCAGGGATGTTTTTGTTTGTCTCTAGGACTTTCTTCCACAATTGCGTGCAATCATACGACAGGCCGAGGACATGCCGTAATTTATCCATGTCGAACTTGTTCCCTGTAATTTTTTCCAATTCCGGGATCAAGTCTTTGATCTGTTTAGAAATGCTCATAAGATGATCATCTGATATTTTACCTATGTTCCTGTATGTTGAAATACCGAGGGCAGGCACATTCAATTCCCTAGCATACCAGGAAAACCAATCCTGGACATCCCGGCACTGGTTGGTGTTAAAGACCAAAACATCTGGTAAGGGAACTCCCTCGATTCCTTCGTAAGCCCGCGAGAGCGGTGTCTCTTTTTTCATGAATGCCCCAACATCACTGGTCAGATAGGAACAGATGTCCGGAGAATAACCGGTAGCATTAGCCAGAGGAATATAATTGGAAGCAACTCGTGTAGCTCCAAGCATTGCGCCATGGTTTTCAGGGTAGTACACCAAAAATCCCAGGCTCAACAACAATTCGGCTGGTCCAACACTGGTGCACCAGGCAACCTTGGGTGACCCTTCTTTTACCGCCCGATCTAACTCGTAAAAATAATCGGACATGATTTTTCTCATATGGCCCGTAGCTTGGATTTTTTTAATGGCCGGTTTGTTCTCTTCGCTCATCTCTTCCTCCTAAAAAAAGGTGACGGTTCTATTTTTTCGCAATATTTTCTTGATAGTGTAACAACTAAGATCGAACTCTGGATTAACAATGTTCCAACTTTTTTTTGCTTTTAAACGTAGCTCCATCTCTATAAAACGCCGAATTTGAATACAGATTGTCAAAATATCAGCATTGCCAACCCAAGTCAAGAAACTTGACCCAAATCAACACTTTGACCCAATTTCTCTAGCCGAGCGATTTGGATGGCTGTATAGGGAATTCCATGCTTTATGGAGTTTTCCCTTTGGATGGGCTCTTTTTCCCCAGGAAGGAGCATATCCTCTCCCTGTTGGGATTTTATGTCGGATATGGTTTTTGAAATATGCGCCAATGCATCATCCTGCTTAAACAGGGTATCGATACGCCATGCTTCGAATGTCTGTCTGATCCGTCGCTTTTCATCATCCATAAGCGGTTCGATATATGTAGAGACACCTGTACCGATGACATTGTCCAACTCGATCAGCATGGCCATCCCTGTCCCCTTGTATCCCGCATCGGCCCCTTCTTCCCCCATTCCTCCCAATGGGATCATAGATCCTCTTTTTAGAAAATCCACAACCCCATCGAAAACCCGAGAATCGGTTGTCTTCGCTCCGCTGGGACCATAAACGGGAAACGGGAGAGGCGTCCCTTCTATCAATGCTCGAAGAACACCGCTCACAGCATGAATGGTGGTGGCCATGTCGATGGTGACAAAACCTCGGTCATAGGGAATAGACCAGGCAATCACATTTGTTCCCAGTCTTTTCTTTTCTCCACCGTATGGCTTTACCAAAGAAGGGGTCGTGCAGGTAACTCTTCCGGAAAGGTCCTTCTCCGCACATATCTTTTCCGTGTAGATGGCACCGATGCCAAAGTGATTGGCGTTGGCCACATAGACTTTACCATACCCATGTTTCCGGGCTATTTCTTTGACTATTTCAACAGCATCCATAGCCATAGGATGACCAAGGTCCCCATGGGCATCGACATGCCGTATCGGAAAGTTTGGATTTCGCGTTTTATCCTCAGCTTTGGCGTTTGGGTTCGTCCCTCCTTGTTTTATCGAGTTGATCACAATCAAATCCAGGCTGTTAATCCCGTGGGAAAAAATCCCCCTCATGTCCGCTTCCACAAGGACTTCGGCAGTCACCTTGGCTTTTGATTGGGGAACACCTTGCCTGGTGAGCAGCTCTCTTACATAGGATTCAATGACTTCGGGTTTATGCATGGAATCAGCCTTGCATAATTTGCATAATTTTTATAAATTCGTCAACCCAAAAGAAAATAATTCACATAAATACTTTTTGTATTGCAGCCCATTATGTACTCTTGCAATAATGAGAACTAAATCATGCTTGACGATCTTGCTTGACAGGCAAAGAAGCAGATGATATGTATATTCCCCATGGGATTTCAAACAAAAAAAGAGGGGCATCATGAGTTATGAAAACATCATCTTCGATGTAAAGAAAGACAGAGCTTTTTTGACAATCAATCGACCGCCAATGAACATCCTCAATATCGCCACGATGGAAGAGATGAACGATGCCATAACATCACTAATCGACAACAAAGAAATCAAGGTTTTAATCCTCACAAGTTCGGGCGAAAAAGCCTTTTCGGCGGGCGTGGATGTCACCGAACACACAGAGGAAAAGGTGGAAGAAATGCTCCGGGTTTTCCACGATGTGTTCCGCAATTTATCAAAGCTGAATCAGGTTACCGTGGCGGCTGTCAAAGGATTCACACTGGGAGGCGGATGCGAGGTGGCCATTTTCTGTGACATGATTTTTGCCGCGGAAAACCTCAAAATCGGTCAGCCGGAAATAAAACTTGCGGTAATCCCCCCGATTGCCCTATTGATCATGCCGCGACTCATCGGACTGAAAAAAGCTTCAGAGCTGCTTTTCACCGGTAAGATCATAGATGCGGCGGAGGCCGAGCGGATCGGGCTGGTCAATAAGACTGTTCCATTGGATACCTTTGATGAGGAATTGATAAATTTCATCCAACCCTTAGCCGAGTTGAGCTTGATCGGGTTAAAGTTTTCAAAAAGAGGAATCCAATTGGGATTGGAAACATCTTTTCCCAAAGGATTGGAAAAAATCGAAAAAATGTATCTCGAAGATTTGATGGCCTCTGAAGATGCTCATGAAGGACTTAAATCTTTTATGGAAAAGAGAAAGCCCAACTGGAAAAATCAATAAAGGAGGAAATAATGAAAGCCGCCGTGTTTCACGGACCTAACCAGCCTTTAAAAATCGAGGAGGTGGAAACACCAAAAATCAATGCCAGTGAAATTCTTGTTAAGATTGCCGCCTGCGGCGTCTGCAACACTGACCTGCATTACATAGATCATGGCGTCCCCACCTTCAAAAAACCTCCAATGATCCTCGGGCATGAGCCTTCAGGAATAGTGACTGAAAAGGGTGCTGATGTCCAAAATTTCCAGGTCGGTGACAGGGTCCTCATCCCTCCAGTCTTTTCCTGTGGGTATTGTGATAACTGCCGTCTTGGAAAGGAAAACATTTGCCTGAACATGTTGATGTTGGGAAACCACATGGACGGTGCCTACGCAGAATACACCAAGGTTCCTGCCAAAGATTGTCAACACCTTCCTGAAGACCTTCCCATCGAAGAATCGAGCATTATCGCGGATGCCATCTCCACTCCCTTTCACGCAGTGAAAAACAGGGCACGAGTCCAACCAGGTGACTCGGTTGTTGTATTCGGCTGTGGAGGCGTAGGCATCAATGTCGTGCAGACAGCTGCCGCTGCAGGAGGTTTAGTCATCGCGGTGGATATCGTCGATAACAAATTGGAGGTGGCCAAGAAGCTTGGCGCACAGCACACGATCAATGCCAAAGATATGGAGGACAAGGCCCTTCTCAAACAGATAAGAATTTTAACAGGAGGAGGCGCTGATATTTCAATCGAAGCCATAGGCAATCCCAAAACGATCGTTCTGGCTACCAACGCTGTGAAACCCGGTGGATGCCACTGCCAAGTGGGATACACACACCACGATGTCCCGATAAACGCCGCCAGACTGATGTTTCGGGAGATCGAAATCAAGGGATCTCTGGGCTGCCGTCCGGTGGACTATCCCAAGATCATCGAAATGGTCAGAATAGGAAAGATCCAGCTCAAGCCTGTAGTCACCCACAAATTCAAGCTCGAAGAAATAAATGATGCGTTCGAACTGATGAGGAAGGGTGAATCTCTCCGGTCCATCATCACGTTCTGAATAAGCTCGGGCAAAAAACACAGGATCGTAAAGAAAATTTGGCCGTATAAAATGACAAATATTGTCGCATCAATACAATAAATTGTCATCACTCCTGAAATAAATTTCTATCATGGATCTATTCTCTTTCTTTTCAAATAGTTATATATCACCACGCCTGGCACAATACTTGCAAGTTTAATCACGGAAGAACTGTGAAAAAGATTTAGAAGTGTATATAGTTATGCCGAGAAAAAATAAAGGATTCACCCTTATAGAGCTTTTGATCGTCGTAGCTATTATTGGAATCCTCGCTGTTTTACTGATTCCCAATGTGATCACTGCCATCCAGAAAGCCAAGCAAAAAAGCACGATGAAAGAAATCATGTCCATTGCCACGGCAGCTGCGGATTATGTGGGGGAACACGGCGAATGGACTTTCAGCCAATCCGGGGACATTAGTTCAAGCAGCGATTTTGTTCAAGCCCTCACACCGTTCTACATCAGGGCTTGTCCTGTAGAGGATCATTGGGGGGAGCCTTTCAAGGTATACCTCGGGAGCCAAGCAACTGTACGCAATATTCAAATTGAAGATGTGGGACCTGATGATTTTGTGATCCAATCTTATGGCCGAGATGGGAATTCAGATGGATGGGGCTACGACCCTGCAAGCTCTGAGGATGCTTTTTATACAGTAGATAGTTGGCCTAAGTTTAGATATGATATGGTCAACTGGAACGGCGGCTGGATTCGAGCACCGAAAGTCGCCATGCCCTCAGGCAATTAAATCCTTTTTTTCTCTCCTCACTGCCAAAGCATTTCCAAATTTGTTCCGAAGATCATCAAAACTTTTTTTTGTCGTTTACGTAATTATATTAGACTTTATCTAATTGACCTGGATAATTCAGGTTATTTTTCAGGAGGAAAAGTATGAAAAGATCGTTGATCAAAAACCTGGTATTCGTTCCTGTTTTATTTGCCTTGCTCCTCGTTCATTCATCCTTGATGGCTCAAGACACAAAACCTTTCTTGGGAACATGGAATGGCACGCTCAGCGTGATGGGACAGGAACTGGATATAACGATTGAATTATCTCTGGATGAGGAAAAAAATATCCAGGGAAACATCGATGTTCCAGTCCAAGGCGCCACGGATATTCCACTTGGAGACATTAATATCGAGGGGAAGAAAATATCCTTCAAGATCGTCCACGCTCAAGTTCAGGGAGATCCGACATTCAACGGCGAACTGGATGAGACGGGCAAGAAAATCTCTGGAGAATTTTCTCAGGGTGGAGGAGTCGGCACTTTTTCGGTTGAAAAAGAATAAAATCCCGATTGTTCCGTATTACGACTATTTCCCCTTAAACGTGCCTTTACGTTTTTCCAGAAAGGCCTGCACGCCTTCCTTTTTATCATCTGTTGTGCAGGTCAAAGCATGGAGGTAGGACTCAAGGGCGTAACCTGAGGCTGTCTCCCCTTCCTGGCTTCGATTGACCGCCTCTTTGGCATATCGAACAGCCAGAGGGGGCCTTTTGGCAATCTTTTGCGCCAATTCCATGGCCTTTACCATCAATTCATCGTGGGGAACGACCTGATTGACCAATCCGATCCGGTAAGCTTCCTGGGCATCGATGAAATCGCCGGTGAGGATCATCTCCATCGCTCTTCCGAGCCCGACAAGCCGTGGAAGCCGCTGCGTTCCCCCATCACCCGGAATAATACCAAGTTTGACCTCTGGAGCACCGAACTGCGCCTGTTCCGAACAGATGCGGATAGAACAGGCCAGGGCAAGTTCTAATCCTCCTCCCAAAGCATACCCGTTCACAGCCGCTATCACAGGAATGGGTAAGTTTTCTATACGGGAGAAAATGGTCTGTCTTGTTCGAGAAACTCTCCTGCCCACCAAGGCATCCCGGTCCACCAACTCCTTGATGTCCGCCCCTGCCATAAAAGCCTTCTCCCCTGCTCCTGTCATAACGAGCACACGAAGCTTTTCATCATTCTCCACACCATCCAGGAACCGCTTCAGTTCCTCTGTCAATTCGTTGGAAAGAGCATTCAGCTTTTCTGGACGATTGATGGTGAGCACACCGATATTTCCTTTTTTTTCGTAAATAAGTGTTTTATACATCACCTTTCTCCCTTCTAATCCCAAAATTCTATGCCGAAATAGACTGGATTATTCACATGTCAAGCCACTCCACCCCACCCTTACCATATTGTTGGCAAAAAAGTGGCTCATGAATAATTCAGGCTAGGTGAAGGCACGGATGCCGAGTTCCAAAGCCCCGATTATGAGCTGTTGAATTTGGGAGGTCCCCTCATACAAAGTATTGATCCTGGCATCCCGGTAAAAACGTTCCACGTCGTACTCCCCGGAAAACCCGTATCCTCCATGAACTTGAATGGCTTTATAAGCCACGCGGTTGGCCATCTCACTGCAATAATACTTGGCGATGGAAGTTTCCCGTGTATTGCGCAATTCCTTATTTTTCAGGTGTCCGGCCCGATAAACCAAAAGACGTCCTGCCTCACATTCCACAACCATGTCCGCAATCATTTGCTGAACCAACTGGAAGCTTGCGATCGGTTTGCCGAATTGGATACGCTCTTTGGCGTATGCTTTGCAGATATCAACACACCCTTGCGCAAGCCCCACGCATCCGGCAGCTACGGTGTATCGGCCGAAATCCAGTGTTCCCAATGCGATCTTAAATCCCTTGTTCAACTCGCCCAGAACGTTTTCTTTTGGAACCCGGCAATCTTCTAAAAAAACCTCACCTGTGTTCGACGCCCTGAGGCCCAGTTTATCATGGAGATCACGGGTCGAATATCCCTCAAAGTCTTTTTCCACTAGGAACGCCGTGATGCCTCTGGCTCCAGCCTCTGGGTCTGTTTTAGCATACACAATCGCCATATCTGCAAGACCTGCATTGGTGATCCATGTCTTCTGGCCGTTGAGAATGTAATAGTCCCCATCTTCTTTTGCCGTAGAAATCATGCCGGCCGGATCGCTCCCAGCATTGGGCTCTGTAAGACCATAACACCCGATCCACTCTCCGCTTGTCAATTTTGGCAAATATTTTTTCTTTTGCTCCTCATTTCCGTATTTTAGAAGCGGAAGTTCGACTAACGACACCTGAACTGAGTATGTACCTCGAAGGGATGAATCAACCCTCCCGATCTCCTCTGCCACGATGGCGTGACTGATAAAATCAAACCCAGCTCCTCCGTATTCCTCCGGAATCGGAGTGCCCATAAACCCGAGCTCAGCAAGTTTATTGAAGATATCCCGCGGAAATTGCGCCTTTTTGTCGTTTTCGCTGGCAACCGGGGCAATCTCTTCAGTGGCGAACTTTCGGATCGTATCCTGAATCATCTGTTGTTCTTCTGTCAAATCAAAATCCATGGCTTGCTCCTTTCCATCCTTCCTATTGCACTAATCCTTCCCTTTCCTCTAATTCAGAAAAAAACTAGTATTTGTAAAATCCTTCCCCAGACTTTTTCCCAAGCCTCCCTTCAGCAACCATTTGTTTTATAATTTCAGGAGGCTTGTAGCGTTCATCCTTCAGCTTTTTGTAAAGAGTTTCCATCTTGGCCAGATGGATGTCCAATCCGATCATATCGATCAGGGCTAAGGGGCCCATCGGAAGTCCTGCCCCCAGTTTCATGGCTTCATCGATATCCTGCGGTGAAGCTATCCCATCGGCATACACGACAGCCGCCTCATTTAGCAAACCAGCCAGAACTCGGCTCACTATTCCGGCAGGAGCCTCCTTGAATGTAACGACTGGAACCTTCCCTAATTTTTCGGCAAATTCTTTAGCGGCCTCCACCGTTTCATCCGTTGTTTGGTCCCCTCTGATGATTTCCACCAACTTCATGATGACAGCTGGATTGAAAAAATGCATCCCGATGATTTTATCCGGACGGGATGTCGCCGATGCGATCTCACTCACCGATAGGGCTGTTGTGTTTGTGGCCATGATGGTATCAGCTGAGCAAAGAGAATCCAATTTCTGGAAAATTTCTTTTTTTAATTCAAGGTTCTCGAGGACAGCTTCGATAACAAAATCACTATCCTTGGCTAATTCAAGATCGGTGGTCCAATTTATCCGAGAAAGGACCGAATCCATATCCTCCTGGGAAATTTTCCCCTTTTCTATCCTCCTTTGTAGGCCTTTGGTGACCTTGTTTCTTGCTTTATCGATTATCTCATCAGAGATATCGGTTACGGTAACATCATATCCTTTTTGCGCACAAAGCTGGGCGATACCGGCTCCCATGATTCCGGTGCCGATAACAAAGGGTTTTTTAACATCCATAATTCCTCCTTAAAGTTCGTTTAGTACAAATGCCACTAAATCGACCTAGCTCAGTCTCTCGACAATAATGGCCACTCCTTGGCCCCCGCCGATACACAAGCTGACCAATCCCAAAGTCTTCTCTCTATTTTTAAGGGCGTAAAGCAAGGTCGTTAAGATCTTCACACCCGTTGCCCCAATTGGATGGCCAAGTGCGATGGCTCCCCCATGTACATTTACTTTAGAGCGGTCCCATTCGAGATCCCTTTCAACAGCCAAGATCTGAGCGGCAAAAGCTTCATTAAGCTCGATGATATGGATATCATCCAGACTAAGGTTGGCACGCTCTAAGGCCTTATTCACCGCAGGCACAGGGCCGATCCCCATGATCTTGGGCTCAACACCAGCACTCGCATACGAGACAATCCGCGCCATCGGCTTAACTCCCAGTTCCTCTGCTTTTTTCCGCGTCAAAACAACCAGAGCCGAAGCGGCATCACAAAGAGCACAGCTATTAGCAGCTGTTACTGTACCATCCTTCTTGAAAACCGGAGCAAATTTGGCAATTTTTTCTACACTCACTCCCTCCCTTGGAATTTCTTCTGTGTCAAACACCTCTGTTTTTCCCTTGCCCACAGGAACTTCTATGGGAAGGATCTCCTCGGTGAACAGGCCCTCTTTCATGGCGGAGATGGCTTTGCTTTGACTTTCTACAGCAAACTCATCCTGCTCCTGTCGGCTGATGTTATACTTTTCCACCAGAGTCTCCGCTGTCACGCCCATCAGATGGCCTGCCAACGGGCACATGAATCCATCCTTGTGCAGAACATCAACAAGCTTTCCATCGCCCATGCGGTTTCCCCATCTTGCTCTGTCAGCGATATAAGGAACCTGGGTGCTGTTCTCCGATCCTCCGACCAGCACCACTTCTGCGTCGCCTGCTTTGATGATCTGAATAGCAAGGGAGGTCGCTCTCAAAGAAGATCCACAGCGTTTGTTTACAGTGAAAGCTGGTACTTCCACAGGAAGTCCGGCCTTCACTGTTGCCAGACGTCCGATATTGGGCCCGAGACCGGCCTGCCAGCCTGATCCAAAAACAACCTCATCCACTTGATCAGGATCTATCTCCGCCCTTCTAACGGCCTCTTTGAGGACCAACGCTCCCAAATCCACTGCAGAGACTCTTTGGAATGAGCCTCCAAACCTTCCTCCGGCTGTTCGGACTGCTCCCGCGATAACGATATCATTCATGAATTTTTTCCTCCTTCCTAGGATAATTTTCCTTTGAGCCTTCTATTATATTGAGCTCTTCCAAGCTGTCAATAAAAATCCCTAATCTTCTTTGTGTTCTTCCCTTCGGAATATGCGAAACAAATCGGATAATCTTCCTTTGACATAACCTTCTTTGATAAAGTAAGGGCCATTCTCGGGCTGTATCCATTTGATGTATTTTCCTCTTTTTATGCCTTGAGGATCTTTTGCCAATCCTATACGAAAATCCCCTTCTTTTGTCTGGATAATGGCCACATTGACCTCGCTTTCATCTCCTGGAGGTTTATATTGGGTCGAGACCACGACCCTGTCCTTTCGTGGTGTTTTTTTTAAGATGAGGTCTTCTGGAACGGACTGAGGCAGATTCTCAGCTTTGAAACCCTGCCTGGGTCGAAATGGATTTGTCCTTTCGATGATTCCGACAATGGAGGTATTTCCGAATCCGCTCATGTTAAACCAGAGGCCATAGTTCAGATCTTTTATATTTTTGCCGAACATATCTTTGTACTGGTCGTGTCCTCTCATCTGCCAAACCAGTTCGACCAATTGTGCCCCCCCGGACGCACCCAGAGGATGGGTTCGGGCCAAAAAACCGCCGGACCGGTTGATGTAAACTTTTTTACCTTCCTTGTTTGTTTCCTGGAGGACAAACTTATGCCCTTGTCCTCTTTCCGCAAAACCCAGATCTTCGGCCGCAATCCATGGAACAGATTTAAAGGCATCATGGAGTTCACACAGGTCGATCTCAGAGGGATTTAATCCGGCCTCCTGGTAAGCCTTTCTTCCGGCAAGTAAGGCAGATTCAAGATAAATTAATGTTTTCCTTTCAGCAATCTTGATGTTGTCAAAAGCAGATTTTACGCTTGTCAGAATAATATCCGTTTGATCGGGAATCAGATAAACAGCACCTGCCCCGTTGTAGGACCCGCTGCAATCGAATTTTGTGAGGGGTTTGGCAATAATCCTGTTGATTGCAGGATCAACATAGTCTTTCCAAGAGATCGGCTGTCGGAAATAAGCGAACTCATTCAAGGCGCCGAATTCTAGGCTGTGGACGCTCATTTGGAAGCAGGCCTTCCGGAATTTTCTTCCCGAAACTTTGTACGCATCCATGTATTCAGATGAGGCGAGGGCTGCTACGGCCGGCATCTCACCCAGGCCTCTTTCTCGTTCCTCTTCGGCAATCACAGTCGAAATCTGAGAGGGGATCTCTTCATTTTTCAGCTTCCCCTTCATCTTCTCCCCAAAACAGACCAAAACTTTTAATCCGGATGAAGCCAATCTTTTTCCCAGTTCAACTGCAGCGGCTCCTGTCGCCGATCCCAATTCCACATGATAAATCTCTGTGTCTCGGGATAACCCGAGCTCCATTCCCACTAGGGAATCGAGGCCGGTTTGCCGGGCAAATCCGATGGGATCCATGCTCCCGATAACCAGGCAATCAGGAACCGCATCGGGAGTGAATGGAACGGAATCTTGGAGGGCTTTCTGACAGGCGTCTGCCAGCATAACACCGATTGGACGGAAATCCTTTCCAAAGGGCGTCAAACTGACTCCTGCTATGTAAACATCGTTCATGCGGATGAGGACTCCTCAACACTCAAAAAGTTCTATTTTATTTTATAATTCTCTTTCCAATAATAAAAGCAAAATTAACCGCACTCTATCTTGCAATTTTACCGGCAATAAAATAACCTTTACCTGCCTGGATTATTTGCGAGCCAAATCGACCCGCCCACCTCAACATCAAGGTGGCAGCAAGGAAATAGCCCATGAACAGGAGACGGGATTCAAAATGATTGAAGAAAATATAGCCAAGATCTTAGCCGAGCTGCCTGGAGGAATTGAGCTAGTAGCCGCGGCAAAAACTCGCACGCCCGAAGAAATTTTACTGGCGGCAGATGCTGGTGTAAGGATCATTGGAGAAAACTACCTGCAGGAAGCACAGAGAGCTTTCGAACTTATCGGCCACAAAGTGAAGTGGCATTTCATCGGCCATCTTCAACGGAATAAGGTCAGGAAGGCCATCAAGGTTTTTGACATGATCGAGACTCTGGATTCCTTGGATCTTGCAGAAGAAATCGACAAGCGCAGCGCCCAAGAAGGGAAAATCATGCCCGTTCTCATTGAAATCAACAGCGGCAGGGAACCTCAGAAATTCGGAGTGATGCCTGAAGAAACCGAGCGTTTTCTTCAGGAAGCGGTTGGATTAAAAAACATGAAGATCAAGGGTTTGATGACCATGGGACCGGCTTTTGGCGATCCTGAAAATGCGCGGCCCTTCTTTATCGAAACCAAATATTTATTCGATAGAATTAACTCTTTAGAAATCCCAGGCGTCGAGATGCAATATCTATCGATGGGAATGACGAATTCCTATAAGGTGGCGATCGAAGAAGGGGCTAATATCATAAGAATCGGCACTAAAATCTTCGGCCCCAGGGGATAGGTTGTTTTTTTTCCTGGAATTCTTATAAATTCATGTTGAAAAAAAACTATTTTTCCGATATGATTTTAACTGGTTTAATTTTAGCAACTTATATTAAGAGGAGTCATCCATGATAAGACTTTCTACCAAAGGAAGGTACGGAACTCGACTTATGGTAAGCCTTGCTCAGCATTATCATAACGGAAGAGAATCAATCATACTTAAAAAGATTTCTGATGAAGAAGATATTTCCATACGCTATCTGGAACAGATCATCATCCCGCTCAAGATCGCAAGGCTCGTGAAAAGTATTCGAGGAGCTGGAGGCGGGTATATTTTGGCTAAGGACCCCTCAATTATAAAATTGAGAGAAATTCTTTTAGCTCTAGAAGGAGCATGTTGCCTTGTCGAGTGTGTGGATGATGAAGACTATTGCAACAAGATCAAAGAATGTGCTACTTATGACATCTGGAAAAACGCCAGCTCTCTCCTTAAGGATTATTTCGAGAATATAACACTTCAAGATCTCGTGGAGATAGCCAACAAAAAGAATCCCCCGGCTCGAAAATAACGAAAGCCTTCAGGCCTCTTTCTGCTTACCATTCTATCTTAACTTGACTTTATTTCAAGAAATTATATAAGATTTATATGTTAAATAGAGATGGCTTGCCAGCTTCTAAAAGGAGAGGATCATGATTAAACTATCCACCAAAGGAAGATACGGAACTCGCCTGATGCTCAATCTCGCTCTTCATTACAATGCGGGCAAAGAAGCGGTTGTGCTTAAGAATATTTCCAAAGAAGAGGACTTATCCATTCGTTACCTGGAACAAATTATCATTCCTTTAAAAATAAATAAATTGGTTAAAAGTGTACGAGGAGCTGGTGGAGGATATACACTGGCAAGGGACCCTTCTAGAATAACAGTGTGTGAGATCATCGAGGTTTTAGAGGGATCTTGTGCTCTTGTCGACTGCCTGGAAGATCCCGACATTTGTGAACGGATCGGCGAATGTACCACGCAAGTTGTCTGGAAAGAAGCAAGTGATCTACTGCAGAACTACTTCGAAAGCAAAACCCTTCAAGACCTTGTGGCTATCGCTGAAAATAAGAAGTTTTGATTTAACCTGGATAATTTATGAATTAGCCAGGTTAGATATTGAAAAATGCTAATTAGTCCCATATTATAGTTGTTATTATTTTAACGGGACAAATTCCAAATGAAATCCATCACCAACTTTTTTAAATCGATCAAGTTAGCCATTTTTTTAATCATCATCATCACCATCGCATCTGTGGTCGGAACCCTGATTCCTCAGCTGAGAAGTGCCGAAGAGTATGCTGCTCGTTATGGTCAAATCTCTGAACTCCTGATGCGGCTAGAAATAACGGACCTCTATCATTCATGGTGGTTTGTCGCCCTCCTGATTCTGTTTTCTTTGAATATCCTTGTCTGCACACTTACCCGACTTTCTTCCAAGTTCATAAGAGCCTTCAGGCCAAACTTGACATTCGAAACCCATACACTTTCAGCGGCCAAAATTCAGAGGAAGTTTAAAAAAAGCTGGAGCTTAGACAAAAGCGAACGGGAATTGAAGAAGGAGCTGCGATCCGCTCATTACCGGATCAGAGAAGAGAGAAAGGATGTAGCCATCCATCTTTTAGCGAGAAAAAAGATACTCGGCTTATTCGGTTCGGACATTGTCCATCTTGGATTACTTATCATCCTCATCGGAGGAATAATCAGCGGTTTCGGAGGATTCCGGACAAACATCAACATCTCTGAAGGAGAGATCGTTACGATTCTTAATGCTGATTTCAAACTCCAGCTAGACAAATTCGAAACGGAATATTACCCAAACGGAAGTGTCAAAGACTGGAAGAGCACCCTCACTATCATCGAGGATGAATCCCCTCGCCTGACCAAGACCATCGAAGTCAATCATCCTCTGACCTACAAGGGATACGTCTTCTACCAAAACACTGTCGGATGGGATTGGAGGAATCCAACTCTGGAGATTTGGACAACAAAAACATCCGATCCCTCCGCCTCCATAAAAACGTTTCTGCAGCTCGGAGAAAAAGGGATTTGGGAAGAGGAAAGCCTGGAATTCAAAGTCCTCCAGTTTGTCCCCGACTTTATCATCGACAGGAACCAGGTCAGGACCCGCTCTCTGGAGCCCAACAATCCTGCCGCTTTCATCGAAGTCTATGAAGGCGAGAAAAAAATTTCCTCCGGATGGATATTTGCGAATTTCCCGGATATTGCGCAGATGCACTCAGAGGAAGAAGCTAACTATAAGGTCGTATTGAAGGATATCCAGGCCGCCCAATACTCTGGCATCCAAATGTCCAAAGATCCCGGGGTGAATTTTATTTGGGTGGGTTGTGGTTTTCTTATGCTCGGTCTGTTTATGGCATTTTATTTGCCCCCGAGGGATATCCGCTTCATCCTGAAAGACAGTGATGGAAAAACCGAGATTTTTGCAGCTGGCAGAACGGTTAAAAGCAAACTGGCGCTTGAAGAAGAATTCAACAAAATAATGAATTCTCTCAGGAGTTCAGAATGAACGAATCAACTCTTTTTCTGATCACTTTTGTATTGTATATCATTGCAGCTTTTTTTTACCTTGTCTTTTTGTTCTCAAAAAAAGAAAGTTCGGCCAAAACCGGCCTATCTGTGGTCACGATCGGATTTTTTGTCCACACATTGGCTTTAATCTGGAGAACGATCGAGAGCGGACATGCCCCTTTCACCAACATGTACGAGTCGCTCTCGTTTCTCGCATGGTCCGGGGCATTGGCCTACATCATCATCGAATACAAATACAAAATCCGAAAAGCCGGACCATTCATGATGCTGATCCTCATCTCGATCGTGGCCCTTGCTTCTTCCCCCTTAATGCCCAAGGAAGCTATGCCTCTTATCCCAGCCCTCCAAAGTTATTGGTTGTGGCTGCATGTATCGATAACCCTGCTCGGCGAGGCCTTTTTTGCCGTGGCCTTTGTCACCAGCATCATGTATCTGGTTGCTGATTCTAGAGAAAAACGTGGGATCGCCTCAGAATCCGCCATTTCTTCTGAAAAACTGGATTCCATCAGTTACCGGTGTATTGCCGTTGGCTTTCCCCTGTTTACGCTCGGTGGCCTGGTGTTCGGTATGGTTTGGGCCTACAAAGCATGGGGCAGCTATTGGAGCTGGGACCCGAAGGAAACCTGGAGTCTGATCACGTGGTTTGTGTTCGCCCTGTATCTCCATACCAGAATCGTGATGGAATGGAAGGGCCGCCGTTCTGCTCTTATTGCCATCATCGGTTTCCTTGCAGCTTTGTTCACATATTTCGGAGTGAACTACCTCCTTGCCGGGCTGCACAGTTATGCCTAACTTGACATCGTTAACACATCTCCTATGTTACCTTAAGATATCGCTTAATACCTCGAGGAGACAAAAATGAAAAAAATCAGTATTTTTTTTGTCATTTTAGTTGTTTGTATCTTTACCTCGAATCTTTTCAGTCAAGAGTTCTCCTATGTCGGAGCAGCCAAATGCAAAATATGTCACAAATCCGAAAAACAAGGTGAACAATTCCTTATCTGGGAGTCCAGCATGCACTATCAATCTTTCAAACCGCTCACGCTTGATGAGACAATAGCAAAAGTTGGCGATGCTCCAGAAAATCCAAAATGTCTCAAATGCCATGCTCCATTGTATGAAAAAGCCCTAGAGTTAAAAGAAGAGGGAGTAACTTGCGAAGTGTGTCATGGACCGGGAAGTGTTTACAAAAAACTCAGCATAATGAAAGACAGGGAAGAGGCCATAAAAAATGGCCTGATCATTTATGACTCAGCTGAAGCTACCAAAACAAAATGTCTGACTTGTCATGATGCCGAAACATTTGATTTTGATTCCTCTTGGGAGCAAATCAAACATCCCATTCCAAAAAAAAATGAAAGAATCAATCAATATCCAAATTAAGGATATGTAGAACATGCCATTATACCCTCTTTTCAAGCATTCTGTTTTTGATTAAACTATTGTCCATAGGAGTTTCTTGGTATATTGAGGATAGTGATGATAAAAAAAATCGGACATCTGCACGTGTTAACTGATACTGAATTACAATCCCAATTCTCCCACTTGGAACTCGCGCAACTGGCTATTGATGGAGGAGCAGATACCATACAGTTCCGTCAGAAGAGCGGTTCAACAAGGGAGATGATTGAGATTGCTCGAAAACTTAAGGGTATGTGTACTGAAGCTGGAGTACCTTTTATTGTCAACGACCGTGTTGATGTCGCGATTGCCTCTGAGGCTGATGGAGTCCATCTGGGGCAGGATGATTTTCCCATCGGCCTTGCACGCAAACTGATGGGAGAGGATGTTATCATCGGGGGTTCTGCAGTTTCGTTGGAAGATGCTCAGAGATGCTTTACAGAAGGAGCAGATTATGTAGGATTTGGGCCAGTTTATCCCACCTCTTCTAAACCAGATGCCTCCTCCCCCACCGGAATCGAACTTATGAAAAAAGCTATTAAGACTGTCCTATTACCCGTAATTGCAATCGGAGGCATTCATGCACAGAATGCGCCGGAAGTGATCCGGGCAGGGGCATATGGGATCGCTGTCATCTCTGCTGTCTGCTGTCAAGCTGATCCGAAAAAAGCGACGCAAATGCTTTCCCAAGCTCTGAGGATGGGCAAATAGGGAGGTTGTTATGTCTGAGATCCTGGCCGACATCGGAGAATTCGGGCTCATTCAGCGAATCCACAAACTCCTCCAGAAGATTGGTGTTCACACTCCTGGAGTCTCTCTTGAAATTGGGGATGATGCAGCATCTCTGAGACCGCGTGCAGGATATGAACTTTTAATTACATGTGATTGCCTGATAGAAGAGCGGCACTTTCTCCCTCGTCACATCACACCCATGGATGTAGGGAGACGTGCGATGGCCGTCAACATCAGCGACATAGGGGCTATGGGTGGCCATCCCCTGTGTGCGCTTATCTCTTTGGGATTGAAATCAGAAACGCAAGTGGCAGATGTGGAAGATATGTATCGCGGATTTGCCAAAGAGCTCAATCCACTTGGGGCCTCTATCATCGGGGGAAATCTCACAAAATCGGAAAATACCGTTTTTATCGATATCACTTTAATCGGCGAGGTCCGTAAGAAAGACATCATGCTCAGGTCTTCCGCTCAAGCGGGGGACGCCATACTTGTCACCGGATATCCGGGCCAGGCCGCAGCCGGTCTAAAAATGTTGCAAAATTCCAAGTCGAACGAAAATTTACGCGCTCATCCCCTTGTCCAAATTTATAACGTTCCTGCGCACCGAGCACGGGAGGGACAGGCAATCGCTCGCTCAAGCAAAGCTAATGCAATGATAGATACAAGCGATGGATTCCTGGCCGATCTGGGTCATATCTGTCAGGAAAGCAATGTTGGAGCTTTGCTGATCCAAGAAAAGTTCCCGATAAGCAACGAACTCAAGAAGGCTGCAATTCAGCTTGGCATGGATCCTTACCAACTGTTCTTGCAGGAAAGCGATGACTATGAATTGATCATAACCTGTTCTCCCGAATATGTAACTCAAGTCCGTTCAGCGGTTGAAACGGTCAGCAAAACACCTATTAATGAAGTTGGCAAAATCACGGACGCCGTCAAGGAAATTCAATTGAAAGTCCCAGACGGAACAAAACGCCAAATAAACCCATTGGGCTGGGATCACTTCAAATTATGAGGAGGAGACAATGTATGATCGCCGAATGGCACAAAAAGCTGCAGAAAATCTGGAAAAACTCAAAGAAAAAAAGCCTCTAGTCCATAACATCACGAATTTTGTTGTTATGAATTACACGGCTAACGCCCTGCTTGCATGCGGAGCCTCCCCTGTAATGGCACATGCTCAAGAAGAAGTAGAAGAGATGGTTTCTTTTGCTGGAGCTCTGGTGCTCAACATCGGAACACTAACTCCCTACTGGATAGATTCCATGCTCAAAGCAGGAAAACGGGCCAACGAATCAAAAATTCCGATCATCCTTGACCCAGTAGGCTCAGGAGCGACAAAATTACGGACGGATTCTGCCAAACGGCTGATCGATGAAATTGCAATCAGTGTCGTTAGAGGAAACGCGTCCGAGGTGCTTTCTTTAGCTCATGAAGGGTCTCACACAAAAGGCGTTGACTCCATCCACAGTGTGGATGACGCTGCCGATGCAGCTGTCATACTGGCCAAAGAACTAAATACTACTTTGGCCATCACAGGTGTTGTAGATTTGATCACCAATGGAAAGATCATATCCCGTGTTTCTAACGGGCACAAATTAATGGGGTATGTCACTGGCACAGGTTGTACAGCGACAGTCATTATAGGAGCATTTTTAGCTATTGATAGTAATCCTGTCGATGCAACCACAACAGCTTTGGCATACTTCGGCCTTGCAGGCGAAAAGGCAGCCGCACAAGCAGATTCTCCCGGAAGCTTCCAAATCGCTCTTCTCGATGCTTTATACTCTATCGATAAAAAGCAGATGAAGGAAGGAGCAAAAATACAAATTCAAAAGGAGAAAAAATGATTATCGCATCCCTGGCCATATTTCCCACAAGTGAAGGAGTATCTGTCTCAGAGTATGTTAGAGAAACCATTAAGGTCATCGAAAGTTCCGGTTTGAAAAGCGTAACTGGGGGCATGAATACGACGATCGAATCGCCTGATTTAGAAACCCTGTTCAAGGTCATCGAAAGGGCTCATAAAAAGATCGCAGATATGGGGGCCAGACGTATCCACATCGACCTCAATGTCGATCACCGCTTGGACACAGATGCCACGATCGAATCGAAACTATTCTCTATCGACAAAACTTAGCCCCATCGAGTCTTTAGCATTTCACCTGGATTATTTATAAAAAATGCCGATGGCCTACCTTCCTCATCCTGCATCTAAAAGGAAATTTGAAAATTTATATTCATTGAAAATGAATGTTGGTATCGGCAGTTTTTATAAATAATCCAGGTTAATCGGCTCGCCAGAGAGGACGGGTTAGACAAGTCGGCCCACCGGCTCCTTTTTTCGATATTTCCTCTCCCTCATATTCCCATACTTCGACACTTTCTTCTTTAAGCAGATGATGCGTGCGGGGATTTCCGGACAACATGATGCATTTTCGTGGCGCCACGGCCAGAACATTGCAGCCCATGGTCTCGAATTCGGTATCAGGAACTTCAATAAGCCTTATTCCTCGCCGGATGAGCCATTCCCGAAAAGGAACAGGCATCAACCGAGAATAAACCACTGCCAAATCATGATCTACAGGGCTGATTATAGACATCAGGTGGAGGACATCATCCGGACCCTGCCAATGGGGCAACGGAACGATCTGGAAACCAGAAATAAACTCACTGGTTAAATCTCGGAGTTGCCGTATGCCTTCTCTGTTTGTTCGGTATCCCTCAGCAACCGCCAGCGTGTTTTTGTCGAAAAGGACAACATCTCCCCCTTCCAAGCAACCTTCACCCATTATCGAACCCAAAATCGGAATATCTAATCCCTTTAAGAACTCTTCCACAGCAGCCGGCTCTCCCCTCCTCTGTTCCTTTCCCATGTTGCACAACACCGCCCCAGCGGAAGTTATGACCGCAGGGTCATGAACATAAATAGAATCCAGACCTGATCGATCCTGATGAGGCAAGTAGTGAATCTCTGGCACATGTCTTTCCAGCAGCTCCACAAATCCCTCAAATTCGTTCACAGCCCGGTTATAATCCGGAGATCCCAAGTAATTGAGATCCATCCATTGAGTAGCGATGTTTTCATTGCTGATGAAAGCCTCGCTCGGGTGTTTGAGCAAAAGGCGTTTGATGGTCCCAACTTCAGATTGACAGCCATATTCCATTGCCCAATGCCTTTCTATACATATTATAGAGGCATAACTACTTCATCTCAAGGAAAAATGGTTTCTCGTTGACAGCCATAATACTCCATCTATACAATAGAGCTTCAATTTTGAAAGATATGGATTTTGGCTCAAGGAGATTTTTTGTATGAAAAAGGAATTTTTACCAGGTTGGTTGCTGATGCTTGCGATCGGTGTTCTTGCAATATTTTTGTCGAAATTGATAGTCTTAGGAGGAAAAAATCCCATCGAAGCTGCTGTCATCGCCATCCTGATCGGGATTCTCATCAGAAACACAGGCCTTCTGCCCAAGTTTTTTCTTCCCGGGATCAAGGCATTCGAGAAAATTTTAATCCTAGGGATCGTTCTGATCGGCGCCTCGCTGAACGTTAAAAATATAGGCTCTCAAGGAGCAAACATGCTGGTTATCATTTTGGCTACCATGATGATCAGTTTTTTCGTGATTTACTACCTCGGAAAAATTTTCAAGCTTCCGGCCGGACTTGCGGTTCTCCTTGCGGTCGGAACAACCATCTGTGGCGGCTCGGCAATCGCCGTCACGGCTCCACTCATTAAAGCCAAGGAAGAAGAGACCAGCTACGCTATCGGCACGATCGCGCTCTGGGGTTTGGTGGCCATTATCCTTTATCCTAAAATCGCTCAAATGCTAGGTGTGTCAGATATGAATTTTGGAGTCTTCGCCGGCACGGCCATCCATTCGACTCCTCAAGTCGTTGGAGCGGGTTTCATTTTTTCAGATCTGGCAGGAAAAACAGCAACAGCGGTCAAGCTTGTTCGCAATTGTTTCATGGTGCCTGTGGCTTTTCTGATCGCTGTATGGTATACCAACACCATCCTGAAAGGGCAGAAAAAAGAGGGAACCCGAGTGAATGTGGCCAAGGCTTTTCCTTGGTTTTTGTTCGGCTACTTCCTTCTGGCAGGATTGAATACCCAAGGATATTTTTCCCCTGAAGGAATTCATGCTTTCAACACTGCAGGAAGATTTTTGATCCTTTTAGGCCTCGCCGGAATCGGGCTGAACACGGTTTTTAGCTCCTTCAAGAAGGTAGGTTTTAAGCCTCTCCTTATCGGATTTATCGGAGCCTTGTTTGTTGCAGGCTGCAGCATCTTTATGATCCATATTCTCTTGTAAAAAAGAAAAAAAGACTCTAACCAATAGATTTTCAAACTCTCATAAAGGGAAAGTCTCATGAAAAAAAGGGTAAAAGCCATACGCAGTTTGATGAAAAAGCAAGGGCTGGATGCCTATCTGGTTCCCAGCACTGATCCTCACCAGGATGAATACATCCCAGAATTCTGGCAGAGAAGGAAACACATCAGCGGATTTCGAGGTTCTGCCGGCGACGTTGTTATCACCCAATTCAAGGCAGGTCTCTGGACAGATTCCCGCTATTTCCTGCAGGCCGAACAGGAGTTGGACAACAAGATTTTCAAACTTTTCAAAATGGGCATGCCGGAAGTTCCCAGCTTAAAGGAATGGATTGCTGCAGAATTGGAAAAAGGCGAGATTCTGGGCATCGACCCCCAAGTCCTCTCTCACAAAAGCTTTGGAGAGCTCTTTTTTTTCCTTAAAACCAAAGGGATCCGGCTGAAATGTGTCTCTAAAAATCTTATCGATGCCGTTTGGAAGGACCGCCCCATTCCTTCAAAAGAAAAAATCTGCCTCCATCCCGTAAAATATGCAGGAGAATCCATCAAAAAGAAGCTCGCACGAGTCCAAGAAAAAATGACCGAACAATCAACAGACCTACTGGTTGTTACCGCATTGGACGAGATCGCCTGGCTTTTCAACATTCGGGGAAGGGATATCAAGTACAACCCGGTTGTGATTGCCTACGCCTTGATTTCCAAGAAGAGAGCCATGCTGTTTACCGATCCGGATAAGTTGACCAAAAGAATCCAACACCTCCTGAAAAACTTAGTAGAATTTTATGCTTATGAAAGCTTTTTCCCGAAACTCCGTGAGTTCTCGCAGAAAAGCAAGCGCGTTTGGGTAGACGAGAACAGGGTGAATCAGCGTATTGTGAATACGCTGAAAAGACACGCAAAAATTCATTTCTCGCCCGGACCTATTCCTCTTATTAAGGCCGTAAAAAACGATACAGAAATCGAGGGATTTCACTCTGCCCATATAAGGGATGGAGCAGCTATGGTGAAATTTCTGTTTTGGCTGGGTCAATCCATGCAAGGAAACCGTATCACAGAACTTGGAGCGGCAGCTAAGCTGGCTGAATTCCGCGCCAGGAACACACTTTTTCAAGGGCTGAGCTTTGAAACCATTTCAGCCTACAGGGCCCATTCGGCTATCGTTCATTATGGAGCCACTCCTGAGACCGATATTCTTTTGCACAAAAGGGACATCTATCTTATCGACTCAGGGGCCCAGTACAGCGATGCAACAACAGATATCACAAGGACGATCTTTCTCGGGAAACCTCGAGCTCAACATAAGGAATGCTTCACTCAAGTCTTGAAGGGTTTGATTTCTCTCTCGATGACCTCTTTCCCCCAAGGTACAGCTGGCAGGCAACTGGATACGATAGCCCGACTTCCCCTTTGGAAAAATGGCCAGAATTACGGTCATGGCACAGGACATGGTATCGGCACCTACCTGAATGTCCATGAAGGGCCTCACGCCATTTCTCCTCATCGGTGTATCGGAGTGGAGCTCGAACCCGGGATGATCACGACCATCGAGCCTGGTGTTTACCTGGAGGACCAGTTCGGTATCCGCCTGGAAAATGTCGTCTTGGTCGTAAAAGATGAAAAAAATTCAACGGAAGACTCAACTTTTTATACGTTCGAAACTCTGACCCTGTGCCCTATCGATCTGAATCTTGTGAAAAGAGAAATTCTCTTACCAGAAGAGGTGACGTGGCTGAATATCTACCACAAAAAAGTATACAAGATGCTTGCCTCTCTCTTGAA
Source organism: uncultured Eubacteriales bacterium (assembly GCA_964410125.1). GTDB lineage: Bacteria > Acidobacteriota > Aminicenantia > Aminicenantales > Aminicenantaceae. Next base: position 81,995 of record CAYPGQ010000002.1, on the reverse strand, counting down.
CAAAGAGGAAATAGAATGGCTCGATAAGGCGACACGGCCCATTTAATTCTATTTTATCCATCGACAAAATAAGATAATTTTTATACATTATTTTCATATAATCTTTTCGGATGGAACCATCCGGAGAAATGGAGAAGGTTTGAAATGAAAAAATCCGTCGCTTTTATCTTGTTCTTTATCCTTTTCACCCTTACGAGGCCGGCAATTTATTCTCACTGCGAAGTACCCTGCGGTATATACAACGATGAAATGAGATTCACGATGATTACAGAACATATCCAGACAATCGAAAAAGCCATGCAACAGATCATGCACCTTTCCAAGGAATCGCCACAAAACATGAATCAGGCTGTGCGCTGGATCATGAATAAAGAGAAACACGCTGAAGAAATCCAGCATATCATCAGCCAATACTTTTTGACACAACGGATTAAAGATGCCGATATTGAAGATAATCAAGCCGCGGAGAAATATTTTAAAAAATTAGCCTTTTGCCATCAGATTCTTGTTTATTCCATGAAAACCAAGCAAACCACAGACTTAGAAAATGTAAAAAAACTCAAATCCACAGTTGAACAATTTAAAAAAGCCTATTTCGCCAAATAATTACAACCCGACTCTTCTCCATATGGATTATTCACGAGTCGAGATTGCTTCAACGGCAAAGAAGTGGCCTGTGATGCTGTAGTGAACTATCGCGAACATGTTACGATGAAGCCGGTGTAGTAAAATCGGCTCGCCCATAGGGTAAAAAGTCGATGTTTAATATTAATGTATTCGGAATTTCAATTATCTTGAAATGGAAAAAAGGCATCGACTTTTTATGAATAATTCAGGGAAGTTGAATATTGCCGAGAAAAGAGTTATATTATCGACAAAATCTTAGGATATCATGAAAATTAAACAGAAGGTCATAGCGGCATCCCTTGGATTCGGAGTGCTTTTTTGGCTGATAGATTCTTTTATCGCTTATACAACCCTCCTTTATGGGGGAGGCAGTTTCGTGGGATTTTTGTTAACAAATGTTCCAAAAACAGCTGTCTACCTGCGGTTGACTGTCCTCGGATTTTTCATCCTATTCGGCATACTCATGGCCAACATCCTTGGGAAAAGCAAAAAAACGGCCGAAGAATTGCGCGAGAGCGAAGAAAAATTCCGGGGCATCGGGGCTTCGGCCAAAGATGCCATCATCATGACAGACCATGATGGAAATATATCCTATTGGAACGAAGCCGCTGAAATTATATTCCGGTACCGAAGAAAGGATGTTATCGGCAGAGACCTCAAGTTTCTCATACCAGAAAAATATTATGAAGCCTTCGATTCTGGATTTAAACGATTTCGATCAACAGGCTACGCACCTATAATCGGCGAAACGATCGAACTCTCCGGGATCAGAAAGGGTGGAGATGAAATTCCGATAGAAATTTCCTTATCCTCGGTGAACATCCAAAACAAATGGAATGCCCTGGGCATAATCCGGGATATAACAGAGCGCAAAATTGCTGAGAAAGAGCTTATGATCAAGAATCTGGCCGTGGATTCCACAATAAACGCTATAGCTCTTGCCGAACCAAAAGGGAAACTGACATACGTGAATCCCGCATTCCTGAAAATGTGGGGCTATCAAGAAAGCAATGCCATGGGAAGACACTTTGTGGAATTTTGGCAGGACGAACACAAGGCTCTGGATATTCTGGATGCCATAAGAGAAAAAGGAAAATTTATCGGCGAGTCCAAGGCCAAAAGAAAAGATGAATCTCAGTTCGATGTCCAGATTTCAGCCAGCATGGTCAAAGACAATGTGGACAAACCCTTGAGCACGATTTTATCATTCATAGACATCACCGAGCGAAAGGAAGTCGCAAAAAAATTAGAAGCTCGTTCAGAATTTGAAAAACTCGTCACGGCCATTTCGACAAATTTTATCAATCTCCCCTCTGAAAAAATCAACAGCGAAATAAGCAAAGCCCTTCAATCGATAGGGGAATTCTCAGCTGTTGGCCATAGCTACGTTGTCCAATACAGCCCAGATAAACAGCAAATGAATATGACTCACGAATGGTGCAGTAATACAGCCACTCCGCTTCTCCAATCGAACCAAAGTCTTTGGACCAGGAATTACAAATGGCACACAGCCGAGATAGAAAGTCGCGAAACCATCTATATCACGGACAAATCCGAAATTCCCCCAAATGCCGGACCTTTCTTGGAAAACCTGGAAACCCGTGGGAGCATATCTCTGATCCATGTTCCGATTGCCTGCGGCGGAAAGACTTTTGGGTTTGTGGGATTGGAATCTCAGCAGGAGGATAAAACCTGGTCGGTCGACATCATCGTTCTCCTCCGAATGGTCGGAGACATCCTCGCCAATGCTCTGGAACGCAAGCGAGTAGAAGAACAGCTCAATGCCTCACTAAAAGAAAAAGAAGTGCTTCTCAAAGAAATCCATCACAGGGTTAAAAACAACATGCAGGTAATCTCATCTTTGCTTAACTTCCAATCCAGCCGGATCAAAAGCCAAGAAATCCTCGAGATGTTCAAAGAAAGTCAAGACCGCATCAGGTCCATGTCATTGATCCATGAAAGGCTTTACCAGTCAGCGGACTTGGCAAGAATCGATTTTTCTCATTATATCCAGAATCTTGCCACTTATCTTTTTCAATCCTACAGGATAGATCCAGAATCAGTGGTTTTGAACACCGATGTCCAGGATGTTTCTCTCGACATCAATAAAGCCATCCCGTGTGGCCTGATCATAAACGAACTGGTCTCCAACTCCCTCAAATATGCTTTTCCTCAGGTTAAGGGAACCGACAATATGAAAACAAAAAAAGGAGAAATAAACATCCAGCTAACGGCCGATGATGGGAGAGTCACACTGCTTGTCAAGGATAATGGAGTTGGCCTTCCCTCAGACCTGGATATCGAAACGGCTGATTCCTTTGGATTACAACTTGTGACGACATTGGTTTCGCAGTTGAACGGCAGGATCAATATCAAAAGAAAACCTGGCGCAACCTTCAAAATCACATTCGATAATGCGGACAAGCAACTAAACGCAAAACGCTAGGCTTCTGTCCTTTCAATTATCCCTCCCCCCCATACAAGTTCATTATCATAAAACACGGCAGACTGCCCAGGCGTCACTGCTCGTTGGGGGGTGTCAAACTTTAAACGAGCCCTGTTTTTTTCTAAAGGGGAAAGCAAGGCTCCGGCTTGCTTGTGCTTATATCTGATTTTAGCCGTCACAGATGTCGAATCGCTCAGGTCCGATCGAGGGATAAAGTTCAGCTGTGAAACAACCACACTTTTTTTGTACAGGTGCTTATTTTCTCCCACAACTATTTTGTGGCTTTCTGGGTGGATCTCCAGAACATATAGGGGATGGGGTGCAGCAATTCCCAATCCCCTTCGCTGGCCGATCGTAAAATGGAGGATTCCTCTGTGATGACCCAAGACACGATCTTCAGTGTCAACGATCGGCCCAGGTTGAAAAACCTCAGGGACCTTTTGTTCGAGAAAACGTGTGTAATCATCATCCGGGATAAAACAAATCTCTTGACTCTCCGGTCTTTGAAACACGGCAAGCCCCAGCTCTTTGGCTTTCCTCCGGACCTCCTGTTTGGTGAAATGGCCGATGGGCATTAGAGTCTGGGCAAGCTGGTCTTGGGTCATCGTGTACAAAAAATAGGATTGATCCTTTTGCAAGTCCCTCCCTTTTTTCAAATGAAACCTTGCGGAATTCTCGTCAAAAAAGATGTTGGCATGGTGTCCGGTCGCAATATAATCTGCTCCCATTTTTTTGGCTCTCTTCCACAAAACATCAAACTTTATATACTGATTACAGCGGATACAGGGATTCGGAGTTCTCCCTCTGGCATATTCTTCACAAAAATTATCGACAACCCATCGTTGAAAAGATTTCCTCAAGTTTATGACGTAGTGGGGTATTTTTAGCTGGGCTGCCACACGGTTAGCATCAGCGATAGCGCCCCGACCGCAACAAGAGCGAGGACTGTCACAGTCCTGTTTGGGCAGAGGATAAATATCCATCGTGATTCCGATAACCTCCAAACCTTGCTCTTTAAGGAGCGCAGCGGCGACAGAAGAATCCACCCCGCCGCTCATAGCCACCAGGACTCTTTTTTTTCTCATCTAATTCCTGCTCATTCAGCATACCAAATTACTCACTACCTCGACAACAGAAGCATCTCTATTTCCGTGATAAATTGACAGAACATGCCTTCGATGTTATAACCTTGATTCTTACTATCAAAGAAACAAGCACCTGAGGCAAAAATGAATGACAAAATCGCAGATCCGCCCAAATTCATTTACAAAAATATCCTCGATGGCATAGGCAACACACCTCTCATTCGACTGAAGGAGACCACGCAGGCCGTCAAATCGGACATTTTTGCCAAACTGGAATACTTCAATCCGATGGGAAGCGTGAAGGATCGGATTGCCTATTACATGATCGAAAAAGCAGAAAAGGAGGGCAGAATAAAACCCGGAGATACTATCATAGACAATTCATCGGGAAACACTGCCTTAGGATTAGCAATGGTCTGCTCGGTCAAAGGATACAAAGTGAAGATGATCGTGCGTGACAGTCTCAGTATGGAAAAAATTAAATTCCTCAGAGCCATGAACGTGGAGCTTGTTTTAATCGACCATACCATATCGCCGGACTCCCCTGACAGCTATAACAATATCACGCCGCACATCGTGCAAGAAACTCAAGGCGGGTATTATTTCGACCAGCACAATAACAGAGAAAACAACGAATCGCATTATCACACAACCGGCCCCGAGATTTGGGATCAGATGGAGGGGAAAATCGACTATTTTGTGGCCGGGCTAGGTACTGGGGGCACGATATGCGGAGCCGCCAAATATCTCAAAGAAAAAGACACTAATATCAAAGTCATCGCAGTGGATCCGGTGGGTTCGATATTTTATGATTATTTCCACACAAAAAAACTCATCCCACCTTCTCCGTATTTCCTCGAGGGTTTGGGGGATGAATTTCTGATCGGGTGTGTCGACTTCGACTTAATCGATGACATCTACAAGATAACGGATAAGACAGCCTTTCGAATGACCAGAGAATTGGCGGATAAAGAGGCCATCTTGGCCGGAGGCTCGAGCGGAGCGGCCTTATGGGGAACCCTTGAGTTGGCAAAAAAAATCGATCGGCCAGCCCGGATCGTCACAATATTCGCAGATTCGGGAACCCGGTATTTGAGTTCGATTTATAATGATGATTGGCTAAAGGAAAAAAAATTTCTTTCCTGAATTATTCAGTCTTTCTTTGTGTATTTTTCGGGATCTTTTTCAAATTTTTCTTTGCATCCCGCACAGCAGAAATAATAGGTCTTCTCGTTGTATTCCATAGATCCGAAAGCATCAGATTTATTAAAAGTGCTTCCGCTGACAGGACACGTGACTTTATTCTCATCAGCGTTGACATATTTGGCCGGTTCCTTCACGAATTTTTCCTTGCAGCCTTCCATGCAGAAATAATATGTTTTCCCGTTATATTCGTATGTGGCTTTTGCCTCTGATTTTTTGACCTGCATTCCACACACAGGATCGACAGCAGTATCTTCTCCGTGCTCGTTTGCGTGCTCTTCGCCATGTTGATGAGCATGCTCATATCCTTCATGCCCTTCCTGGTTGATGTACTTTTCTGGATTTTTCTTGAAGGATTCGATGCAATTATCACAACAAAAATAATAGGTTTCCCCTTTGTACTCAAGACTGTCTTTCGCCTCAGACTTTTTCATCTTCTCACCGCTGACGGCACACTTCACCATTTCATCAGCTTGCTGCTGGGCGTAAGAAGACAAAGCAAACACAAACGCAACTACAGAAAGAATCAGTAAAATTTTTGCAAAACGTGTCATGATTACCTCCGTATTACTATTCTAATTCTTATTATTCTTACATATTACATAGATTCTGTCAATCCTAAAAATATCGGGAAAAATTGTTGAAGATTTAAATGTCAGTATTCGTCCCAGGGTTTTATGCTCAACTCATCAAGCCCCATCCTAGACATAGCATCGATGAACCGCTCGGCAAGCTGCAAGTTCGTTATCAGTGGGATGTTGAAGTCCACAGCTTTTCTTCTCAGGATATAATCATTGGTGAGTTCTTCTTCCTCGAAACTTTTGGGTATATTGATGATAAGGTCCAGCTTAAGCTCCTGGATATAGGTCAGCGCATTAGGTTCTTTTTTTTCAAGTGGCCAGGAAAGAACCTGAGAAGGAATGCCGTGATACTTCATAAAATCTGCGGTCCCCCGTGTGGCAAAGAGTTGAAACCCAAGATCTAGGAGCCTTTTAGCCTGCGGCAAAAACTTGGATTTACTCTCGAACGGACCTGTGGACAACATGATGTTTTTTTTGGGGAAGCGGAATCCGACCGAGAGGAGAGCTTTTAAAAAAGCTTCTTCAAAACTGTCGCCTAAACAAGCCACTTCTCCCGTAGATGCCATTTCCACACTCAATATCGGATCTGCTCCTTTTATCCTCGTGAATGAAAACTGAGGAGCTTTCACTCCCACATAATCCAGCTCGAAACAGGATTTGTCTATCCTCGGCACATCGATTCCCATGATGATTTTGGTGGCCAAATCGATAAAATTCAACTTGAAAATCTTAGAGACAAACGGGAAGGAGCGGGAAGCCCGCAAATTGCACTCGATAACCTTGACCTCATTATCCTTGGCTATAAACTGGATGTTGAACGGCCCGTTGATTTGCAAGGAATCGGCTATCTGCCGGGCGATCTTTTTCATCCGCCGAGTCGTTTCGAGATAAGTCCTCTGTGGAGGTAGAACCATGGTGGCATCCCCTGAATGGACCCCTGCATTTTCGACATGCTCGCAAATGGCATACACGAACAATTCCCCTTTTTTGGCCACCGCATCAATCTCTATCTCCTTGGCGTTTTCGATAAACTTGCTTATGACCACAGGATACTCGGGACTGACGCGGGATGCCTCCTCTAGATAGCGGTCAAGCTCCCCATCATTCAACGCCACGGACATGGCGGCCCCACTAAGAACATAGCTCGGTCTCACCATGACAGGATAACCCACGCTGTTGGCAAAAGACTTTGCGGCTTCTATATTAGTCAGTTCTTTCCATTCCGGTTGGTCGATTCTCAAATCGTCCAAAAGAGCAGAAAACTTGTGCCTGTTTTCGGCTCCATCTATGTTCTGCGGAGATGTCCCAAGGATAGTCAATCCATATTGATGGCATTTCATGGCCAGGTTGTTCGGGATCTGCCCACCCATAGAAATAATGAGCCCTTCCGGTAATTCTTTCTCGTAAATATCGGTCACTGTCTCGAAACTCAACTCGTCAAAATACAATTTGTCGCAGATGTCATAATCTGTGCTTACAGTCTCAGGATTGTAATTGATCATGATCGTTTTATAGCCCAAGTCCCTGAGCGTGAGAACAGCGTTTACACAACACCAATCGAACTCCACCGACGAGCCTATCCGGTAAGATCCAGAACCCAACACGATGACTTGGTTGGTATCCGAAAAATCCACATCGTCTTCTGATCCATTGTAAGTGAGATACAGGTAATTCGTCTGAGCCGGATATTCCGCTGCCAGCGTATCTATTTGTTTAATGAAAGGCAGAACACGGTGTTTTGCCCTCATTTTTCGAATATCCAACTCCTCCTTTTCTAACAGAATTCCGATCTGTTTATCCGAAAAACCGAGCTGCTTGGCTCTGATCAACGACTCTTTGGAAAAATCCTGGAAATTTTGCTTTTGTATCTCTTTTTCCAGGTCCACGATGTTCTTGATTTTAAACAAGAACCAACGGTCGATATTGGTCAAGGCATGGATCTCTTCGATAGAAAAATTTTCTATTGCCTCAGCGATGGCAAAAATCCGCCGATCGGTCGGGTTTTTGAGCTCGGCCTTTAAATCAGCGAAAAAGATGTCGTTACAGACAATCCCATACATCCCCACTTGCAGCATCCTGATGGCTTTTTGCAGGGCCTCTTCAAAAGTCCGGCCAATGGACATGACCTCCCCCACACTCTTCATCTCGCTCCCGATCTTTTTGCTCGCTCTCTTGAACTTGGTCAGATCCCATCGAGGAATTTTCACCACCACATAGTCGAGGGCGGGTTCAAAACAGGCCATGGTCCGTTTCGTGACGGTATTGGGCAGATCTGCCAGGGAATATCCCAAAGCGAGTTTTGCCGCGATAAAAGCCAACGGATATCCGGTGGCCTTGGATGCTAAAGCGCTGGACCTAGAAAGCCTGGGATTGACCTCGATGATGCGATAGTCATCGCTGTGTCTGTCCGAGGCAAACTGGATGTTACATTCCCCTACAATGCCCAGATGCCTGATAACTTTGATGGAGATATCCCGGAGTTTGTGATACTCCTGATTGGACAGGGTCTGGGAAGGGGCAATGACGATGCTCTCCCCGGTATGGATGCCCATCGGATCAAAATTTTCCATGTTGCAGACCGTGATGCAGTTATCGAATTTGTCCCGAACAACCTCGTACTCAACCTCTTTCCAGCCTTCCAGGTATTCCTCAATCAGGATCTGGTCGATGAAGGCAAAAGCCTTCTGGGCTGCCTCGGTAAGCTCCTTCTTTCCTAAAGAAATACCTGAGCCGAGACCTCCAAGGGCATAGGCCACGCGAGCCATGACAGGATACCCTACCTTTTCTGCGGCATCGACAGCCTCCTGGACAGAAGTGACAGCAATGCTTCGAGGAACTTTCAGGTTGATCTCTGTCAACTTCTTGACAAATTTTTCCCGGTCCTCGCTGTCCATGATGGCTTTGATCGATGTCCCAAGGACCTCCACCTTATATTTTTTGAATACTCCATTTTTATGCAATTCCACACCACAATTCAGCGCGGTTTGGCCCCCAAATCCGAGCAAAATTCCGTCAGGATTCTCTTTTTCGATGACTTTTTCCACAAAATGCGGGGTAACAGGAAGAAAATAGATTTTATCGGCTAGGGCTTCTGATGTCTGTATGGTGGCAATGTTGGGATTGACCAGAATGACGCTTATCCCCTCTTCCTTTAAGGCTTTTATAGCCTGGCTCCCCGAATAGTCAAACTCCCCGGCCTGCCCGATCTTGAGCGCACCGCTTCCCAATAGGATCACTTTTTTCATTGGCGGACAAACTCCAGAAATTCGTCAAAAAGAAACGCCGTGTCCACAGGCCCCGGGCAGTGTTCGGGGTGGAACTGGACGGACATAAACGGGAGGCGCTTATGCCTGATCCCTTCGTTGGTATTGTCGTTGACGTTTGTAAACCAAGGTTCCCAGTCCTTAGGTAAGGATGCAGTCTCGACTGCATACCCATGATTCTGCGAAGTGATATAGCAGCGCTTTGTCCCCTCTTGCAAACAGGGTTGGTTCTGGCTCCGGTGGCCGTACTTAAGTTTATACGTGTCGGCCCCTGCGGCAAGGGCCATCAACTGGTTTCCGAGACATATCCCAAAAGTGGGAGTGGCCATTTCAAAACATTTCCGGATGAGAGCAATGGTGTCCTGGCACATTTTTGGGTCGCCCGGTCCGTTGGAAACCACAACTCCATCGAAATCCTGTCCCGTAAAATCGTAATGGCATGGAACACGGAGCACACAACAATCTCTGTTTATGAGCGATCGGATGATGTTGTACTTGACTCCGCAGTCGATTACAACGATCTTCCATTTTCCTTTTTCATTATAGACCACAGGTTCTTTGACTGTTACTTTTTTTATCAGGTTCTCTCTGTTGGGATCGTAAAATTCGATATCTTCATCGAATACAATCTTTCCCAACATCGTGCCATTTTCTCTCAACCTTTTGGTCACGGAGCGGGTATCGATGCGATGGAGCGCGGGTATCTTTTGCTGTTTGAGCCAGTGGGAAAGACTGTGGGCGGCATTCCAGTGGTTATGCGAATAGGAATAATCGGAGACGATGAGGGCCGAAGCGTGAATTTGGCCCGATTCGAAATTTTTGGATAGGTGGAATTCTTCGTCCTCTCCCGGTACTCCATAATTCCCGATAAGAGGATATGTGAGAACGAGGATCTGTCCTTTGTAGCTGGGATCGGTCAAAGACTCATAATAGCCGACCATCCCGGTGTTGAAAACAACCTCCCCCGAAATGGACTCTTCCGTTCCAAAGGAAATGCCACAGTATTTAGTGCCATCTTCCAGTACAAGAGAAGCCTCTTTCATATTAAGACGTATCCGGGAATAAATGCGCAGTCAAAAGTGTTCTCAATTTTTCAACTTTTTATAGCACACGAAATGTGAACAGTCAAAAAGAAAAAAATTAGCCTTTCCTCGTTATCCACGCATAAACAACCGGCACGATGATAAGATTTAAAAGAGTGGCGGTGACCATGCCGCCTACTGTCGGCGCTGCGATAGGTTTCATGATCTCGGAACCAGCACCCGTGCTCAACAAGATAGGAATGAGTGCCAGGATCGTCGTGGCCGTTGTCATGACGATCCCAGCCTCGACGGCCACGCCAAAAAGGGCGATATATCCCACCCAAACAGCCGTGCTGAAGTTGAACCCGAGAAAATATTGAAGCCATATCCCTCCGATAAAGGCGAAGGGAAGGGAAAAGATCATGATGAGAGCAGCGGAGAGATCGTGAAATTTCAAACAGCTCCATCTGTTCTCGTGCTGTTGCCATCTCAAAAAACAAAGCACTTATCTGTGAAAGGGTCTCATTTGTCAGATTTTTGTACGAATCCTCCACCAATGTTTATTTGTCTGTTTCATGATTCCTGCACAACATCGCTTTTATTTCATACATTATATATCGATTTCATCAATTTATATAGCAAAAAAAATGTCAGCCACCCGATCTTCTTATTTTTTTCTCGGAACTCTTTTTTTCAGAAAAAAGAAAAAACCAGTTCACCCAAACGATAAGTCCGATTCCCAACACAGTCACTAGCAATTTGATTGACATCAAACACCTCCTCTACACATTCAGCTTTCTCCTTCGGAGTCTGAGAGAGTTGGAAACAACCGATACCGAGCTCGAGGCCATGGCAGCCGAGGCAATGATGGGACTGAGCAGTATCCCAAAGAAGGGATACAGGATTCCGGCAGCAATCGGGATTCCGAGGGTATTGTAGAAAAAGGCCCAGAACAAGTTCTGTTTGATAACCTTGATGGTTTGTTGGCTGAGAGCAATCGCCTTGACGACACCGGTAAGTTCATCTCTGATCAACGTAATATCGGCGGCCTCCATGGCCACATCCGTGCCTGAACCTATGGCGATCCCCACATCGGCCTGGGCAAGGGCCGGTGCATCGTTGATCCCATCCCCCACCATGGCGACTTTTTTCCCTTTGGATTGGAGCCGGTGTATATGTTTCACTTTATCTGCGGGAAGCACTTCGGGAATGACAGAGGCGATCCCTGCCTTTTTGGCGATGGCTTGAGCTGTGCGCCGGTTGTCGCCGGTGAGCATGATCACATCTATGCCTTCAGCTTTCAGTTTTTCCAAAGCCCTGATTGCATCATCTTTAAGGGTGTCCGCAACAGCCACCAATCCGGCCGCTTTCCCCTGCAAGGCCACATAAACGGGTGTCTTTCCCTCTTTTGAAAAATCTGCGGCCATGGCTTTAAAATCGTGTACGTCGACATTTTTCTCTTCCATCAGGTTTTCGCTTCCGATGAGAACGTTTTTGCCGTCGATCTTCGATTCGATCCCGCGGCCTTGGATCACATGAAAATCATCCGGCTCCAGCAAGGTGATTTTCCGTTCTTCCGCTTTTTTCGCAATGGCCTCTCCCAAAGGATGCTCGGACATTTTCTCGATGCTTGCTGTGACCTGCAAGATCTTTTCCTCTGAAAAAGCGCTCCCAGCCAACAGATCGGTCACTTCCGGTTCTCCTTTGGTCAGAGTCCCGGTCTTATCAAACACAATCGTGTCAATCTTATGAGCCGTCTCCAGACTTTCCCCGCCCTTTATCAGGATACCGTTTTCCGCCCCTTTTCCTGTCCCTACCATCACGGCTGTCGGGGTCGCCAAACCCAAGGCGCACGGACAGGCCACGATCATCACGGCCACAAAATTCAACAGGGAAAAGGTCAATGCAGGCGTGGGACCGAAGTTGAACCAGATCACAAAGGTCGCAATGGCAATGGAAATCACGACAGGCACAAAATAGCTGGCGATCACATCCGCCAACCGCTGGATCGGAGCTTTGGAACCCTGGGCATCCCGGACAAGTTTGATGATCCGAGCCAGAGCCGTGTCCTTCCCCACACGTGAGGCCTGGAACCAGAAACTTCCTGTTTTGTTGAGCGAAGCCCCGATCACTTCATCCCCAGCTTCCTTATTCACAGGCATGCTTTCTCCGGTGATCATCGATTCGTCGACTGTAGATTTTCCTCCCAGAATGATCCCGTCCACAGGGATTTTTTCACCGGGACGAACCAAGATCTCATCTCCAACAACGACATCCTCGATAGCAATGTCCTTATCCTGTTTTCCTCTTTTAACCCTTGCTGTTTTGGGCTGGAGGCCGATCAATTTTTTGATGGCATCCGAAGTGTGGCCTTTGGCTCGGGCTTCGAGAAGCCTCCCGAATAATATCAGCACGATGATCATGGCCGAGGTATCGAAATACACATCGGGATTGATCCCTCCGGACTCGAAAAAGGAGGGAAAAACAGTGGCGGCGACACTGTACAGGTATGCCGCTGACGTACCCACGGCAATTAGGGTATTCATATCCGCATTTCTGTGCCTGAAAGCACTCCAGGCCCCTCTGTAGAATTGCCTGCCAATCCAAAACTGGACTGGTGTGGCCAAAATCCAGAGCACAAAAAAATTATTCAGAAACGACGGGATCCAGGGAAACCAATGCGGCATGCTGCCGAAGAATATAATAAGGCCGAGAATTGTCCCGACAAAAAATTTTGTTCTGAGTTTCCTGTACTCCTTTTCCCGGATTTTGGACTCGAGGTCTTCCAATTCCCCTTCTTCTGGAAGCTTTAAGACCTTGTATCCAGTCTGCTCGATAACTTTTTTTATTTCGGGAAGGCTGATCAGAGAAGGGATATAATCGATCTTCGCTTTTTCGCTTGCAAGATTCACGGAAGCTTTTGTGATTCCTTTCTCTTGGAGAAGAGCTTTTTCGATGGCCTGGACGCAGGAGGCACAATGCATACCCTGAATCGGGATCTCCACAGAGGCCGTCCCAACGTCGTACCCGCTTTTCCTGACCCGTGAAATCAGGTCTGCGGGATCGACCAGTTGCGGTTGGAACAGAACGGTGGCCTGAGTAGTGGCAAAATTCACATTGGCGCTGTCCACGCCTTTAAGATCCGCAAGATTCTTCTGGACCGTGGCGGCACAACCGGCACAACTCATCCCGACAATCGGAAGATCGATCCTCTCCGTTTTCGTTTTTTTCTTTATTTCCTGATCCCCTTTAATCATTTCAGCGCTCTTTTTTATCGAGGAGGGGCCCTTTTTAACCATCTTATTTCTCCCTAGTGAAAATTGATCTCTACAGGTTCTCGACCACTCGGCGGAGTTTTTCTCTGATATGTCGATTAAAATAATAATTCATGGTTTCTCCTCTCAATATTTCCGGAATTTTTTCAGCACACCCACGATCTCGTCGATCTTTAGCGCCCGGTCCTGTTTACCACCCTTATCGAGGGACTGCTGCACACAACCCTTAAGGTGTCTCTCCAGAATATTTTCCTCGACGCTCTTTATCGCCCCTACAACGGATGAAAGCTGTGTCAAAATCTCGATGCAATACCTCTTTTCTTCGATCATCTTTTGGACACCCCGGATCTGTCCCTCGATCCTCTTTAACCGCACGATGTCTTCGAAATGGGTCGTAGTTTGTTTGTTCATGATCAGTTCTCTCCAAAATAACTTTCAGTTTTATTATACTATACCCCCCTATGGTATGTCAATCCTACCCATAGGCCCCCATTCCGATGATGATTCCTCTCTCGGTGCTTTTAATCCTTTTTGGTTTGTGCTAGAATTTCATTGAAAAAATCAAAAGGAGATGAAATGTCAGGGCATTCAAAATGGGCTTCTATAAAGCACAAAAAAGCTGCTCAAGATGCCAAGAGGGGCAAGATCTTCACCAAGGTCATCCGTGAACTCTCGGCGGCGGCCCGTTTGGGGGGGGGAGACCCAGATGCCAATCCCAGGTTGCGCAATGCCGTTTCTGACGCGAAAGGCGTTAATATGCCAGCGGATAACATCAAGCGGGCCATCATGAAGGGAACCGGCGAATTAGAAGGAGCCACATACGATGAAATTTCTTACGAGGGATATGGCCCGGGCGGTGTGGCCATTTTATTAGAAATCCTTACCGATAATAGAAACCGATCTGTGTCCGAACTGCGCCATATTTTCAGCAAAAACGGCGGGAACATCGGGGAATCTGGATGTGTAGCCTGGATGTTCAGCCGAAAAGGGTATCTGGTTGTGGAAAAATCCAAGGCTTCAGAAGATGACCTTCTCGACATCATTTTGGAAGCAGGTGCCGAAGACCTGAGAGAGGATGGAAGCAATTACGAAATCTTTACTCCTCCCGATAAGTACGAAGACGTCGTTGAGGCTTTAAAAAACAACAAAATCGAGATAGCAGCCTCAAACTTAGGACAAATTCCTCAGAATTATGTCAAATTGGAAGGAAAGCAAGCCCAGCAGCTACTCCACCTGATGGAAGAATTGGAAGACCACGATGATGTCCAGAACGTGTGGGCCAATTTTGACATTGATGAAGAGGAAATAGCCCAATATTCAAACTGAAATACATGAGGGTTCTCGGTATCGACCCCAGCGTCCAATCCACAGGATTTGGCATCATCGAATTTTCAAACAACAGCTATTCCGTCCTGGAATTCGGGGCTATAAAGCCTTCCCGGCAACTCCTTTTCCTCAACAAAATCAACATGATCAGAAATCGTCTGGAAGAGATTATTCGCACTCACCAACCGGAAGAAGTGGCCATCGAAAATCCATTTTACGCGCAAAATGTCAAAACCGCCATCACATTGGGTCAGGTCAGAGGGGCCGTCCTTGTTGCGGTGGCATCCCAAAATTGTCCGTTATACGAATATTCAGCCCTGGAAATCAAAAAGGCTGTCACCGGTTATGGACGTGCGGATAAGGCCCAGGTCAAAACCATGATAAAAATCCTTCTCAACTTACAGGAAAAAGATATGGGAACGGATGCAGCCGATGCTCTGGCAACAGCATTCTGTCATCTCAACACCCGAATGTTTCATATGCAAATCAATCCAACTGAAGGAAAAAGGTCTAAAACATGATCGCTTATTTAAAAGGAAACTTGATCCAAAAAACGACTTCCCAAGTTATCCTCAATATCGGAGGTGTGGGATATCGTGCATCCATTCCCTTGTCGACCTACTTGAAGTTAGGAGACATCAACGATGTGGCAGAACTTCACATCTATACCCACGTGACGGATAACTCTTTCGCTCTATTTGGTTTTTACTCAGAAAAGGAAAGAACCCTTTTTTTAAAACTCATCAATATTTCAGGAATAGGCCCCAAGATCGCACTGAATATCCTATCGGGAATAGAGACTTCAGATCTCGAGGATGCCATCAGGCATAGCGATGTGGAACGTATTTCTTTGATCCCGGGAATAGGGAAAAAAACAGCCATGCGTATCGCATTGGAACTCCAGGAAAAACTGGATCTCAAAGAAAAGGTTTTGGAAACCCAGAGCATCAAGGAAAAAGAAGAGCTGATATCTGCTTTGATGAATCTCGGATTTAAGAGAAGAGAGGTGGAAAAAATTGTGGATGAATGCCTCCAAACCTTTTCCTTAGACGCTGGTTTTGATAAACTTTTGCGAGAAAGCCTAAAAATATTGGCAAAGGTTTAAATCAAGGACACCAAAATGACAGATGTTTTAAGTCCGGTCCGGACTAAGGAAGACCTCGAGTTCGAGGACAATCTCCGCCCCAGAAGTTTCGCAGAGTTTGTCGGTCAAGAAACCATCAAAACAAACCTTAAAATTTTCATCAAAGCAGCACGCAAAAGAGATGAACACCTCGACCATGTTCTCCTGTATGGCCCTCCTGGTTTGGGCAAAACCAGCCTTGCATTCCTGATGGCCAAAGAGCTTGGCGTGGGGATCAAACCGACATCCGGGCCCGTGATCGAAAGGATCGGGGATCTCTCTGCCATCCTTTCCAACATGCAGCACAAAGAAATTCTTTTTCTCGACGAAATTCATCGACTTCACCCGGCGGTGGAGGAAATCTTATACTCAGCTATGGAAGATTTCCGTCTGGATATCCTCATAGGACAGGGACCAAGTGCAAGAAGCCACAAATTACAGCTCAAAAAATTCACGCTGATCGGGGCCACAACCCGTGCAGGCCGCATCACAGCTCCTTTGAGGGGACGATTCGGGATCATCCACCGATTGGATTATTATGATCCGAAAGATTTAAAGCAGATCATCAAACGATCCGCCTCCATCCTTAAGGTAACGATAGATGATCCGGGAGCCCAACATATCGCAAGCCGAGCAAGAGGCACTCCGCGTGTGGCGAATCGTCTGCTCAGACGGACAAGAGACTATGCCGATGTCATTGCAGACGGACAAATCACCACAAAGGAAGCCTCCAAAGCTCTGGATATGATGGAGGTCGATTCCCTCGGTCTAGATGATGTGGACCGTAAGATGCTTTTGACGATTATCGAAAACTTCAGGGGTGGACCGGTCGGGATCAGTACCATCGCTGCCGCCATCGATGAAGAAAAGGAAACGATCGAATCCATCTACGAACCTTTTCTTATGAGGATAGGTTTTTTAGAAAGAACGATTCGTGGTCGTCGCGTGACGGACAGAGCCTACAAACATCTCGGACTCACTCCGCATTCTCCTAACCAAGGAAAACTTTTCAAAAAATAAAGAGAGCGCTTTATTTACCCATAGTTAAAAGATGCTGATTTCCGAATTCGATTACGATCTTCCTCAAGAACTTATCGCACAGACCCCTCTGCACAAAAGAGATCATTCTCGGATGATGATCTGCGACCGAAAATCCAGGGAGATTTGCCATTCCCATTTTTTTGACATCCCCAAATATTTCAAAAAGGAAGATATGCTGGTTTTGAACTCGTCCAAAGTCATCCCGGCCAAAATCTGGGGCAAAAAGGAGGATGGCAAATCCATCGAGTTTCTTTTCCTTAAAGAAACAGGCAAAAATATTTGGGAAGTGTTATGTCGCCCTGCCAAACGAGTAAAACTGGGAGATGAAATATTATTCGCCAAAGACTCAATCGGACACGTTGTTGGAATCGAACCAGAAGGAAAACGGCTGATACGATTTCAACAAGGGGAAGTTATTTCTCTTTTAAAAAAGGAAGGACTCGCTCCCCTCCCCCATTATATCAGACGCAAAAAAGGCGACCTCAAATTCAGGGTGGGGGATCTGGATAGATACCAGACCGTTTTTGCCCGAAAAGAGGGCTCGATCGCCGCTCCAACGGCCGGTCTCCACTTTACCGAGGAGCTCCTCGATAAATTAAAGGATAAGGGTGTATTGATTTGTGATTTATCACTGGATGTGGGGCTGGCCACCTTCCAGCCAGTCCGGGTTCATAATGTGGAGGACCATCGCATGTTAACAGAGAAATTTGTCATTTCCAAGGAGACTGCTAGAGACATCAACAACGCAATCAAAGCTAACCGTCCGGTCACCGCTGTGGGGACCACATCGGTCAGGGCTTTGGAAAGTGTCCATGAACAGGGCCGGGTAAAAGCAGGACAACATACAACAGACCTTTTTATTTTCCCCGGTTATCCGTTCAAGGTCGTCGACAGGCTTTTGACCAATTTTCATCTGCCCAAGTCGACGTTGTTGATGCTGGTCTCTGCCTTCGCAGGCAAGGATTTTATCCTGAAAGCATACTGGGAAGCAGTGCAGCAGAAATATCGGTTTTACAGTTACGGCGACTGCATGCTCATCCTTTGATCTGGACTATTTATAAAAATTGTCGATTCCATTCTTCATTTTTATAGATCATCTCCATTTTGTGTTGGTCAATCGACAGGATTATTCGCTATCAGGTATACCTCCGTATACGACACAATTAAAGAAAAAACTGAATAAAAGAGATCATCCGAAACATATTAGATATGTCGAGGCCAAACAGGGGAAAGCTTTCATCCAGAATCTACCTTATGCCCTTACTGGAAGCAGAGTATGGGCAGCAGCAAAATTGAGGAGCATAAAAAATGAAGCAAAAAAAGTGGAAAGATATTTCCAAAGAAATCGAAAAGATCAGAGAGACTATTGAGATGGTGAAAAATAGTAACCACTCAGCATCGGAAAAAACAAACATGCACAGCTATGCTAATCCGAAGGAGCTTATGCTGAATCCCAAGACTTTTGTTTCGATAGCGACATTAGCTAAAGATGTTGGACTCGAAAGGAAGAGAATCATCCACTGGATAAAACATTTAGAAGAGGAGGGTTGGATTACAGTAAAACGCAGAGGATTCAATCTATCTAACTGGTATGTACTTCATTCTAAAAAGAAGTATAAGAAAAAATGAGAATGAACAATACTATAAGAGTTTCTCACGAAAATCATTTTAAAAGTTGACAGATAGGGAGAAATATATTACGTGTATAGTATATTATTTATTCTGGAAATTAATACTTCATTCAGATAAACTTTATTTGAGGGGGAAGAGAGCATAAAAAGAATTGATCAGTTTTTAGCAAAAGTAGTTAAAAAATAACACTCAAACGTAAGAACATCAAAAAATCTATAAAAGAGGGGGTGAATAAAATGAAAAGAAAATCAATTATCTTATCAATAATGATGTTGACCTTATTTTCACTTACAGGAATTGGCCAGGCTCAAAAGAAATTTAGCTTAAAGCTAACAGGCGGTTATGGAACTATGTCAGCAGGAGATATAAATGAAATGCTTAGTTCTTTGGATACAATATTAACAGATCTGTTGAGTGGTTTTACAAAAGAAGGCTCATTGGAAAAAATCAAATGGGGTTTGGATTTTGATGGTGAGCTTATTGTGGATCTAACTGATAATATCGGGATTGGTCTTGGCGTTGGATATATTCAGAGGAAAAAAGATAGTGAGACAATTTTTATGGAACCATTAGGTACTGTAACTATCACTGGAGAACCCAAGATTACTGTTATTCCAATCAAATTAAGTGCTTATTACTTTTATCCTATTGCTTCTCGGTTAAATATCTTCTTAAATGGAGGAATTGGCTATTATTTTGGGAACATTACTTTTGGTTTTGGATCGGATGTAAGTGCTATAGAAGAAACTTTTTGGACAAAAAATGTTATTGAGGCAAAGGATGATGGTATTGGATTTCATGGGGGGATTGGATTTGAATACAATATGGCGAAAAATTTCGCATTTTTTGTTGAGGGAGCTGGAAGATATACCAAATTAAAGAACTGGGAAGGAGATATAACAATTACAGATTCAGATGGATATACTGATAAAAGTTCGGGTACTGTTTGGTATTATGAAACTGAGTTTTTTGGAAAATATTATCCGACTATTGATGTAGCAAAAGATAAACCAACTTATCCAGATATTAAAAATGTGAGGAAATTTGAAGGAGATCTTTCAGGCTTTTCCTTTAGAGCTGGAATTAGAGTAAAGTTTTAAGAATCAAATTGACGGCTTAATAGCAGGCGGTAATCTTAGAAAACTTTTATTTAGATTTTTCAAAAATATGAAAGAACATCTTTCACATTTTGAAAGCATTTAACTCTCACTTGAGGGAGAAAAAGAGAGAAAGATAAAAAGACTTGCGTTTGATCATCATAGAAGTTCCGCAGCCGCCGAGAAGGGCACTCCAGACATGCCTGATGGCAAATATGAATAATCCAGGTTGACAAACGGGAAGCGTTGTCTTATAAACAACAAGACAAGGCGGACTTGAATGACGGAGAAAAAACCTGTAAAAATCGACGTTGCAGGAGAAGAAAAATTGGACAGCATTCTGCATCCGAGCACGCAGGCCAAAACATTCAAAATCACGTTGGAATTCGGCCACAGAATCTCCCCCAACTATGAAAAGGCTGTGGATCTTGCCAAAAGAAATCCGACATATCAAGAAGAAGGTGACGGTGAGTGGGTCCGGCATTCCGCCACTTATACACCCGCAGAAGTGGAAGAACTATTTCGACTGTTCAACCTTGTCCATGAATGGGAGAATACCGAAGTCCTTGTCAATCATAAAAAGATTCCTTACGGGCATCAGCTCTGGCTGCCTCTGATGTGGTTCCACCGGGTTAAATAGTTTTTTTTCTTCTCGTTTTCCCCGTTTCAGCTTTATCCAGTTCCAATGTATCCGGATGGAGTACAACCCCGTACAACTCCTTTGCGTTATTTAAAGATATGATTCCATTTTTCACTTCTCTGGCTACCAACTCAGGCTCTCTGAGAAATGGATCGCCATATCCTCCTCCGCCTCCAGCTTGTTGAAACAGAACGGTTCCAGAAGTAACATCTTCGACCAGATCCTTGCTTGTGGTTTTATAGATTTCGCCGTCCGGATATTGAAGCTCGATCTTATTCAAAGTGGCGTTCTCTCCGGCAAACAATCCAAAAGCGGGCTCGACATCTCCATCCCCAAAAGTTACGATTTTGGTATTCTCTCCCCCGATCTTGAATCGGGTTTCCACTCCAAGCCCCCCTCTCCACTGACCGGCCCCTGCTGAATCAGGCCAATACTCATGTTTGAGCAAAAGATGGGGTGTTTGTTGTTCGAACATCTCATAATCCTGGTCAAGCACTCCTCCTGAAGCATCGATCATTCCGATATGGTCATAGCCATCCACCCCATGAGTGGCTCCCGATCCCCCCTTCAATCCTATAAATCCAATATCGACATAGCTATTTTTTTTCCGGACATCATAACCACTGGTCAGATAGCAGAGAAGTTGGTTCCATCCGGCGGTAACCCTTTTGGGAATCGCCTGAGATAATGCACGAATAATCGCATCTGCGTTGGGGGGACAAAGATGATTTCCAAAGGTCGTCGCTGCAGGATACCGAGCATTCAGGATCGTGCCTTCGGGGATGATGATTTTGACCGGCCTTACCATCCCATCGTTATGAGGCATGTCGGGATTCACCATCTGAAGAAAGGTTAAAAGTGTGGCGCTCGCCGAGGAGGTATAGGTTCCGTTAACAAATCCATCTGTCTGAGGGTCTGTGTCAGAATAATCAAAGATGATTTCCTCATCCTTCACTGTTATTTTTACTCTTATCTTGTATTTGGAGCCAGGCGTCCGTCCGTCGTAATAAACGGTCGCCTCGCCATCATATACCCCACTGGGTATGGTTCTGATTTCAGCCCGCATCATTTTTTCAGTTGAATCGAACAGATACTCTTTATGCGACTCAAAAACATCTAATCCGTATTTGTCGGCCAGCTTCAAAATCCCTCTTTCGCCCACAACACACGAACCGATCTGCGCCCTCATGTCGGCTGCCACGATATCAAACCGGATATTGGCGAAAATAAGATCCCAGACGTCCTTCCGCAATTTTCCCCGTTCATAAACCTTAACAGGGGGAATTCGGATGCTCTCTTGGAAAACCTCGGTCGCCTTGGGATTGTAACCTCCTGGCACAGCACCTCCCACATCTGCCTGATGCCCTTTGGCAGCCGCCCAGGCTATGAGCTCATCTTTAAAAAATATCGGCTTATAGACGGCAACATCGTTGTTCTGGTTCCCCATCGAGAAGACATCATTATGGAATATGACATCCCCGGGGTAGATTTCAGCGCCGAAGTAATCGACGATGTATTCACAAACAGGTCCGAGGGAAAAGGAAAGAATGGGAAGGTTCTCGGTCTGCTCGAGCATTTTCCCTTGTCCGTCGTAAAGTCCGGTTACAAAATCTTTCGCTTCGCAAAGAATGGGCGAACGGGTCGTCTTTGTCAGAACGATGCTCATTTCTTCGGTTATCGACTTGAACCTTCTCTGAAAAACGGATGCCAGTATTTTGTCAACCTTCATCTTAGGAACTCATCCCGAGTTTTTTTTGAATTTCCTTTTCCTTCTCTTTTAAATACACCGTATAACTCCCATATTGATCGCACAAAACATTGTACTCGGGTGTAACAAAAGTCGTTGTATTCACCTGCTCGATCACGGCCGGACCCTCCACCCGATTCCCGCACATCATTTTATGTCCATCATAAACAGGAACCTCCGCAAAAGTTTCCTCCAGCGGAAAATATATCATGCGGTTCTGTTTAAACGCATTGGACGAATCTGTTCCTACAAACTCTTCCTCACTGAATTTTGGTTTGACTGTCTTCCCCACGCTCAAAAGCCTCAGGTTAATCAGCTCGATAGGTGTTTCCTGTTCTTCTAAAGAATATCCATAAAGCCTATTGTGTTCCGGATGGAATTGGTTTGCTATGCGTTCGATATTTCCGTCTTCGATATCCTTCCTGGTGATTCCCACATTGACTTCATGGTATTGTTTGACATACCTCAGATCCACAGAATAGATGTGTTGGATGGCGTTTTCCGGGATCCGTTCTGATTTTAAAAGTTTTTTCGCTTCATCCTCCATATCGCAAAACAGAGATTGAAACTTCTGTGTTTCCATTTCCTCAAGATGCGTGGAATACGTCCTGACAAAATTGTGTTTCAAATCGGAAATCAACATGCCGGCCGCACAAAATATCGACGATTCTTTGGGGATGATCATAACCGGAATCTCCAGCTCCAGACCGATCATGCAGGCATGAACCGGACCTGCCCCGCCCGCAACGATAAGAGGAAATTCTCTGGGATCATGACCCCGCTTCACGCTGACTTCACGGACGCCTGTAGCCATATTGACGTTTATGACACGATACATCCCCGCAGCAGCTTGTTCCACGTCCATACCCAGCGGGTCAGCAATTTTTTCCTTGATGGCCTTTTCTGCCTTTTCGAAGCTAAGGGGCATTTTTCCCCCGGCAAAAAAATCTTTGTTCAGATATCCGAGGATCAAGTCGGCATCCGTGCAAGCCGGCAATTCTCCTCCCAAACCATAACACGCAGGCCCAGGATTCGACCCGGCACTCTGAGGTCCCATTCGCAGAAGTCCACCCTCATCGACCCAGCCGATACTGCCGCCTCCCGCACCGATGGTCACGATACCCAGCATCGGGAGAGCGATCCTCAACCGGTCGATTTCTCCCTCTGTTGTGACCAAAGGCGTTTTATCCTTTATCAAAGCCGCGTCAAAACTCGTGCCCCCCATGTCGATGGTAATGCAGTCTTGGTATCCCTGCACAGAGGCATACTCTATTCCGGCAACCGGGCCTGCTGCCGGACCCGATAGGAGTGTTACGGCCGCATTATCGATGGCTATTTTTGGGGAAACAACTCCTCCGTTGGATTGCATGATGAGAAGAATCCCCTCAAATCCGATATCTTCCAATTTGCGAACAAGACTTTTCAGATAGCGGCTGAGGATGGGCCCGACATAAGAATTCAAAACGGTCGTCGATACACGATCGTAGAATCTGATGCTCGGCAAAAATGCGGACGAAACCGTCAGATAAGGGCTCGCATCATCCATCCCCAATTCCTGTTTGATGATTTCCGCTGCTCTGGATTCGTGGGTTTCGTTGGCAAAAGAGTTCATGAAACAGACCGCAATGGCTTCTACATCCTCGTTTTTAAATAGAGTTATTCCATTTAAAACATCCTTATCATTCAATACCGTGATGATGTCGCCCTTATAGTCAAGCCTTTCCTCTACGGGATACCTCAAGTATCTCGGGACCAGGGGTTGGACATTTGTGTATCTGTTATCATATTGTTTTTCTCTTATTCCTCTTCTCATCTCGAGCGCATCTCTTAGACCCTTTGTCGTCAAAAGTCCGGTTTTTGCTCCTTTCCTGGTTAAGACAGCATTGGTGGTTACAGTCGTTCCATGCACTATCGTCGTGACTTTTTTGATGAATTCCCGCAAAGGGACATTATGAGCCTCTGCCATTTCCGAAAGACCGTTCAGCAATCCCGAGGAAGGGTCTTCAGGCGTGGATAATACTTTGTAAATCTCGGAGGCCCCATCCTGGGAAGTGAGTAAAAAATCAGTGAAAGTTCCCCCGACATCGGTGCCTATCTTGTATTCAGTCATAGCCCAACGGGTTCCTTGAATTCGCCAAAAACTTCTTTTAATACTTTGGTAATCTCACCCAGAGTGGCATATTTTTTGACCGCTTTTAACATATGCGGCATCACATTCTCATCTGTCTGAGCCGCCTCTTTCAATCCGCTCAAAGCCTCTTCGACACCGGCATTATCTCTTCTGGTTTTTAGCCGCTCCAATTTTTTCTTTTGCTCTTCAGCAACGTTTGAGTTAAACGGATGAAATTCGATATCTGTCCGCTTATCTGCCATGACATACTTGTTCACGCCGATTTTTTTTATTTCTCCCGATTGGATCTTTTTCTCTCTCAAGTAGGCCTGGTGACTTACTTCTCTTTGTATGTGCCCTTCCTTCACGGCTTTAATCATTCCCCCGATGTCTTCCACTATTTTCATGTTTTCCACGATTTTGCTTTCCATTTTTTCTGTCAGCCACTCGATATAATAAGAACCTCCCAAGGGATCGACCGTATCTTTAAGCCCCATCTCATCTGCCAGGATTTGCATGGTTCTTAAACTTATCAAGGCGGCCTTTTTCGAAGGAATGGTATATGCCTCATCATAGGAACAGAGAGCCATCGTCTGGGTTCCCGATAGGGCAGAGATCAGAGCATAATAGGCGCCCCGAACGATATTGTTTTCTGGCTGCTGCACGGTGAGCCCGCCGCCGCCGCCGCCAGCAATCATTCTCAATGTCATCGATCGGGGATTTTTAGCTCCGAATCTTTCTTTTACGATTTTTGCCCAGAGCCTTCTACCTGCCCTGAATTTGGCCACTTGTTCCCATAGGTTTCCGTGAATATCGAAGTTGAAGGCAATCCTTCCGGCAAAATCATCGATCTTCAATCCTCGACTCAGCACTTCCTGTATGTAAGTAATAGCGATTTCGAAGGCATAAGCCATTTCCTGGATCGGGGTCGCTCCCGATTCTCGGATATGATAGCCGCAAACGCTGAATGGATTGAACTTGGGAACGGTTTGAGAGCAAAACTCCACCATGTCGCCGATCAAGCGGATCGATGGCTCCACGGGAAAAATCCACGTCCCTCTCCCGATATACTCTTTCAATATATCATTCTGAGTCGTGCCTCTGACTTGATCCCAAGGGATCCCTTGTTTCTCGGCGACCACAAGATACATGGCCAACAACACAGAAGCGACCGGGTTGATTGTCAATGCCGTGCTGATTTTATCTATTGGGATATCGACAAAAGCCTCCTCCAAATCTTCCAGCGTATCGATAGCCATGCCGACTCTGCCCACTTCCTCCCCTGCAAACGGATCATCCGAATCCAGTCCCAGTTGTGTGGGCAGATCAAAAGCGACATTGAGTGCTGTTTGCCCCTGATCCAGGAGCCATTTAAACCTTTCGTTTGTTTCTCTCGAGGTTCCGAAACCGGAATACTGACGCATGGTCCAGGGACGCTTTCTGTACATAAAGGGATGAATTCCTCTCGTAAACGGATATTCGCCGGGATGACCGATTTTTTCATCGAAGTTCAGGCCCTTTGTATCTTCAGGACCGTAGACTGGTTTTACCTCGATCCCGGATTCAAGAACAACTGTTTTCTGCTCTTCGGAGTTATTTTTTTTCATCTCTCGCGTCAATCCTCTTTCTGATAAAATCTACGATATCAACGAGCTTCGTTCCCACAGGGAAGACTCCTTCGACTCCATACTCCTGAAGTGTACTGACATCTTTTTGCGGAATATTTCCGCCGACCAAGACCATTTTGTCTACGAGCCCCATGTTTTTTAATCGATCCATCAGCTTTTTGCTCAAGGCAAGATGAGCCCCTGAATAAATGGAAATTCCGATCACATCCACATCCTCTTCCAGCGCCGTTTTCACGATTTCTTCGATCGTCCGGTGAAGGCCGGTATAGATGACCTCCATGCCTGCGTCTTTCAGAGCGAGGGCAACCACTTTGGCTCCCACATCATGCCCATCCAGTCCAGGCTTCGCGATAACGACTCTGATTTTTTTCACCACTGACGTGAATTATACTTCAAAGAGGGGTCGCGTCTCAACATTTGACATTTCTTCCATAGTTTTTTAAAAAGTTTATCTATTTTAGTATTAGTCATCATTTGTTTTATATCCCATCATCTTGTTTTGCATCATAAAATGAGAAATATCATTTAAACGATTCGTCCTTCATTCCAGAGAATCTTTACCCGTGGCAAGACAATTAAGGATCGAATATAAAGGGGCTTTCTATCATATTATCTCAAGAGGGGCAAAAAGAGATAAAATTTTTTTTAATGATGCTGATAAGTTTAAATTCTTGGAGAAACTAGGAGAAGCAGTCGATAAATTCAACTTGAAGATACATGGTTACGTATTGATGGATAACCATTATCACCTCTTGAAAGAAACCCCAGAAGGGAATCTATCAAAAGCCATGCATTATATAAATACCAGTTATTCAAATTGGGTTAAATCAAAACATCAAATAATTGGGGCGGTGTTTCAAGGGAGATATAAGTCAATTTTGGTGGAGAAAGAGGCATATTTCTTAACGTTAAGCGCATACATTCACTTAAATCCAGTTCGAGCAGAGATAGTGAATACACCAGAAAAATACATGTGGAGCAGCTTTAATGATTATTTAGGAATTGAAAAATCAATTCCCTGGATTTTCTCAAGTGAAATTCTAAAAATGTTTTTTTATGATAGAAAAGCATACAAAACATTCGTCCACAGATTCATGATTAAGGGGAATGAAATCCGAAAAGAAAATATCAGTGGCAAATGTGGAATATTGGGGAGCGAGGAATTTCGGGATCAAACAGTTAATAAACTTTATCCAAAAGCTAAAAAAAACGACATACGAGAAAAACCTGATTTGAAGCACTTAACCAGGCTGGATAGCGAGAGTATTAAAAATTTGATCGTAAAAGCCTTTCAGATTAAAGAAAAAGACTTGTTCATTAAGAAAAGAGGGAACATTTACAGAAAGATATATTTATATGGATTAAAAAAATATACTGATCTGAGCCTGCGAGAGATTGGTGAAATGATGGAGATGGATTACTCCGCCGTATCTCAGATGGTCAAACGATTTACTGCGGGATTGGAAAAGAAGGGCAATGTAGGATCGATGGTGATAAAATTTAACAAAGAAGTCCAGAATTATAAAATGGGGAATGTCAAATGTTGAGACGCGACCCCTCAATACATAATAATGTTGGCATTTTTTTATGAATAGTCAGGTTAGTATTTGCCGTCGATTATTTCCGTGAGTATCCCATGCGTGGCTGCCGGATGGATAAAAGCAAAATTTCTGTTGTATTCGGCAAAAAACCTGGGCTTCTGATCGATCAGCCTCACTTTGTTTTTCTTCAGGACTTCGAGGGATTCCTCGCAATTGTCCACATTATAACTTATGAGCATAACACCTTCACCGGCTCTTCTAATAAATTTTGCCACCTCGCCCGTTCCGTCGAGGTCTTCCATTATTTCAATGGCGGTGGACCCCACCATGAAGCCGGTCACCCGTATTTTCTCAGGCTCGTCAACATACCGGTAGGCCACATCCCATCCGAATGCATCGACATAGTCCTTTTCTGCTTTTTTTACATCGTTGACAGCGATACAAATATGATCCACATAATTCGTTTTTAATTTTTCAGGCACCTTATCTCCTCCTTTACTAAATTGAAAAACTCCCTATAAAAAGATCCTTATTTTTAAATCTTGGAAAAATACGGTGTATTCCCTGTTTCGGGAGAACCGGGGGGGAGCTTGTACAAAATAGCACCCTCGACTGGACACGCCTCGAAACACTCCCCGCACTGCTGACAAAGGTCCAGCACGATCACGGCCTTTCCTTTGTGCAGGCCTATTATACCCGGAGGGCAAGCGCGGGTACAGGCTCCGCAACCGTTACACCGGTAGGCATCGATCCAGGGATATAATCCCAGATGGCTTGATCCGGAATGGGGGTAAACGCTCATTTTTGTGCCCGGAATATTAGGCCGCGCACTGGATATTTTCGGCAAAATCATATGTATCTCCTTTAGAATCTCATGGCAAGTCGGAAGCCGTCCTGTATCGCATCAAAGCCCCGTCTCACCCAAACACAATCACCGATCATGGCCGTATCGCCCTTGAAAGAGCCATATCCCAAATCTTCATTGGGAACGGGCTGCGCCAGTATTACCGTATCGGCTGGAATGGACTGGTCGTTGAATTCCTGTTTTTCTTTTGTCTTCCTATTCACGATCTTCCAGTCCGCAATCACACTGTTCCCCTTGATCTCTTTGACCTTTCCATAAGTCAACTGCTGGACGTTTGCCTTTTTGAGCCTGAGTCGATACCTCCAGATATAAGACGGGTTCACATCCAGCCCGAAACGTGGGGCAGGATCGATCATGACCAGGTTATAATCTTTCAGGCCTTTTCTCTCGAGTGTATCGATCACAAAAAGCGTAAGCGAGATTGCAGCACCGGATCCTCCAAGGATAACCACGTTGTTTCCCAGCTCCGCTTTCCCTGTGAACACATCGAACATGCTTTTCACATGCGATTGGTCTGCCCCAGGAATGTCTGGAACCTCGGGCACCGCACCGGTCGCGATGACCAGGGAATCCGGCTTCTCCTGTTCGAGAAGTGCCTTGGTCACTGAGGTATCAAGAATAAACTTCACCCCGGACTTGTTGCATTGGGCTTTCATGTGGTTCACCCATCTCATGAATTCCTCATCGTCCCAGTATCTGTCTGAACCTTCTCCCCAGGGATTCCTCGATGCATAATACCACTGGCCACCGATATGATTTGTCTTTTCATAAACAGTCACGTCGTGCCCCTTTTCTGCGGCGATGCTGGCACACTGAAGCCCTGCAATGCCAGCGCCTGCGACCAAAATTCTTCTTTTCACCTCTGCCTTCGGGAATCCGTAGTAACCCCATTCCCGCTCCCCTTCATGACCGCAAGAAGGCCGGACCGTGCAGTTCACCGGAGCATCGCGGAAAAGCCGCGCCAAACAGACCTGGCAGGCAACACAGGGAATGATATCTTCCTGTTTGTCCCACATAATCTTATTCGGAAGATCCGGGTCTGCAATCATCGGCCGACACATCTCCCAAATGTCGAGTTTTCCCTCGGCAATGGCCTTTTCAGGGATATCTGGGACAAAAAGCCTGTAGGCCATGCTGATGGGGATGTTGACCTCCTTTTTTGTCCTTTCTGCCACATACAGCCACTTCCCCATAGGAATATCCCTGGAGATGACAGAACCCAAGGATTCTTGCCATCCTACCGTCACACTGATGTAGTCACAACCGGCCGCCTCGGCTATTTTAATCGATTCCATGCTCTCTTTTTCGGTGTTCCCTTCCCGGTCATCCAGCATTTCCCAAGCGCACAAGCGTATGCCAATAGGGATATCCGATCCGATTTCCATCCGTATTCCTTCGATGATCTTTCTCATGAATGTGGATCGCCCCTGAATATCCCCGCCGTACTCGTCGCTTCGCCAGTTTATGTAATTGGAGATGAAATTCGAGATGAGGTAGCCCACGATGCCCGAGACCTCGATTATGTCATAGCCGGCTTCCACCGCCCTTCTGGCGCCATCGATATGCTCCTGGATACATTCCTCTACTTCAGGAATACTCATTTTTCTTTGAGGCCGAAAGCGGCGCAGTCTTTGGGGTATGGCCGAAGGGCCGACCGTATAGGGAAGATTGATGCCGCCGACACGGCCGCAGTGCATTAATTGAAGACAGGCCAGGGCATCTCCTGTGTGGATAACATCGGCCATCTTTTTCAATCCGGGGATAAACTTGTCGTCCCAAATCCCCATCATGCCCACATACCCCTGGCCCTCTCCTCTTGGGTCTGTGTAGGCCCCTTGGGTCGTCACGATTCCCGATCCCCCACGCGCATGCGCTTCTATGTAGGCAAGTTCCTTATCGGAGACAAACCCATCGCTGTAGTTGTAATTGGTTTCCGTGGATGCGTATTTTATCCGGTTTTTTGCCCACAATTTCCCGATCTGGATAGGGCTGAAGATATGCGGATACTTTTTTACTCCTGGTAGCATTCAATCCTCCTTCCAAATATCTAAGTATGCTAATTTACCGATTCGAACGATCATCGTGCGCAAGAAAGATTATATTAAAAATTTCCAATTTGCAAGAAAAGAACCAAGCTTGACATCAATTTTTCCATAAGTTATAAATTTGGCATCTTGAAGCCTCAAGTTGTGCTCAGCGTAGAGCAGGCCCTGACCCTGACGTACGCAACACTGCGCTTCGTTCACTTGGGCTGGCGCGTTATCAAACTGGAGCCCACTCCGGTACCTGGCCGGAAGTCCAAAGGCGATCCCAACCGGTATATCGGCCGTCAGGTGGCAGGAGAGGACCGGCATAGCTATTTCGTGGCGCCCAATGCCGGCAAGGAATCCATTTCCATCGACCTCAAAAAACAGGAAGGACAGGCCCTGTTGAAGCGCCTCATCGAAGAGCTCAAAGTCGATGTCTTTTGTACTAATACCATGCCGGGCCGGCATAAAAAATTGGGAATCGATCATGAAACGCTTTGCCAAAAAAAGAAAGCCCTCATTTGGTGCTGCATATCGGCCATGGGATTGGCCTATCCTGATGTCCCCGGCTATGATCCCGTCATACAGGCATTATGTGGATACATGGACCTCACAGGCCATCCCGATGGTCCTCCTTTACAGTGTGGGCCGCCTCTTGTCGACCTCAAAGCGGGCGATGAGGCGTTTGCTCAGATCCTCCTGGCTCTAATGGAGCGAAACGAAACAGGCAAGGGCAAAATAATCGATATTTCGATGGCTCAGGCTGCTCTCTCCTGGCTTCACACTTTTGTTCCGATGCTCGATATGGGGTCTCCGCCATCCGAATTGAAACGCTCGGGCAATGAGCACCGCCAGTTTATCCCGGTAAATGCCTACCGCACACAGGATGGCTTCATCTACATGGCTATCGGCAGCGATGCCCAATGGGGCCGGATCGTCAAAAAACCCCTGTTCGCCTCCCTGGACCAGGATCGGTATACAACAAACGAGGGGCGCCGGAAAAACAAAACAGAACTTCACCAGGCCATCAAGGCTATCACACAGAAACATTCCTCGGCAAAAGTTTCTGGAGTCCTATCCGAAGCCGCCATCCCCCATTCTCCGATAACACCGATAGAAGAAGTGCCGAACCTGCCATTTTTCAAAGCTTCTGCTCTCAGGACGACAACACCAGATGGGAAATCCGTACGTTTGCCGCCTCCTGCTGTGCCCACAGAACATTTGGAACAGATCCAGAAAACCCTGCCCTTTGCACCAGCATATGGGGAGCACACAGACGCCATCCTCGGAGAAGCAGGCCTTTCCGCGGCTGAAATTGCAAAACTCAGAGACCGTGGAGTTGTGGCATGAGCCGTTACGGTTATTATCAGCCAGAATCTCTGGATGAGGCTTTTCGGCTGAAAAAAACCATCCCCGAATCCCTCTATATATCCGGGGGGACAGACTTGATGGTCCATATAAAAAAAAGAGAACTCCGTCCGCGCGCTCTCATCTCTCTTCGATCCATCCCCAACCTTTCTGGGATCAAAAACGGCAAGGTAATCCACATAGGAGCGATGACCTCTATCAGCGACCTTTTAAAAAACTCGTTGCTTCATGAAAAATATCCTGTGCTTATCCAATCTGCAAAAGAATTAGGGAACATCCAAATCCGAAACGTGGCCACAATAGGAGGAAATCTCTGCAACGGTTCTCCAGCCGCTGATATGGCTCCACCACTTCTTGTGCTCAAGGCAAAAGTCAGGCTTCAAAGCGGTCAAAAAGGGCGGGATCTCCCGATTGAAAAATTCTTTCTGGGACCCGGTGAGACAGGTCTTTCTCCAGATGAAATCATGACTGACATTCTTTTAAATCCGCCTGAACCAAACACGCATGGCGTTTTCCTAAAGAAGGGTCGGACGAGAATGGATCTGGCGGTGGCAAGTGTGGCCGCCCTCATCCGGACAGAAGGCAATCGGTGTCTTAAAGCCCGTATCTCTGCGGGATCTGTAGCGCCGGTACCAATGCGTCTTTCAAAGGTTGAAGCCATCTTAGAAGGAGCTAGCCTTTCCCGAGAACTTTTGACCGAGGCCCAGCAACTGGCAGCCAAATGCGTCTCCCCTATCACCGATGTCCGCTCCACCGCAGATTACAGGCGTCATTTAGTGGGAGTGCTGGTGAAACGGGCGCTCGAAAAGCTGCTGGACAATAAGTTCGAGGAGTTCGGGGACAGGTACTGAATATGAAAAAGAAAATCTCGTTCACACTGAACGGTTCACAAATCGATGTGACCGTTGACAGCCACCAGTCCCTCCTCGATGTCTTGCGTAACTCCTTGCGAATGACCGGAACCAAGGAGGGATGCGGAGAAGGAGAGTGCGGAGCCTGTACGGTTTTGGTCGACGGATTGGCCGTTAACTCCTGTCTCTTTCCCGCATTCGAAGCCTCAGATAAAAATGTCACAACCATAGAGGGCATCACAGGAAAGAAAAACAAATTGTCCCACATCCAGCAAGCTTTTGTCGACAGCGGGGCTATTCAATGCGGATTTTGCACCCCCGGCATGGTCCTCTCCACCAAGGCCTTGCTCGATATCCATCCCGATCCTTCCGAAGCAAAAATTAGAGAAGCTCTTTCCGGCAACCTCTGCCGTTGCACGGGATATGTACAGATCATCGAAGCCGTGAAAAAAGCAGCGGTGCGTTTGAAGGATAAACCATGAGGGATTTTTATCACGTTGGAAAAGCGACGTCTCGACCGGATGGTCCAGATAAAGCGGCCGGAAAAGCCCACTACATCCACGATCTCCAGCGTCCGGGTATGCTTTACGGAAAGATCAAGTTCAGTGACTACCCCCATGCACAGATCAAAAACATCGACACATCCAAGGCTGAAAATCTTCCCGGTGTAAAAGCCGTGATCACGGCAGTCAATACTCCGGAAATCCGGTTCGGCTTTCTCCGGGATAACACGGCCTTGAAAAAGGACAAAGTACGTCAATACAGAGACGAGGTGGCCGCAGTGGCAGCTATCGATCCGGATATCGCCGCAGAAGCCATCGATCTGATCCAGGTGGAGTATGAACCTCTGCCAGGAGTCTTTTCTCCTCACGAAGCCATGAAAGAGAGTGCTCCACTCGTTCACGAAACCGATCCTCGAGGCCGGCCCAGGAGTCACAACATTCTTCCTCTTAAGTATCACCACGGATCAGGTGATTTGGAAGCAGGGAAACGGGCGGCAAAGCATGTCGTGGAAGGAGAGTTCTCAACCCCGTTGGTGCAGCAATGCTGCATGGGAACGGCCGGGTGTATCGCTGAATTCGACATGAACAACAACCTCACCCTTTGGGCCAAAACCCAGATTCCATTTTTAGCTCAGCGAGATTTCAACCGGGCCTTATCCGACATGGGTTTAAAAGGCAAGAATACCCGAATTATCCTGCCAGCCCTAGGAGGAGGTTTCGGATCAGGTCTGGATACACATGCGTATGAATATATTGCGATCCTCCTGGCATTTCAGACCGGACAACCAATAAAGATCGTTTACGACCGGAGAGAAGAATTCGCCAACCTCTCCCCCCGGCAGTCTTCTCAAACGCGTATCGTCCAGGGCTGTGATCGAAACGGCAAACTCACCTTTCGTCAGGTCGATGTGCTCCAGGACAACGGGGCATATACATCGTGGGGCGCCACCTATCCCTCTGTCATGATGATGCCGGCCACATCCCTTTATCGCATTCCCAATATCACCTTCAATGCCAAGCTGGTATACACGAACAACACGTATTGCCAGGCCATGAGAGGTTACGGCAATCCTGAGCTCACGTGGGCTCTGGAGAGCAACATGGATGAACTGGCCGAAGAAGTGGGGATCGATCCGTTCGAGTTCCGTATATTGAACCGTAACGAACCCGGGGATATCACACCGATGGGATTGAAGATCAGCACATGCGGTCTTAAAGAATGTCTCGAAACCGTGGCACAAAAGCTCGACTGGAAAAGCGGAACAAAAAAAGGGAAAAACCGCGGCATCGGCATGGCTTCTCTGATTCATGTAGGAGGAGGCGGACGCATATACAAATCCGATGCCAGCGGCATGATCCTCAAACTGGATGACTTCGGCAATGTGAATGTTTTTTACGGCGGAGTGGAGATGGGACAGGGATTGCACGCCGTTTTGATTCAGGCGGTGGCCGAAGCGTTAGGCGTTTTGCCTGATAAAGTGTTCATCAATCCGACAGACACAGGGACGTGTCCGTGGGATGTGGGAACACATGCCAGCCGCGGGGCTTTTATGGCAGGCAACGCCGCCATTCTTGCCGCAAATAAGCTGCGTCTCAAGATCTTCGAGTTGGCTGAAGAACTTTTTCCGGCAGAAGTGGAAAAAACCCTCAAAAAACACCTGGAGAAAAATCCAAAATATAAGCCTCCGGATTTC
Organism: uncultured Eubacteriales bacterium; assembly: GCA_964410125.1. Lineage (GTDB taxonomy): Bacteria > Acidobacteriota > Aminicenantia > Aminicenantales > Aminicenantaceae. The sequence continues at coordinate 47,300 of CAYPGQ010000002.1, read as the reverse complement.
GATATCGCAAAAGCTGCAAAAGACAACCGATTCGATCTGCAAGAGGGATATATCTCTATCAAAGACTCTCCCCCGGAACCATGGCTTCGTTTGGACGTGGGAAGGCTGCTTCGGGCCGCCCATTTTCGCCAACAGGGCCAGATGCTAACCGCCGAAGCCTTTTACGATCCGCCCAATGAACTCCCTGACTTCGAGAATGGATTCGGAAACATCTCTTCCACTTATGCTTTCGGAACCCAAGGGGCAGAAGTGGAAGTCGACACGGAAACCGGGGAGGTTAAAATTCTCCGGATGGTCGCTGCCCACGATGTGGGAAAGGTTCTCAATCCTCCGGGACTCAAGGGACAGATCTACGGAGCATTGGCCCAAGGCATCGGCTATGCTCTCTATGAAGAACTGAAATCAGACAAGGGAAAGATCCAAAATCCGAACTTTCGGGACTACAAGATTCCGAGAACCCATGAGATGGACTTCCCCATTGACCTCGAGTTCATCGAAACCGATGACAGCTTCGGCCCCTTCGGAGCCAAAGGCGTGGCCGAACCGGGTTTGGTTCCTACAGCTCCAGCCATTGCGAATGCTATATACAATGCTGTCGGCGTCCGGATCCGCGATTTGCCTATCACTCCGGAAAAAGTGCTCGATGCCATAAAGAGCCAAAAGAAACTCAAAACACCTTAAAGATTGCCACCTCCGCCTCGGATTACCCAACACGAACTCCTGATGGCAGCCGAGAAGAGGGCGGCTTGAAGTTGTTGAACTTGTCGATTTGGATGTGGTATTGTTATTTCAGGATGTCAGTGGATGGAGATAATGGAAAATAGTGAGGGATTTGGAAAAGGTCAAAATAAATATTGAACTTTAACACTGGCTGTTCGAAAATAATTATGACGGTATCTTTTTAAGTTTAAAGGAGGAAAAAATGAAGAAAAAAATTGCTGCAATAGGATTTTCTGCCTTTATGATTATCCTGATTTTTGCTTGCACAAAATCCCCCCGCAAGTTGAACACGGATGAAGTCCAGGGATTTTTGCAGAAAATCAGTGATTCGCCTTTTGGATTAAAGATCCAAGCCGACAGTGTAAATATTACATCCGAACTGGTAAAAAAAGGCCACTACCGGGTTATTTTAAAGAAACCCAACTTTTCAATTAATACCGAAGTTTATAAACATCTAGACATACCATTTCCAGAATTCGAGCTGCCAATAAGAATGGAGGAATTAGTATTCCTTTATGATCCTACTAAAGGCTATTGTGAGATTCTTTCTGCTGTAGGAATAAATCTTTCTCTAGATATGAAAAAGTTTGTCCAGAATCTGGAACTCGAAGAAGAAAAAAAGAAAGAAATTGAACAGATTCCAGAGATAAATCTCTCTTTTGATATCGGTAACATAACTTTTGAAAACTATATCTTGAGCCCTCTGCTGGATACGAAAAGTCAGAGTTTTATCGAATTGACAACTCAACTGCTGGCTACAAATCAACCCAAAGGCATCTCGGTTGATGATGTAAAATTCGAGTTTAATGTAGTCTCAAAAAAAGGTAAATATATGGTGACCGGTTCGCTTATAAATGTGAAGAGTCTTACAGCGCTCGCTCCTGAAGTTTTAACCGCATTTATTAAACATGAAGAATCAGGTTCTATTTTTTCTCAGTTGCTTGAAGACGGCAAATCTCCTCTAGAATTAAAATCTAGTTTGGAAAACATGCAAATATCATTGAGAATGCCTAAGGGCGATATTGATGCCGGCCTGGAAAACATGGATGTTTCCTATTATCTCAAGCCTACATCCGGGAAAGATGCATTTAAATTTGGTTATGACTTGAGTATAGGAGCACTTAATGTATCCGGTCTTGAGAAAAAAGAAATAGAAACCTTCACCGATCTCACTAAAATGAATCTCAATTTTTCCATTGAAGGATTACATCCTGAAATTTTCCAGGCATACATAGACATCATCAAGACAGCGCAATCATTGAGTACTTCCAAGGAACCTGCTCTAGAGCAGCAGATGGGCATGAAAGGCCGTTCTCTTGTAGGAAATCTCATGCAATCAAAACCTGTTATATTTGTATCTCTATCGCCGCTTGAGCATAAACTCGGCAAAATTGAGGCAGAAGGGAAATTTCAGTTTATCCGCATGGGACCTCCAGTCGGAAAAGCAACGGTTAAAATATTCAATGTTGAAGAGATAGGACAAAAGCTTAAGGCAGAGCAATTATTTCCACCTGAAGAAATCGACGCTGTCTTGGCGAAGGTAAAGGAAATATTCGAGATAGATCAAAATGGCGATGGTATATTAACCTTTGAGATCAAAGAAGAGGATAAGGCAAATTTTTACCTGAATGGAAAGCAGCATAGTTTTGGAGGTACCAATAAATAAGCCTTCTAGGTTTGAATGAGAAAAAATTTAAAATTTTACCTGAATCCATTGTTCGGGAGACCAAACGCAAAACCCGACGCAAGTTCACAGCAGAGGAGAAGAGAGTATCACAGACCTCTGCCACAAGGAGGGAATCCATCCCACCATGTTTTTCAAATGGAAGAAAGCCTTTCTAGAGGCTGGCAAAGTTATCGATAGGATCATTCGTTCACCTTTGATGCCGAACGCCCGCCACCGCCTCAAAATGAGCACCAGGAACTCCTGATGGCAGCCAAGGAGAAGGGGGAGTATTTCTGAGGCGGAGTCTATTTCGAAGCCTGACGTTTAACCGTCCCTATTGCTTTGTCTTCATTTTTTCATTATTGACCTTTAACCAACATTACTTCTTATAAAGGATAGGTACCTTTTAAGAAAAGGATCTTTTCCTAAAAGAGCCTGAGTAGAATGGATGCAAGAAATAAGTTGTCTATCAAGAGGATCTATAATGGCAGCATCCAACCCGTTATGGAGAGCTAAGACGAGGAATGTCCTGTTCAGTAATCTTCTCCTTGGGAGTCCAAAAGAGATGTTGCTTATTCCCGCAATGGTTTTAATCCCTGGCAAGTTTTTCTTTATTATTCTCAGGGAGTCCAGAAAAAGATTGGCTGCATCTTGATCTACTCCGATGGAATGCACAAGGGGATCAATGAAAATATCTTCAGGACTAACGCCTTCTTTTTTTAGAAATTCTACCATTCGCTGAGCAATTGAGAGTTTCTTTTTTGGATTGTTTGGAATCCCTTCATCATCAAGGCACAGGACAACCACACCAGGCCTGTATTTTTTTATAAGCGGAAGTAAATTATTAATCCTCTCCTTTTCTCCAGTTAAAGAGTTCAAAAGAGCCTGTCCTTTATGAAGGCTCAATCCCTCCTCTATCGCTTTATGATTTGGTGTGTCAATCGAGAGAGAAATTGTCAATTTATTTTGAAGAAGCGGGATTGCCCATCTGAGCGTTTGAATTTCCTCATCCAATAACGCTGCTGTGTTCAGATCTATATAGCCAGCTCCAGCTGCTTTCTGCTTTTGAGCTTCTTCAATAAGATAAGCCTCGTCTCTCTGGGCTAAAGCCTTATAAACTTGTGCCCTGCTGGAATTCAACCTTTCTCCAATGATCACCATTTTTCGTAATCCATTTTAGTCTTAACTCCTATAATAGGGAGTATACGCTTTTTCCACAAGTCTCTTATATCAGTTGACCGTATAAAATTGATATTCCATAAAGATCAGCTAATTTTTAATGATTTGAGAACTTCGAGAGCTAATTCATACTTCCCTAATGGCGCGCTGATCTGCACGCCTTCCACCATTTCTTTCAGTTCAAAAAGGACTTCCTGTGCGATGGCCACTCCCTCCTGCCTGGCTTTCTCAGAGCTGATTTCCTGGGCTTTTTTCATCCTATCCATTGTTTCTGAAGGGACAGTTGCTCCTGGGACTTCATTATGCATAAACTCTGCGTTTCTTAAACTGAATAATGGCCATATCCCTCCTAAAATGGGGATACGGCAACGGTCTATTCTTTTCAAAAAATTTTCGAGTATCCGAATATCATAAACGGATTGAGTTATCGCAAACTCCGCTCCTGCCTCGACCTTCCGTTCAAATCGTGATACTTCATAATCAAGATTGATAGCTCCAGGATTTGCGCCAACTCCCATGTAAAATCTCGTTGGTTCGGACAATTTTCTTCCGCCAATATCGACGCCTTTATTCAAGTAGCTGACAAAGTTTGTGAGTCCGATAGAATCAACATCAAACACAGCCGTGGCGTCTGGATAATCGCCGAGCTTCGGTGGATCGCCGGTCAGGATGAGAATGTTTCTTATCCCTTGAGCGTAAATTCCGAGAAGATCAGATTGCATCCCTAGAAGGTTCCTGTCACGACAGGTGTAGTGGAGAATGGGCTCAATTTCAGTTTTTGTGTGAAGGATAGAAGCCAGGGCCATCGGACTCATGCGGGCGCTCGCGCGAGGTCCATCGGGAATATTAATGCAGTCAATACCTTCTTTTTCGAGTGAGTGAACAATTTGCATGGCCTTGGTAGCATCATGACCTCTTGGGGGAACTATTTCAATGCTGCTCACAAATTCTTTATTCACAAGCATTTGAGCCATTTTTGACTTGCTCGCGACTGGAACTTTTTTTTCTTCTTCTCTGTCTTCAACAGGAAAAGAGATTTGAATTTTCTTTTTTGCAGGGGGCTGAAAAGCTTTGATAGCTGCTCGCATCGCTTTTATGTGGGCGGGAGTCGTTCCACAACATCCCCCCACTAATTTCACTCCGCTTAGAATAAAGCGTTTAGCATATTCAGCCATATATTCTGGAGAACACAGATAAATATTCCTTCCTTCAACTTCTCTTGGAATTCCTGCGTTTGGCATAGCCGAAAGAGGAAGTTTAGTCATCTTAGACATCTCTTCTATGCATTGATGCATATGGGAAGGACCTACACTGCAATTTACTCCTATCACATGAACTTTCCATTCTTCCAGTTTTTTTGTAAAAACTTCTGGTGTTGTTCCATAAAGGCTGCTTCCATCTTCATCAATTGTCATTTGAGCAATAATTGTTGATGGTTGCCCCAATCCTTGCACTGCTCTAATGGCTTGATGAATTTCATTAATATCAGAAAAAGTTTCGAGAATAAAAAGATCCACATCCCCTTCAAGTAGAGCTTGTGCTTGTTCGCTGAAAGCTTCTTTGGCTTCGTCAATGGAAGTAGGGCCCCAAGGTTCAATTTTCGTCCCAAGAGGTCCTATGGAACCAGCTATTATTATGTCATCTCCAACCGCTTCTCTGGCAATTTGTGCGCCCGAGCGGTTAATTTCCGCAACTTTATCCTCGAGTCCATATTTATGCAATTTATGGCGATTAGCACCAAAAGTATTTGTTTCGACAATATCAACACCACTCTGCGCATATTCTCTGTGGACACCTTTAACAACATCAGGGTTAGTGAGGTTGAGCTCGTCAAAGCAGGAATTGATGTAGAATCCTTTGTTGTAGAGCATGGTCCCCATGGCCCCATCGCAAAGGAGGACATGCTCGCGGATCAAATCCAAAAATTTCTTCTTTATTTTATGCCTCCACAGAGAAATTGAAAATGATTATCCAAAGATTGTAATCCCAAATCAAAAAAAAAGTCAAACAAGCATTATAGTTAGAATAATGGATGAATTCTTGGCATGCGGCAATACAATGCGGACCGGACTGCAGGAATTTCTTCAGTTTCGCTGTATATGCCGGGGATTCCAATCCATAAAAATCGCTTATTCGTTCCCTTCTTTTTTTTCCTCCGGCGGTGCCACATCCAAATCGTTGAAATTGAGGATGGAATTGAAGACGAACATGTAATTGCCATGACTGGTATCGCGCCACAGCGGATTGAAAGTGAACATCATGATCCGGCCTTCACCGACGGGAACATCTAAAATTGCGGCCTTTCCCTTCAGCGTATTTTCCTGGGCGACCATACCGCTGAGACACAATTTTCCCTTCGCCGTATATTTGAGCACCACATATTTCTCGAGATCCTTGGGGATGCTTAAAAGTGGGCCGGATTGGCGGCGGTAAATTGGGGGTTCATCATCATACCCGTAAACTGCGGGATGGTTGCGGTTGACAACTTCTCCGCACAGCAGGGACCCGGGATTGGCGAATCCGGCACCCGGACTAGCTGTTCGCAGGTTTCGCACCAGCCCAAAATCCAAAACCAACCTTACCGGATTCTGGACCAGTATCAACAGCCCTCCATGGTGGACAAATTTACGAAGATTCAGGAGTCCTTCCAATCCCATTCCGCCGGTGATATCTTCACTGGAGTCGGGTATTCCCAAGTGTTTAAACTCCTGCGAACGGACATAGGCCAGGGACCCGCGGTGTTCGGGATCAAGCCCATTGATGATATCCCCTCCGGTACGGCCGCCGCAGTTACCGAAATAGATCACATCGAACCGGTCCTTCAAACCCCCTTGGCGCAGATCGTCTTTATCAATATAGGCATAAGGAATCTCGAGCTGATCAAAGGCAAAACGAGCCCATCCGTCATCCTGGGTGCTGAACCAGGTATGGAAGATCGCGATTCGAGGAACCTCGAGCTCATGGGTTTTCATTTCCGGAATCTCTTTGACTGCAAAGGCCTTTAATCCCAACTCCTCGCATACCGCGGAGACGGCGGTATGGATTTCTGAGTCGGCTCCCTCGACCGGAAATATCATCGAACCGGCATCGAATTCCTGCTTTTGGACGGAAAAAGCCTCTTCCGAAGCCAGGGCGCGGAAATCCTTTAATTTCATGCGCGCGGTCAGAAGAGAATTGATTGTGCCGTTTTTAAAAATATAGGCTCCAGACGTTTTATTACCCAGTATTTCTCCTTTCGGTTTCACCGCCTCCTTAACCTGATCTACTTTCGCATCAAAAATGGCCTTGTCCTTGATCTCTGCGGTTTTTACGTCCATGTGTAGGCCCAGAGTCCATCCGGCATCGTCGTAAACCCGTCGGACATCGGGACCTTGAGGATATTCCTGCATTCCAAAAAGCATCTCCGCCAAATTCCGGTAAGGTTGATCCATTCGAACCACGTAAGATCCGGCCGAAAAGCATCCTTCCTCAATCTTGATATCGGATTTGAGACGGTGAACCTCGATTCTGTGTTTCAGAAGCACGTTAATCAAGTATGCTGTATCCAGCGGATCCTTCTGCCCCGCGGGAATCAAGTAGGCATAGGGAGGTTCATTGTTACCCTTGGTATAGGAGTCATATCCCCGTTTCCAAAAGTTTTTCAGGAAGAACTCCTTGTTGGAGGCAAAGGCATAAAAGGCCAGGATGTCTCCGGTCTGCTGGTAGTTGACATTGTTCCTCATGGACCAAAGGAACTTTTCCGGCGGTGCGATCGGCCGGTACCACTCCTCTTTCCGGCTTCTATCGGGGAGTTCTCTCTCAAAGGTTTGTCCGGCCCCGTTTCCCAGCGTTTCATAAAAATGGAAAAGGGCGTGATGGCTGGGGGCGATGGATGCCATGAAATTGGGGCTCCACATGGTGTTCCCGAAATCATGGGTATACACCCCGGGCATCGCGAACCCTGTCATCTGAGAGACCTCGAACCAGGCCAGCAGGTTGATGTCACTTCCCAGGCTGGGATGAAAGTTAGATGGCCCGTTGGCCGATGAAACGTAGAACAGGAATCCGGACTCGTGATTATCCTGCAGGACGGCCGGATGCCATTGAAAAAACGTGTCGGCGACATTTTGCATCTCCGGTTGAGACATCGTGATCATGTCTCGATTGTTGTCATGCAGATCGTATTTTCCCCAATAGGGGACATTGGTGAGTTTGTCTCTTTTCTTGACATCCCGGTTATACTTGTAAAACCAGTCGGTATATTTATCGTGCCCGTCCGGTTCGGCGGAGGGCGTAATCAAGATGATCATGTTATCCCTGATCCGCTTGATCATGGGGCTTTCATCCACCGCCAAACGATAGGCCAGCTCCATGCATGTTTCGGAGGAACCGCTTTCCGAAGAATGCAGGTTCTGAGTCAGCCAGTAGACTGGCTTTACCCTGGAGATGATCTCGTCCGCCTGGGCTTCTGTTTTCACGATCCGGGGATCCGCCAGACGGCTGAGCAGGCTTTTGTGCTCGTCCAGCCGGTCCATGGTGCCGCTCTCGGAAATGACAACGATCACCATCTCCCTGCCCTCGCCGGTTTTGCCGATGGGCAGGACTTTCACCCGGTCACTGGCATCGGCCAATGCATTCATATATTTTAAAATATCATCATAATACGTCAACTTTCCAGCGGAGCCGACAATATAGCCCAGAACATCTTTGGGCGTCGGAATCCCCTCCGACTTGGGCAGATAATTCACCAAGGGGCTGATAAACTCAGGCCTTGTCGTAGACTCCATGATCAGACGGGTATATTCCTCGTCCAATATCTGATCCGGTGAATGCCCTAGCCCGGATACAGAGGAAACACAAAGATTCCAGGCAAAAACAGCTGTAAAAACAATGAAAAACCGAAAACGCCGAACATGCTTTATTAACATCACACCTCCATTATATGGGAATGAATAAATCCGCTGCAAAACTTTTGCGAAGATAATGCCTCCCTGCTGTCAATCTAGGGGGCTGAAAAAAAGGACTCGATAGTCTTGCCACAAACCCTAAGCCCAACAGAATACGCATCGATTTCTATATCGCGGATTATATTCACCGGAAAAGAGAATTGTCAACTGTCCTTTCTATCGCATCAAGTCTCGTTTTCTCCATGTCCTCGGATTGTTTCTATATTACACTTAATACATGGTCTTGGATCTCAATATAAATTAGGCATTCGTCTTTTCTTTTTCAGAAATCCATCCTCACAGCGAAAGGCCCATCCGAGTCTATCTATTGGAACAAACATGTCAACCGAAGTCCGAAGTTCTATAATCATACGAACACAATAATTATGACGGCTTGCTGATTGTCGACCTTCCTTACGAAGAGGAGGATTTTCGAAAGGAAACGAAAAAAACCGGGGAAGGAACATTTCCGTATTGAGAAAAAACACGGCCCTGCCCATTGCCGTGGGATTTGGAATCAGCAATGCATCCCAGGCGTGTCGTTGTCGGGAGTGCGCTCATCCGGGCCGCACATGAGGATAGGCTGGCTTCCTATGTCCGGGAAATCCGAGGGGCCCTGGGACAAGGAAAACAGGATCGTATTAAAAAAACTCTCTGTGGACAGCCCTGACGGCGCTGTCAAGATCTTTTTTCTGAACGATGAAATAATAAGCGACTTCAGAGGCCCCTGACGATATCATCTCCACGTTGATTTTTTCCTCGGCGACCGCCGAGAAGACCTTGGCTGCCACGCCTTTACTTTTCAACAGGCCATTGCCCACTACAGCGATCAGCGCTATATTTCCCTCTCGGTCGATTCTTTCAATCACGCCGCCGGCCAACTTCTTTAAAGCTTCGTAGCTTCTGCGGGAATCGGATAAGTCCAAGAGAAGATTGATGCATGTCTGGGATGTGATGACTGAATATATGTTGATTCCCGTGTCGGACAGAATGCGGCCGATCTCCGCGATGATTCCGGGCTTGTACCCCACTCCGGGTCCATGGATGCGCAGCACGGAAATTTCTCTGTTGTAGGTGATGCTTTTGACGATTTTTGTTCTTTCATAGCTGCCGTTGCGGATTACGGTTCCTTCGCGTTCCGGGCAGTAGATGTTTTTAATGTGCAGGGGTATGTCTTTTTTTATCAGCGGCTCAACGGTACGGGGATACAGGATCTTCGCCCCGAAATAAGAGAGCTCCGCAGCCTCGTAGTAGGAGAGCCTGTCGATATTTTTGGCATCTTTGACAATCCTGGGATCGGCACTCATGAATCCGTCGACATCCTTCCAGATTTCCAGACGGGACGCATCGATTCCGTCGGCGATAACCGCTGCGCAGTAATCGGAGCCGTTCCTACCGAAAGTGGTTATTTTTCCTTCCACGGTACACCCGAAATAGCCGGTGATCACGGGAACAATGCCGGTGTTGACAACGGGTAAAACGCACTGTGCCAGATTTTTTCTCACCTGGGGCAAAAGGGCCGTGGCGTTGTCAAAAGATTTGTCCGTGATGATACCGATCTTGTCGGCTTCCAGGGGGATAGACTCTTTATTCTTTTCCTTTATCAAGGCGGAAAGAATCAAGATGGAAAGGCGTTCGCCGTAGCTCAGAATATGCGCTTTTACTGATTCGGTGATTTCTTCGGTGTAGGAAATCCCATACATCAATCGGCCCATTTTTTCTATTTTGCTTCTGATATTCTCGATGAGGCCCCTCTTCAGGCGGGTGTCTCTGAGGACTTCATCTGCAATCATTTCATGTTTATTTTGAAATGTTCGAATGAATTCGGAAACGCTCTTTTCCGATTTCATGGCCGTCTGGATGGCGCCGACAAGCATGTCCGTCGCTCCGTGTATCGCAGAGATGACTGCCACAGTCCTCTCTTTTTCTGAGGCGATGATCTCCGTGACTCGCATGAAATGACGAGAATCCTTCAGGCATCCCCCTCCAAACTTCATGACTTTCATGACAACCTCCTTGTGCTCCTCTTTCATTTGATACGGCTTTTTTTAACCGCAAATTCTGCGTTCAATATGCAGGTCCCTGCTGCACCGCGAATGGTGTTATGCACCAGGAGAAAAAAGTTGATTTTTTTGCCTTTTTTTCTGATCCTTCCTACCGTAACAGCCATCCCTTTTGCCCGTGCAGGCACGCCGGCCCCGCTGTCAAGGACCGGTTGAGGCCGGTTGGCCTCGTTTGCAACGATTACCGGCCTTTCCGGGGCTGTAGGAAGCTGCATACTCTGGGGAATGCCCCGGAATGACTCCAATGCTTTAATGACGGTCTTAATTTCCGGATCATCTTCGGTTTCAACGACAATACTTTCCAGATGGCCAACCCGGGTGGAAACCCGGCAACAGCTTGCATTGACTTCCAGGCCTTCATCCCTCACAAAGCCGTCACCCATCTGGCCGAGTGCTTTTTTTGTTTCTCTCTCTATCTTTTCTTCTTCATCCTTTATATATGGGATAACATTCCCGAGGATATCCAGCGAGGACACACCTCTGCGCCCCGCTCCGGAAAGCGCCTGATATGTGGTTACAGCAACCGATCTCAAACCGAACCCGGAAAGCGGCTTCAGCCCCATTACAAGGCCGGCAACCGAACAATTGGAATTGGCGACAATGAATCCCCGACCGTCTCCAGACTGGGCCTTAACCAGCTCAAAATGATCTGAATTCACTTCGGGAATGACTATGGGAACATCCGGATCCATGCGGAAAGAACTGGCATTGGTGAAGATGAAGAAACCCGCTCGAGCGAGGTTTCTTTCCGTTTTCCGGGCGACGGAAGAAGGCAGGGCGCTGAAAATGACCTTAACTCCCATCTCTTTCATTGCCCCGGGTGCAGCCTCTGTGACAATGATGTCCCCCATTCCAGCCGGAATGCAGGCACCTGATACCCAGTCTGCTGCTTCACTATATCTTTTTCCTGTGGATTTCTTCGAAGCCGACAAAAAGGCGACCTCAAAAAACGGATGACGATCAAGCATCCTGACAAACTGCTGACCGACAAGTCCTGTACATCCCAGAATTCCCGCTTTGATCTTATTCATTTTTTCTTTTCCTTCTTTTTTCCGGTCTTGCAGACAAGAGGCGTGGACGGAATTTTACAGGAGAATAATGTTTGCCCTCCGGCATTCCTCTCTCATCTCCTCCGGCCATATACTCGACTGGACTTCTCCGATATGTGCTTTTTTAAGGAAAAACATGCAGAGCCGGGACTGTCCGATTCCCCCGCCGACGGAAAGAGGCAAATCTCCATCGAGCAATTTTTTATGGAAGAACAGTTTCCGCCTCCCCGTTGTACCGGTTATTTCCAGCTGTTTTTCCAGAGCCAGAGGATCCACCCTTATTCCCATCGAGGAGATTTCGAAGGCGATTCGCAGGACAGGATACCAGACCAGGATATCGCCATTCAGGCCAGGCCCGAGTTCAGTGGGAGTTGTCCAATCATCATAATCCGGGGCCCTCCTATCATGCGGCTTTCCGTTTCTCAGCGGAGCCCCGATCCCGATGACGAACACCGCTCCGAATTCCTTGCAGATTGCATCTTCCCGTTCTCCGGGTGTCAAACCCGGATACCTCTTTTCCAGTTCCGATGCGTGGATGAAATGGATTTCATCGGGCAGGACGGGCTTGATCATCGGGTATAGATCATGGATAAAGGACTCTGTTTTTTTCATAACGAGGTAGATTTTTCCGACCACGTTCCTTAACAAATCTAAATTTCTTTCCCGTATGGAGATAACTTTTTCCCAATCCCACTGGTCGACGTAGAGGGAATGAAGATTGTCCAGGATCTCGTCGGGCCGGATGGCGTTCATGTCTGTGTAGATGCCTTCTCCGATCCTGATCTTGAGGCTGGCAAGTGTCAGTCTTTTCCATTTGGCTAGAGATTGGACGATTTCAGCCGTTGTGTTTTTCATGTTTTTAATCCGGAAGGATATGGGCTGCTCGATACCGGTGAGATCGTCATTAATGCCCGTTCCGGCTTTTACGAAAAGAGGAGCCGTGGCCCGCTTCAGGTTCAGTGATTCCGACAGATTAAGCTGAAAATAGTCTTTTATCTGTTTGATGGCTTTTTCTGTCTCAATCTCATCCAGAATAGGATTGTAATCGTCTGGAATTATACAATTTACACTCATATTTCCTCCTGCGGTTGTTTTGGGTTTTGGATATGGGGGGTTAGATATTATCGGACGGGGGGTACCGCCCGATTATTGTTCAAAGCGTTGTTTATCACATAAGTCTCGACAGCAAATGTGTTATTGCTTTTAACCAAGAACATGACGCTATGATACCCTCCTTATCGGCAAATGTCCAGTGCCTTATGCCATCAAATTCCTTGAAATCTCCCCATAATAACCATCACGAACGCTCGTCGGCCATCCCATAATCATCTTCAGGAATATCGAATTTATCCCTTGCCGTTTTATCCACGGCTTCAAGAGCCTGGCCAATATCTGCGATCAGATCCTCCGCATCCTCACAACCGACGGATAATCCAGGAGTCATGGAATCACAGAGCAGAATACCGCTTGCTGGGAAGGGCTCCCGAACACAAGGCTAAAGGGAATTTCCGGAATCTGAGGATTTTATCGTGTGGTGACGAGTCCCGGCACAGATGTCTATCGAGACAGCCCTATGCTCGGGCTGCACATTATCATGCAGGGGATGACTCCCTGGCGTTTAATCAGTCGCTTCTCGTCCATTTCGCCACAATATAGAAAATTATTTTACAATTGTCAAGCCCTTATTTCATATCTAGCCAAGGCAAAATAAAAAAGTCCGGTTCATCGGAGCACAATTTCTTCTTTAGGTATCAGAGGTCGAAGTGCCATCTGACAGCAGTCAGCACCTGTCCTTACTTTACAGGAAACCTTGAAATCTGCGAAGGGAACGACGAATTCTATGTTGATGGCTCGATGGAGCCAAGCTGTCTACAGGTTCCTCCTTAATGACCCGGTTCGATTTTCCAGATCCCTCAAGGCCCGGATAAGCTATGAGCACGAGATCAAAAATCAGCCGCTTCGCAAAGCCAGAGAAGAAGGAAACGGTGAAGTGGCATTCGGTATTGTCGTATACTGGTATCAGGAAAAGCCTGCAGACGCCGCGGTCGTGTAACCGAACCGGCCATACACAAAAAGGCCCTTCATTAATCTGCTGCTGGTATGATGCCTTTTATGCCTGTCATGTGCCTTTTCTGGGCCGATAACCTCCGGAACGAGTCTTGGGCTTTTTGCTCTCTTTTTCGGCTTTCAAGCATATGAATCTGATATTGCAGGCACGGCTCACAAGAGGAACTGTGGGACTATCCGGAGTTCATGGTCAGGATCATCCGCCATCCAAATCCCAGCTGTTAGGAAAGACCTCCCCCACCTCTAATTGTCCATAGGGAACTCTTGATGGCAGCCAAAGAGAGTGGAGAGTCCTTCATTGCCTTTATGATTTTCATTTACACTTGTTACTCGCATGACCTGGAGAAGAGCCATAAAAAAAACTTATAAAGCGTAAACCTTATTTGACTGTCCTACGTCTATATCTATGTATGCATCATAAATACAAATAGGAAAGAAGCATGTATGAACTGACGCGGAACGAGGAACTGATCCTCCTTTCAATCTGGAAGCTCGAGGGCAATGCCTACGGTGTCACCATCCGGAACAATTTCAAAACCGTCACGGGAAAAGTGCTGAACTACGGCTCCCTCTACAACACCCTCTACCGTCTGGCCCAGAGAGACTTTGTCACGACCAATGAGAGCGCGCCCCTCTCCAGGCAGGGCGGGAGGCGGAAAATCCTCTACGCCCTGACATCCCGGGGGGAAAAGGCCCTGGCCGAGGCCCAGAAAATCCATAAGCTGGCCTGGGGAGAGGTCCCCGATCTGCCCAGTTGAGTAAAAAATGACGCAGCAAGATATCCGACTGCCTAAGATCTTCCGATGGGTCCTCAGGCGGCTTTCCGTTTATGAGCATGAGTTTTCCATCACCGGCGATTACGAATCGGAATATGCGGATATCCGCCGGATCCGGGGTCCGCTTCGGGCCTTTCTGTGGCTGTTCTGGAGCACCATCCAGGCCGTCTATTATTACTCTTCCCTATCAACCTATTGGAGTATTGTCATGTTTAAAAACTATCTGAAGGTGGCTTTACGCACCATGCAAAGAAACAAGCTTTTCTCCATCATCAACATCACCGGGCTGACCATCGGCCTAACCTGTGCAGTCCTCCTGGTTCTGTGGATCCAGGACGAGGTAAGCTATGACCGGTTCCACAAAGACATCGACCGCATCTGCCTGACCGCGGCACATGTCAAAAAGAGTCATGTGGAATATATCGATCCGGCCTCCGTCCCTGGAGTCGGCCCGCTGCTGGAGGAAGTATTCCCTGAAATAGAGGAATCCTCCCGCTTCCTCTACGGCCCCCGGACCTATGTCTTCCGGTACGGAGACAAGACCTTCACCGAAAACAGAGTCTACCACGGCGATCCGGAAGCCATTACCCTGCTCACTTTTCCTCTGACGGCTGGGAATCCGGAGACGGCGCTCCAAGACCCTAACTCCATAGTCCTCTCGGAGCGCATAGCCAAGAAGTATTTCGGGAACGAGGATCCACTGGGGAAAATCATCACCTTAAACAATGAATACGCCATGGCGGTTACAGGCGTCATGAAGGAGATACCGGGCAATTCCACCTTCCGCTTCGATATGCTGACGCCCCTTGAATTTCATTCCCGGCTGACGGGACAAAATCTCGACAGTCTTACCAACGAGAATTATTTCGTTTTCGTCCGCCTTCAGGCGAATGTTTCGATAGCGGCGCTAAATGAAAAAATCAGGAGATTCTACGTGGACAGGTTCAGCAGCGAAGAATACACCCCAGTACTCCGCCCCTTTGCCCGGTTCCACCTCTACAGAATGGGCGACGGCGGGGGCAGCATCATCCAGGTCCGCATGGTAGGATTCATGGCCGCCTTTATCCTTTTCATCGCCTGCATTAACTTTATGAACCTGACCACAGCTCGTTCGGGCAAGCGGTCCAAGGAGATCGGTTTGCGGAAGGTCATCGGCGCCTTCAGGAAGGATATCGTCAAGCAGTTCTACTTCGAGACGGTGCTGCTGGTCGCAATCGCCACGGCCGCAGCGGCAATCCTGGCCCGGCTGCTCCTGCCCGGTTTCAACAGGCTCTTTCTGAAACAGCTGACCCTGAATATCCAGCAGAATCCCACTCCGCTCTGGATCCTTCTGATCGCCGCTTTCGTGACCGTCCTTCTGGCGGGGAGCTATCCCGCTCTTGTCATGTCCTCGTTCCTGCCGATCCGTATTATCAAGGGACTCTCCGGCACCGCTCTCAAAAGAACCGCCTTCCGTAAGATTCTGGTTGTGGTTCAGTTCACCCTGGCCATCGGGCTCATCGCTGGTGCCGCCGGTGTCTATAACCAGCTGACCTACCTGCAAAATATGGACCTGGGCTACAACGTGGACAATATCCTCTATTTTTCCAACCGGGGCGAGCTGAAGGGTCGGTACGAAACGGTGAAAAATGAATTTCTCAATGTCCCCGGCGTGGAAAAGGTGACCACATCCGCCAATTATTTCCCCGGCGGCAGGAGCTGTGACTCCACCTGGCAGTGGGAGGGAAAAGATCCCACATTCAAGCCGAGCATTACCTGGCTCACTGTGGACTCGGATTTTCTGAAAACTTTCGACATCAGACTTCTCGAGGGAAATCTCTTGCGGCCTGAGGATGATTTTACGGGCACCTCGGACCGAATTCTGATCAATAAAAAACTCGCCGGTATTATCGGCCGGGAAGATATCATCGGCACCCGTTTAAGCTATTCCGGCAGGAACTACTCTGTGGTCGGCGTGGTGGAGGACATCATCCCCAATCCCAGATGGCGGGTGGACGAGCCACTTGTGTTTTTTCAAAAACCGCAGCGCTTCAACTATGTTTACGTTAAAATCCGCTCCAGAGACATGATGAAAACCCTGGCGGGGATTCAGGAGATTTTCGAAAGAGTGAATCCCGCTTTTCCCTTCGAATACGAATTTATGGATGATTACTTCAGGGAGCAGTTCAATTTCGTCCGAAGGACACGGGCCCTGGCCGCCTACTCCGCGCTGCTGGCGGTGTTTGTCTCCTGCATGGGATTGTTCGGGCTGGCGGCTTTCAATACCGAGCTGCGGACAAAGGAGGTGGGGATCCGCAAGGTGCTGGGTTCCTCTGTGTCGCGCATCGTTCTGCTGCTCTCCAAAGAGCTCACTCTGCTGGTGCTGCTGGCCAATGTGATCGCCTGGCCAGTCACCTGGTATCTCATCACCCAGTGGGAGAAGGATTTCTTCCACCAGGCCCCGGTGAATCTCTGGATTTTTCCGGCCGCGGGAGCCATCGCTTTTATTGTCGCCCTGCTCACGGTGGGCTACCAGTCCGCCAAAGCTGCCGCCGCCAATCCGGTCGACTCACTGCGGTATGAATGAAAAAGGGAGTGGCAGAGCCAGGCCTGGTCCCAACCGCACCCATAGCGAATGTCCATCTGCAACGCTGTCGGCTAAAACACCTTAAGGTTACCGCCTCCGCCCTATGTAGTCCAACAGGAACTCCTGATGGCAGCCGAGGAGCATGGACTGTGATAAGCTCATTTCAGGATGTCAACGGATGCAAATTGCAGAAAATTGTGAGGGATTTGGAGCAAGTCCAAAAAGGAATTTCTTATATTTCTATTCATACCTCAGAGAGTCTGCAGGATTGGCCAACGCGGCTTTTATGGACTGAAAAAAAACGGTGGCCAAAGCAATGAGCAAAGCGCCAACACCTGAGGCGATGAATACCCAAAATTGAATATCAATCCTATAGGGGAAATTCTGCAACCACTGTCGCATGCCATAGTATGCAACAGGCCATGCCAAAAGATTAGCCAGCGACATCAACCAGACAAATTCTTTTGTCAAAAGAACCGTGATGTTGGTGACCGATGCCCCGATGATCTTGCGAATCCCGATCTCCTTGGTTCTCTGTTTTGTCGCATAACTGGCCAGGCCAAAAAGCCCTAAGCAGGCAATACAAATGGCTAAAACGGCTAGATAAAATATGACTCGACCAGCCTTCTGTTCCTCCAGATACATCTGGCGAAAATCCTCATCCAAGAACCTGAAGGAAAACACTTTTTCCGGGAAGACTTCCGCAAATTTGTTTTCAATAAAACCGAGCGTGCCCGGAATGTCTTGAGTGGAAATTTTGACAGACATGGTGCTGCCGTAATCTTCTTGGTGAATGAGCCTCATCATCAAAGGCGTTATCGTGTTGTGTAAGGAGAGAAAATGGTAGTCCTTGACAATGCCCACTACCGTCGCTCCCCCGACCGTTCGGGAGCGGTAGTCTACATTGTAAAGGATGCGTTTCCCGATGGGTTCCTCCCACTCAATACGTTTGGCTGCGGTCTCGTTGATAATGACCTCGTTTTCGTCGCTTGAGCGCATATTTTTGCTGAAACCTCTTCCTTTGACAATGGTCATTCCATAAGTGGAGATCAAATTTTCGTCCACGTAATTGACATTGACCTTCATCAACTCCCCTTCGGTTGCCCCTTCCCAGGTTACCCTTGTCCAGTTTGTGGAGGAGTACGGCATGTAATCAGAATTCCCGGCATTCACGACATTCTGATTCCGCAGGATCTCATTCCGAAAGGCATCAATCTTGCTCTGCTGGGTGGCGCTGCCTATGGGGATAGCCAGCACCTGTTCGCTGTTATAGCCCAAATCTTTGTGCAGGAGATAATTCACCTGTTGGAGAATGACGACCGTTCCGATGATGAGAGCCACCGATATAAAAAACTGGAGCACGACTAATGATTTCCGCAAAATCGTGTTCCTCCCCCCTGAGGAGATCCTTCCCTTCAGCACTCGTGCAGGCTGAAAAGAGGAAAGAACAACAGCGGGATAGATACCGCTTAGCCCTCCGACCAAGAGGGTGACAGCGATCAATCCCAAAGAAAAAAGCCAGTTGCCGATAAAGTCGACACGAAGGTCCCGGTTGACAATACGGTTGAACTCCGGAAGAAGAATGCTTAAAAGCACCACGGCGAGAATCATGGCAATGATGGCAATCATGACAGATTCCCCGATAAACTGCCTCATCAAAGAGGACTTATGGGCACCGGAAACTTTGCGCAATCCCACCTCTCTCGACCTGTCTGTCGAACGGGCGGTGGTGAGATTTATGAAGTTTATACAGGCTATAATCAGAACGAATAAGGCGATGGCAGAAAAAATATAAACATTCTTGATGCTTCCGTTCACACCGATTTCATGGTTGATGTGGGAATACAGATGGATTTTCGAAACAGGCCTCAAATACAATTCGTTTTTGCTTCTCTCTCCCTGGTATTTTTTCAACATGAACCGTAGTTTTTCGTCAAGAGCCTCAGATGATTTATCAGGTCTCAACAGAATATAGACCGGCACCCAATTATCGAACCAGCGGGTAAAAGTCGCTTCGCCGTTTAATGCTTCTAAAGTCGACGCTGAAACAAGCATGTCAAACTCAATATGAGAGTTCGCTGGCACTTCGCTCACCACCCCATCGACTTTAAGGTCAGCCCCCCAATCTGCCTGGATGGTTTTCTCCAAGGGATCTTCATCCCCGAACAGGCTGCGGGCTAATTTTTCGGTGATGACAATACTGTAGAGATCGTTCAAAACTGTTTCCTGATTGCCTTTTTGAAGGGGAAAAGTAAAGATCTTGAAAAAGCTGTTATCCACAAAAAAGATGTCCCGCACCCTGAGTGTTAAGTCCTGGTCTGTTCGGAAGAGGCCGGAACCTCCCTGAATCACCCGGCTCACCTCCTCGATCTCAGGAAAATCCGTAACCAACACCTGAGAAAGAGGAGTAGGACAACCGACATCCGGCTCTTTATAGGTGCCTTGATCCAAAATCTGCTCAACTCTGTACATACGGTCGTTATTTATGTGGAATCGGTCGTAGCTGAGCTCGAATTGAATATAAAGGCTCAAAAGAGCAAAAATTGTAAGCCCGATGGCCAAACCTGCGATGTTGATAAAGGCAAAACCTTTGTTTTTTTTCATGTTTCTCAAGGCGATGATCAGGTAATTCTTGAACATGACTCCTCCCCAATAAATTGAATTTTTAAACAGCATTATGCTAGAACATAAAATCTGCTTCCAGAACCAGAGTTGTGCTCTCAGGCGGCCCTTTTCCTGGACAACTTCAAAAAAATATTCCTCCAAATCCCCCGAAATGGTGGATTTCTCCACAGAATCTGCAAATCTCGAAAAAACCCAACCCGCAATTTTTGGTGGTTTTACTCGTTTAACAGCCATGATGGATGTCAGTATTTCTTTGAAAGATCAGGAATCCCCCGCCAGAGAACCTTCTGGAATTCCCTTGCTTCCCGCAGGGCTTTTATCCCATACTCAGTCAACGTGTAGAATATTTTGCTCCGTCCGCCCCTCTCTGGTGTGGGATCCGCCATTCTCTTTATGACATATCCCCTTTTATGCAGAATATCTAATGATACCCAGATACTACCGAAGGTCAATTTTTTACCGGTTCTTTCGAAGACACCTTTAATGATCGTGACACCGTAAGCATTGTCCTTTAATCTGAATATGGACAGCAACAGAATCTCATCGGAACGCGAAAGCACTTTCATCTCTTCTCCTTCCATCTATTATTACGAATGATTAGTAAAAAGGTTTCACTTGATTATAAATTTTTATTAAAAAAAAAACAAGGGAACGTTCCTTATATCACCATCCTAATAAAATATTTTTTTATCCTGGTTTATTCATTAACATGATTATTTCAAGACTGGATATCAGGATATTTTCCTGATAAAGCTGTTATTAGTAAAATTATCCTTGGAACCTTTTTCCCTGTTTAGCCGTATTAATTAATATACTGAATTTCAGTAATAAAATGTGGAAGGAAAGATGAAAGAACTAACAAAAATCGAAGAGATCCTCTTGTTAGCCATATGGCGGCTGAAAGACGATGCCTACGGCGTTAAAATCCGTCAGTATGTTTCGCAGATAATCGGAAAAGAATTCACATACGGGAATCTTTACAGCGCGCTCAGCCAATTAGCCAAAAAAAAATACGTTACAAAATCTTTGGGAGAACCTACGCCGGATAGACGAGGACGGAGAAAGATCTTTTACACCATCTCTGCCACAGGATTGAAGGCCTTGAAAGCCGCCCGGGAAATGAACCAAAAAATGTGGGAAGATATCACCGATTACGCTTTTTAATTGAAGAATCGAACGATGCCAACACACAAATACCATCCGCCAAAAATAGCAGGATGGATCATCAAACATACAGCCGGGTATGAGGAAAACTTTGCCATCAGCGGAGATTTCGATGAGGAATTTCATGAGATCGCCCGCACCAAGGGCACCTTTTTCGCCCGTCTCTGGTTTTGGCGCCAGTGTTTGCGTTCTCTGCCGGTATTCATCAAAGATTCTGTCTACTGGAGATTCATCATGCTTAAAAACTATCTAAAAATCGCGTTTCGAAGTCTTAAAAAACACAAAGGCTACTCCTTTATCAACATTTCCGGTCTAGCCATCGGCATGGCAGTCTGCATGCTGATTTTCATGTGGATCCTGAATGAGCTGAGTTATGACAAGTACCACGAAAAAGCTGACCGTATTTGCCGGTTGACAATAGACATAGAGGTTGGAACCACACTTCATACTCCCGTTTCCCTTACTGCAGCAGGTCCTGCTCTTATCGAGGACTTTCCGGAAGTCATCACAGCGGCACGGGTAGACCGTCCGGGCAGAGTATCCGTAAAATATGAGGAGAAAATATTCCAGGAAACAGGCGTCGGTTTTGCGGAAAACGCGATATTCGACATTTTCACTTTTCCCTTTGTTAGCGGCGATCCGAAGACAGCGCTCGAAGCTCCGAATACTGTGGTGATCACAGAGAGCATGGCTAAGAAGTATTTCGGCGACTCGGATCCTCTTGGCAAAATTCTCCGGTTCAATAATGACACGGATTTTAGTGTGTCAGGTGTGGTCAAGGATGTGCCACCCAATTCTCATTTCCGATTCAACATGCTCCGTTCCTTCCAAACTTTGATGGCTGGGGGGAGTGTTAGTGATGATATGTGGTTCGACCTCAGGTTCTTCACCTATCTCCTCCTCGATGAGTTTACTGACCCCGGACAACTGGAGCAAAAACTCCCTGGGTTCATCGACAACCATGTAGGTGAAGCCCTGAAGGCCACAGGAGGCTCAGCAAAGTTATTCCTTCAGCCTCTGAAAAAAATTCATCTTTATTCGGATTTTGAACGCGACATATCGGCAAACAGCGACATCACTTATGTCTATCTTTTTTCGGCTATCGCAATATTTGTTCTGCTCATCGCCGGCATTAATTTTATCAATCTTTCCACAGCACGTTCTGCGACACGAGCCCAAGAAGTGGGCATGCGGAAAACCCTGGGAGCCATCCGGAGCCGATTGATCGGGCAGTTTCTAGGGGAATCCATGATCCACAGCATTCTTGCAATGGGGATGGCGATCGTGCTCACCAAATTATCTCTTTCTTTTTTCAATACTGTTATCGGTAGCGAACTGACCCTAGACTTCTTCCAAAAACCTTGGCTGCTGGCAGTATTCCTGGGGATGGCCGTCATTGTCGGTGTGTTCGCAGGAAGTTATCCCGCATTTATTCTTTCCTCCTTTCCTCCGGTTCATGTGTTGAAAGGATTGGTGAAAGCCGGGGGTTCGCATTCTCGTTTCCGGAAAATCCTTGTTGTCTTTCAATTTTCCATAACCATAGCCTTGATCGCCGCCACCATTATCGTTTACAAACAGATCATCTTCATGAAAAATAAAGAGCTGGGCTTCAACAAGGAACACGTCGTTATCATTCCGGGAATGAATGAAAGTCATCGAAAATCCTACCCATCGATTCGAAGCGAGCTGCTGAGTATATCCGGTGTGATCGATGTAGGCGCATCAGACCTTGTGCCTAGCAGAGGGCATCTAATCGGTTCTTTTCTCCCTGAGGGCTTCGCGGATGACCAAGTAATGGCCATGGATTACATGAACGTGGATGCCCATTACATCCCCACGATGGGCATGGATATCGCTGCAGGGAGGAATTTTTCTGAAGACTTTGCCACCGATACGGACGAATCTGTCCTGATCAATGAAACTGCTGCTAAAAAAATTGGCTGGGAAGATCCTGTGGGGAAAAGATTCGTCTTCCGGCCGCCCCCGAACAGCGGAAGGGAAGTATTCTACCTATCGGTCATCGGCGTTGTGAAGGATTTCCACATGCAGTCCCTTCGCGAACGCATCGAACCACTCATTATTTTTTATGATTACGACAGCCTCTTGAGGTTATCCGTCCGGGTCGCTCCGGACAACATCCCTAATACAATGGGTCTGATAGAAAAGAAATGGAAGGAACTGGACCCCAACAGGCCTTTTCAATTCTTATTCCTGGATGATTCTTACAGCAGGCTATACAGACAGGAAGATAGGTTGAAGACCATCACCTTCTATTTCAGTTTTTTGGCTGTGTTGATCGGTTGCCTGGGTTTATTCGGCATGGCCTCCTTCACAGCAGAGCAACGAACAAAAGAGATCGGTATCCGCAAGGTGTTGGGTGCGTCCGTTCCGGGAATCGTCCGCCTCCTGGCAAAAGAATCTGTGCTGCTTGTGATCGTTGCCAATCTGATCGCTTTGCCCGTGGCATATTTCGCTATGACTCGCTGGTTGCAGAGCTTCGCTTACAGAATGGACATCCATCCTCTGATATTTGTTCTGGCAGCCGGTATTTCCTTGTCTATCGCCCTGACTACTGTGAGCTACCAGGCTATCCGCGCCGCACTCTCCAACCCTGTGGACTCTCTCCGCTACGAATAATATGAATCATCCTTATATAGAAACTCACGTCGAAGCGAATAAGAATTTTTAAGAAAACACTTAATTATTCATTTATTTCTTGGTATATAAGTATTGGTGGAGGGATGAAAAGGGAAAAAATACGTGGATATAAAACATAAAATATGCATGGAGTCCAGAATGAAAAAACTCTTTCCATGTGTTGTGTATCTTCTGTGCCTCGCTATATTCGGCTTTGCCCAGGAAATCATAGAAAATCCAACAAAGCCGTTGAATAAAGATTCCGGCAGGATAGTGATGCTGGAAGAAGTGATGCAGATCAGGGACGTCGGTGGAAAATATTATTTTAAATACCCGCATAATCTGAAAGTCGCCCCCAATGGAGCCATCTTCGTTCTGGACCAAGATCAGTTTATCCAGTTCGATCCAAACGGAAAATTTGTCCGCAACCTTTTTAAAAAAGGCCAGGGTCCTGGTGAAATGCAATCGGCTGGCAATTATTTTTTTGACAGGGAAAATATTATAGTCCATGAGCAGAGGACCGATAAAATTCTCATTTTTGATTTTGATGGAAAGCTCATTAAGGACTTCAGGATACAGGGAGAAACCAGGTTGTCCAGATTTCTTTTATCCCAGGAAGGCAAATACTATTTTTTGAGCTCTGAAAGGCCGGTTACAAAAAAGACATCGGTTGTTGATATTCATCAAAAAGTGATAGAAATTTCTCAAGAAGGAAAAGAAAAAAAGGAGATGACAGAATTTCCCACAATAGGTTATATTGCGGTCGGCAAACAGGGCGCGCGGGTTTTTTACGACATCAGTTCAGTCATTGCTGTGCCCTATAGGAATAAATTCATGTTTGTCTCTCACACCCAAGGATATTTGTTAAAACTTTATGATGCTAGAAAAGACCGGGTTATCAGGACTTTTAAAAGAGGTTATCGACGGGTGAAAACTCCACCGGATACTGAGAAAACGGGCGGAGCTATGTTAGACGGAAGACCGGTCTCCCCTCCTCCTCAGAAGTTCCTGAATGACATCCAGAATCTTCTTGTATTCAAAGACAGGCTATGGGTTGTGACATCAACGACGGATAAAAAGAAAGGAATCCTTCTGGACGTTTTTGATTCTGATGGCAAATATATCGATTATTTCTATCTAGCGTTTCCGGAAAATATGGTTCGAGGTTACCATGGCAATACGGCATTGGATATCTGGGAAGATTTCCTGTACACCATTGAACAGGATGATGAGGGAACCTATACCATAAGAAAATTTAAGATTATAGATAAGAACTGATATATTCAGCAGCTAAAAATCCCGCAATTTTTTCTTAATGTTAGGCTTTGTCCCAAAGTGATGGGATAAATATGTTAGGCATAAAAGGTGCAGGGGGATGTCGGAGCGGCAACATTTCCCTGCTTCATACGACAATAACCCAATCCTGTCACTCTGAGGCAAGCTTTAATGTTCTATGCGCAGCCGTTGTGCGGATCCGCGATCTTCCGGGTTTTTCTTGACAAAATTCTTTTCTTTTGATTATCTTGCTATGCGATAGCAATGATTCCAGTCATTGAGGTGATATACGTTTTAATCCATGTCCATCGCTAGGGAGGATAGCATATGGCGAAAACAAAAATGTTATGCCCTTTTTCAAACAAGCCATGTCAAGAGTGCCCTCAGTATCGCGGCAGACATTATTTTCTTTGTTTTCACACCAAATATCGGGGATATGTGGAGAATTCTGAGAAAAAGGCAAAACAGAAATCGTGGCAAACAGAACCCAACCCAACGTTTGAAATGCCTTCACCATTTCCGCCAAGTCCCAAATGGCTCGCTTTCAATGACTTTATAGAAAGGAAAGGGAAATGATATGCAATTTTAACTATCATCAAGCCACATCAATACAGGAAACTCTCAGCCTGCTCGAAAAGTGCAGGGACGATTATAAGATCATATGCGGGGGACAATCCCTGCTCATTCTCATGCGTCAGGGATTAGTGGCTCCGGAAAATCTTATCGATATCAAAAACGTCAAAGAAATGAGCTACATCGATTACAATCCAAAAAATGGTTTGAAGATTGGCGCTGCGACCACCCACAGAGAAATTGAAAAATCCCCGTTGATTAAAAAATATTTTCCCGTGCTGGCAGAGATGGAAAAGAACCTGGCCTCTATTCAAACCCGCAACTGGGGCACGATCGGAGGCAATCTTGCTCATGGAGATCCAGCAGGTGATCCGGGTCCTATTCTCATCGCTTCTAACGCAACAGTAAAAATGGCCAGACTGGAAAAAGAACGCATTCTGCCCCTCGAGGATTTTTTCATCGATATCTTCGAGACCGCACTCGAGGAGGGGGAACTTCTGATCGAAATCCAGGTACCGATTTTGCCTAAAAAAACAGCCGTAGCCTACGAGAAGTTCAACATCATCAAAAACAACCAGGGAATTGTCTCGGTCGCCGCATCTGTCACCATGGCCGAGGACGGAACCAGATGCAAAGACGCCCGGATCGTTCTAGGCGCGGCTGATGCGATTTCTCTCCGCGCAAAGGAATCAGAACAGATTTTGATAGGAAAAAAAATCGATACAAAACTGCTCGCAAGTATCGGCAAAAAGGCGTCAGAAGAGTGTGATCCTATCAGCGATATCTATGCCACCGAGACATACCGACGCTTTCTGGTGAAAGACCTGACAATAAAGGTAACGAGAAAGGCATGGAAACAAGCAAAGGCCACGGGCTGACTTGGAGGTACACACCTATGAAAAAGAAATTATTGCATCTAACAGTCAACGAGGAATACTACGAGCTTTACATCAGTCCAAAGAAACTCCTGGTGGAAATCCTGAGAGATGAATTGGGATTAACGGGAACAAAAAGAGCGTGTAATACGGGGGCTTGCGGGGCTTGTACGGTTTTGCTTGACGGGGCTGCGGTCAAATCCTGTTCGATATTGGCAATGCAGGCCGACGGCGCTAAGGTAACCACGGTTGAAGGCCTCGCAGATGGTGCGGAACTTACGCCACTTCAACAGTCGTTTCTCGATCACGGCGCTTTTCAATGCGGCTTTTGCACATCCGGAATGTTGATGTCGGCCACGGCATTTCTTAGAGAGGATCCAGCCCCAAAAAACATAAAGGAAGGGATACAGGGAAACATCTGCCGCTGCACTGGCTACAACAGCATTCTTCGAGCCATAAAAGCCGTCGCTGAAGGCAAGTACAAGGAGGAAGGGCGATGAAAAAGTACACCGTCATCAACACGCCTGTTCATAACATCGACGGAATCGCCAAAATCACCGGGAGGGCAAAGTACACCTTTGACATCACTCTCCCTCGAATGCTGCAAGGGAAAATCTTGCGAAGCTCCTATTCGCATGCAGAAATTCTCAATATCGACACCTCAAAGGCAGAACGCCTGAGAGGTGTCAAAACCGTCCTAACCGGAAAAGATACTCTAGGTAAAAAACAGGGAATATGGAGGCGCTTCAAAGAGCTCTGCGATGAAGAAATACTGGCAAGGGACAAGGTCCGCTATATCGGCGAACCTGTGGCAACGGTAGCAGCTATCGATGAGGATACAGCCGAAGAAGCACTCGATTTGATCGAGGTGGAGTACAAGCCCTTGCCTGGCGTGTTCGAACCGCTCGAAGCCATAAAAGAAGGGGCACCGCAGCTCCATGAGCATGCTGAAAGAAATATCAACGTCACGCGCCATATCGAATGGGGTGATGTGGATGGGGGATTCCAAAAAGCGGACTATGTCCGTGAAGATTGGTTTCGGTGCTCTTCTCAAGCCCATGCGTGCATGGAGACCCATTGCGCAGTGGCCGACTACACACCGGAAGGCAAACTGACCGTCTATACCTCAAGCCAATCTCACTATTACATAAAAGTTTTACTGGCCGAGATCCTCGGCCTGAGAGAGAACGATGTAAGAGTGATTTCCAGGTATACCGGAGGAGGTTTCGGGAGCAAATTCGAGCTGGATTCTGCCCAGTTCTGCAGCTCGCTTCTTTCCATGAAGCTCTGTTTACCCGTAAAAATCGTGCTTACCCGAGAGGAAGAATTCACGGCCACCAAACGGCGGACACCCATGTTCTATTATGTCCGAAGCGGGGTTAAAAAAGATGGGACCTTTCTGGCAAAAGAGGCCCGCGTGTTCACCGAAGGCGGCGCCTACACGGCCATGGGGGCAACAGCTCTTTATCTCACGGGATTTTTCCAATCCTTTCCCTACGTGTGGCCCAGTTACCGGTATGACGGATACAGGGTTTACACCAATACTGCACCGACTTCGGCGATGCGGGGTTTCGGGGCCCCACAGGCCACTTTCTGCGCAGAAACCCAGATCGACCTTATCGCGGATGAACTGGGGATGGATCCGATAGAGATCAGACGCAAGAATGGCATGTATCCGAATTATGAGGTCCCCGGGCAGGCCACGATCCAGAGCTGCGGTCTCGACCAATGCCTCGACAAGATAGACAAGTGGATCAAATCGCGAGGGAAGCTTCCTCCCCATCGTGGGATCGGTATAGCCGCATACGGTTTTATGTCAGGGGGAATATTCAACTGGTTCGACACCCCCTATGCCTTTTCTTCTGCCGTTATTCAAATCAACATAGACGGGAAGGTTGACCTGTTCGTCGGATCTCAGGATATGGGCCAGGGATCCAACACCACGATGGCCATAATCTGTGCCGAGGAGTTGGGCGTAAAACTCGAGGACATCCGGCTTCATATGGGCGATACGGAAAATTGCCCGGTGGACCTGGGTGCATGGGGAAGCCGCGAAACGCTGATGCAAGGGAATGCGGTCAAAATGGCGGCTGCCAAAGCGAAGCAGCAGATCCTCGAGTTCGCCACGGCAAAGTTAGCGCCAAATATCGTCTATGACCTGGACATAAAAGATGGTTGGATCCATCTCATCGCACGTCCGGAGAGAGGCCTTTCTTTTTATGATATCGTCAAAGAAGCCATTCGCGGAAAGGATGGACAGCCTATTATTGCCAGAGGGCATTATACGCCTCACCGCAAAGGAATGATCTCCCCGGCATACAGCTTTGGCGTTCAGGCAATCGAGGCCGATGTCGATCCCGATACAGGAAAAATAACACTCAAGAATTGTGTGACCGCTCATGACTGCGGGCAGGTGATCAATCGCTTAGGTGTCGAAGGCCAGCTGGAAGGGGCCATAGCCATGGCTGCGGGTTACGGTTTCACCGAAGATCTGCCCATGGATGAGGGAAAAATCTTAAATCCGAATTTGGTCGATTACATGCTTCTTAGAGCAACTGAAATGCCGGAGACAGAGGTGATGGAAGTGGAAACTTACGAGCCTGAAGGGCCCTTCGGTGCCAAGGAGGCAGGAGAAGGCCTCACAAATCCGACGGCCGGAGCGCTGAGCAATGCGGTGTTTCATGCCACAGGAATCAGCATCAAGAATCTTCCGATCACGCCGGAAAAAGTGTTCAACGCGTTGAAAGAGAAAAAGAAGAAATGACAAAGGAGGTACGAGCGTGAGTTACCAGTGTCCTGTGTGTGAAAAAATATGGCCCGATACCATGGAATTGGCCCGCCATGTGTTCGGCGTGGGTGACCAAGCCCATAAGGATTGGGTCAATTCAAAGAGAGTGAATTTTATCGAGCTTTTGCTGCTCCAAACCATGGAACCCGGCAATAAGGGCTACAAGATATTGGCAGAGATTCTCGATAGAGAAGCCAAAAAGGTGGACTAGGAAAAACAAAAACATAGAAAATCACGGAGGGAAACATGATCATAGAAGGCAAGTTCACGTTAAAGGCCCCGATCCAGTTGCTTTGGGACACATTGCTGAACCCGGAGACATTGCGTTCCTGTATCCCAGGCGCAGAAAAAATAGAACGCCTGGATGAAAAAACTTATGATTGTGTCATCAAACAAAAAGTCGGGCCCATCGCTGTCAGGTTCAAGTTTTTAAATACCCTGTCCAAGATTGAGCCTCCGAATCATGTGGAGATGGAAGGCGAAGGAGAAGATATCGGCAAAGCCGGTCGCTTCACACAGAGAACGACCATCGACTTTAAAAAGAATGAAGGGGGTGAGGTGGAAATTTCTTACCAGTGCAACGCGAACATTGTTGGGAAGCTAGCTATGTTTGGCGACAGGATTTTGAAGGCTAAAGCGAAAAAATTGGAGGCGGATTTCACCTCGGCATTAAAGGAAAAACTCAAAAGCGTTGTTAAGAACTAAAATCCTATTTTACATCGACTTTGACAACGATGGCCGCTGCCGTATCCCCGGCGGCGCACCCGTCGAAAAGTCCGTATCCCCCGCCTAAAAGCACAAGCTCTTCGATAAGTTCGATTATCAGCCGGGCACCTGTCGGGCCTTGAGGATGGCCCCACACAAGAGAACATCCGTAATTGTTCATATCGCCAAATTCAAGTCCCATCTCCCTGCAGAAATAGACATCATTGACAGCAAACGGTGTGTGGGTTTTGATGGCCTTAATGTCACCGATTCCCACTCCTGCCTTTGACAGAGCTTTTTGTGCGGCAGGCACAACGGCCTTGGCCATAAAACCTCTCTTTACCCTCACCTCAGCATAAGAAAAAATCTGTATTTCTATATTCGGATCGCGGCTCAGTTCCTTTGCCTTCTCCTGGGTCGTGATAACAATACTGGCATTGCCATCGGCAGGGTAGGTTTGGGTTCCGAAAGTGACTGTTCCGTTCGGTTGCACAGGCCTCAGTCTTGCCAGAGCATCCGCTGTTGTCGGGAAAACCCCCTCATCCCCCTCGACCATGGCGATGGATTTGCGGCCTGAGGGATCTTTGACATCGATCGGGACCACCATGAATCGGTTCAAGAACGCGCTGTTGTCCTTGAGCGCTTCTTGATACTGGCTGTAGCGCAAGAAAGCCACATCATCCTGCTCTTCCTTCGTTATGCCTGCTTCTTTGGCCACATTTTCCGCCGTTTCGATCATGGCATTCTTGGCATAAGGATCATAGCCAAAGTTATCCCAGACCCAGTCTTCTTTATCCCCTGTCCCCCCGACGCCCAAAGGATTGGGGTAGTATAAATGAGGCCCGTTGCTTGTTCTATCGCACGTCACTACAAGGACGGTCTCACAGTTCCCAAGCTCCAGTTCTTCGGCGGCAAAGGCAACACATTTGGCCGAGGTAGCGCACGCCTGGCTGATCGTCGGGCCCGTCACTCCTTGGACTCCGATCATACCAGCCATCCAGGGAACGCCGTAAAAACTGCTCTTTTGGGGTACGGTCATGCCCAGGACAATCTGATCAAATATTTTGGGAGATATTCCTCGCATCCTGAGCGCATCCTTGCAAATTTGTGCAGCAAACTCCATCGAATGCAGATGAGCAAAACTTCCCTGCCACCGGCAGAATGGTGTACTCCAGTAGGCATCATACGGAATATATGCTTTTTCTAAAACCATTTTTACCTCCAATTTCAAATTATACTAGGTCTGGATCCATCACGTCAGGCATGGGCAAACTTGGCCTCTTTTTTTGGACCGAATTTCATGAAATTTCCCATACCGATCCTCATATCTTTGGTTCTCACGCATTCCCCGAACATTCTGGCTTCGTGTTTGAGTCCCTCTTCCAGAGTCAGTTTTGCCCCCCCGAGGATAGCCTCTTTCAGGATCTCATCTGTCTTGCGGGACAAAGGCCCAATATCCACATCGGGAAAAGACTCCGGGATATCGATCGGGTCTTTTTGTATGGGCTTCACGTCAACCTCTCCTGCAATCACTCTTTTGGCAAACGCGATGCCTGCATCCAGGACGTCTCCTTCGATCTCTTCACTTACCAATCCTATTCTCAACGCCTTTTCGGAAGAAATGGGATTTCCGGAACGCAAAATGGGCCAGGCCTGTGAAAGGCCGACAATCCGAGGGAATCTCTGAGATCCCCCATACCCGGGGATTATACCGAGCTTTGGCTCTGGCTGACCCGCAAATACTCTGAGTCCTTTTTTTACGATCCTGGCCGTACAGGCCATGGCAAGCTCGTTTCCCCCTCCGAAAGCCAGGCCATTCATGGCACAGATAACCGGCTTCCCGAGGTTTTCGATGAAATTCAATGTCTCTTGTCCCTTTCGAGAGATATTCTCTCCTTCCCCGGGATTTTTTATCCCTGCGAGCATTTGGATATCCGCCCCGGAAACAAAGGCCTTTATGCCAAACCCTGTGAGCACGGCACCTTTGATACGGTCGTCTTTTTTAATTCCCGAAAAGATCGAGTGAAGCTGGCTCATGACTTCCCCGTTCAGAGCATTCAAGGTGCTCGGCCGCCGGATAGTGACAACAGCAATATCGTCCCTGTCCTCACGGAAAACCATAGGAACATGCCAGGGTTTTCCTGATTCCGCTTGTTCTACCAAAACATCAGGAACCTTGAAACCCGGCCACTCTACAGCATATTTTTTGACCAGTTCAAGGGCTTTATCCACACCCATTCGATTCATCATCTGGAAAGGAGGATTCACGACCAAGGCACTCTCAACAGCCATCTCCAGGTCTCCGACATTGGAAATCCCTGAATCGAGGATTTCACACACAAGACCGAAGTATGCACCTTTGATTCGATCGGACACCTCTTGGAAAACATTTTCATTGAATGCTACTTCATCCGGAACAAACGATGTTTCCCAGGGTTTCCCGAATTTGATCTGATTCTCCAAAAGGTTCGGGGAATGAAACCATGGCATGATTTTTTCATGCAATTCAGGGGCGCCGTGTTGCACGATCGGATTGCCCCCCGTGAGATTCATGGCCGTGAAGGGCCCCACGCCGAGTCCTAGGACTTTCTGCACCATGGCATCCAGCTGCTTGACCGTTCCCACTCCCTTTTCGACCATAAGGACGGCTGCAATAAATATTCCCTCGAAAATGGGATCGACGGCATAACCGAACCGGCTCTTCACCTTGATCGGAGCTTTGCCTATCTTTTCGTAAAAAGTCATTAAAAAGTTGGTCACTTCTGGTGACGTGTCTTTTCCCGGGACGATCTCGACTATGATACTCCGCTCAGCAGGAAAAAAGTAATGAATGACAAGGCATCGCTGTTTATTTCTGGCTTCCCCAAAAATAACCTCCGGTTCCATATGGGAAGAATTAGAGGCGAACATGGTTGTATCAGAACAGATTTTTTCCACTTCAGAAAATATTTTTTTCTTGATGCCGACATCTTCGGTCGCCGCCTCGATCACCAAGTCAGCATCAGCAAGCTGGGAATAATCGGTTGTCCAGGTGATATTGGCTATCATGGCATCTGCCTCATCTTTTTTGAACGCCCTTGTTTTGACCCCTCTGCCTATCTTTCCCTTTACACGAACCTCTCCTGATTTCAACGCGTTTTCAGCGATATCCACGACCACAACAGGAACTCCGTGACTGTGGAGGATTTTGCTGAAATACAGCGCAATATCTGGCCCGATATTGCCTGAACCGACAACCCCCACTTTATTGATTGCTTTCCCGAGAACTTCGTATGCCATATTTCTCCTCCTTCGAATTTGTTTGGATTTATTCGTCCGACCCTTGCCGTATGCCAATTTCAAAAGCTTTTAAATTCATCTCAAGGTTTTCAGGCCGGCTGACCGATTCCAACACGGATTTCATGTCATCATATTCAAACGGCACCAGTCCTGATCCCACAGAATAGCCGATGAGCACGATATTGGCAGATCTTGCAAATCCTATCCGAGAGGCCGCCTCACCGGTATCGAATGCCTTGAAATCGATCTCTTTCTCCTTCAGATAATATAAAATTGCGGGATCGAAGCGCTTGGAATCATCCAAATTCACAAAACACACTCCACCACTCTTAAGAAATTTCAAGTTCCGGTAGGTCTCTTCCTCTGCAAACGAATAGAGAATATCTGCCGCGCCTGTTCTGATCAAAGGGCTGTGAAAATCGCCCAGTTTCAGATGGGCTAAAACCGAACCGCCCCGCTGACTCATACCGTGGGTCTCAGATCCCAGAACATTCAATCCCAGCTTCAATCCCAATTCTGAAAAAATCCTGGAGGCAAACAGTATCCCCTGTCCTCCGATTCCCGCCAAAATGATTTGAGTTTTTATCATGGATCTCATGAGTATTTAATTTATGTATCAGCCGGAACGATAGCCCCTCTTGGACACACTTGGACACACACGCCACAATCTGTGCACAAGGTTCTATCTATCCTGACCAAATCCGCTTCTTTATCTGGCTGGAGTGCAGGGCATTCAAAAAAATCGATGCAGTACATGCACCCATTGCACTCTTCGGTAATCTCGACCTTTACGGGTTTTTCTTGGCACACATCAGGGTACTTGATGAGACAAGGATGTCTGGCAACGATCACCGCAATTCCACCGTCCTCTTTTTGGGTGTATTCCCTGGCTTCCTTGAGTAGGTTTATGAGGTTGTTCACATCGTACGGATCAATGGTCCTCATCCAGTTGATACCACATCCTCTGACCAACTCCTCCAAAGGGATGCTTTTGCCTTCGCTTTCCTCGGCCGTTATTCCAATGCCTGGAGTGGGCTGCATCCCAGTCATTGCTGTTATTTCGTTGTCCAGGATGACCAGGATAAACCGAGCATTGTTGTACACAGCATTCAATAGAGAGGCCGTCCCGGAGTGGTAGAAAGTGGAA
Source organism: uncultured Eubacteriales bacterium (assembly GCA_964410125.1). Lineage (GTDB taxonomy): Bacteria > Acidobacteriota > Aminicenantia > Aminicenantales > Aminicenantaceae. The sequence goes on along the minus strand of CAYPGQ010000002.1, from coordinate 13,221 downwards.
TCCCCCATGGTTGAGATTATCGGGATGTCGTTGTCGTCCAGATGATAAGCCTGGTAAAATCCGCTGGCAAAAGTTATCCCTGCCCCCATGTCGAGAACCGTATCCACGGCTCCCAGGTTGAGTCCGAGGGTGTAACAACCGATGTCGCTGGGGTAAATGCCTTTGGGAAAAGCCTTCCTAATGGCAAAAAACGCCGCCCTTTCAGGGCACCCTGCACACAATGTCGGTCTCCTGATCGGGAGATCAAGATTTTCGACCAGTTTTTCAAGCTTTAAGTCTGAAATCATCTTTAGTTTGGATATTCCCAGTTCGCCCAATATTTTTGACAACATTTCATACAGAACCTCAGGGGATAGTTCTCCCTGGAGAGGAACATGGCCGCTTTGCCTTCCCAAGACTTTGCTTTTATCGTTGATTTGAGCCTCGATGACCGAATCGGGTTCCTCGATCACTAAAACCTTTTTGTGCCGCTTAACATATTCTGCAATCTTCTTTTGCGGTAGCGGATACGGAGTCCCGACTTTTAAAATACTTATTCCCTCGTTCAAACCGAACTCTTCCAGCAAATCCAGAATCGCGACAAAACTGGCGCTGCATGTGATGATTCCCAAGGATGTGCCTCTAGGTGACTCTATTTCAAAATTCCATTTGGTGTCCTTTTCAAACTTCTTTTGTATTTTGGAAAGAGTCTCATTCAATCTAGTATGAAGGATAAGCCTGAAGCGCGGTGTTGCGGCCCATCTCGCTGGGTCTTTCACGAAATTCGCCGGCCGGTTAAGGATTTCAGGAGCCCCAAGTCTCACGCTCTGTTTGCCATGCGAGACTCTGATGGTCGGCCGCAATAAAACAGGGATTTGGAATTCCTCGGAAAGTTCGAACGCCGCTTTCACCATCTCCTTGGCTTCCTGGGGTGTCGACGGATCAAAAACAGGGATTTTCGCAAACATGGCATGGAAGCGGGAATCCTGTTCGGTTTGTGAGCTGTGGGGTCCCGGGTCATCGCAACTGATTATGACCAGCCCCCCGACAACACCGGTATAGGCTGAACTCATCAGAGAATCCGCAGCCACGTTGAGTCCCACCTGTTTCATGGCGACAGCCGCCCGTTTCCCAGTCAAACTTGCGGCCAGGGCATTATCGAAGGCGACTTTTTCATTAGCCGACCACTCGATATAGGTATTCAACCCCAACTCTTTTTTAAACATAACAACAGCCGGTATAATTTCAGAGCTCGGAGTTCCTGGATAAGAGGTCACAACATGACATCCGCTCTCGATAATCCCTCTGGCGATGGCAACGTTTCCCAACAAAACTCTGACTTCTTCGTTTCTCATCATGTATTTCTGTGACTTTTTGTGTCGCTAGAATCGCAAAAATTACAGATTAAGCGTCTTTTTTATAGGTCTTCGCAAAAGCATTCATAAATCTTTTATTCTGTTCCAGAGTACCTATGGTTATGCGCAAAAAAGTGGGAAGCCCGTACATGGATAAAGGCCTGACGATTATGCCCTTTTTCTGAAGTTCATCTGCTATGGGTTTTGTATCGGTCTTCAAATCTATAGTCACAAAATTTGTTTCAGAGGGGATATAAAAAACATCGAACTCTTCAAAATGCCGGTACAGATAGTCCTTCCCCTTTTCATTTATTTCTTTGGTTTTTCTAACATGGTCTTTATCTTCCAACGCTGCCGCGGCTCCTATCTGCCCAAACCTGTTTACCGAGAATGGTGGACTCACCATATCGAACGCATGGATAAATTCATTTTTCGCCACACCGTATCCCACACGAAAGCCAGCTAAACCATACATCTTGGAGAAGGTTCGCAACACGATCACATTTTTTTCTTCCTCGATAAAATGCAAAGATTTCGGATTATCGCTATGGTTCACATAGTCATGATAGGCCTCGTCTAATACCACAACAATATCTTCAGGAAGCTTCTCCATAAATTTCGATATCTCTTTATGTGCTGTCATCGTCCCAATCGGGTTCATCGGGTTGTCAAGATAGACTATTTTTGTGTCAGGAGTAATGGATTCTAGGATAGCATCGAGATCGTGACCATACTCTTTTAACGGAACTTCCACCATTTTACAGCCAATTATCTGTGTAACGATTTTGGCAAAAATGAAGGAAGACTGACTCATGATCAGGGTATCTTCGGGATTTAAAAAAGCAAGCCCCAGAAGAAGGATCAATTCTGAGCTCCCGTTGCCGATTCTTAGATTTTCCGGCAAAACCCGCAGATGTTTGGCCAATTTCTCCTTCAAATAACAACAGCTATTATCTGGATACAGACTGGCTTCCTTCAGGCTTTTTTGAATGGCTGCGACGGCAAGAGGAGAGGGGCCTAGGGGATTCTCATTCGAGGCCAGTTTGCAGATCTCTTCCTTTAGCGTAAGCTCTCGTTTAAGAACCTCTGCGGGCTTTCCTGGCTGGTATTGCTTAATTTTTAAGACACTATCTCTTATTAATTTTTTCACTTTGGATAAATAGTTAAGGCATAGATTATGCCAGAATTGTCCACAAATTGCGAGAACAAATTATGACCAAACATACATCTTTGTTACTTAGCACACCTCTACGGATTTTTTTTGTGATATATGTTCGTTATAATGAGCTTGATCAGCAGGAACTCCTGATGGCGGATAATCTTATTTCAGGATGTCAGTGGGCAGAAATCAAGGAAAATTGTGAGGGATTTGGAGCAAGGCCAAAAACGAAATTCTTCTCTGATGGGAGAGCATTTAGACCCTCCCTTTTCAAGATTTATAATTCAACTTATTGAACAACAAGACATTCATAAAGTCCTCTTTGTGACAAAATCCGCTAATGTAAAAAATATCTTAGAATTACCTCTGGCAAAACAGGTCATTTTCAGCTTCAGCCTGAATTCTCTGCCAGCAGCAGAGAGATGGGAGAAAAGAGCACCATCTCTATGGAAAAGAATTGATGCAGCAAAAAAAATATTTAATAAAGGCTATCCAGTAAGAATTATAATAGATCCAATAGTTCCTATTAAAAACTGGAAGCAGTATTACATAGAGCTTATCGATATGATACTTAAGAATTTTATCCCTGAAAGGATTACTCTTGGCTCCTTAAGGGGTCTCCAGAGTACAATTAACGGAACAAAAGATAGATCCTGGACAATATATCTCAAAGAGTACTCCAATTGGGGAAAGAAGATTGACTTCACAACAAGATATGACATTTATTCTTTCCTGATAAAACATTTGAAAAATAAGCACGGTTATGAAAATATTGCACTTTGCAAAGAGAGCATTATGGTTTGGGAAAAACTCGGAATGAATTGGAAGAACATCAGATGTAATTGTTTATTGTAGATCTATGAGAATCGTTGGAAGATTACAAGTTGTCTTTATTGCATCTATTTTTTTCTAAAAAATGTGTCCCCAAAATTTTGCCGCAAGCCAAGCTAATTCAGCCGTTAGCCCAACAGAACCGAGAAGATAATTAATATGAACAGACAACAGATAGTGAAGAAGTTAAGTAAAATCACCTCTGCTTTGTTGATAGAAAAAGGATACATCAGTTTTGTTGATGTACTAATCAGGATGGGCTATATCTCTAATGAAGATTACGAGAATTGGAGGTTCAAGAGAGTTCCCTTTCTAGAGAAAGCAATCAATGTAAACATTAGTAAGATAAATTTCATATTGAGAACTGTTCAGAAGAATTGTCGAAAGAGTCAGCTTAAGCCCAGCAAGACTGAATATAAATCATGGGGGAAAGGACCGATAAAAGTTCTCCGCTTTAGTAAATCCAGAGACGATAGGCTTGAAGAAGCATACTCAACACATTTTGTTAAACCATAAGAAATGGCAAAAAAAAAGCCATGCAGCGGACGCGATAAATCGCGCCCTTTTACACCCATCCTGGAAAATTTTCACTTGCCAGGGCTTTCTTTGAAGATTGCTGTCAAAAATTGCCTGCAAAATTCATCATTGTAAGCAATGTCTTAATGATTTTTGTGGCAAAATTGTCGTTCTAAGTCTAAAATTCATGGCGATTTTTAGCTTAATTTAAATATAATCAGCCAATTGACACAGCCAAGCCATGAATTCGCACATTCATTTTTCACCGAAATTAGGAAATGGAAATCATGTCCCTAGTTTTTCTAGTTTTCGAGACGTCGTTGCAAGGAACGAAGTGACGAAACAATCTCATTTCTTCGGACCTCTCATTGACTTTATATGTCCCTCGCAATAATATTATCAATACAGAAGCTCAGAGGGTAAGAATTTAACAAAAATAAGAGAAAATTGTCATGACCAAAAAAAGCAAATTCCTATCCCTGATTTCTTCGGTTTAGGGTGAGAAGCCCAATAAAAAGATGCTCACAAAGAAGATTTGGACACTACGGTGGTTGGGATTATCCGGAATATTGGGAGCCATTGTCCTCTTTACTGGAGACATGCTCTACTATTTCAACCCGAATGGCGGGTTATCTTCAATAACAACCATGGGGAGTGGGCCTGATTGGCGCTTGCTTGCAGGAGGCGCAGCATCTTTAATTGCTGCATGGCTCTACACGATGGGTGCAGGGCAAATTTATTTCGCCCTCAAGCCAGCGGGGAAAAGAATATCAATGCTCGCTTTCATCTCATTTGCTGCCGTAATGATTGCCTATGGCATAGCTCATGCGTCCTTTTTCTCAATAGGTTCTGGCGCTAAGAATGCATTCCTAGCAGGGGTAAAAGTGGAACTCATGACGAAGCTGCCATCGCAATACTTTTCTCTTCTAATTAAGATTACCTATTTGCCTGTTGTAATTATAACCGTTCTCTTTGTGTACTCCGTACTTTTTCGGAAGACGCTATACCCACGGTGGATCATCCCATTTTTTCCGGTGTTTCCCTATCTTTTCGAAGGAATTGTAAGTCAACATCTCTCCGGTACACTCCAAGTGATTATCGCTGGTGGATATAAAAACTTGATTATGTTGCTCTTTTATCTCGCATCGACGATTGTTCTATGGAACGGCGGTAAAAACTCTCAGAAGTCTTCATAGACTATATATGTAGCAAGAAGATACTCTATATAGTTGTTACCTCCCACTTTTTGTCATCTTTTGTTTACACTCTTCAAAAGATTTGCTAATGCATGCATTCCAGGAACATCAGGGCCATAAGGCCTTTTCCCGCAGTCTAGTCCATTTCGTGAATCACCCTCCCTGCCATGTCAGGGATCTACTGGCGGCGTCATCCGGAGGACTCTGTTTTTTATCGTGTGGTCTTTCATTACTTCTATGAGTTTCTTAGAGAATATGAGGGAGGAGCTTCTGCTCGATGTCCCTCATCGTCAGGTCGTCTTCACCATTCCCAAAATGCTGCGTCTGTTCTTCCGCTTCAGGCGATCTCTTCTTTCCTCCCTCTGTCTGGCTGTGGTTCAAGCTCTGTTGAAATACTTCAAGACTGTCTCAGACCACGAATTGATGCCAGGAGTGGTGGCCGTGATCCAGACCATTTCCGATCCCGCTATGTTGCCCTTCCTGTGGTGGCCAGATGAGAATCATCGCCCCACCTCAAGCTCAGCTTCCAGGCTGCACGACCACCTTCCTCTCAAGTCATTCAGCAGGAACTCCTGATGGCGGATAATCTTATTTCAGGATGTCAGTGGGGGGAAATCAAGGAAAATTTTGAGGGATTTGGAGCAAGGCCAAAAGATTGCACTAACAGATCACACTTTTTTGACATCAAATCATCGCTGTGTTATAAGTTTTTCACCTCCAAACATTCTATCCAGAGGGAGGCTGCACATGATAAAAAAAATCAGTCACCTTGGGATGGCTGTGAAGAATCTTGAAGAGGCGCGGGAATTTTACCGTTCGGTTCTCAAACTGGAATCGTCCGATCCTATCATAGGCGGAGATGGGACGTTAAAGGTGAGCATGGTCAAGGTCGGTGAAGTTCTGATCGAACTTCTCGAGCCCATCGGGAACGAAGGAGTGATGGTCAAATTTCTGGAAAAACACGGCGAGGGTTTTCACCACATCTGCTATGACGTGGAAGACATCAATATAGCGATAGCATCGCTTAAAGAGTCGGGAATGGATGTTCTCGGAGAACCAAAACCCGGAGCCGAAGGCAAAAGCGTCTTCCTACACCCTCGAGGAACTTTTGGCGTCCTGGTTGAGCTGGTAGAAAAAGAAGAGTGAGGCAAAAATGGATTTTGAACTGACAGAAGAACAGAAAATGTTTCAAGATATGGCCCGCAAATTTGCCGAACAGGAGATTTTGCCATCGCTCAAAGAAAACGAACGCCAGGAGAAATTCGATCCCAACATCATAAAAAAGCTCGCTGCCCAAGGTCTCTTAGCCCCGCACATCCCCCAGGAATACGGAGGATTGGGCCTCGACTACGTGACATCAAGCATCATCTGGGAATCACTCTGTATGGCCAGCTTATCTGTTACACAAGCGGCAGCAAGTGGTCCCATCCAACCCGTCACCAATCTCCTGGATGCCGGAACCGAAGAACAGAAACAAAAATACATCCCTCCGGTCTGCAAGGGCGAGTCGATCATGTGCGGGGCTGTTGTTGAGCCCAATGCGGGGAGTGATTCTTCGATGATTGAAACTTCTGCTGTACGCAGCGGCGATCGCTGGATCATCAACGGAACCAAAATATTTATCACCAATGGCGAAATTGCCGATGTGGTCTTATTCATTGCTCAGACCGACAAGAGCAAGGGACTTAAGGGTCTAGCCACTTTTATCGTCGAGATAGACACTCCAGGATTATCGAGCACTCCTCAGAAGGGAAAGATTAGCTGGCGCGGAGGGAGCGAAGGCACCCTAAGATTCATGGATATGGAATTACCCCTGGAAAACCAGGTTGGAGAGATAGGACGAGCCCTCAGGGATGCGTTGCGCGGTATCGATACGGCCCGGCTGTTTCTTGCTGCGGGTTCTGTGGGGCTTGCTCAGAGCTGTCTCGAGGCCAGCATCAATTACGCCAAGCAACGGGAACAGTTCGGGAAGCCCATCGGGGGTCATCAACTGATTCAAGAAATCATCGCGGAAATGGCCACCAAGATAGAGGCATCCAGGTGGCTAACATATCGGGCAGCCGATCTCAAAAGCCGAGGGATCCGCCACATAAAAGAAATGTCCTATGCCAAGTACTTCGCAGCAGAGACCGCTCTTTGGGTGGCATCACAGGCGGTCAAAATCCATGGCTCCTTCGGAACCATCGATGATTATCCCGTCGGCCATCACTATCAAGATGCTATTACAGCCACCATTCTCGGTGGGACCGCTCAGATACACCAATTGACAATCGGGCAGCAGCTCCTGGAGATAGCAGCTTTTAGGTGATAGATTAAGGCAGAAGCTTTGAACCAAAAATTTGATGCCATAGTTGTCGGAGCCGGACCGGCCGGTTGTGCCTGCGGACTTACCCTGGCAAAGGCCGGGTTGGAAACATTAATAGTTGAGCGCGGAAAGTTTGCCGGGGCCAAGAATATGTGGGGCGGGGCCTTTTACTGTCCATCTTTATACGAACTCTTCCCTGACTTTTGGGAAGAGGCTCCGGTCGAAAGATACATTCTTCGTCACAAATATTCTCTGCTCACACAGGATGCCTCTTTTTCTGTTGACTTCACATCCAAAAAATACGGCAACCCCCCTTATAACGGCTTTTCTGTGCTGCGTTCCAGGTTCGACCGATGGTTTGCTGCCAAGGCAGAACAAGCGGGAGCCGTTGTTGCAGCAGGCCTCGAAGCCGAAGACCTGTTGTGGGAGGGGAACGCTGTGGCGGGCATAAAAGCCGGTGGAGACAAGCTTCCTGCAAACGTAGTTATCGCCTGTGACGGGGTAAATTCTTTCCTGGCGGAAAAAGCCGGGCTAAGAGGAAAACTTTCACCTCGGGATATCAAGCTAGGGGTAAAAGAGGTTATTCAACTCCCGCGTCAGCTAATAGAGCAGCGTTTTAACTTGCACGGAGAGGAAGGAATAGCTTGGGAGTTCATCGGATCGTTTTCGAGAGGGATACCTGGAGGAGCCTTCATCTACACCAACAAAGAATGCCTGTCCGTCGGTATTGTCGTCCAATTGAGCACTTTGACCGAGAAGGAGGTTTCCGCCAATGACCTGTTGGAGGATTTCAAGCGACATCCTGAAGTGGAAAACCTGATTGCCGATGGTCAACTGGTGGAATATTCTGCACACCTGGTCCCAGTTGGAGGAAAAGCAAAAATGCCGGCGCTGTATACAGACGGCATGCTTGTGGCGGGCGATGCCGCAGGTTTGACCTTGACCACAGGGCTGGTCCTCGAAGGAGCAAATTTTGCCATCGCTTCAGGAAAAGCGGCTGCTGAAACCGTTATCCAAGCCAAAAAAACAGGAGATTTTTCTAAACAATCTTTGGCTCATTATCCTGAACTTTTAAAAAAGAGCTTTGTCCTCGAAGACCTGGAAACCTTTAAAAGAGCTCCTCTCTTACTGGAGAATCCTCGATTCTATTGCCAGTATCCTGAACTGGCCTGTGAATTGGCTGAAAAGATATTCACCAACGCCGGCATACCGAAAAAGAAATTCTGGAAAATGTTCCGGGAATCACAGAAGGAAAAAATATCCCTTTGGCAGATGATCCGTGATCTTTTCCGGATAAAGAGATCATTATGAAACCAGTGAACGTTGAGGATAAATTAGCCGTCAACAAATACGACATCGATAAAGAGCGGCATATCCAGATAAAAGAAGATATTTGCGCAACATGTGAAGCCCACCCGTGCTTGTATGCGTGCCCAGCGGAATGCTTCAAACTCAGGGAAGAGCATATAACCTTTTCCTACGAGGGCTGCCTGGAATGCGGCAGTTGCCGGATTGTGTGCGAAAAGGAAGCGGTAGAATGGGCTTTGCCTCGGGCCGGTTTTGGTATATGCTACCTTTTCGGATAGAACCAACACAAAATGAAAACCATCGTCTGTATCAAACAAATCCAAGACCCCGAGATCCCGGCTTCAAAATTTCGATTGGATGCAGAATGTACAAAGGTCGTCCCTCCTGAAGGAATACCACCAGTGATAAACCCGTACGATGAACAGGCGGTAGAACTCGCCCTCAGGATCAAGGAAAAACACGGAGGGCAGATAACAATCTTGACCATCGGGGATAACAGTGCATCTCGTGTCGTGAAACATGCACTGGCCATGGGAGCCGATGAGGGAATTATACTTAGAGATCAGGCATTCGAAGGCTCAGACAGTTTTTCGACGGCTTATATCCTGAATCAAGCGATTCAAAAGATAAAGGAATTCGATCTTATTTTGTGTGGAAGACAGGCCGCTGATTGGGACGAGGGATTGGTCGGCTCAATAATGGCCGAAAACCTCGATTTGCCTTTGATCACACTGGCCGAATCTGTGGATTTCATCGAAGGCCGATTGCAAGTGAAGCGTGTGATTCTCGACGGCTGCCAGGTCTTTGCAGTTCTCCCTCCAGCCGTTCTAACCGTGAGCCATGAATTGGGCCCACCCCGATTGCCTTCAGGATGGGGAATTATAACAGCCTCAAAGAAGGAAATTCCTCTCTGGGACGCAAAATTCATCGATGCCGAACAGACTCAAACAGGAGCTGACGCCTCGCGGAAAAAATTGGTAAAACTATTCATCCCTGTAAGAAAAAGAAAATGTGAAAAAATCCAAGGAGAAAAACCAGAAGAAGCTGCAGGTAAGCTGGCAGAAAAAATGAGAGCGGCAGGAGTCCTATGAAAGGGATCTTGATCTGCGGCGAGCTGAAAGAAAAGAAGATCACATCCGTCTCAAGAGAACTCATAACCACTGGGAAGAAACTCGGCAGCCTCCTCAATCAGCCCCTCTACATTCTGCTCATCGGAAAGAATCTTCAAAATGTCGCAGAGGAAGTCGCCAACCTTGGGATAGATAGGGTCTTGACAGTCCAAGACCCTGAGTATTCGGACTTTCACCCGGAACGCCTGGTTGCCATCCTTTCCAATGTATGTGAACGAATAAACCCAATGGTCATCCTCTTCAGTCAGACCGATGTGGGACGTGACGTCGCTCCAAGATTGGCCGCGAAGTTGAGAGCGAGTGTTTGCATGGACTGTGTTGACATGGCATTCGATGAGGCAAAAAAAGCGCTTTTACAAACCAAACCAGTCTACGGAGGTAACGCCTTAGCCCAGTGGGCCTCGACAAATCATCGACCTCATGTGGTGACGATGCGTCCCCGATCAGAAAAGCCGGCAGAACCAGATCCCTCCAATAAAGGAAAGATTGAATCCATCCCGGTTGAAATCGACGAGGCACAGATGAGGAGCCAACTGATGGAGACAATCCATCAAGAGGGCAAGGGGATAAAGCTTGAGGAGGCAAAGGTCATCGTGTCCGGAGGGGGAGGAATCGGCGGGAGAGAAGGCTTCGATTTAGTCCAAGAGCTGGCAAATGTCCTCGGGGCAGCGGTCGGCATAACCAGGGTGCCTTCAGATGAAAATTGGATGCCGAAAAGTCTCGAGATAGGGCAAACAGGCCATATGGTGAGTCCAAGCCTGTATATCGCAGTAGCTATTTCTGGGGCACCCCAGCATCTAGCAGGATGCTCCAGTTCAAAGCTGATTGTTGCCATAAACAAGGATCCTCAGGCCCCTATCTTTGACATGGCAGATTTCGGAATCGTAGGTGATTACAGGGAAATTTTGCCTGCTCTTATCGAAAAACTTAAGGTTCTAAAAGAATAAAAATCGGATCACTTCCATTTTGTTTGGGGAAATTCAGATGTAATAAAGCATCAGGCTTGTCCGCAGCGCCATTGAGGATCTAGCCTTCCAGATTCGTTCTTCGAGGGAATTCGACAAACAGACTGTGTCACAATTAATAAAATGGGAAATATTCAACAAAAATATCCCATTTTATGGCAATATTGGAGTATATTTGACAGGTTTTGCCCTAGATTCGTCTGTTTTTTGGCCTTTTTATCCCATTTTTCTATCGGACAGTGAATTACAACACAGCCTGAAAGTCGGACGGCGAGTATGTATTGAGCACGGATGTAATAACGGGAAAAAGACACGGATAGTCAGGGGAACAGAGGTTAGTGTTGTAGGGATAAGGAATAAACATGCGGAGTTACGCAGCCGCCGAGAAGGGCGATGAGGGAATGGCGTTACAGATCCTCACTAGAGCGGAGGATATGCCTGATGCTTTACTTCACTAAAACTTGGCCAGATAGAATGGAAGAAAACCAAAAAATCTAACCTGGATAAGTCAGGTTAGAATGTTGTCAGTTTTTTGAATTCGGAAAAGCGCTTTTTGACTTCGGGAAGTGTCAAAGATTTAAACCGTTCGATCCCAAAGTCCTCGATGGCAAAGGAAGCCATCACGCTCCCGAAAACAGCGGCTCGGCGCAATTCTTTCTCGTCCACCGAACTCAAAGAGTCTAAATAACCCAGAAAGCCCCCTGCAAAACTGTCTCCTGCTCCTGTTGGATCGACAACCTCCTCACAGGGATGAGCCAAAACACCAAAAACAAAATCCTTCCCCAGCATCAAGGCCCCATGTTCTCCTTTTTTTATGACAACATAGGCAGGCCCCATCTCCAAAATCTTCTTCCCGGCTTTTATGAGGTTTATTTCATCGGTAAGAAGTTTTATCTCTTCATCATTGCAGAAAAAAAAATGGCACTTTTTGAGCACATGCAAAAGAGTCTCTCTATTGTTTTCGATCCAGTGAGTGATCGTGTCCATTGCCAGCCATTTTGGATTTTTGAATTGAACGCGGATATCCTCTTGCAATTCAGGGTGAATATTAGCCAAAAAGACAAACTCTGTCCCTTGAAAAGAAGGAGGTAGTTGAGGCTTGAAGTCTGCAAAAACATTCAGTTCCAGTTTCACGGTAGTTCTCTGATTGGGATCATGACCGTAGAGTCCTTCCCAGTGAAAGGTCTTTCCCTTGGCAAACTCCAGTCCCTGCATATCGATTTTTCTTTTCTTGAAAAGATCGATCGTCTCTTGGGGAAAATCCTCACCTACGACCCCGACAATCTTTGGAGTTGTAAAATAGCTGGCAGCAAGGGAACAATACGTGCAGGATCCCCCGACGATCTTTTCCTTGCGCTCCTCAGGAGTTTCGATGGTATCGAAGGCTAAAGACCCGACAATCGCAAGGCTCATGGGATATACTCTCCGATGATGTGTTGCAGTTTTTGTTTTATCTCCTGAGGGATGAGTTCAGGGGAAGTGACGATGCTATCTTTAATCGCTCTAGAACATTCACAGGCTTCTCCCCTATCAACGGGAAGTCTCGCAAGGGCCCCTTTAATGATGCCCTTGGCATTGTGGATATTGTGATGCATGTTATCAAGGATCAATTCCACAGAGACTGACTCCTCCTCTTCATGCCAAACATCGTAGTCGGTAATAAGGCTCATCGTGGCATAACAAATTTCGGCTTCCCGGCATAACCTCGCCTCTGTAACACTGGTCATGCCGATAACATCGCAACCCCAGGATCGGTAGACTCCGGACTCTGCCTTTGTGGAAAAAGCCGGTCCCTCTATGCATATATAGGTTCCTTTCGGATGGACCCTCACCCCTAGATTTTTTCCGGTCTCGAACAGGAGTCGGGATAACTCCGGGCATACCGGATGCGCAAAACTGATGTGAACAGCGATCCCCTCCCCAAAAAATGTGTTTTTTCTCCGGGTCCTGTCATAAAATTGGTCGGAAAACACAATATCTCTAGGTCTGATTTCCTGTTTCAAAGACCCGACAGAATTCACGGAAATGATTCTTGTCACTCCCAACATTTTGAAACCGTAGACGTTGGCTCGATAGTTGATTTCCGACGGAAGAATGCGGTGTCCTCGGCTGTGCCGGGCAAGAAAGGCCACTTTTTTCCCCTCGAGATTTCCGATCATATAGGAGTCAGAAGGCTTCCCAAAGGGAGTATCGAAGTCCCTCTCTTCAAGATTCTCGATTCCATCGATCTCATACAGCCCGGTTCCTCCGAGAATACCGATTTCTGCCTGAGGAATTTTTCTTCCCTTTTCTGTCGACATATCGCCTCCTCTAAACCCGGTTCTGCCCTGACTCATGATTGTCCTTCCACGCTCAATAGCTTCAGATGAATTTGCGATATTGATATATAATTTATCTCTGAACAAGTCAAGCCAATCAAGGACTGCAATTCAGACAGTAGAGGGTATTTTGGAAAAAATCCACTAGAAGCGTTAGGA
>CAYPGQ010000001.1:0-145512 GCA_964410125.1 uncultured Eubacteriales bacterium | reverse complement strand
GACAGGTGGCGAGTTTGCTCCGGAATCAGTGGCGAGATTCACCGGAATACGCAGCTTAAATGACAAGGCTGAATTGGACTGGAAGATGCAAGGGACTTAAAATCCTCTGGGAGGAGAATTCGAGTTTTTCTGTAAAGCATTAAAAAGCAGTAAATTACTGAAAAATCAGCAAGTTCCGGAAAATAGGGGAGTTTTTTATCTTTCCAATTATCTGTGTCGTCTGCTTTGTAACCTTTTTTCTCGCCATTACGTATATATAGATATATGTTTTTAGAATAAAAACAAAGGAAAAAACAAATGTACAAACTGACCAAACATCAGGAACTGATCCTTCTGGCAATTTGGAAACTGGCCGGCAACGCCTATATCGTTTCCGTCCGGAAATATTTTAAAGAGATAACCGGAGAGACCATCAATACGGGCTCTTTATGTAACACGCTGACTTCATTGATTAAAAAAGGCTATATCGAATCAAAAGACAGCGAGCCTCTTGCACAGCAGGGGGGACGCCGGAAAGTGATGTACTTCTTGACCCCTGTGGGAAAGAAGGCTTTGAATCATGCCTATAAAATTCAAAGATTAACTTGGGACGGCTTTGTCAAATTCAGCTCCTGATGAGGAAAGAATGAAAAACAACAAAATATCTCCACCAAAGTTTGCAAAGTGGATATTGTCCCGATTGTCGGTTTACGAAAAGAATTTTGCCATAAGCCATGTGATCGATGAGGAGTATGCGGAAATTCGCTTAAAAAATGGGAATCTAAGGTCCTGGATATGGTGCTGGTCATTTATTCTGGAAATATTGTTTCAGTATATCAAACTAACTCTCTTGGAAAGTGCCGGCATGCTTAAAAACTATCTACGCATGTCCCTAAGAACCATCTTTCGACACAAGGTTTTTTCGCTGATTAATGTACTTGGTTTTGCATTCGGGATGACCTGTTTTATTCTAATCTTCCTTTATGTCCGATATGAGATGAGTTTCGACTCTTTTTTCGAGAATGCCGATCGGATATACAGAGTGATCAGTCGAACTCCCGGTGATATGTACATGGGGTCCGATTATTATGGCGTTTCTCCCACTCCTCTTGCCAGCACTTTGCCGATTGAAGTCCCCGAAATCGAGACCGCTACTAAAATAGGATTTCCCCAAAATATCTGGTTAGGGGAAAAAGAGCAAGGTTTTTATGTACGGGCTGTGCATGCGGATGAAGAGTTCTTAAAGGTTTTTTCCTTTAAGCTAATTGAAGGAGATAGAGCAACGGCTTTAGATGGACCCAACAAGGTATTAGTCAGTCAGGATATGGTGGAGAGGTATTTCCATGGTGAGAATCCTGTGGGAAAGACTGTCCTTAATAATTTTATAGTAACAGGAATTTTCGAAAATGTTCCTGAAAATTCTCACTTTCAATTTGATTGTGTTGTGTCATTTGTGAATCTCTTCCCAGTCAATAAACGCGAAGAAACTCTGGCCGATTGGGATAACACATCTTTTTTCACTTATGTCAAATTGAGAAAGGGAAGCAATCCCCGACAACTTGAAGAAAAAATCGGCATGATTGTTAAAAAAAATGATGAAGAAAGCAGAGAAAAAATATTCTTTTTGCAGCCGTTGACCAGAATTCACCTGAATTCTCAAGTCAATTTCGAATTCTCTCAGACCAATGATATGAAATATATCTATCTTTTCACATCCATCGCTCTTCTCATTCTGTTAATAGCCTCTATCAATTACATGAACCTCTCAACGGCCAGAGCCTCGCTTCGAGCGAAAGAAATCGGTGTGAGGAAGGTTATCGGAGCACAGAGAACCCAGCTGATTCGGCAGTTTATGACCGAATCCATTATGATTTCAGGGGTGGCGATGTGTCTTGCTCTCTTTTTTGCCTGGCAACTTCTCCCCGCTTTCGGCTCATTTGTTGAACGTGGTATTCAAATCGGTGCTCAATTTGAATGGAAATTGTTAGCCGAACTAGCCGCTGTAGTTTTACTCATCGGATTGGCTGCGGGTTTCTATCCCGCTCTATTTCTTTCTTCCTTGCGCCCGGTCAGTATCATCAAAGGGGCTACAGCTCGACTAGCCGGGAAAGGACGTTTGAGAAGTGCTCTAGTTATCTTCCAATTCTGCATGACAGTCATCCTCATCGCATCATGCTTGGTGGTATACAAACAGATGAGGTATCTTCGGACTAAAAATCTAGGATTCAACCGCGAAAATGTCATTATTTTTAGAGCAACTGACCAGGGGGTCCAAAAAAATCTTCCGGCCTTTAAAAATGAACTCAAAAACTATGCCGGCATTATCGGAATAACGACCTCGAACGATTATCCCACGAGAATCGGATCCGGATTTACCGGAACCTATCTGGATGAAGCAGGAGCTGAGGTTTCTTTTCACACCCATTGGTTTTCGGTCGACTATGATTTTCTCGATCTTTATGAAGCGGAAATCATACAGGGCCGCAACTTTTCTGAAGCTTTCGGAACGGATGATCAGGAAGCCGTCATAGTCAATGAAACTTTCATGAAGCAAGCGAACTGGAAGAATCCGATCGGCAAAAAGCTCTCCACAAATTTTAAAAAAGAGGCAAAGGTCGTAGGGGTGATCAAGGATTTTAACTATCATTCTCTTCGCCTGGATATAAAACCGCTGGTTATCCACTGTGATCCCAGCCATGCCTATTATGCCTCTGTTCGGATCCGAGGACGAAATATTCCTGAGACCATTGCCCAAATCAAGAATACCTACAATAAGTTTATGACGAAGTATCCGTTCGAATTCCGCTTCCTGGATGATATCTATAACCAAATGTACAGAATAGAACAGAAACTTGGGATATTGTTCGGCCTCTTTTCGATCATCGCCGTTTTGATCGCCTGTCTCGGTTTGTTCGGCATGGCATCGCACGCCTGTGAGCGCCGTACCAAAGAGATCGGGATCCGTAAGGTTCTGGGAGCATCGATATCCGATATCCTGGGTATCCTGATGGGGGAGTTCGGCCGTTTGATCGTGGTCGCCAATCTGATAGCCTGGCCTATCGCTTACTTTGTTATGAGCAAATGGCTGAATGGTTTTGTCTACAGAACAGGAATCGGTGTGGGAATCTTCCTGCTATCAGGAACGGCAACGCTGCTGATTGCGGCCCTGACCGTGAGTTTTCACTCTGTGCGGACTGCGAATGCCAATCCCTCTATTTCACTACGTTATGAATGAAGCCGTTTGATTCAGTCAAACCGGAGCAAAGGTAATCACGACAAAAATAAGTTCATGAGATACTGCCTCTTCCTTTATACAAAAATGTATCCAAACTCGGAAGAATGGCACTCGTAATAATGCGAAATCAACAAGATGAAAGGGACTTAAAATCCCTCGGAGGCTATCCTCTGTGCCCTTATAGCTTTATTGCAGAGCCAACTTTTTATGGTTGGGATCATGGACAGAAGGATGGTTCAAAAGACCGAAGAAAAGAGGGCAAATAAGAAAGAATAAAAAAAACTTGCGTTACGTCATCATAGAAGGATACGAGGGAGAGAGTGGCCTGGTTACATTATGCTGGAATCTCTATAACTTATTGATAACAAAAGAATTATAATGCCGAAGGGGGGACTCGAACCCCCACGAGCAATTACGCTCACATGGCCCTCAACCATGCGTGTCTACCAAATTCCACCACTTCGGCAAAAATGAGGATTTGTGGATTATTTTTTAACCGGTTCGGTTTTCTTTTTTTCCGGATCTGATTCTTGCTTTTTTATCTCTTCACCCTGCTTTTTCGCGTTTGTTTCCTGCTGGGTCGTTCCTTCCGGGACTTTGATTTCTTCGCCTTCTTTTTTCTCAGGTTCCGTAACAGCCGCTTTCTGTTCCACCGGAGCTTCTTCGCCGCTTAGGACCGATCTGTCTCCTTTAGCGGAGAGAATCCAGAGTGACAACGAAGTAATCATGAAAAGAATTGCACATACCGTGGATATCTTCGAGAGAATCGTCGCAACTCCTCGAGGTCCAAAGACCGACTGGCTTCCCATTCCTCCGAAAGCTCCGGCTAAATCGGCTGATTTTCCAGATTGAAGCAGGATAGCAATAATCAATGTAAGGCAAACTATGATGTGAATGATAAGAAGTAATGAACTCATTTTTCCTCGTACGCTTTTATGGCTTCTTTAGAAATCTCTGCGAAAGATTCCGCTTTCAGCGATGCGCCTCCAACAAGGGCACCGTTAATATCTTTCTCCTTCAATAGGGAGTAGGAGTTTTCCGGTTTGACCGAACCGCCGTACAGGATTATAGCACAGGAAGCCACATCATTTCCATGATTTTCTGCGAGGTTCGATCGGATGAAACGGTGCACTTCTTGGGCCTGATCTGGAGTAGCTGTCAGACCAGTGCCGATGGCCCAGATAGGTTCGTAGGCGATGATGATCTGGCGGACTTGTTCGGCCTCGAGCCCTTTCAATCCTTCTGTTATTTGCGTCTGAACTTTGGTTATGGTGTTGCCGTTTTCTCTCTCTTCGAGAGACTCGCCGATACACATGATGGGAATCAGGCCGTGGGTGAGAGCGGATTTGATTTTTTTGTTGACTGTTTCGTTGGTTTCTCCAAAAAACTGCCGCCTCTCCGAATGCCCGATGACCACATAAGTGCAGCCGACATTCTTGAGCATTGGTGCCGACACTTCTCCTGTAAAGGCTCCTTGCTCCTCCCAGTACATATTCTGCGCTCCTATCTGAACAGGAGAGCCTTGGAGTGCCCGGCTGACTTCGCTGAGAGCTGTGAAGGGCGGGACAACGACAAACTGAGCTTTTTCCAATCCTAAACTGGCTTCATGAAGTTTTTGAACCGTGTCCACGGCCTCGGGAACGGTCTTGAACATTTTCCAGTTTCCGGCAATGAAAGGTTTTTTGTGAGTAAAATTCATCTTATTTCTCCGTTAAGGCTTCTAGTCCAGGCAGCGTTTCCTTCGCGATATACTCAAGGGACGCTCCGCCACCTGTGGATATATGGGAAATTTTTTCGCTGACACCAACCTTGAGTACAGCTGCGACGGAATCTCCTCCTCCAATGATGGAGATCGCCTTGGTGTTTGCCACAGCTTTTGCCATCTCTTCTGTGCCTTTTCCAAACTGGTCGATTTCAAAAACACCCATCGGTCCATTCCAGAAGATTGTTTTTGCGGTTGTTATAACATCTTTATATTTTTTGATGGTCTGCGGGCCGATATCCAGGGCCATCAAGTTCGGAGGGATCGGGAATTTTTGTATGATTCGTTCTTCAGCGCAGGGATCGATGGCTGCTGCCGCGATGTGATCCTGCGGAAGGAGGAAATTCACGCCTATGGACTTGGCTTTGTCCAGCAGGCTCAAGGCGAGGTCCTTTTTGTCTTCCTCCACAAGGGACCGGCCCACACCATATCCTTGTGCGGAAAAGAAGGTGTACGCCATGGCCCCTCCGATCAATATGTTATCGGCTTTGTGAAGGAGACTCTCGATCACCGGTATCTTGTCCGATACCTTGGCTCCTCCGAGGATGGCGACATAGGGTTTTTGAGGGGAGAGGACCGCTTTACTGAGGTATTCTACCTCTTTGGCGACCAGGAAACCGGCTGCTGATTTTTGGACATGTTGAGGAATGCCCACTATGGATGCATGGGCTCTATGGCATGCGCCAAAAGCATCGTTTACAAAATAATCGATATCCTGAGCCAGCTGTTGGGCAAACGCGGGATCATTTCCTTTCTCACCAGGGTAGAACCGGAGGTTTTCCAACAGGAGAACCTGGCTTTCCTTGAGTTGGGATTTCATCGTTTCGACTTCATGACCGACAACATCGGGAACATGTAAAACTTCTTGGTGGATCAGTTCTGCAAGTCTTTCGGCCACAGGTTGTGTGCTGAACTTGGGTTTAAACTCTCCTTTGGGCCGTCCCAAATGCGATGCCAAGACAACCTTGGCTCCGTGCTCCAAGAGGTGATTCAGCGTGGGCAAAGCGGCTTTGATGCGTGTGTCATCACGGATGTTTCTCTCTTTGTCCAGGGGAACATTGAAGTCCACACGTAAAAAGATTTTTTTTCCCTGGACATCCAGGTCTTTGACATACAGCATGGCTTTTTATCCGGAGATGAATTTGATGAGGTCGACGAGCCGGCAGGAATAGCCCCACTCGTTGTCATACCAGGACAGGACTTTGACCAGGTTACCGTCTGTCACGCGTGTGAAAAGCGCATCCACGATCGAAGAGTGGGGATTGGCCATAAAATCGACAGAAACCAGAGGTTCCTCACAATACTGGAGGATTCCTTTCAGTTCCCCTTCAGCGGCGGCTTTAAAAGCCTGGTTAACTTCGTCGGCGCTGGTGTTTGTCTTGAGTTGGGCGACCAGATCGACAAGGGAGACATTGGCTGTAGGGATGCGGATGGCGATTCCGTCGATTTTGCCCTGGAGATCAGGCATGACCAAACCGACAGCTTTGGCAGCACCAGTTGATGTGGGAATTTGAGAGACGGCCGCTGCTCGAGCTCTGCGAAGATCTTTATGCGGGGCATCCAGGATTTTTTGGTCCATTGTGTAGGCGTGGATGGTGGTCATGAAGGCTTTTTCCACCCCAAATGCTTGGTGGATGACTTTGACGGCCGGTGCGAGACAGTTGGTAGTGCAGGAGGCATTCGAGATGATGTGGTGGTTGTCCGGATCATAGGCTTCATTGTTTACGCCAAGGACCAGCGTGACATCCGGTTCTATCGCCGGGGCGGATATGATGACCTTTTTGGCTCCGCCTGTTTCGATATGCTTCAAGGCATCCTGTCTTTTTCGGAAAAGACCGGTGGCCTCGATTACGATCGGAACGTCCAGGTCGTTCCAGGGGAGATCTGCCGGGTTTCTTTCGGTGAGAATTTTTGTTTCTTTGCCATCGACGATAATGGAGTCCTGTGTGGCCTGGATGTCGGCATCCAGAATGCCGAGCACAGAATCGTATTTCAGAAGATGCGCCAGAATTTTGGCGTCCACCACATCGTTGGCGGCTACGATCTCGATATCAGGATCTTTATATGCGGCTCGGAATACGTTTCGTCCGATTCGACCGAATCCATTTATGCCAATTTTTATTCCCATAACAATACCTCCTCTTATGAATAATCCAGGATGATATTTTTTATTAGCATAATTAGTTGCTTAAATCAACGAATTCAGCAGCAAAGCGTTTATTTTTATGTTAAAATTTTCATTATGAAAATCTTAACATCAAAACAGATGCAGGGTGTCGACAAAAAAGCCATCGAAAAGTTGGGAATAATTGGCCCGATATTGATGGAAAATGCCGGGATTCAGATCACAAACGAGATATTGAAGAAGTTTCCACAAATTCAGGATGAAAGAGTTGTGATCGTTGCCGGGAAAGGAAACAACGGAGGGGACGGATTTGTGGTGGCCCGACATCTCTTCAACCGGGGCTGCCAGCTTGTTGTTCTGCTGCTGGCTTCCAAAAAAGAACTCAAAGGGGATGCTGCATTGAACGCGGGCATTGCCGGGAAAATCGGAATCACGATCAAGGAAATCACGTCCGCTCGGCATTGGGGTGCGAATAAAAAGATCCTGTCAAAGGCCACAGTGGTTGTGGACGCCATATTCGGAACGGGTCTTGCAAATCCTGCGAGGGGACTCTATGCCACTGTCATCCAGGGAATCAACAAAAGCAAGTCCTTCAAGGTGGCCGTGGATATTCCTTCGGGCCTGTTGTCTGACACATTTGCCATTATCGGGCCATGTGTGAAGGCTGATCTCACTGTTTCTTTGGCGGCTGCCAAGGTTGCCCATGTTTTTCCTCCGGCAGAGGATTATGTGGGAGAGCTGAAGATCGGAGACATCAGCGTGCCTCCTTATCTGTTTGAAGATGAGAAATTCAAGCTCGAGATGGTGGAAAAGGAGAGAATTCGTCCATATTTTAAGCGCCGGAAAAAGGCAACTCACAAAGGAACGTATGGACACCTTTTGATGCTCTCCGGTTCTGTGGGCAAAACAGGAGCCGCCGCCATGGCGGGCAAGGCCGCCCTGAAGATGGGCGCTGGCCTTGTGACGGCAGGAGTGCCGAAGAGTTGTCTTCCGATTGTGGCCCGCTCTATGATGGAATTGATGACAGAGCCTTTACCGGAAACGGATAAGGGGACACTGGCTGTGGAGGCATTGTCAGAGATTTTGCGTTTGCTCGAAGAAAAAGATGTTCTGATGTTGGGGCCGGGGATTTCCACACACGAATCAACCAAGAAGTTGGTCCTTTCCCTGCTGACACGATTGAGAATTCCGGTAGTGCTGGATGCTGACGCATTGAATATCCTGGCTTCCAAGCCCGATATTCTGAAATCCTTGTCCAAACCGGCTGTCGTGACACCTCATCCCGGAGAATTTGCCCGGCTGCTCAAGTTGTCCACAAAAGAGGTCCTTGACAGAAGGTTAGAGCTGGTGCCTCGGTTTGCTAAAAAATTTGGGGTTTACGTGGTTTTGAAAGGCTACAGGACTTTGACTGCCACGCCTGAGGGAAAAACCTTTATCAATCCCACCGGAAACCCAGGGATGGCCACAGCAGGCTCCGGGGATGTCCTCAGCGGTATGATTGCATCCATGATCATCCAGGAAAAAAATATTTTGGACGCCATTTTGGCGGCTGTCTATGTCCATGGACTCAGCGGTGATATCGGAGCGGCCCGGCTTGGAGAAAAGTCTCTAACAGCTGGAAATATGATTACCTATCTGCCTGCCGCAATCAAAGCCCTCTCGTAGAATATTGAAAATCCGGCCTGATTATAAAATGAAAATCCCAAAAACGAAAACACAAGCAGAAAAGTACAAATCAGCCTCAGAGAATGAGACGTTTAAATTGGCAAAAAGGCTGGCTGAATCGTTCCAAGGGCAAGAAGTTGTTTTTTTGACAGGGGAACTGGGAGCAGGCAAGACCGTTTTTGCCAAAGGGATTGCATCGGGATTAGGTCTGGAAGATGTCGATCAGGTTTGCAGTCCTTCCTTTACACTTGTGAACATTTATCAGGCAAAATGTCCGATATATCACATCGACCTGTATCGATTGGGAAAAAATTCCGAGATTGAAGACTTAGGTTGGGAGGATTATCTCGACCGCGGTGTCATCATCGTGGAATGGGCCGAGAAACTCAAGATGGAACTGGAAGCCATTAGGATCAGCATCGAAGTCCTAAACGATGAAACACGGAAAATCACAATAAAACAATAACCTGGATAATTCAGGTTAATTGAAATGATTTGGAAGTTCCTGTATATATCACATGGAAGAAAAAGGTGATACTAGGAGGCGTTTAAATGGACTCTGTATCAAACATTTTTAATTCTATTATCGGGAATATTTATTTGAAGTTTCTTTTTATCTTGGTCGTTTCTGTCTTGGTTGCTCTTTTAGTAAAGTTCATCATGAGACAGGTGCTAAAACCTTTGGCTAAGAAAACCAAGACAAAAATCGATGATTTGGTAATCAAAAGCATTTCCTCGATTATTTTTTATATCGTCATAGTCTTGGGATTCAAGATCGGGATCCAGCATTTCCAATTCGAAACTTCCATTTACAGCAACATAGTCAATTCGCTATTTGTCCTGATCATCATGGTTATGATATTGAGAATAATCGCGAATTTTTCCACGCATTGGTTGAAAGAGTGGGCATCAAAGACTGAATCCACGGCAGATGACAGGCTCATTCCTCTGGTGGCCAAAATTTTAAAAGTTGTCACCATCATCTTAGGGATCTTTTTCATTTTCGATACTTGGAATATCAACCTCAGTCCTCTTTTGGCGACGGTAGGTGTTGCCGGTATAGCAATAGGTTTTGCAGTCAGAGACTCCCTGGCCAACATCCTCGGTGGGATTCAGCTTGTCCTGGATAAGACCTTCAAGGTAGGGGATAAAGTAGAACTTGAATCCGGAGAAATGGGAGTCATCCTGGATATCGGGATAAGGAGCACAAAGCTAAAAACATACGACAGCGAGGTTATCTACATCCCCAACGGTAGCCTGGCCAACACAAAGATCAAGAATTTCACTGTCCCTGATCTTACTGTCCGTGTGAATGTCAATTTTGGGGTGGAGTACGGATCGGATCCAGAAAAGGTCCGGAGTGTCGTCCTGGATGCCGTGAAAAAGATCGATACAGTGATCGAGAGGCCCGCTCCGGTCGTGCAGTTCTTGAACATGGCTGATTCTTCGCTGGATTTTGTGGCCCGTGTTTGGGTCCAGAATTACACAAATGCCTATTCCACAAAGCTGAAGGTTACCGATGAGATCTACAATGCGTTGAATAAAGCCAACATTGGCATTCCTTTTCCTACACACACAGTATTCACAAAAAATTTGGATTAATGCAGGCCTGTTTTCGCATATTCAGAGGAAAACGGCCTTGAGGATAAAGGGGAACAGCATGATAACTCGAGTAAAAAACTTGATTCGTGAAATAAAGGATTTTCCTAAGCCCGGAATCGGTTTTAAAGACATCACGCCGGTGATCCAGGACCCAGAGAGTTTTAACTATGTCATCGACAGGATGGTTTCGTGGGGGAAAGACAAAAAGCCTCAAGTTGTGGTGGGGATCGAATCCCGGGGATTTCTGTTTGCTGCCCCTGTGGCGAATAAAATGGGACTAAGCTTGGTTCTCATCAGAAAAAAAGGTAAGCTTCCTGGAAAGACTGTGTGTGTGAAAGCTCCTAATGAGTATGCCGTAGAATACTTCGAGATGCATGACGACTGCCTGCAACCCGGACAAAAGGTTCTGATCATAGATGACCTGATCGCGACCGGTTCCTCTACGGTGAGCGCCATCGACCTGGTTAAAAAACTTGGTGGAGAGGTTGTCGGATTTACCTGTTTGGTTGAGCTGAGCTTCCTGAATGGATTGGAGTTCATTAAAAAATCTCACCCGGACGTGGAGATTCTTTCCTTGATTCAATTCGAAGAATAAAAAGGAGCGAAGGATGGAGGGGCTTTTAGACCGTTTTTTTAAGCTCAAGGAAAACAACACATCCTTCCGAACCGAAATGGTCGGGGGTGTGACCACCTTCATGACCATGTCCTATATCATTTTTCTCCAGCCGGCTGTACTTTCGCTTGCCGGAATGGACAGCGGTGCAGTCATGGTGGCCACGTGCATTTCCAGCGCTGTGGCGACGCTCCTGATGGGGCTCCTGGCCAAGTATCCCTTCGCCCTTGCACCGGCAGTGGGCCATAATGTCTTTTTTGCCATCATTGTCTGCGGCACGATGGGGTATTCCTGGGAGGTTGCACTCGGCGCCGTTTTTATATCCGGATCGATTTTCCTGATACTTTCCCTGTTCAGAGTTTGGGGGAAAGTGGTGGCGGCTGTTCCCGATTCCCTCAAGTACGGTATCGCCGTAGGTATCGGCTTGTTGATTGCTCATGTGGGGCTTCAATTTGGGGGAGTTGTTGTCGATGATCCTACCGTATTGGTGAAGATAGGGGATTTGACAAGCAAACCTGTCTGTCTCGCATTGTTTGGTGTGGTTGTGACTCTGGTTTTGATGGCTTTGCGGATTCGTGGGGCTATTCTGATAGGGATTCTGGCAACGGCGGTATTGGGTGTACCGATCGGTGTTGTCAAATACCAAGGAATTTTGTCTCCTCCTCCAAGTCTTGCACCGACACTTTTCAAACTTGACATCCTCGGAGCACTCCAAACAGGTTTGATCACCGTTGTTTTCGTTTTTTTCTTCCTCGACCTGTTTGATACGATAGGCACCCTGATCGGTGTAAGCGGGCAAGCCGGTTTCCTCAAAGATGGTAAACTTCCGAGAGCGGACCAGGCCATGTTTTCCGATGCCGTGGGAACTGTGAGCGGGGCATTGCTCGGGACATCGACCGTAACGACCTACATCGAGAGCGTGGCCGGTGTTGTCCAAGGTGCAAGAACGGGATTGGCCAATATGTTCACCGCCTTCCTTTTTCTGGTCGCACTATTTTTCAGCCCGTTGGCAGCCATGATCTCCGGCTTGTATGAATACGAAGGTTTGCAACTCCGGCCTGTGATCGCTCCGCCTTTGATCATCGTTGGCTTTTTGATGATGACATGCGTGAGTCGCATCAAATGGAATGATATTACCGAGGCCATCCCGGCTTTTTTGGCAATTATAATTATGCCAATGACACTTAACATCACCGAAGGAATAGCCTTCGGTTTTATCTCCTATTCTCTTCTCAAACTGGTTGCGGGGAAAGGAAGAGAAGTCCACTGGATTATCTATCTGTTTGCGGTATTATTCGTGTTCAGATATATAATAGGATAATCGTTCGAAATTTCTTTACATATTCGGGAAAACCTGATGGAGGTCAATGAGTGATGAAACCTGGGAGAATCAAACACATCATGATCGTTTTATCTTTAATCATTCTATCAGGAAGTTGTGCAAAGGTTGTTGTCAAACCAGATTTGACGCTGGGGCCGGCGGAGATGAGATGGGCAAAAAAAACCCTGAGCAAAATGACGCTGGAGCAGAAAATCGGTCAGATGGTGGCCTGCCGGTATTCCGGAAATTTTGTCAACAGGAACAGCGAATACTTTCAAAACATCAAGACTTTGATCGTGGAACAAAAGATTGGGGGCCTGATCATATTCGGAGGCGAAGTTTATGAATCAGCCATATTGACCAACAGTTTTCAAGAACTAGCTAAGATACCCCTCCTTGTGGCTTCTGATTTTGAAAGGGGAGCCGGCAACCAGATCGATGGGGCAACGCTATTCCCGCCCTTAATGTCATTGGGTGCGGCCGATTCTGAAGACTTGGCATACTCGATGGGAAAAATTACAGCCAAAGAGGGAAGGGCCCTCGGTATTCATATGACTTATGCGCCGGTGGTGGATGTCAACGTAAATCCGGATAATCCGATCATAAACACGCGGTCTGTCGGTGAGGATCCGGAATTGGTCAGTCGTATTACCGAAGCCTTTATCAAGGGTTGTCAGGATTTTGGCCTGATCGCAACAGCCAAACATTTTCCGGGTCATGGGGACACAGATTTGGATTCGCACAGCGTGTTGGCGACCATCGATGGCGATCGGGACCGTTTGAATAGGGTGGAGCTTCTTCCTTTCCAAAGAGCGGTCGAAGCAGGCGTTCAAGCCATCATGACCGCACACCTGCGCATCCCGGCTCTTGATCCGACACCTGACCTTCCCGCCACTCTTTCTCATCCTATATTGACCGATCTTCTTAGGAATGAGATGAGATTCAGGGGACTCATCGTGACGGATGCTATGGAGATGGGAGGTGTGACCACATTGTATACCCCAGAAGATGCGGCAATAAGGGCAGTGAAGGCCGGTGTGGATATACTGCTTCTTCCTCCCACACCAAAAGAAGTTATCCGGGCTCTTATCAAGGCTGTTAGAAACGGAGAGATACAGGAGTCAAGAATCGATGTATCGGTGAAGAGAATTCTGGAGGCTAAAGCCCGGTTGGGTCTCCACCTGAAAAAACTGGTGGATGTCGAGGCATTGAACAGAAAGATCGGTATCAAAGATTATCTTGTTCAGGCCGAAAAGACTTTTGAAAGTTCGATGACGCTCGTGAAAAACGAGGGGGATGTCGTACCGCTTTCTGCGGGATTTCAGAAAATGGCTGTCTTTGCGTTGAGCAGCGATCCAGGAGGGTATTTTGCCGGGCGAACTTTCGTGAGAGAGATGAAGAAGCGGATTCCTCGGGCCATGGAATTTTATGCCGAGGCCTCCACAGGAGATGAATTTATCGCAAAAGCCCTGGAAAAGACGAAAGAAGCAGGAGTTGTTGTGATCGGCCTATTTTCCCGTTTGAGGTCAGGGAAAGGAAGCGTTGGTTTGGACCTCAGACAAGTTCAACTGATCAAAGAGCTTGCCGAAGGCCATCAGCGTGTCGTTGTGGTTTCTTTCGGGAGCCCGTATTTTCTGCGGCATTTCAAAGATGTGGACGTTTATCTCTGCGCATACAGATACGCAGACGAATCCCAATTATCCGCGGTGAAAGCCCTGTTTGGGGAGAACGATATCGTCGGGAAACTCCCTGTTTCCATTCCTGGAATTTTCCCGATAGGCCATGGATTGAAGGTCCCGAAAAAAGGCAACGAGTGA
This sequence comes from uncultured Eubacteriales bacterium, assembly GCA_964410125.1. Classification (GTDB taxonomy): domain Bacteria; phylum Acidobacteriota; class Aminicenantia; order Aminicenantales; family Aminicenantaceae. The sequence goes on along the minus strand of CAYPGQ010000001.1, from coordinate 131,393 downwards.
GTTAACCTGGATTATTCAGGTTAAAAGGAGGAGAGGATGTCTGATTATTTCCAGAATGGCGTCATTACCACATTTCATAAGCTCGGGGAAGTCAACATAAAACGGGTTGAGGGCGAACTCAAGGAGTTTTCGAAAAGAAGACCGATAGCTTTGATTTTGCCCTCGCTCTACCGTGAGTTTGCCAGTGGAGCCCTCCAAAATATTATGAAAATTTTGAAAAACACCTCATATTTCAATCAAATCGTGTTGTGTTTGGATAGGGCCAATGCCGAGCAATTCAAGAAAGTCAAAGATCATTTTGCTCCTTACAAGAGATTTTTCATTGTATGGAATGATGGACCTCGGATGAAGAAGATTTATAAAGCTCTGGAAAAAAACAAATTAGCTCCAGGAGAAACAGGCAAAGGGAGAGCGGTTTGGATAGCCCTTGGGTATGTTTTAGCCGGCGGGAAAAGCCGCGTGATCGCTTTTCATGATTGCGACATCGTTAATTACACGCGGGCGATGGTAGCCCGGCTTTGTTATCCTGTGACGACGCCGCATTCAGAGTACGAGTTTTGCAAGGGATTCTACAGCCGCTACACAACCAAGATGTATGGACGGGCAACGCGCCTGTTTTTTACGCCTTTTATCCGGGCGCTGGAAAAGATCCTGGGATATCTTCCTTTTCTTGTCTACATGGACAGTTTCCGGTATGCCTTGGCCGGAGAGATCGCAATGAGGCGGGATTTGGCCATGGCTTTGCGCATCCCTAACGATTGGGGCTTGGAAGTGGGAACGCTCTCCGAAGTGTACCGGAATGTGGCAGCAAACAGGATCTGCCAGGTGGATATCGCTGAGACGTATGAACATAAACATCAACCTCTGGATCCCGGAGATCCGGATATGGGTGTGTTGAAGATGACGGTGGACATCGGCAAATCCATTTTCAGAAATCTGGCATTGGAGGGAGTGGAATTTTCACTGGGATTTTTCAAGACGTTGAGCAATATCTATTTGAAGGAAGCTCAAGAGACGGTGATCCGGTACGAGAATGACGCGGCGATAAACGGGCTTCAGTTCGATCGGCACGAGGAATCGATATGTGTGGAGGCGTTTGCGGATGGGATCAACAGGGCAGGGGAGATCTTTTGGCAAAATCCTTCCACTTCGCCTCTTATTCCCAACTGGCACAGAGTTACCGCAGCGGTTCCGAATATGTTTGATATGCTATTAGACGCGGTCAAACAAGACAACAAATAGACTTGGCCATTTATGAGCCGATCTCACTGCATCAGTTTCGTTGTAGCCCATTCGCGGTATGCGAATACAGCTTCATGAGCCACTTCCTTGCCGCTACAGCAATCTAGGCTCGCAAATAATCCAGGCAATAAAATAGTGAGAGTTGACATTTTCGAGATACGTCTTTAATATAATCAGGGGAGAGGTTAGGAGCATTTCGTGTAATAGGATGTGTGTAAAATGATACTATCTAAGAAGATCCTAACAATCACATTAATCGTTATCGGCATTTGTGTTGCTGTGTATTTTTTTGTTATCAAGAATGGAGCAGAGCCTGAACAGGGTGAGATATCCCAGGATGCTGCCGAGGCGACAGAGAAGGTGACAGAAACACCGATTCCTGTCAAAGTTGACACAGCCAGGATAGGAAAACTGATCATCTCGCTAAAATCTCCGGGTGAAGCTGTCACCAACAGGATGGTCACTATCAAGTCTGAGGTAACAGGGATTATCAATAAGTTAAACGTGGAAGAAGGGCAACATGTAAAGGAAGGGGATTTGTTGATGGAGTTGGATGACAGGCAATTCCGACTTGAACTGGAGAGGGCGCAGGCGGACCGGTTGAGCAAGCTTTCAGAGTTACTGTTAGAAAAACAGTTTGAGGGTGCTGAGGTTGCTGTTGAACAGTCGGAAATAGACAAAATTCAGAAGGCCAAACAAGAGTATGAGAGAGTACAAGAGCTCTATACGAAGGGGATGGTATCTGAAAATGAATACGAAGAATCCTACAGGCAATATGAGCTGGCATTGATCCAATCGGGGGAGAAAAAGGATGAGATTCGCTCCGCCTCCAAAGGTCTTACCCAGGCTGAGATTGCGGTCAAAACAGCTCAGATGAACCTGGAAAAAACAAAAATTATGGCACCTTTTACGGGCATCATCACGGACATCCAGGTGTCTCCCCAAGAACATATCACGAACGGAAGAGATCTGTTTGTTCTGGTGAATATCAGCCGCATTCAAGTGCATGCCAAGGTTTTAGAGAGCGAAATCGGGAAGATGAAAAAAGGTCGAGCGGTGATTTTGCGTTTCAGCGCTTATCCGGACAAAATCTTCGAGGGAAAAGTGAAATCAATCAGCCCGATCGTGAATCCTGAGGATAAGACCTGCAAGGTCATCATAGATGTTGCAAATCCAAAGGAGGAGATTAAGCCGGGAATGCACACAGAGGTGGAAATCGCCGCCGAGATTCACGAAAATAAACTGATTGTGCCTCAGGAAGCCGTTTTGGATAGGGGAGGCCGGAAATTGGCTTTTGTTGTCCAAGATGGTTTAGCCAAATGGCGGTACGTCCAGGTAGGATTGGAGAACGATCAGTTTGCCGAGATTCTGCCGAGCGAAAGGGAAGGAGAAGGCGTCAAGGAAGGTGAAACCGTAATCGTTGATGGCCATTTCACTCTTGCCCACGACGCAAGGGTTTCAATCGAAAAATAGGATAGACTTCTATTATTTAAGTTTGAACGTTACGGTAACTGTGAAGATAACGCCTCTTGGCCGACCGTTGATAACCATAGGCTCATACACCCACTGGCGAACCGCATCCTGGGCTGCTTGATCGAGAAGCGGGATCGAGCGGAGAACATTTATCCGCTGCACGCGTCCATAAATATCGGTGGTCGCTTCGATGATAACGACACCTTCCACTCTTGCCTGACGTGCAATCTCGGGATATAAGGGCTCGACCTTCTTGATCAGTTTCGGGGGCTTGATCTGCCCGATAGCTCTAATAGGGGCTTCCACCTCGCCGACAACTCCGCCGAGCACACCACCGACAACTCCGCCGAGCACTCCGCCGACCACTCCACCCTCGACGCCGCCTTCCACGCCGCCTTCGATACCCATATCCAGGAGTTCTTCTTCGATGATTTCGTCGGGGATTTCCACAGGGGCGACCAGTTGGCCGGGTTTAATGTTGGTCTGGGCTTTGACGGGTTTGATACGTGTTCTGGCTTTGGAGCTGGAGCGTTTTTTTGCCGGGGGAGGTGGAGGAGGAGGTGGAGGAGGTGGCGGAGCAAGGAATGCGCTGTAAACTTCGACTTGGGGCAAATTCCCTGTGTTGAGCAAAGGCATGATTACCAAAAGCGCAGCAATAAAGGCATGGGCGATCAAGGATGCCGGAAAAATCATGGCCTTCAATCCGTAGTTTTTACCACCTTTGATAAAAGAATCTTTGAACATTTTCGCCTCCTTATCTGGAGTTGGAGTTATGTTTTGTTTGATGCCGGTTGTCACTCTTTCAGAGAAAGAATGCCAATATTTTTCATCCTGAGATGAGTAATGGAATTGTTTGGATAATTTCTCTAATTTTTCTAAATTAAGAAGCTCCTTCTGGCATTCTTGACAGGATGCCAAATGTTGTTCGACTTGTTGTTTGTCTTTGCCGAGGAGCTCTCCATCAAAATAGGCGCTTAGCATTTCTTTTATTTTCTGATGCTTCATCAGGGTCTCCTTTAAAGATATTCAGCCATCATTGATTTGAGTTTCTCGCGAGCTCTGCTCAACCGTGACATGACCGTTCCTTCTGAAATTTCCAGTAACTGAGCTATTTCTTTATAGCTTAGATTTTCGTACACCCGCAGGATGAAGACAATCTTTTGTTCAGGGGGAAGAGCCTTGAGCGCCTTTTTGAACTTTTGTTCTGTTTGGTTCCTTTGGAGCATTTCATGAGGCAATTCCTGTCCCATTGAAGAATTACCTGCAATTTTTTCAGCGCTATCTCCTAAAGGCTCTTCCCGTTTAGAGACTTTTATAAAGTTGAGACTGTTATTGACTGCAATTTTTCGTATCCAGGTGAAAAAGTTCATCCCATCCTTGAAACTGTTTAAAGCGAAATAGGCCTTGATGAAGGTTTCCTGGGAAACATCATCTGCCGATTGGTGGCTTCCCGTCATTCTTCGACAGAGGTAATAAATGCTGTTTTGGTACTTTTTCACCAAGGTTTCAAAAGCACTGACGTTTCCGTTTTTGGCCTGTGTGATTAGCATACGTTCCTCTTTTTTCTCGTCTTGCCTCATGGGTGCTCCCTTTAATATACAAACGAAATCATGGTTTATTCCCAGAATTTCTGTTCATTTTTTTCCACATACCCTATACATATCTTTTGAAGGCAATTTTCGTGCCTAATGGAATATTTCTAATCTGTTCATATTAAAGAAGATAAGTGGATTTCGGATAAGACCCTTCAGTAAAAAATCTTTACAGGTGGAAAAAAATTTATCACTTTTTCATCAATTGGAGAAGTTCTATTGCCTTGGCTTTTAAAGCGTTGTGGGAGGCGGCTTTTTCCGCAAGTTGGAGGGCTTTTTTTGGATATCCTGCATTGTAGAAGCCAGCTGCAGCATTGTACCAAGCTGTGGCTTTGGTAAGTTGAATATTTCTGAGCAGGCTTGTTTTTCTTGCTATGTGTTTCTTTTTTCTCTCTTCCGAGAAATCTGAGTCCTTGATCGCTTTTATTTTTTCCTGAATCATACCTTCCTTTATCTCGTAACGGCTGCTTGCAAGTTCGAAATAAGCCCCTGAATTCAACCAATCTTCTTGAATGTTCTTTAATTTCCCTAAATAATAGGAGGGATCGCCGTTCGAGGCATCTTGTTTATTAGCTTCCAGCAAATTTTTCTCGGCATCATTCAACCTTTGTTGGTTAAAGGCAATGAGACCTGCTAAAAAAAACACTTCACCATGTCCAATTAGGTATTTTTTAGAGCTTTCGATGTTTTCCCAGGCGTTTTTCCACTCTCCCAATTCGTTCTGGTTCCATGCCAGCCAGTAATGGGATTCTCCTAGATAGTATTTTCCAAGGGATAACATATTGTTGCAGATATTAATGGCTTCTTTATGTCTACCGAGGTAACTTAAACACATTGCTTTTCCCAAAAGGGCATCCCGGTGGGCGGAGGCCATTTTCAGTGTCTTATCATAAAATCCCAGACTTGTTTCCAGTTCCTCGAAGGCAAAATAAATGCTGGCCAGGGAGATGACAAGGGAGGAAGACTCCGGTATTTGTTCGTATGCCTTTAAGAAATTTTTCTCTGCGGTCACCAATAACCGCATTTTGAGCGCTTTTTGGCCGAGAAAAAAGAAGGCTTCATAGAACTGAGGGTCATCCTGGGCAAGCTTTTCCAGATTTAGCGGGTTCCCCTTGGGGAGAATCGATAGTTTATACCGAATCAACGGAGAATCAGGAAAGGCTTGTTCGATGGATTCGATATCGAGCTCTTCCTTGATGAAATAGGAAAAGGTGGGAAAAAAGCCGATAACCACATAGGCATAAATCTCTTCAAGCTTTGATTTTTCTTTGAATAACTCGGTCCATTCTTCGAGGTCGGCTTTCACGTCGTCCATGGACACGATGACGCGGTCGCTGTCTTCGACTAAATCCCCCACAACGCCGACTGTTTTTCTCGGAATGGTGCTCGCGATTTTCAACAAAACGGAATAATCCACAAGGTAAGGAGAAACTGCGATAATATCTTCGGCTTTTGAGAAGTATGTTTCTTTTAGGATTCCGAGTTCCCGTTCCCTTAGGCCAAGGAGGATAGCTGTTTTGAAAAGATTTTTCGTGGTTTTTTTCTGGAAAACGGGGAAGGAGAGCGCTTGCTCATATAGCTCGTAGGCTTGTTTTAGACAAATGTAACAGCCTCGGCTGTAGAGTTCATCAGCCTCTTGGATAACTTTATTGTATTCGACGGGCTGTTGTGTCGTAACTTCAGGTTTTTGCTTCGAGACACAACCGCAGAGCAAAAAGACCAGAAGGATGAATATTATAGGGATGGAATATTTACGGTTCATGCTAATCCCTCATTTATACATTAACCTATTACGCCCCACCTCCTCAACCTGTTTATTTTGAAATTGGGGACAGGATACCCTTTCACTTAATTCATAAGCAATAACTGGATTTTTGTGCTTGTTGAAAAGCGAATTAAGTGAAAGGGTATCCTGTCCCCAATTAAACAATTTTTCTCCTGTCCCCAATTAAACAATTTTTCTCCTGTCCCCAATTAAACAATTTTTCAATCATTGACTTGACAAATCGACTAAACTGTATTAATTTATTAGTACAGTAAGACAGAGGATGAAAATGATTAAAGTCGATACATCAAGCTTTGTTCCGATTTATGAACAAATAAAAAAAGAGTTCAAAAAAGAAATCTTTATGAGGAATTTAAAACCGAATGATCCATTGCCTTCCATTAGGGATTTGGCTACAGAGCTCTTGATCAATCCCAACACCGTGGCCCGCGCATACAGGGAATTGGAGATGGAAGGTTTCATCTACACTAGAAAGGGAAGAGGCTGCTATGTCTCGGATGATTCTACACAACTTATGATTGAAGAACGAAAGTCGATTTTGACACAGAGTTTTGATGAAGTGATACAGGATGCGAAAAAATTCGGGCTAAACCCTGAAGAAATCAAAAAACTTTTCGAAGAGAGACTGACAGTGTCTCAAAAAGTCATGGAAAAAGGAGAATACAATGGGTGAAATTCTACAAGTAAAAAATCTATACAAGAGTTATGGACGAAAGCAAGTTCTCAAGCACTTCAACATGTCTTTGGAAGAGGGTAAGGTCTACGGACTCCTCGGGAAAAACGGGGAAGGAAAGACCACCTTGATCCGGATGATCATGGGGATTATACCCGGCGACAAAGGTACAATCCTTTACAAAGGAACTGAGATCAAATTCAATCATCCTGGTTATAAAAAAGAGGTTGGATACATCCCTGAAGATTCCATCTTTTTTGGATGGATGACGATCAAGAAGTTGATGGCCTTCAATTCCTCTTTTTACCCCAAATGGAATGCCCAAAAAGCCTGCGAGTTCTTGGACAGATTCGAATTGGATGAGAAAGTCAAGATCAAAAATCTTTCCCGGGGTATGAAACTCAAGCTGGGATTGATCGTAGCGCTGGCCGCAGAGCCGGAGCTGTTGATTCTGGATGATCCCACCTCTGGAATGGATGTCCCCACACGATATGACTTTCTCAAAGGCCTCATCCGGGAGATTTTAGAGCAGGGGACAACCATCCTTTTTTCCTCCCATCTGGTTCATGAGCTTGAAGGGATCATAGATCATCTGGGTATTCTTCATGATGGAAAACTCATCCTGGAAGAAAACTTCGAGCATGTGAAAAATAGCGCCAAAAAAGTCCATCTTACCTTTGATGGAGCTGTTCCTGATGGATTAGACATAGACGGAATGTTGACTAAACAGACCGACGGCAATAAATGCAATATTGGGATTTATCCCTGGAGCGAAGATCTGAAACAAGATTTGGATGCACTGCATCCCACTAAGATGGATGTCGAATCCATGACACTGGAAGAGATTTTTATTCATTTTGTGTCTTGAATGGAGCACAGGAGGTTTTGATGTTTGTAAAAATATTCATGAAGGAATGGCGGGAAAACATCTTGATATTCGCTTTGGCCATCTTGATGATGATTTCTATTGCCATCTTGAATCTATCAGGCCAACAAGAATTAACGCTTCAGTTTTCGGGATTGTTTTTATTGTTGTTTCTTCCGTTGGCTGCCCTATTGCTCGGATCCGGAGGATTTTACACGGAATACAAAGATAACGCTTGGGTCTTTCTTTTTTCCCGTCCGATAAAAAAAGAAATACTGTGGATCTTCAAGTTCGTATCTCAACTGAGTATCCTTGTCGCGGTGTTTGTCATTTTTTACTTTGTCAGGCGATTTCTGCCCGGATTGGATAAAATCTTCCAAGATTTGGACATGAATTACCCTGATGCTTTCGGTGATCTATTTTCTTTATCCCTGTACATTGTTTTGCCCCTCATGGCGTTTACCATTGCTTTCTCACTCTCCCTGCTCTACGACAAGCAGTTCATCATCTTTTTTGTTTCCATCCTGATCGGCACAGGGCTGATGTTTTTTTGGCAAAATTATATTTATTTCCTGTGGGCACGAGGTTTTTACGTCAAAAATGAAGGCATTTTTTCTCTGTTTTTTACTTTGAGTTTTGTGATTGCCTCGATCCTGACTCTTGCCAAATCGGATTTTTCTCAAGTGGGGAAAAAAATATTCCGGTTTTCAGCCTATGTGTTGATCTTTCTCCTCATCTCTTTCTTTATCAGCACTGTATGGGTCACAAGAGGACAGATCTTTTCTGCCAGAGGAGACTTTTCCATTTGGTATTACCAAGTACATCAGGGCAATCTCTACTTCCAGGATTTTAGACAGGGAATTTTGCGGTATGACCCGGATCAGGAGAAAATCACAAGGCTGAACAAAGAGTCAAGATTCTCTTTTGAATCTTTTTCTATGAGAGCGGGAAAAATAGCATTCCTTCAGATAAAAAGCAGGAGACAATGGACTAACGATCTCTGGATCATGAATGCCGACGGAACCGGAGCAAGACCAATGGTCGAATCTTCTGAAAAGGATTCCCTGTTTTACAAAAAACGAACCATATCCTTCATTCTTTCTCACGATGGCAACAGAGTGGCTTTTATAACCACTCATTACGAAAAAGAGGGAGCGAAGAGTGTCCGGATTCATACATTGTGGAGGATAAACACAGATGGATCAGGATTACTCAGTCAAGTCTTGGATGTGCCAGAGTCGCAGGAAGCCAAATTGATTGCTTGGCCTTCCTTCGGAGATAGTCTCGTTGTGCTGGTACAAGCCGGGCCGTTTACACATCAAAAATCTTCCCAAATAAGATTGGTCGATCTAGATGAGGGCACCAGTCAAGTTTTAGTAGAAAATATCCTGGTGCCTCCTGCATGGCATCTTCTCCCCAGCCAGGATTATCTGACATTTAAAATTCGGAAAGATGATGACCTAAAAGAAAGCTTGATTTTATTAAACCTCAAAACCTTGGAAGCCACAGAGTTGTTCTCAGCAGATTTCCTGAAGCTGTGGAGGGGGAAATGGAGTCCAGACGGCAGCAAAATTGCATTTTCCAGAGAAAGGGAATTGTGGATATACGACGTAGAAGAAAAAAAGCTCGAAAAAATAAGCCAGCGAAACTATGATTACGAGATCGGATTCGACTGGACATTGGACGGACAACAATTCATCCTTCTGGCACCGATCGACGGAGAGAATCAGCTGGTCATCATGGATAAAAATTTCCAGGAAGAAAAGACAATCAAGATCCCGATGCAGTTCAAGGGTGCCATCACTGTTAGGGGTTTGGAAAATGGAGCCATTTTGAAGGTAACGGGGAAAGGAAATTTCTGGCGTGTGAACCTTGAAACCGAAGAATGGAAAAAAGTCTTTTGATGAAAAATTCAATCCAACTATTTTACTTTTTTACTATTCTGGTGCTTTTTTTTCTCGGTTCGGCCAGCCATCCATTTTCTCAAGAGGTCAAAATCGAAAACAAAAATGGGGTGACCATCATCTCCAACCCTAAAACTCCTGCTCCGCCAGAGGGTGGCCCATCCAGCATAGTCTTGAAACAGGACCTAACAATAGGCAGTCAGACTGAAAATGAAAAATATATGTTCTATAATTTGCGGTCGATCCAGGTAGATGACCAGGAAAATATCTATGTTCTGGATTGGAAAGAAATCAAAATAAAGGTGTTTGATAAAAACGGAAAGCTCCTGAGAAGTTTTGGTCAAAGGGGACAGGGACCAGGAGAGATGTCTATGCCTTCAAGAATGGAGATATCTCCTGGAAACAATCTCATCATAGATGATTTGGGAAATTCTAAGCTCATCTACTATTCACTCGTTGGAAGATTTATCAAAGAAATCCCAACGGGAAAATACTGGTCATCCATTTCATTCAAATTCGACTCTGAAGGCTATATTTATGCTGATACAAGGAGTTATGGAGAGACCATGACTTCTGAATTGAAAAAATTCGATTCCAACCTTAAACCTGTCGCTACCCTTGCCTCCTTTGAAGAAAAAAGAAGCCCTTCTGTATTTCAAGCCTTTGTGACCAGAATCTCTCATAATGTGACCAGAGATGATAATGTCATATGGCTTATTACGTCAAAATATGAATTGACGTTTGTGAACAACAAAGGAAGAACAATTAAAAGAATCGTGAAAGACTATGACCCTGTCAAAATAACAAAAAAAATAAAAGAGAATCTGATCAAAGAAGAGTTCGGAGATCGGGGGATTCCACCAGGCAGGACATTTGAAGTTCCAAGTCACTTTCCTCCTACACGATATTTCATCATTGATGATGAAGTCAGAATATTTGTCTGCACCTATGAATATGAAGAAAAAGATGGAATTTATCATCTCTCATATGATGTTTTTGATGCTGAAGGAAGGTATATCGCAAAATTCTTCCATCCAAGAGATGAGATCATTTTCGTCGCCAAAAAGAACAAAATATATTGTCTGCTCCAGGAAAGCGAGGAAGGGATCCCATTGGTGAAAAGATACAGTATGGATTGGAAGTGAAAATCAATTTCAGCTAGAAAAAAAATGAGATGTGTAGAGAAAAAAACATGAAAAGATTCGCTTATCCCATTTTAGCCATCATTGTCATTTGCTCCTGTAATCCGAAGCAGAGCGGAGTCGAAAGGTTTGTCGAAGACGGAGTGGAGGTGGTTGTCAATCATCTGGAGCCGCACAAAATCAAGGGAGAGCCGTCTACCTTCACCTTGGAGGAGGAATTCAGGATCGATACGGAAAGCGAGGATCTGTCCGACTTGGGTATAAGAGGTATAGATGAAATGGATGTGGATTCAGGAGGAAACATATATCTTTCCACCGGCGAGCAGGTGTTGAAGTTTAACAACACCGGCGGGTTTATCCAGGCCATCGGCCGGACCGGCCAGGAACCCGGCGAATATCGGATGGCAACCAGTCTGAGAATAACGGATTCCGGCCAACTGTCTTTTTTTGATGCAGAAAATTCTAAATTTTTATTTTTTAATCCTGACGGAAATTTTGAAAAAATCACAGACCTGTATCCCAGCTACTGGATAGAAATTCCCTATTTCCAGACCGATAAAATCAGCCTTCTGGGCTATAACATGAGTTATGCCATATCAGATGGAAAAATTTATGTTTCCAGCAATGTAAAGGACGATTTGGAGATTGCAGTCTATAACTTTCAAGGCGACTTGATAAAAAAAATAAGAAAAAAAACGGAATTATGCGCTGTTCCAAAGGAATATAAAGAAAGAATCATCGAAAGATGGAAAAGCTCCCCTGCATGGGAAGAACTGAATTTCAAAGAGAAGCATTATTTTCCCGATTATTTCCCTCCTTTCAAAGAATTGTGGGTCGATGAGGAAGGAAGAGTTTTTGTGGAGACTTATGAAGAGGATGAAGGGCCAGATGAGGTCCTTCTTCAGATACTTAATCCGGATGGAATTTTTGTCGGCACCAAATATCTCAAGGTAGCAAGGTCAAGAAAATTCAAAAACAATCATCTGTACTGTGTCTCCAGGAAAAAAAGTGGATTCGAAGAATTGATTGCTTACAAAATGATATGGCAAGAATAAGGCATGTTGACTCACGATTATTTTATTGTTAGATTGAGAAGAGTTGAATAACAACGGGAATAAGACGCAGAATCCGTTGTATATTAATTAATGGGAGGCATAGGGATAATCCGGGTTTTTCTGCAACGTTTAGCCCGGATGGAAAGTATATAGTTACAACTGGCGATGATCAGACGGCCAAAATTTGGAGACTGACAAAATAGCACTATATTATCTATCTAAATAATAGAATGAGGATGTGAGTATCCCTATAGGTTGAGTCCATGAAAATAACGCAACTAACCGTCAAGAGGCCTGTTACGACGATCATGTTTTTTCTGGGCATCGTTCTTCTTGGCTTTGTTTCCCTCCGCGAATTGAGCGTGGACCTGCTTCCAAATATCAGTTATCCCCGGCTCTCGGTCGTCACCCAGTATCAAGGGGTGGCACCGGAAGAGATCGAAACACTCATCACCACACCTCTGGAAGCAGCGGTCAGCCGAATTCCAGGATTGAGGCTTGTCGAATCTGTGTCCAAGGAGGGTGTTTCGTTTATGACTCTGGAATTCTCCTGGGGAACGGATATGGATTTTGCCATGCTCCATACGCGAGAAAAGCTGGATGGGGCTCAATCCATGCTCCCGGAGGATGTCGAGGAACCCACCATCATTCCTCTCGATCCCCAGAGCCGGCCCATCATTATACTTTCTGTGTCTGGCCCGAGATCTCTCCTCGAGCTCAAGGAGTTTTCCGAGGAAGTCATCAAACCAAGAATGGAACAAATCGAAGGAATTGGGTCGGCAGAGATTGCCGGGGGTGTCGAAAGAGAGATCCAGGTCGAGATAGACCCCCAGCTCATGTCTCTGTACGGACTGAGCGTTTCACAGATATCTAATCGTATCCAGGCATTCAACCGGAATATTCAAGGAGGGAGTGTCCGGAAAGGACGGTTCAAGTATGCCCTGCGAGTAGTGGGGGAGTTTGAGCAGGTAGACGAAATAGGGGAGATCAGCCTGAAAACGACCAAAGAGCGTGGTGTCATCAAGCTGAAAGATGTGGCGATAATCAATGATTCAATTAAAGAAAGAGAAGGATTAACCCGTCTCAACGGGAGTGAAAGCATCGGGATTTTGGTCAGAAAAGAATCCGGCGCCAACACGGTAGAAGTGACACAATTAGCCAGGGAGGTCATGGAAGAGATCGAACAGGAAAACACTCAGATAGACATCCTGATCGTCTCAGAGCAGGCCAAATACATCGAAAATGCCATCTCTTCTGTGTTGAACGCTATCATTTTTGGTGGGATTTTGGCTTTTTTTGTCCTGATCATCTTTCTCCAGGATTTCAAAACACCGTCCATCATTGCCGTGGTTATTCCAATTTCTATCATTGCCACTTTTAACCTTCTTTATTTCAGGGACATCACCCTGAATATCATGTCTTTAGGAGGACTTGCCTTGGGCTGTGGAATGCTGGTAGACAACTCCATCGTTGTATCCGAGAGCATTTTCCGGCATAGATCTTTGGGGAAGTCCCTGTTCGAGGCCGCTTTGTCGGGCACCAAAGAAGTCGGCATGGCAGTCACGGCATCGACTCTAACGACCATTTCGGTTTTTCTCCCGATCATTTATGTTCATGGAGTAGCAGGTCAGCTCTTTAAAGACCAAGCCCTGACGGTTACTTTTGCTCTCCTCTCATCCTTGATCGTTTCTTTGACTTTGCTCCCGATGCTGGCGTCCCGCCGATTGGCCATCGAAAAAGACAAAAAAGGAGCAGAAGATTCAGCTGAAATAGAACATCTTGACGAGCACCCAAAAAAATCCAAATGGCATTTCTTGGGGCTGCCGTACAAAGGTCTGCGAAGGCTCGTTTATTTCCTGTTTAAGGTAGTCTATTGGGTGCTCAACTTTCTGTTCAGTTTTATCGTCCAAGCCGTCCTTTTGATCGTCCATTATATTGCCATTCCCTTCAGACCCGTAGTACGGGCTATTTTTAAAGCATACAACGCTTTTTATCAGAGGTTTGCTCTTGTGTACCATCAGTTTCTCTTATGGAGCCTGGATAACAAGGGCAAGGTTCTTCTGGGATCGTTATTTTTTCTATCGCTTACTTTATTTGTGGCCACAAAGATCCCGCGAGAACTCATGCCCAAACCAGAGACAGTCTCGTTCGAGGCCAACTTAAAAACGCCGATCGACTTTTCTTTTGAGCAAACTGCCGATGTGGTCGCCTCCCTCGAACAAGCACTGGGCCAGAAAAAGAGTGTGGTCGATTATTTTTCTCAAGTCGGGATTGTTTCAGGTTTGGAGAGCCAAAATCCGGATATTTCTGTCAATTCCGGTAGAATTTATGTGGAAGTGGATCAATCATCCGCGGTTGACGAAACGATCGAGTATTTGAGGGAAAGAATGGATAAATTTCCTGGCCTGACCTACTCGATCATCAAGGAACAGTCCACCATGGCACAGTTCTTGGCTTTTGCCACGGCCGAGATCGGATTGAAAATCAAGGGGGAGGATCTCAACAAATTGAATGGACTGGCCCTTGAACTTGTCGAAAAATTGAATGGCATTCAAGGGATTGCCGATATCAGCACCAATATCGGTGAAGGAAAACCAGAGTTTTTGATCAAGATTAGGAAGGGAGCCCTGGAAAAATATGATATCTCGGCTGCAACGATCGGCTCATATTTTACGGATGCGGTCAGAGGAAGAAGAGATACGCAGTTTAAGGAGATGGAAAAGAAATACGACATTCTGGTCCGTCTTACTGAGGATGTGAGAGATAACATCGAATTCCTTCTCAATGAACAGATCAATCATCAAGGAAACCTTATCCCCTTGAGAGAACTGGTGTATTACGAGCTTGCGCGTGGACCGAAGGAGATTCGGAGAGAGAATCAACAGAGAGAAGTCCTGGTGACGGCCAATTTGCGCGGGACCAAAATCAGCCAGGTGGCTCCTCAGATCAGAGAGAAAATCGATGAACTGGAATTGCCGCCAAACTATAGAGTTGTGTTCAGCGGCGAACAGGAAGAAATGGCCAAATCTTTCCGGAGTCTGATCTTTGCTTTCTCCCTGGCGGTGCTTTTGGTTTACATGATCATGGCCGCCCAGTTCGAATCGCTCCTTCATCCCTTTTTGATCCTTTTTACACTCCCTATGGGCTTGACCGGCGCTATATGGGCCCTGTACATCACAGGGCAAACATTGAACGTGATCTCTGTCATGGGGATGGTCGTTTTAGCGGGGATTGTGGTCAACGACGCCATCGTCAAAATAGACTACACTAATCAACTCAGGAAAAAAGGCATGGCCTTGCGAGAGGCCATCATGGAGGCCAGCAAGGTGAGGCTCAGGCCGATCCTGATGACCACGGTCACCACGGCCTTTGGACTTTTCCCGATGTCCTTAGGCCTGGGAAAAGGCGCAGAGCTTCAACAGCCTCTTGCCATATCGGTCATAGGTGGTTTGATGTTAGCCACCTTCCTGACCTTAATCCTTATTCCCCTATCTTATGATCTGGCTGAGAAAAGAAAAGCAGAGAAAAATAAATCATGAAGATTTTTGTCGAGCGGCCGATCGCCACAGCCATGATATTCATGGCCTTGCTCGTTCTTGGTGTGTATTCTTTTATGAACTTGCCTTTAGAGCTGGCTCCCAAAGAAGAGTTTCCCGAGCTTAACATCAACACATCCTGGCAGGGCGTACCGCCTGAGGTCATTCAGACCGAGATTACCGCTCCTATCGAAGAAAAAGTCTCGACGGTCAAAGGAATCCGCAAGATTTATTCCGAGTCGCAAAACGGCAGTTCGAGGATAACTCTGGAATTCGACGAAAAAACAAACATGGAGTTCGCCCATCTTGCCCTCAGAGAAAAAATTGCCGAGCTACGCGATGTCCTTCCCTACAGTGTGCGCCCCACCGTGCAACCCTATGAGCCCGAGGAATTCCAGGAAGAGGACTTCCTGGAATACACAATCTCCGGGAGTTATTCACTCCATAAACTGAGAGAGCATATTAAGGATCGTATCGAGATCGGAATCGGTTCCATTAAGGGCGTCGCTGGTGTTTCTGTGACGGGGGGCTCTGACCCGGAAATTAAGATACTCCTTGATAAAGAAAAGCTCAAAGCGTTTGGGATATCCCCATTTCAAGTCCGCTACCGCATCCAGGAGAGGATCGAGATCTATCCCGCTGGAAGAGTCCAAAAAGGAGCCCAGGAGTATATCTTCAAGGTTTCAAACCCGATTACAAGCACCAGGGAATTGGGGGAAATTGTTGTGATCCACTCTGGGGAGAATCCGGTCAAATTAAAGAATGTTGCAAAAATCTTCCCTTCTTACCAGGATGTTTATTACATAAACAGGATCAACGGGCAGCCAACGATCAGGATGACGGTCTACAAAACCCCAAGAACAAGTACACTAAAAGTGGCAAAGGCTGTTAAGAATAAACTTGAAGAAGTCAAACAAGAATTACCGCAGGATTTGGTTTTCCGGGTTGTGAATGATGAAAGCGAAAAAATAGGCAAGGGACTGGGGGAGCTCTATCTTCTGGTGGGAATCATCGTCGGTGTCATTTTTATCCTGGTTTTTGTTGTGTTGAGGAGTTTCAAGCCCTCTATTCTTGTCCTCTCTTCCATAGCCTTTTCCGTTTTGATCACATTCAATTTGATCTACTTTTTCAAGATTTCCTTGAATATGTTTACGTTGGGAGGATTGGCTCTTGGATTCGGCCTGTTTGTGGATAATTCCATCGTTGTATTCGAGAACGTGCTCCGATTGAGAGAGAGAGGCGTTCCTCCGATTAAAGCGGCTATTCAAGGAGCAAAAGAGGTATTTCTTCCTGTATTGGCGGCGACATTGACCACCATGAGTGTTTTTTTCTCGTTTGTTTATTTCACTGGCCGCATGAAGATTTATTATCTCCCGTTAGCCATTGTCATTAGTTCCGCTTTGGCGGCTTCTCTCCTGGTATCTTTTTCGCTCATTCCGGCCATGAGCCCACGGTTGCTGAAGGAGCGAAAGGAGAAAAAAGAGGAAAAAGTCCGTAATTTTTATGTGAAATCTCTGAAGTTTCTGATCCGTCATCCGATAGAAGTCATTCTGATCATCGCGGCCATCTTTTTCGGGGCTTACAAATGGTTCCGTTCCGAAGTGACCATCGGGTCCTTTTTTTCCTGGCAGTACCAGCAGAGACTTTTTGTTTCCGTAGGCATGCCTCCCGGAACACCGATCGAAGCGACAGACAACGTGATCATGAAGTTCGAAGAAAAGGTAATGCAAAAGTCCTACGAAAAGGAGATGAACACAACCGTAATGTCTGAGAGAGCCTACATTTCCATAGAATTTCCCCCGGAGATCGAATTCTCCTACCATCCCTATGTGCTGAAGGAAGAGTTGATTCAACTGGCCACCAATTTTGCAGGGATCAGTATCGGAGTTTCTGGCTTTGATCCTCAAGGCTATTATTCTTCCATCGGGCCCACGACCTATTATGATTCACGGATAAAATTTTATGGGTATAACCTGAAAAAACTCCAGGAGATCACGTCCAACCTCGAGAACACCTTGAAGAGAAATCCGCGCATAAAGGATGTCAAAATAACATCCGGCCGCTTCGGTTGGTGGAGGCTGGATTCCTACGCATATGTTTTGAAGATCGATAAAGAGATTCTCCGCCAATACAACATCGATCCCCAGTATCTCTACTATCATCTCCAGGTTTTAATGGCTGGACGGTTGTCGATGCCTCTAAAGGCCAAAATCGAAGGCAAGGAGACAGACATCTCGATAAAATTTCCTGAAGCGGCTTTGATCGACCTAAAAGGCCTGCAGAATGAGATTATCCAGACTCAGGGGGGAGAATTGTTGAGATTGAAGGACATCTCCGTTCTTGAAGAGTGGCCGATCGCCGGATCGATCGACAGGGAAGATCAGGAATTCCAGCAAACTCTTATGTGGGAATTCCGAGGACCTCACAAAGCTGCAGAACGTTATAAGGAGGCACTTTTTAACAAGCTCTCATTACCGCCTGGATTTTCGGCGACTTTAGAAGGATATGATTGGCGCATGACCGAGGAAGAATTGGGCCAGATCAAGTTTGCCATCATCTTTTCGTTAATCATCATTTTTATGATTTTAGCGTCTTTGTATGAATCGTTCATCCAGCCTTTTTTCATCCTGTTGGCTGTACCCTTAGCCTTGATCGGGGTGTTCGTGGCTTTTGTCATCGCCGATTTTCCGTTTGATTCCTCGGCCTACATAGGCGTTATTCTGCTGGGTGGGATTGTGGTCAACAACTCCATACTTCTTGTGGATCACATCAATTTGAAGAAAAAAGAAGGCCTCCCTGTGCTCGATGCTGTTTTGGCCGGAGCTAGGGAAAGGATACGCCCGATCTTCATGACCACGAGCACGACTGTTTTGGGAATGTTTCCTTTGATATTGATCCAACTGGAGGTCGAAAGACGCCGCCTCTGGTCTTCACTTGCCCTGTCAGCAGTGGGAGGATTGATCAGCTCCACGATTTTTATCTTGATCGTCATCCCCATCTTTTATTTTTATGGCGACCGCATCCGGGGCTTTTCTTCCAAGAAGATAGGAGAGTTCAAGAAGGCATGGGCTAACTTCAACAGCCCGTGAATAATCCAGGTTTAAAATCACATCTTGCTTACCTGTATCAAGTGATACAAAATCGGGGAGGTCCAATACAGAATGTTCAACCCGATAATCACAAAAATAATCCACCACACAATCTTGATCAGCAGGTCAATCCTGTTTTCGGCTTTCACTTCGCGTAATTTTTTCTTACGCAACCATTGTTCTTTTTTTTCTGTCATCCCGATTTTAGGGATAATCAAGGAATCCCGGATTTCTTTCTGCCTTTCTTCATGTTTGTAAATCAAGATTACTCCCGACAAGGGAAGGAAAATTCCCATGATTATCCCGACAATCAATCCCGCGATCGATCCGCGTGCATATCCCAGGAACATACAAAAAAGGCATATCAAGGCGGATAGTGCGATATGCCTCGGATTTTTGATATCTTTGAGCAAAGTCTCTAGCCTGAACTATTCATAAAAATGCCGATGCTTTTTTTTGCTTCAGCAATATCAGGAAGTTATCCTGACATTGCTGCAAATGACAATAAAAACATTTTCAAGAGTACCATTCTTTCAAGTTTATATAAACCTTAATGTTAGGGTTGGCTGGATCGGCATCGGCAATTTTTACCCTTATGGGAAACGCGGCGAGCCGATCTCGCTGCATCTGCTTCGTTGCGATCCATTTGCGGTACACTTGTACAGCAGCATGGACCGACGCCTCGCATCTACAACAAGCTAGGCTCGTGAATAATCCAGGCTAAGTCATACATGTTTTTTGGAAATTCTATTATTTTTGAGAATATAAATCAAAATTTCTAATTTGGATATTTTTTGATTTGTGAGGGGATTCTGTTGTAAAATTCTGCCATTGGAGGACGACATGGCGGCTTATTCCATTCCAGAAATAAAGAAAAAAATCCTGAAGTTTCCCAAGAAAGATTTGATCCATCTCCCCACGCCGTTTAAAAAATTGGAAAATCTCACAAAGGAACTGGGCGGTCCGAACATATACATCAAACGGGATGATATGACCGGATTGGCATTTGGAGGCAATAAATCTCGGAAACTTGAATTCATCATGCAGGATGTCCTGGATAAAAAAGCGGATGCGATCATCACCTGGGCAGGGCTGCAGTCCAACTGGTGTCTCCAGACAGCTGCAGCGGCCAAAAAATTCGGGATCAAACCGATCCTGATCCTTTTCAATGTTTATGATCTTCCTGCGGAATATGATGGGAATCTTTTGCTCGATTTTATCCTGAGTTCCGATATCAAGATCAGGGAAATTGGCAAAGGAAGCATCTTGCATATGGAAGATGTCGATGAGATTCTGGAAGAAGCGGCGAAAGAGGTGAAAGAAAGGGGGAATACGCCTTATATTGCTCCTATCGGAGGATCTGCGGCTGGAGGTTCGATGGGGGATCCCCTGGGAGCCATCAGTTATGTGAATGCTTATGTGGAGTTGATAAAACAGGTCGAAGACGAGGGAATGGATGTGAATTATATAATACATGCATCAGGCTCGGGTGGGACACAAGCCGGTTTAGCAGTGGGATCAAAAGCATTGAGTGACAAAGCCAAAGTACTCGGGGTGAGTGTTGCAGAGGAGAAAAACACGTATGCTGATTATGTGTTGGACATCGCCGCAGATACTGTGACGGCCTTGGATATAAAATTGGAAATTGAGAAGGATGATATCATCGTTTTTGATGAGTATTTGGGAGAAGGGTATGGAGAAGTGAACAAGGAAGTGGCTGAGGCTATCCGGCAAATGAGCATGAAAGAAGGCATTTTTCTGGATCCGGTTTATACCGGTAAAGCCATGGTCGCTTTGATGGATCTTGTGCAAAAAGGCTATTTTGAAAAGGAAGACAATGTCGTTTTTTTCCACACAGGAGGAACGGCAGCCTTGTTCCCTAACAAACAGAAGCTGGGAAAATATCTCAACGGCTAATAACCTGGACTATTCATAAAAAATGCCGATGTTTTTTTTATTTCAGCAGTATCAGGAAGTTATCCTGACATTGCCAAAAAAACTTTTCAAGAAGAATCTATTTATATTCATCGGCATTTTTTACCCTTCGGGCGAGCCGATCTCACTGCATCTGCTTCGTTGCGATCCATTTGCGGTACACTTGTACAGCAGCATGGATCGACGCCTCGCATCTGCAGCAAGCTTAGTTCGTGAATAATCCAGGATATATATGAAAAATGGAGGTATCATGTTCGAGATCCAAGATTACATCGAGGGATATAAATTGTTCCGCGCACTGATAAGCATGGCTCGTTGATCAAAGGGCAAACTGATGAAACTGGAGAGG
The DNA here is from genome assembly GCA_964410125.1 of uncultured Eubacteriales bacterium. Taxonomy (GTDB): domain Bacteria; phylum Acidobacteriota; class Aminicenantia; order Aminicenantales; family Aminicenantaceae. The sequence continues at coordinate 110,752 of CAYPGQ010000001.1, read as the reverse complement.
CCCACATTTAAGGATGTTCTGAAAGCCAGGAGTTTGATCAAGGATTTCCTTCCGAGGACTCCTATATATTCCTATCCCCAAGTCAATCAACTGTTGGATGCAAGGGTGTATATCAAGCATGAGAATCATCTGCCAACCGGGGCGTTTAAAACAAGAGGGGGCATAAATCTCATATACAATCTGAACCGGAAACAAAGGCATAGAGGGGTGGTTACCGCTTCCACCGGAAACCACGCTCTGTCGATCGTGTATGCATCCAATCTGTTTAACGTTCCTGTCACTATTGTGATGCCAGAGAAGTCCAATCCGACTAAGGTCAAAGCTATTAAAAGCATGGGTGCTCAAATCGTTTTTTTCGGCAGGATTTTTGATGAATCCAAGGATTATGCCGAAAAATTGGCCGGGGAGAGACGTGCCCGATTCATCCATCCGGCGAATGAACCGGATTTAATCGCGGGAGTTGGAACCTACGCCCTGGAAATTTTCGAGGAAGTCCCCAACCTGGATGTGATAATCGTTCCCGTGGGGGGAGGGAGTGGCGCCTCCGGTTGTTGTATTGTCACGGAAGCGGTCAATCCCGAGTGTCAGGTTATCGGTGTTCAGGCCGCAATGGCGTCGGCTGCCTATCTCTCCTGGAAGGGCGGAAAAATCGTCAAAGACAAAATGGAGACAGAAGCAGAAGGTCTCGCAACCGAAATCGGTTACGAGCTGACACAAGAAATATTGCAGGATTACCTTGCGGATTTTGTACTTGTTTCGGAAGAGGAGATGGTGCAGGCCATATTGCTGATCATGGAGCTCATCCGGAATATGGCAGAAGAAGCCGGCGCTTCCCCTCTGGCAGCCGCCTTGAAAATAAAAGAAAGGATCAAAGGCAAAAGTGTAGCACTTGTGCTGAGCGGCGGCAATATTTCAATGAACCGCTTGCGTAAGATACTCGTTTAGCTACTTGCGGGTGCTTTTGAGATATTTCAAAAATTCCGCATCTGTCGACAGAAGAAGCCAGGTTTCTTTATCCATAATATTCCGGTAAACCTCCAGTGTTTTCATAAACTGGTAAAATTCCGGGTCACGGTTGTAGGCATCCGCGTATATCGCCGTGGCTTCCGCATCGGCTTTACCTTTTATTTCCTGAGATGTCCTGTAGGCTTCTGATTGAATCTTTAGCAGTTCCTTCTCTTTCTGGCCGCGGATTTCCGCGCTCTTTCCGTCACCTTCGGAGCGATATTTGGATGCGATTCGCTGTCTCTCGGAGATCATCCGGTCGAACTGTTTTCTCTCGACCTCATCCACATAGTTGATTCTTTTTATTTTGACGTCCTTGAGTTCCACGCCGATTTCCGGGGTTGTTTCAGAGGATTTTTCCAGGATGATTTGGGCGATTCTCTCCCGTCCAGTCTGAATCTTAACTATGACGCTGGCGAGATCGAGGATTTCGGCTTCCTCTGTCATTTCGAATTCCCGGTTTGTGGAACGCACGATCTCTATCAGGTCAAAGTTGGCAATCGCATTCCTTGTTTCACCGTCGATGATATCATCGATTCTGGAATGGGCGCCTCTTTCGTCCCGCACTCTCTGGAAGAAAACGAGCGGATCAATGATTCGCCATCTGGCATACGTGTCGACCCATATGTATTTTTTATCTTTTGTGGGAATTTCGTTGGCATCGCCATCCCATTCCAGCCAGCGTTTCTCGAAATAATTGGCTTTCTGGATAAAAGGGACTTTGATGTGCAGTCCCGGGGTTGTGATGGCTTCCCCGATGGGATCTCCGAATTGCGTGATTATGACCTGGTTCGTTTCCGAAACGATGTAAAAGGAAGCGAAGAGGACGATCAGCACTAAGAACGCTGCCACGACAATGATGACTGTAGTTGTCTGTTTGGTCATTTTATCACCTCCTCCCCGAGATTCAGAAGAGGCAGGATGTTTTTCATTTGCTCGTCAAAAATGATTTTTTTGTTTATCTTCGGGAGAATCTCGTTGATGGCTTCAAGATAGAGACGTTTTCTTGTCACCAATGGAGCCCGGGCATACTCTCTGTAGATAGCTCTGAAACGGTTGGCGTCTCCTTCGGCGTTGTTCACTCTTTCCGTGGCGTACCCTTCGGCACCTCGAATCATCTGCTCTGCTTCTCCACGGGCCTTGGGGATTTCTTGGTTATATTCCGACCAGGCCTCGTTGATTTTTCGCTCTTTTTCTTGAAGCGCCTCGTTGACTTCGTTGAATGATGGTTTCACAGGGGCAGGGGGATTGACATCCTGGAAGATGAGCTGGTTGACTTCTATTCCGATCTCGTACAGGTCGCAAAGTGTCTGCAGCTCTTCTTTGGCTTCTAAGGCTATTCTGGCTCTTCCGACGGTGATGACCTCATCCACTGAATTATCCCCGACGATTTTTCTCACAACCGCCTCGTTCATGTAGTGAAAAGTGCTTTCTGCATCTCTGAGCTTGAAGAGGAAATTATAGGCATCCTTTATTTTGTACTGCACGATCCATTCCACATCCGCCACGTTCAAGTCACCTGTCAGCATCCGAGATTCCTTTTGGGTTTCCGGAGTTGCCCTGTATTCTGTCCTTATTCCTGGCACTTCTGTTCGAAACCCAAACTCCATCTTCAACTGCCTTTGAACCGGTACTTTCATCAATTGCTCGATACCTGGGAGCTTGAGGTGGAGTCCAGGATCTGTCGTCCTGACGAATTTTCCGAACCGGAGGATTACACCCATTTCCTCGGGACGAATCTGATAGAAAGAACTGAACAGCACGATGAGGATGACCAGGCCTACTACGGAAAGTTTGATGATTGTTGGATTAATTTTTGGTAGCCGAATCTCCATAGCTGGAAAGTCGCCGTTACTCATAAAGACCTCCTTTCTTGCGTTGAGTATTAGTCATGATAACATATTCTTACACAAAAGATACTTTTTTTTACCAACAGAAATTCAATCTGATTTAACAGATTTTATGATATCTGGCAGATCAGAAAGAGACGCTTGCAAAACTTGAGCATCAGATTTCTTGGTTTTTTTTGAAGCTTTCATCCCGCTTCCTGTGAGGATCAAAACGATTCTGCTCTTTGGGCCAATCTTTCCCTTTTCAGCTAGCTCCAGAAAACCGACAAGAGTTGTTGCCGAAGCAGGTTGGATAAATATCCCCTCGAGTTCGGCCAATTTTCTTTGGGCCTCGAGAATTTTATCCTCTGGAGCACTCATTATGGTTCCTCCAGCACGCCTAATCATCCTAAGCAAAATATTTCCCCCTGGCGGATCGGGATTGGAAATGGCTTTTGCGATGGTCTCGGCTTTTTCAATCCTTTCCACACTTAGCTTTTTTGCTTGGAAGGTTCTAGCAATCGGAGAGCAGCCTTCCGCTTGAACACCAACAAAATGGGGATACTTCTTGATGAATCCGTGTTGTTTGAGTTCGTGGAAAGCTTTTATAATTCCGATCAAATGCCCCCCTGAACTCACAGGAACAAAGATGAAATCAGGCACTCTTTGATCTAACTGAAAGAAGGTCTCAAACGCTGTCACCTTATAACCTTCGATCCGGAAAGGATCCACCGAATTTGTGAAATAAATATTATTTTTTTTGCCAAGAGAAAAACTCCTCCGGAATAGCTCTCCATAGTCCCCTTTGACATTGATCATCACAGGATTGTATATGCCAGTTGAATTGAGTATTTCGCGATGTGCGCCATCTTTGACCAACACAAATGTTTTTATTCCCGCTCTTGCTCCATAAGCAGCTGTCGAAATGGCCATATTTCCAGTAGAAACAGTGCCAATTTTTTCAATGCCGAGAGAGATTGCTTTTTGAATGGCTAATGCTGTTCCTCTGTCTTTAAAACTGAGTGTTGGATTGATGGTCTCGTTTTTTGCATACAGGGCTGGCAACCGGAAGTTTTTTTCAACATTCTTGAGTCTGATCAAAGGTGTATTGCCTTCACCCAGACTGAGATCATGGTTTACGTGGTCCAGGGGAAGAAAATCAAGCATAACTTCTAAAGGATGATCTTTGTTGTGATGAAATTTTTTATCTGTTTGTGGGCCTATGTATAGAAGCGGCTCCTGACATTTGGGACAGAATGTATGAAATGGGTCGACAGGGTAGTTTTTCTGGCAAAAAACACACTCGAATGCTTCCATCGAATTCATCGATGATTATATCGCAATCTCCCTATTGCATCAACGAGAGCATTTGGTTGTAAATTTGGGGCAGCAGAGGTAAAATCAATCGCTGTGATTGAGGCAGCTTCGAATGGATAAAGACGAACATTTCATGCAGGAAGCCTTAGCAGAGGCGAAGAAGGCAATGAAGGTAGGAGAGGTTCCTGTGGGAGCTGTTCTTGTTGAAGGCGAAAAGGTTATTGCGTGCGGGCATAATAAACCGCTTTTGTCCGCTGACCCAACAGCTCACGCAGAAATTGAGGTGATAAGAGAGGCCTGTCAGGAGAAAAGGAACTACAGACTTACAGGCTGTGAGCTGTATGTAACCCTCGAACCGTGTGCCATGTGTTTGGGGGCAGCTGTTCATGCCAGGTTGCGGAGAGTGGTTTTTGGCGCTTTCGATCCCAAGGGCGGAGCCGTGGAATCGGTGATGTCCTTTCCTTTTGTAAAAATGAATCACAGGGTTGAAGTAAAAGGTGGAGTTTTGGCAGCAGAATGCGGTAAAATCTTGAAATCTTTCTTTGAAAAAAAGAGATCAGGCTTTGTAAAATAGGAGATATGGAGAGGTGGCCGAGTGGTTGAAGGCGGCGGTCTCGAAAATCGCTATACTGTGAATGCAGTATCGTGGGTTCGAATCCCACCCTCTCCGCCATCCGTTTTTCTTCCCTACACTCAAGTGCCAGCTGACTGTTAAGAAAGAGATGCGATTGAAGGAAAATTCACATTATATCTTGCACCGCTCATTTTTTTCTTTATCGCTTTTTTGTTTTCTATTCTGGGCATGGGTGGGTTTCAACTCTATATTCCCGTTCTCTATTGGTTGGGAATGGATTTTAAAACACAGGCCATCCCTTTGGGCATGTTGTTGAATATTGTGAACAGCTCCTCTGCAGCTTTAACCTATGGGCGGAAAAAACTCATAGATCGGCCGCCATGCTGATGCTCAGTGGGTGGAAGCCCGAGAGAGGCGCCTTATCCACAAAGAAAAAAATTGTTTTAAGCATAAGCGCGGGGGCAGTTCTCGGATTTTTGCTGGCTTGATTGGCAGAGGAGGGGGGCAGTTTTGTTGTTCCCTTGTTGTATATTGTGGGATTTGAGGCAAAAATAGCTGCCGCAACTTCGGCCATGGTGGTCACTTTTTCCGGAGCTTCAAGCTTTATATCCCATATTTTCACGGCTGCCCAGCCTGTTTGGCTTGTTTGGGGGCTGTGTGTGTTAGCCGTTTTCGCTGGAAGCCAGGCAGGCTCTTGGCTTATGGCGGGGAAGTTGAAATCGAGATCTATCAAGTTGATTTTTGGAACAGTTCTATTAGGAGTCGCGGCCCTTTTAATTATCAAAGATGTTGTATTAAAATAGTAGACGTCGTTTTAGAATAGTTATTTGGAACAGAAATTATTTGCTTGGGTAATGGTCTTCAGAAATAAAGACTGAAAAGATAGGAGTGTCAATCCATAAATGTCCAAAATTAATAAATTAGCTGTTCAGACGGCCGGATTGGCCAAAAGTTATAATGGATTCTGGGCTCTTAAAGGAATCGATTTTTCTGTCCAGAAAGGGGAAATATTCGGCTTCCTTGGACCTAACGGGGCCGGAAAAACAACCACTCTACGAATAATCACAGGTTTGAGCCGGTCTAACCGCGGGGATGTCTTTATCTTCGGGCACAATATCCAAAAAGATGAAATCTGGGTTAAACAACATATTGGGGCTGTGCCAGAGGTGTCCAACCTCTATCCAGAGCTGAGCTCCCTCAACAACCTCATATTTATTGCACAACTTTATGGAATAGCAAAGAAATCGCGAAGAGAACGGGCTGAGGATTTATTGAGAGAATTTGGCCTCTATGACAAGCGAAATGTACTCTTTTCCCAGCTTTCCAAAGGCATGAAGCGCAGTCTTACCATAGCCGCATCTCTTGTTCATAAACCGGAAATCGTTTTTCTTGACGAACCCACCATTGGTCTAGATGTAGCAAGCTCAAGACATTTAAGAGCTTTAATTCAGCAGTTGCATCGCTCCGGTGTGACCATATTTTTAACCACGCACAATATCGGAGAGGCCGAAGCCTTATGCCAGAGGGTTGCCATTCTTGTAAAGGGAGAAATTATTTCCATGGATACGGTTGAGGCCTTGAAACGGATGACGCCTGCTCCTCAACGCCTTATTTTTACGGTAGACGGAATCAAGCAGGGCCTCAAGCAGCAGTTGTCCAGAATGGAAAGGGTCAAAAGCCTTGAACTGACGAATTCCAGCATAGAGGTTCAATGCGATGATGTGGATCTGGTCCTCGAGGCAGTTCTAAAGATTCTGCGGAAAGAAAAAGTCAGGATTCGCGCTATCAATACTGCTTCAGCCTCGCTGGAAGATACCTTCGTTCATTTGACAGGCTTAGACCTTGAACTTATGAAAATCGATAAAGAATTGAAACCATAAAATGCACACACCTACTCTCTCCAAAATCTTTTATGTGACCTTAAAAGATTTAAAAACCTATTACCTGAAACCTCCGCTGATAAGTTGGGGCATTATCATGCCCCTGGCACTTGTTTTTGCCTTCTATTTGAAAAACCCTCAAGGAATCCGAGAAATCGTCCCTGGCTTGATCGGAATGGTGCTGCTTTTCGGTGCCACCTCAATGGAGGGGGTGGTGATAACCTTTGAGAAAAGAGTAGGGACGCTGGAGAGATTATTTTTGGCCCCCATCGGTAAGGCTTCATTGCTTTTGGGGAAAATGCTCAGCGGAGTGATATTCGGATTCCTTATGGGGCTTCTTTTTTTCATCGTTTCCGTGTTCTTTTTTCACCTCAGTCCCCATAAAATATTCATGAGCTTAGTTCTGATGTTGCTCTCTGCGGCTTCCTTTGCAGCCCTGGGCATGTTTGTGGCAAACAGCGTAAAGGAAGTTTTCGAAGCTATGACGATGTTTAATTTTTTTCGTTTTCCTATGATTTTCGTCTGTGGAGTTTTTATCCCTTTGGAATCTATGCCTGGATTTTTAAAATATTTAGCCTGGCTGCTCCCTCTGACATATTCCGTAGATGGCTTGAGGAACACCCTTTTTGACCATTCAAGTGGCTTTCCCCTAGGGCTGGATCTAATCATGCTGGTTCTCTTTACTTCGTTATTTTTTGTCCTCAGCCTATTCATCCAGCGGAGAAGGTTGAGGCGGGAATAATTACACGACGAAGCTTTTTAAACCTCTGTTTCTTTCTTTTTGCACAGAGCAAGGAGATCATCTATTCGGGCAGTCGCAAGACATATATATGTATCGCAGGCCCCATAGTATATCTTAACTTCTCCTGTTTTCTCCAGGATTGCCCCGGTTGTAAAAACAACATTCGGAACATCACCGGCCCTCTCGTAATATTCAGAAGGTGAGAGAATCGGCTCTCTTGAGCGGCCAATAAGCTTGGACGGATCCTTGAGATCGAAAAGGGCAACTCCAAGTCTGTAAATGGGACCCGCAGATGTCTTTTTGACGCCATGGTATATGAGAAGCCACCCCTTTTTTGTTCGGATGGGCGGGGCGCCAGGGCCAATCCTGTCTGCATCCCAAAAGCCTGGCCGTGTTTCGAAGATCATGCTTGAATTTCCCCAATGTATGAGGTCATAGGAATAAGATATCCAAGTGGCAATGCCTGTTGCCATGGGTCTATCATAGCGGACATATCTTCTTTGAAATTTTTTGGGGAAAATAACAGCGTTTTTATTCACTGGCTCAGAAATCAGTGCAATCCTCTCAAAATTTTCAAAATCTCGTGTTTTAGCCAGCGCAAGGCGGGGGGAATAATGGGAATAAGCCGTGTAGATGATATAGTAAGTATCATCGACCTTCGTGATTCGCGGATCCTCCAGGCCCCTCTTTTCATATGTCTTGAAGGGCTCCTGATTCGATGGAATAAGGGCAGGTTTTTTATCTATTTCAAACTTCTTTCCATCTTTGCTCCTAGCTATCCAGAGCGAAGATTTGCCCTCAACGCCCTCAACTCGAACAAGAAGGATATATTCATCCCTATACACCGTGGCAGCTGCATTAAAAACCGTGTTACACGGAATGGGGATGTCTTTGCTCGTGATGATCGGATTTCCAATATATTTTTCGACAATCTCTTTCCTTTTTTTTCTTCCTTTACTCATCTTGCTCCTTGAATCCTCCTCAATCGTAGCTTTCTCCAGGCGGATGCCGATTTTTTAGAATCTTATTATAGACATCCATATGTCTGGATGCAATGATCTTCCAGGAGATATGCTTTTCGACATAAGCTCTGGCATTCTCTGAAAATTCTCTCGCCAGATTCTTCTCTGTCAGAATGGTAATTATTGCCTCTGCCAGCTCAGAATCGGTATGCGCCACAAGGCCGCTTCTTGCCTTTTGGACCAGATTAGCCATGGCTGTCACTTCGGAGCAAACGACAGCTGGTTTTGCAAAGGCATGACAATGAGCTAAAATCCCGCTTTGGCCGCCCTTGAGATAGGGAAGGACTACAACATCCGCTGCTGATAGGATAAGGTCAAATTTATTGTGGGAAAATGGCCCAAGTAGTACTTTTATTTTATCTTTTACAGCTGAGGTAGCCACATCTTCAAGAAACTCTTCCTGATAGGAGATATCTTCTGGCATCCTTGCTCCAGAAGCTACAAGCAGAAGGGCATTATCGACGGATTCTGTAACGCGAGGGAAAATCTTCACCACACGCTCAAAATTTTTGCTTCTCCTAAAGTAACCCATAAGAAGCACAATCCTTTTCCTTTCGAGTCTCAATCCCTCTTTCGCTTTGGAGACGGGGATAAGATCGCGCACACCATGAGGAATGACGTATACTTTATCTTGATGGCCAGTCCTCTTTTTGATTAATTCTCTTTGATATAGTTCGTGAACAATAATGGCATCTGAAATATCTGCCAGTGCCTTCTCGATGACCTGCTCTTCATAACTGCACTCTTCCAGGACGGTATGGAGGGTTATGACTGTCGGGATACGGCTCAATTTAAATTTATAAGCAAGGGGAATGACATTCATCCCGTTTTGCTTCCCAAAGAGGCCGTATTCATGTTGGATATGGACAAGGTCTGGAGTGAACTCCATCATGGCTTTGAAAGCTTTGTGGGGCAAGTCTGGATCATCGGCGTTGAACACAGGAGAACAGTCCATTCCTTCCCCTCCCTTGTGACAAACGACATACACTCTGTTTTTGAGTCGTTGCAATTCTTTGATCAAGTAGGAAGAGTAAGTGGCTATTCCGCAGTGGATAGGGGGATAGGTAGAAATTATTCCGATTTTCATGTTTTTTCTTCCCTTTATTCCCCAATAATATAACATTTTTGGCCGTTGAAACTTAATAAATATCTCAACAGAAAAATCCTCGCTTATAATTATGGGAAAGTTTTAAAGTTTTGAAAAGATGTTAAGCCTTGGAGCGTCTCTTTTAAAACTAGGCTAACGTTGCAACCATAATGGCTTTAATCGTATGGACTCTGTTTTCCGCCTCATCAAAAACAATGGAGGCATCAGATTCAAAAACTTCCTCAGTGACTTCCATCGCTTCTAGTCCAAATTTTTGATAGATGTCTTCGCCAATAGATGTTTCGCAATTGTGGAATGCGGGCAAACAGTGCATGAATTTAACTTGTGGATTGTTGGTCATTTTCAAGGTCTCTTTATTCACCTGATATGGCTTCAGCAGCTCAATTCTCTTTTTCCAAACATCTTCTGGCTCTCCCATGGATACCCAGACATCGGTGCAGAGAAAATCACAGCTCCTTACACCCTGTTCGATATCCTCCGTTAATACTATTTTTGCGCCTGTTTTTTCCGCAATTCTTTTGGCATCTTCGACTAGTTTTTCATCAGGCTGAATCGATGCTGGTGCGATTGAACGAAAGTCCATTCCCATCTTGGCTGCCCCTATTAGCAGCGAATTTCCCATGTTGTTTCTCGCATCGCCCAAATAAGCGAATGCCACTTGGTTTAGAGGCTTGTCAGAATGCTCCATCATTGTTAACAGATCAGCAAGAACTTGGGTTGGATGATACTCATTTGTGAGACCATTCCACACCGGCACTCCAGAGTATTTTGCCAATTCTTCGACTATCGCCTGCCCAAAACCTCGATATTCAATGCCATCATACATTCTTCCCAGCACGCGAGCCGTATCTTTTATGGTTTCCTTTTTTCCGATTTGGGAGCCGGTCGGTCCGAGATATGTCACATTCGCTCCTTGATCGAAGGCCGCTGTTTCAAAAGCGCATCTTGTCCTGGTTGAAGCTTTTTCAAAAATGAGGGCAATGTTTTTCCCGATTAATCTTGGTTGCTCTGACCCAGCATATTTTGCTTTTTTGAGATCAGCCGAGAGATTCAGCAAAAAGCGAATTTCTTCTGGTGTGAAATCCAATAATTTCAGAAAATTTCGGTTTTTCAAGTTGTGAGCCATTTTATCCTCCCTTTTTATCCTCAATCGCGTTTAAAACCTGGATTAAAAATCTTTAAGAATTTCTTCTAAATCTGGCGATCCGATTTCTTCAATATCGTATTGGACACGAAGAATTTTTTTGTTGGATTCGATCAATCGGCTAAGATCGATTGGTGTACCGCTGACAACAAGATCACAATCGCTGCGATTGATAGTTTCAGTTAGCTCAGCTATTTGTTGTTCTCCGTAACCCATGGCTGGGAGGACTTTATCCAAATGTTTGAATTTTTTGAATGTGCCCTCAATGCTTCCGACTGAAAAAGGTCTTGGATCTATGATTGTAGCAGCCCCGAATTGGTTGGCAGCAACGATTCCAGCTCCATAAGACATTTCGCCATGAGTTAAGGTGGGACCATCCTCGACAACCAAGACGTTTTTATTCGCGATTTCCTCTCCTCCAGAGACATAGATTGGGGAGTTAGCGCGGACAACGCGTGCTTTCGGATTGTATTTTTTAATGTTTTCTGTCACAAGATTGACTTTTTCCTCATCCGCAGTTCCTATTTTGTTGATGACGATCACATCTGCTCTTCTAAAATTTGTCTCCCCAGGATGATATAGGAGCTCGTGACCGACTCTGTGAGGATCAACCACGACAATTTCAAGGTCAGCCCTATAAAAAGAAAAATCATTGTTCCCTCCATCCCATATGATGATGTCCGCTTCTTTTTCTGCTTCGTCCAAGATGGCCTGGAAATCCACACCAGCGTAGACAATGATTCCATTGCTGATGTGTGGTTCATACTCCTCCCTCTCTTCGATGGTGCAATGGTGTTTGGCAAGGTCCTCGTATTTTTCAAAACGCTGGACCTTCTGGTCAGCCAGATTTCCATACGGCATCGGGTGGCGGATGACGACGACTCTTCGGCCATTATTTTTTAGTATAAGGGATATTTTTCGACTGGTTTGGCTTTTTCCGCACCCTGTTCTTACTGCGCACACCGAGACAACAGGGAGCCTGCTTTTAATCATAGTCTCATCCGGTCCTAAGAGAACGAATGATGCCCCTGCTGCCATCACTTCCGATGCTTTGTGCATCACATACTCATGCAGGACGTCGCTGTAGGAAAAATAAACTTCGTCAACTTCATTATCCTTGATTAATGAGACGAGCTCTTCTTCAGGATAAATAGGAATCCCCTCAGGGTATATTTTTCCTGCGAGTTGAGGAGGATATTTTCTGCCTTCTATATCAGGAATTTGGGTGGCTGTAAAAGCCACAACACGAAGATCTTCATTTTTTCGAAAATGAACGTTGAAATTGTGGAAATCCCTTCCCGCAGCACCCATAATAATGGCTTTTTTCATGTTTTTACCTCATTATAAATTGATGAAATTTGACCTCGATTCTTGAAAGGAAGAAAGTATAGCATAGGGAGGAGTTTTAAAAAAGTATTTGGTAGAAATATGCCATGATAAGCCCGAAAGTAAGCAAAATCAAGGCCATTGCGATGGCCTCTTTGATCTTCATTTTGATCATTTTTATTGTCTCTTTAAAATATTTTCCAGACTCTGTCTGGATTTGATCAGTATGTTCAATATAACTCCCACCGGACAGAAGAATCGGCAAAAAAATCTTGTCAAGATAAAGGATCCAAGAACAACGGCCGGAAGGATGTACCACTGAATTCCCATCCCTTCGAGTCTAAAGAACGTGGCAAACGGTTCATAACTTCCCAGTGCAGGATTTGAGGTGATGAATATAATCATAAAGGCAATCCAGGTTAGGAAGTAAGCAATAGTTTTGGCGAGTTTCACATTCTTTTTGTGCATAACGATGTTGATACCACTTAGTTTTGCTGTGTAATCCTGGAGAATTCCGAATGGACAGACACAGGAACAATAGAGATTCTTTTTCAGAACAAGCGGCATAAGCAATGCTCCCCCTACGAGAATCCACCAAAATATATTTTCTTTGATCGAGGGAATAAATCCAAGCAATATCTGGGAGATGTTACCGATGGCGATGGCAGAATTGAGATAGAAGCCCAAAAAGATAAAAGCTGTTGTCATGACTATATAACGCATAATTTTCGATTTTAGTTTTATGTTGATCAATACTCCTAAATACAGAAGAAGTAGGATCAGTTCATTGATTCCGAAATTCCACCTCGCTCGCGTATCCTTGATTTGGAGATTTAAAAGCTTTTTCCCTAGCGCATGAGAAGCTGTTCTCACGGCATCTGTTACTGCCTTGGACGTGACGGTAGCTTGAGTGATCGTATCTATATCCTCTTCCATAATGAATGGTTCAGAAATCCCTTTCCCAGAAAATTGATCTAAGAAATTGTGTCTTTGTAACTTAAGGAAAAAGGATGGGGTTTCTTTGTGATCTAAGACTATGGCCTTTTTAAGGGTGCCTCCCGAATCGATGATGGCAGCTACAAGCAATGGTCCGCCCCATCCCTGAGATTTTTCTACTGCGCAATATCCCAGAAATTTTCTTGTTTCCTGGTCATAGATCTCCAGTAACAGGGGATTATTGCCTCTTGTTTTGAATTTAACCTTTTCAGAAAAAATGCTGCGGAGGAGTGTCAACACTTGTGTGTCTTTTCGGATAAATCCATAAATATAGGCGAAGGTCAAAGAGATAATAACTGTAAACCAAACAATAATTTTCAGGATGGATGTTTTGTTCAAGATCTTATAATTTTTATGGTTCATGTTTAGAGGTCGAGTCTCTTTTTATTTTCCTTTAGCTTGGGATTTGGTGTCTTTGATGATTTTTTTCCGTGTCAGCCCGAAAGCGATAAAGGCCAGGGCCCCAAAAATCAAAAGTCCCATTCCGGCTGCCTGTGATTCTCGCTCTATAATGCAACTCAGTAACCATGCGACCGTGAAAAATGCAAGAAATGCGGTCAGGATGACTCCCAACCAGGAAGGCCAGGAAAGTTTGATTTGGTTCTTTTTGATCCAACCTGTAATTCCCCATAAAATTAAAACAACCATGGCTCCTAGACAAAATGTTATAAGACTCATTGTATCAATCCTCGTCCCAGAAGGCTGCGTTCGCCCGTCTGTTATTGATATCCCCGAATCCGAAGAATTTATCCATTTTAGCCATTAACGTGTGTATTGGTGCAGCCGGAAGAGCTGCTATTCCTGCCGAAAGCTGATGATGCCACATCGGAAGTTTATTAAAAGGGCAGGCTGTTATGCAGTTGGCACAGTCTGATCCGTTCTCCCTCCAGAACTGGATGCATTTTTCAGGATTGATATACCACTTCAAGACACCTGGATTGTTGGAAATCGTTTTGCCCTCCAATGTGGGTTCACCCGTTGAAATGGCCTGGGAAGGACAGGAATCAGCGCAGCGCTTACAGTGTTTACAGAATTCCCATACTCCAAAAGTCTTGGGCTTGTCAGGTTTGAGCTCCAGTTCAGTGAAAATCTTCACCAATCTCACTCGGGGTCCGTATTCCGGAGTTATCAATAAACCGTGGCGGCCCAGTTCACCTAATCCAGCTGCGATTGCATAAGGAATGCTCAAGGAAACATCGTTCCCGTTGGCAAAAGCTCGATACCCCAGGGCTCGAATGAAAGTTGCCACCGAATATCCCACAGAGCACATTCGGGAGTACCCGAGGCCAGTGGCTGCCCCTTCGAGGGATGATGGAGAAAGCGCGATTGTTTCATAGTCCATTTCAACAGCAATGACCACAACAGATTTTGGCTCAAACGGAAATTCTGGGACAAAATGCTCTAATTCTGGCCTTCCATCTGAGTCTGGCTCCGATTCGAAGTTTTCTTTGATCAGCCGGGAGTAAGTCCAGAGAGGATCATAGGGGGAAATTCCAACGAGATCTGCCCCAAGGTAGCGTGCAGCTTTTTTGATTTTTCTGCTGGCATCTTTGGGATTTTGGAATTCAACTTTATTTCTTCGTACAGGTTCATCCCATTCATAAGCTTGGGAATGGGGCTGGCCGTTTTCGCTCTCCGAGGCGAATTTATGGTCCAGAGCCCATGCTGCTTCATCCAATGCCTCATCCAGAGGAGTCCATCCTTTCACTTTTTCCAGGGCTTCAATGCTTGATCTATCGATGGATGCTTCGATTCTTTTAACAAATTCAAAGTCCCAGAGCTGCCTCGCAAAAATCGTGTTTTTTTGGTCCATTCGTTTGCATTTGTCTGTGATTTTAACAGGAAAGCAATTTGCACTCGTTCCCATCAAGGCTCCGGATGCAGTCGCCAGTGTGCTTATCTTCAGAAACTGACGGCGGTCCAATTTTGGGGCGGTTTTGGTGGTTTTAATCATTCTTGAATCTCCATTGAGATTTTGGACATATTCTCTATAGAATAGTAAAACTTTCCTAGATAAACAAGACAGAAAAGTGGTAGTATGAAAAGCTCAAACGTGAAAAGGTGGACAAAAATCATTATTTGGTGCGGATATGTTGGATAAAGGCCTTCCTATTGAGCGGACATATTTAATTTTAATTCAAGCTAATTGAAAAGGAGGACGAATGAAAAAATATGGAAAATATTTGTCGGTGGTTGCATTCGGAATTCTCAGTTCTTTTTTAGTGTCATCCCAGGAAAAAATCGATTACGAAATGATAGAAAATATCAGGGACGAGGGATTCAACCGCGCGAGTTTCGCATATAACGCGGCCATGCAGGATCAGAAACTCCCGAGAACGCCCAATCAAATGAAAAACAATAGGCGATGGCATAAATAGGTAAATAGGAGGAGGAACGATGAGCAAAAAAGGTTTATTATGGTTTTTGTTTGTATTGATATTGGGGATTTTGACAAGTCAGATTTTTATTCAAGCCCAAATTGTAGCGATCGAAGACAGCAAGAATATTTTGCCCCTGCGAGAAAGGGTGAAGCTCACAGAAAAGTGGTGGAAATGGAAAATAATGCATGTGCTTCCGATGGTAATGAGGGAACAGGGTATCGATATGTGGATCATCCGCGATGATGAAGCCGATCTTTATTATAATAATCAAGGTCCGGTTTATGTTTCTCTTTTACCTGCGAATCATCAGGGTTTGACCTATCCCAGCAAATATGCTCCTCCAGGCTCGCAAAGACTTCCTAGATTTCTTATGTTTTATGACACAGGAAAAAAGATCGAAAATGTGGAACCCCGGGATTATGAACATATTTCAGAATTAGTGAAAGAGCGGGATCCCAACACAATCGCCATTGATCAATATAACAAGGAAAAAATGATCTTGGCCCTGGGGAAAAAGTATGCCTCTCGGTCCATTGATTCCTGGACATTGGGAGTGAGATGGCTTGAGACAGTCGGCCCAGAAAGGATAAGTGTTTACCGTCATGTGCAAAGAGTCGCCAATGAGGTTATTGCCGAGGCGTTTTCGAATAAAGTGGTTATTCCTGATGTCACAACGACAGAAGATTTGAACTGGTGGGTCCTGCATAAATACCTGGAACTGGGCCTGGATATGGAAAACTATCCCACCATCAATGTGCAGAGAAATGAAAAAAACATGGCCAAATATGATGATCCTCCCGAATTTTTTCGAAACGGAAGAACTAACAATGGAGTCAGCGTAATCATTCGACGAGGCGATGTTGTCAGTTGTGATACCGATCTTTATTTGTACGGACTGATTACCGATTCTCACCAGCATGCCTACGTATTGAAAAAAGGCGAGACCGATGTCCCAGAGCCATTGAAAGAGGCGTTGCGAAAAGTCAACCGAATCCAGGATCTGTTCAGGAAAGAATTCAAGGTAAGGCGCACAGGGAAGGAAATTGTCGCAGCATCCAGGAAGATAATTCCGGAGGAGGGGATCATCGAGACCGAATTGGGATTTCATCCTCCCCCGATGTACATATGGCGTTTCTGGCTGGGAGGTTATATGTTTGACAGGAAATCCTATGTTGCCGGCATGACATCAGGCACTGGCTATTATCCCACGTCGATCGTGACGAATAATCATAAGCTGCATTTCAACACCCTTTATGCCTTTGAACCGCACACCAGAATTGCTGTTCCCGGTTGGAAACACGGTGTCGAGTTGGGCATCGGACAGATCACAGCTTTCACGAAAGATGGATTGCAATACCTTGCCCGGCCACAAGAACACAAGTGGCATGTGATCAGGTGAGCTGAAGCCCGAAACAGTTGCGATAAGTCTACAAGAAAGAAATATTTTGTATTTAGGAGGCGTGATGGTTTTGAAAAAGAGGCTACTTTTAAAACACTTAAGCATAGGGCTCATGGTGATTTTTTCCCTATTGCTATCGGATGTTTTCGGTCAGGAGCTCTCTGAGGAGTTTTTGAAATTTTTTCATTCCCGGGAGATAGGCCCCACTCGGCAGGGCGGGAGAGTCGTGGCCTTTGCTGTAGCAAAACAGGATTCTCATACATTTTATGTCGGAGCTGGTCCGGGAGGAGTGTGGAAGACGATCAATAACGGGCATTCCTTTTTTCCTGTTTTTGATCATGAAAATATTTCATCCATCGGAGATATCGCAGTCGCACCATCCGATCCAAACATCGTGTGGATCGGAACAGGTGAGGCCAACCTTCGCAATAGCACATATTTTGGCAACGGGATGTACAAATCTACAGATGGAGGAAAGACCTGGAAATACATGGGATTAAAAGAATCCCATCACATTGGCCGTGTCGTGATCCATCCTGAAAATCCAAATATTGTTTATGTGGCAGCCCAAGGGCATCTTTATTCCGAGAATACCGAGCGAGGTGTATACAAGACGTCAAATGGAGGGAAAACATGGAAAAAATCACTGGAGGTTGTTGTTTATGATAGATATATAGGAGCCACCGATCTTGTAATGGATTCCGGCGATCCAGATATCCTTTATGCATCCAGTTATGACAGAAGGCGTTGGGCCTGGTCCTTTCGAACAGCAGGTCCAGGAAGCGGGATACACAAGACAGTCGATGAAGGGAAAACATGGAAAAAACTGATCAATGGCCTTCCAGGGGGAATGCTCGGGAAAATCGGTCTGGCCATTTACCCCAAAAATCCGAAAATCCTTTATGCCACAGTAGATAATGCCAACATACCAGGCATGTCTTATGAAAAACGCTATAAGGAATTGTTCGAAGGGAAACCGGCGAGCAAACCCACAGTCGGACACGGAATATACCGCAGCGATGACAGAGGGGAATCCTGGCGGCTGGTCAGCCCGGAAGGGAAAAGCATCGGAAACAGATCAAATTATTACGGCCAGATCATTGTCGATCCCAACGATGAGGATCATGTTTTTGTGTTGAGTTCTCGGGCAGATGAATCGACAGATGGAGGGAAAACCTGGAGGAGAGCCTTTCGCTACGGAGGAGACAATCATGTGTTGTGGATCGATCCCCACGATTCCAGGCATATATTGATGGGCTATGACTATGGAATGGCCATCACCTATGATTCCGGTAAAAACTGGTATCATCCGGACGAATTGTCCATGGCACAACTATATGCCCTCGGAGTCGACATGGACTATCCATACAATGTCTACGGCGGCATGCAGGATTTTGGCTCGTGGAAGGGGCCCAGCACAAAAAAGGGCCGTTTCCCGATACGGTTCGAAGATTGGGAACATGTCCAAGGAGGAGACGGATTTTATAACCAGGTCGATCCGACCAACAGCCGCTGGTTGTACAGTGAATCCCAATTCGGCGGACTAAGCCGGATCGATCAGAAGACCGGGAAGAGAAAACATATCCAGATAGAAAGGGAATCTGGCGTTAGGTTTAATTGGAACGCTCCTTTTTTGCTTTCCCCTCACAATCCAGAAGTAATTTATCATGGGGCCAACATGGTCCTTCGTTCTTCCAATAGGGGGGAAAGCTGGGAGCAAATAAGCCCGGATTTGACCACAAACGATCCTCAAAAGATCAAAGGAGTGGGTGCTGTCCAGTATTGCACGATAACAACTATAGATGAATCGCCTGTTGAAAAGGGTGTGATCTGGGTCGGAACGGATGATGGGAATGTCCATTTAACAAGAAATGAGGGGAAAACTTGGACGAAGTTGGATGACCGGATTCCAAAAAATCCGGGATATTGGGTCAGCAGAATCATCGCTTCCCATTTTGATGCAGGAACAGCCTACTTAACCTATACAGGATTTCACAATGATGATTTCAGGCCTTTTGTCTACAAAACCTTAGATTTTGGAGATACATGGACCTCAATTGTCAGTAATTTGCCCGAGGAATCGGTCAATGTCATTCGCGAGGACCACAAAAATCCACATTTGCTGTTTATCGGAACGGATAAGGCTGTGTATGTCACCATAGATGGGGGGCAAAACTGGACTAAGATGAAAAATAATATGCCAACCATCCCAGTGCATGATCTTGTGATCCATCCAAGGGAGAATGATCTTGTTGTGGGAACACACGGCAGGGGATTTTTCATCACTGGCATCTCTCCCTTGCAGGAATTAACTCCGGATGTTTTATTGAAAGATGTCTACATGTTCGCCATTGAACCGAAGGTGCAGTGGATCATGCCCAGCCAGAAAGCCACAAGCGCCCAAAACTTTGCCGGCGAAAACGAGTCCCATTCTGTAGTGATTAACTATTACCTGAAACAGCCAATAAAAGGGGATGTGAAGTTTGTTGTTTATGATAAAAAACGGATCATCAATGAATTTTCTGGATCGAATACACAAAGCCTGAACAGAGTAGAGTGGGGGATGACCTGGCGGAGAGAGAGGACTCAAAAGGAAATTGCCCGTTGGGAAAGATGGCAAAAATTCATGGAGGAAGACGAGGAATTCTTCGATTACTACGACACTGTGGAATGGTATGGCGATCCTGATGAAGAGGTGGACAAATGGGGCCGATCATTACAGACAAGAGTCCATCAGCCTCCGGGCTTAACAGACCGGCTGTATGCGTATTATCGTGTCAAACCAGGTGAATATACAATAGCGTTGATGGCTGACGGAAAAGTGTTAAAGAGAAAAGCAGTTATACTCCCAGATTATTGGTTCGATAAATAATACAGGTTAGGTCTTTATGGTATAATTAGTTTAAAGATGTGATTATTTAAGTATATTTGGAGAATAGTATTCAGGAAAATACCTTTTAAACTTTACATTTTATTGATTTTCTTGTAATTTTAAAAAAAGAGGTGAAAATGATAAGCGAATTAGAACGAAAGATATTAATCTCTCTTACTGAGAATGCCAGAAAAAGCTTTCGAAGCGTGGCAAAGGAAGTTGAGACGTCAACAACAGCTGTTTATAACAACGTTAAAAAAATGGAAAAGTCCGGTCTTTTGAAGGGCTACATCCCTGATGTGGACGAAGTCATGCTTGGTTTTGACCTCGTTGCTATCGTGGCTTTACGTATTGCTCATGGAAAGCTGAAAAGTGTTTATAAGGCATTAAAGGATTTGCCTCCGGTCAAGTTGATATTCGATATTACAGGAGAGTGGGAGGCAATCCTCATCTGCTATTTTAAGGAGCGTAAAGAGCTGGACAATTTTTTAAAGACAAAACTAACGGTGCCGCACATCGAAAGAGTTGTCACTCATGTCGTTCTCAATGTGATTAAAGATGAGAAGCGCCCGCTCCTGGAGTAAATTTTCTGGTTCAGAATTGTTGAGATACCCTCTTTTTATCCTCGCCCTATCTTTTTTAAGCTTTGCTTCTGTCTTTAGTCAAGAAGCAGAGTCTTGGCAGCAATGGCTGGAAGATGTAGAGCCAATCATCACTAAAGCAGAAGAAAAAGTATTTAAAAGCTTGAAGACAGAAGAAGACAGGATGAGGTTTATTAACTCGTTCTGGAGAGCTAGAGATCCTGAGCTCAAAACGCCTCAAAATGAGTATAAATTAGATTACTATAAACGGCTCAGCTACGTGAAAAACCGTTTGCGCGGAATTAGATCCGATCGAGGGAGAATATACATGATTTTGGGTAAGCCGTTCGAGAGGAGCAACTATGTCGGGGCCGAACAGATGGTAGAGTGCGAATTATGGACATATCATTCTGAGGAA
This sequence comes from uncultured Eubacteriales bacterium, assembly GCA_964410125.1. GTDB lineage: Bacteria > Acidobacteriota > Aminicenantia > Aminicenantales > Aminicenantaceae. Next base: position 90,158 of record CAYPGQ010000001.1, on the reverse strand, counting down.
AGACCGGGGCTGCCGCCGGTTATGAATCTGCTATTCTATAAAAGAAGAGATGTTGGGGACTATGAGTTGTTTTATCCAGGAATTCATTCGGCTATAGATATCCTTTCCCCAAGTTATAATTCCGGTAAAATTTCTCGACTTAGCGCTTATAGAGAGATCAGTGGAAGTTACTCTGAACTTGCCCAAGCCACTTTGTCAGTTATCCCGGGAGAGGGCAGTCCCAATTTTCCGGCATCAGCCACCTCGTCGAACTTCGTTTTTGCACAAATATTTTCTTTACCTGAAAAAGAAGCGGCAAATAACTATCTTCGAAATTTTGGATCCGTCGAAGGGATTGTAGATGTATCATATTCGGTAAATGAAGTTGGAGGATCCGGACAAATATCCATAAGTGAGAATAGAGGGAATAAATTCTTGAATTACGCCATAATGCCTGATGTTATTCACACAATAAAGGTTGCGGATAACCTGCATACAGCAAATTTGCAGGTTACCTTAAGAATAGCAGATCTTGATGGAAGGACTATATATCAGAAAGAAAGAAAAATTGAATTTCGACTCACAGACCATGAGCAAAAAAATATTGAAGATAATAAGGCCATATTCAGAGATTTTGTGCCGATCATAGAGGGGGATTTTAATGTCAGCATAGTATTTTTAAATAAGACCAAGGAAGAATTTTTTAGCCATAAGGAGAAGGTTAATATTTCAGATCAAACTGTTCCTGTTTTGGTGGGTTATAAAGCGGAAAAAATCCATTCTGACAATTATATGCCTTTTTGTACCGACCGGCATAAAATATTTTCTGATCCGAGATTAGGATTCAATAAAACCGATTCAATAGTGGGAATAGTATTGACGGAGAAGAAACCCGATGTCCAACTCGTCCGGTTTGACGATGAAAGTGATGTTGTCGAGATAACAGATATCGAGAAACAAGGCAGCTACTATGTTTTTAAACATCCTTTGGCAGATTTGAGGTCAAGCCACTACCATTTGATAGTTAAACACGAGAGTACTGAAATTTATAAAAAAATCATAGCTGTTCTTCCCTTGATTATAGAAAAACCGAGATGGTTTGAGTGGTCTGATACGCCTTCATCCGGGAATTCCTATATATTTGAATTGGCTCGGCAGTACTTGAATATTGATGATCTGGAAACTGCCATTGAATACTTTAATAAACTGCCACAAGAGTTATGGAATGCAAAAACGCTTCCTGTCATCTCGCGTGCATATTATCGAAACAAGGATTACGAAAAAGTTGTTGAACTTCTCGGAGGAGAAAATGTCACAAAAGACTATTCTGTCCTCCTTCTCCTTGGCAATTCTTCCTTAGAACTCAAACAATTGGAAAAAGCCGCAGAATACTTTGAGCAGCTTAGGAACTATGGAGATACTGTCAAAATCAATCAAGTTCTCGGGGCCATTTTTCTCTCATTGGGAGAGAGAGAAAAAGCCAAAGTGTATTTTGACAGGGCCAAAAAAATACAAAATGAATCTGCAATCAAGAAAGAAGAAAAACTTCGATCAGGAGTAACTCAATGAGAGTACACAACAAGTTTACCCATTTGATTTTGTTCATTTTTCTTGTTTGTTACTTATGTGTTTTTTTTATAGGATCCCAAAGCGGCACTACTGGTGCCGTAAAAGGATTCGTAAAGGATGCCAAGACAGGTAAAGCTATAGCCAAAGTCAAAATAATCTTGGTGAACTCAAAAAATGACGCAATGAAATATGAGCTTCGATCGGATAAAAAAGGAAATTATTATAAAGGAGGCCTAACGCCTGGGTATTACAAATTCACTATTGAAAAAGAAGGATTTCTGCCCACATCAAAAACAATACGAGTGAGACTTGGCGATACAATTCAGACTGATTTTGAGCTTAGGATTCTTGAAAACTCGATCAGCCGGGTTCCTGAATCTGTGAAAAAGGCAAAAGAAGCGATGGCCCTGTTAGAAAAAGGCATATATGAAGATGCTGTCAGGAAATTTTCAGAACTGATATCAGAAGATCAAGCCAATCCCTTGCCCTATTTTTACAGAGGGCTAGCTCAAGAAAAAAATAGCAACGCAGAAGAAGCCATTTTAGATTATCAGAAAACCATTGAACTCAAGCCTGATTTTGTACTTCCTTATGCTAGGACTGCCAAGATCCATGCGAGGCAGCAGAACTACGAAAAAGCCAGAGAATTTTATCAAAAATCTGTTGAATTGGGTGATCAAGATATCACAACCCATTATAACTTTGGTGTGGTGTTGATAAATCTTGGAAAAAGCACGGAAGCTAAAACTGTGTTCGAAAACTTACTCTCACTGGATGAAGAGTATGCTGATGCCTATTATCATCTCGGAATCATCTCTATCGGCCAGGGGGAATCTGAAAGAGCAAAAGAGCATCTTCAGAAGTTTATCAAGTTGGATCCAAAAAACAAGAATGCGCCTATTGCCGAAAAAATAATAGAGAGTTTGAAGTGATATTTGCAACTTTTTTCCCAAATATCTTGACTTTTACTCTTATATTAGCTAAATTGCTTAACGTATAGGATGTTGAAGCAAAAATTTTTGTTACTTTGTTCACATTGAGGGATTAATATACATCTAAGAAAACTAAATTTAAGGAGTTAAAATGAAAAAATTTGTAAAAATGTTTTTAGTCTTATTTTATCTTTTGGCGATTCTCTGTTCGCTGACGTTCTCTCAGTCCCAAGAAAATGGTGCGATTGAAGGGAAAGTAGTAACTCCAGAGGGAGAAGGCCTTCCCGGTGTAACGGTCTCAATTTCGTCTCCTTCTCTTATAGGAGGCACTCAAGGTGTTTTCACCAGCATAACTGGCAAATTCCGGTTCGTCGCTCTTCTTCCTGGAATTTACGAAATTGAAGCCAAGCTAGATGGATTCAATCCACAAAAGAAAGAAGGTGTCCGCCTTTCGGTAGGAATGACGCTGACCGTAGACTTTGTTCTTACAATAGGCACGCTCAGCGAATCTATCGAGGTCCTTGGAGTAGCTCCTCTTATCGATGTTAAAGATTCACAAACATCTGTAACGAACATGTCAAAAGAGTTCATCAATAGTCTTCCAGTTGGGAGAGATGTCGGAAGTCTAATTACGCTCGTTCCCGGAACCATTGGAACCGAATCCACTGAACGGGCAGTCGCATTTGGAGGAAATAATAACGGAGTAATGTTCCAGGTTGATGGTGTTGGAGTGAATAATCCTGAAGGTGGTGTTCTTGATACAGATCTGGATTTCAACACTGTCGAAGAGGTCAATGTCATGGGATTAGGATCTCCGGCCGAATACGACGGATTTAATGGGCTCATTATGAACACTATAACCAAATCCGGCGGAAATAATTTCCACGGTGTTGTTGACCTTTACGGTGGTTTGGGAAACTGGGTCAGTGATAATTCCGATGACCCGGATCTGCTGACAACTTTCAGAGATTCATATCAGGCCCATTTCAGCCTGGGCGGTCCCATCGTAAAAGACAAATTATGGTTTTACTCCGCATTAGAATACGCAAGGAGTCGAGGAGATATCGAAGATCTGGAGGAGGATAGGACTGGAAACAGGATCAAGCTTTTTGGAAAACTTACTTGGCAAATAAGTCCAAAGGACCGCTTTTCTGGTTACTTCCAGTATCTGAATTCTGAAAGTACAAACCGTGATCTGGGTCCCTGGATGTCCCCCGAGGCAGCCAGTGGAGAAAGCCGTGACCAGAAAACATATAATCTCAGTTGGCTGCATATCTTTTCAGATCGTACTTTTTTGGAAGCTAAATTCAGCGGCTTTGACTGGCTGATCAAAGATATCCCTACAGTAGAGTCTGAAAATCCGCTGCATATAGATGAAGTCATAGATTATCAAACAGGAAATTTTTGGGGACCCTGGGATGCCTACCGTAACCGAAATCAGGCTAATTTATCTGTGAGCCACCATGCCGAAAATTTTTTAGGAGGTTCCCATGACTTTAAATTCGGTGTAGAGTGGGAACGCTCTCCCAGCAGGACTTATGCCCGTCCAGCCGGCAAGGATGAGGATGGAAATTGGGCTAATTATTATGATTACGATGGCGAGCCCTACGCCAAAACTGTTTTGACAGAATATGATGTTCGTCCAATAAACAAGCGCTTGGCCGCTTATGTCCAAGATTCCTGGTCCATCGGTGAAAAACTGGTTATTAATCCGGGTATTCGCTTCAACATTTGGAGAGGTGAGCTGGAAGGAGATCCGCTGGACAGGGGAAATGTCTTTGAACCCAAATTAGGGATCGCTCCACGACTCGGCATAACCTATGATGTTTTTGGCGACAATTCAACCGCTCTGAAATTTCACTATGGAAAATATTATCATCCATTCATTAATTTTATTTACAGCTGGATGGGTGAAAGAGAAAGCGCATATGAGTATGTAATAGGTTCGGTTATGAATATGTGGTCAGAAGAGGAATTTGAAGAGAGCGGAGAACATTTTGAAGGTTATCCGTTTCCCGAAGATGAATACGTACTCGATTTTGTCGATGTGTGGAATCCCCATAAGTTTGAGATGAGTAAAGATATTAGCTTCCCCTATGTGAATCAGTTTACAGTTGGAGTTGAAAGAGCTCTCAATGCAGATCTATCTGTAGCGGTTAACTACATTTATCGCACTAATCACGACCTCCTGGATATGGTTTTAACAAATGGAGAGTTTGAGTCTAATAAGTGGACCGATAATGAAGGATCAAATCCTACTGGTGAAACCTTTGATGTATGGGAAGTTACAAGTGACACAGACGAACATGTTTATCGAATCTATAATCCCATACAAGGTGATTTCAACGGCTTGGTAGGCTACACCCCATACGCCAAATACAGTGGCATCGAATTGGTCTTTAATAAGCGCTTTTCAAACAGGTGGCAGATGCAGGCTTCATATCTTTACGGCAAAGCCTGGGGTACTTCCTCTAACGAACACGACTCTGATGGAGATAACTCTTTTGCTAATTCAGGAGCCTTCTCCTTCGACCGTAATTTACAGACCAATATAGACGGTCGCCTGACATATGATGCCACTCATATGGTAAAAATACAGGGATCATGGTTGATGCCAGGGGATGTTAGTTTAGGTGCAAATTTTGTCTTTTCCAGTGGCATGCCATATGCGCGAAATGCAAGGACAGATGTCAGGGATAGGGGTGACACCGTGTGGCTCAAAACAACCGAGACAGGTGAATACCGACTTCCTGATATTTTTCTTTTGGACCTGAGATTGGAGAAGATCTTTAATCTCGGCAGTGTAAGATTAAGTCCAATGGTGGATATCGCCAACGTGTTTAACTCTGGCACCATTACCAACGTTGTTACCAGTGACTGGTCCGAGGCCGAAAGGCCCTTTCAGGATCCGCAGGATATTGTTTCTCCCAGGCGCTTTAGATTAGGAGTTCGGCTTATATTCTAATTTTTTTACTTTTTCTAATTTAAAGTTCCAGTAGATAAAAAAGGGGGATTAAATCCCCCTTTTTTTTCTGTTTTTGATAAATTGTTACTAGGGAGTGAAACGTTTGTATCTATATATCAAACAAATTCTTAAGAGTAAAATTGGGTTTATAGCCCTGATGTTTTTTGTGTTATTTTTATCTTTATCACTTTTTTCATCAGATTTTGAAAAGAAATATAATTTGAAATCCCAAATAGACAAAAAAAACGGTATCATATGGTACAAGCATAAAAAAGGTAGCGGAAGCAATACAAAAATCTACCCGTATATCGGAAAAAGGATTGAAGATAACCAATGCTTTTTACGTATGGTTATCTTGTATCAAGGGCCGGACAATTTGTTCATTAAAGAGTACATATTTACTGTCGATGATGAAGAATATATCCTTACTCCGCGAAATACAATTCAGACAGTCGAGATGGGTGAAAACCCTGTTGGTGGAAATCCAAACACTGCCAGTAGGGGAATTTGCGAAGTTTATGATGTGGCAGCAAATCAGGAGGAATTTGACTTGATGGAAAAGATCAGCAATGCCAAGACAGTCAAATTACGCTACAACGGAGTCAAAGGCTATAAAAAGGAAAAAATTCACAACAGTTCAAAAAAAGCTATCAAAGATGTATTGGATGCCTTTAAAGAATTTACAGGGATGAACGGGAAGACGTTTTAGCGCTTGATATAATCCATACAGATCCGGAATCCCATATGATCGTCGCTGCTGTTCTGTCCGTCCCCGGTCCGAGCGGCAGAACGCAGATTATGACCTCCTTCCGGCGTAATGAAGCCGGATCTATCCGTCCAGCTCCCTCCTCCACGATTAACGCGTTCCTGATCCGGTTTGCCGGTGTTTGGAGGTCCTAATGGATTTTTATAAGGGGAAATGTTGTAATAATCGGTTTGGAAGACATCATGGCACCATTCCCACACATTCCCAGCCATATCCAGCAGGCCATAAGGTGATGAACCCTTTGGATATGAACCTACCGGTGAAGTCTCTGTATAACCGTCATTTATATTTTTGTCCGGTTGTCGAGCATCTTTGTATTTGTTCCAGTAATTGATATCCGCATAGTTGGCATTGGTGCCTTTTGGTTTTTCATTCCCCCAGGGAAATTTCCGTTTGTCTGTGCCGCGAGCTCCTTTTTCCCATTGAGCGGCTGTTAGTAATTTGAAATCCAATCCCGTCTTTTTTGAAAGCCAATGGCAATAGGCCACAGCATCGTTCCAGCTCACGCTGACAACGGGATGATCGTCCCCCTGCTCGAAATAGGTGTTTTTCCAGTTCCCGTCCAGTCTGACTACCCACTCTCCTTCCCAGAATTGCCAAGACCCATTCCCATTTTCTGCGTCGGTCACATATCCGGTTTCTTCTACAAATTTTCTGAACTGTCCGACTGTTACAGGAAATTTCCCCATCCAGTAATCTTCTAGAAAAACTTTGTGAACAGGTCTTTCGTTCGACAATCCTTCTTCCGAGCCCATGGGAAATTCTCCTGCTGGAATGTAGACCATAACATGGCCGCCATTGAATTCCGCCTCCCAAAATTCCTTTTTATTTTTATAGATTCGTTTTGCTGTATTTTGAATTTTTATGATGTCTGCCGGTAGGTCTTTATCCAACCCCTGGTAAATATTTTCAATCCATGTCTCGGCATTTGTGTAAGCGGTTCCCCAGGAATCATATCGAGGAGGAAATCCTTCTTTTTTGATTTCCTCAAGGCTTTTTCCATCAGACTTTTTTTTCATTACCAAGCCAATCGTTTCCTGTAGCATATCCCGGGTGGATTTGAGGTCGTCAAGGTCTGAAAGCTCATAGTGTCCGGGGATTATCTTTGCATCTTTCGGGATTATGCGGATCAGCTCCTTTATGTTCTCCAACATGCCCATAATACTTCCGCCAGCCTCGAGATCGACTGTAGGAAAACTGGAAATTCCGGAGTTCCAGAGGTCACCCATGTGGATAACGTTAGAATTAGTAAAGAACACAACAACATCATTGTCAGTATGGCCATGTGGGTAGTGGACGAGATTAATCTTTTCCCTGTTGAAAAAGATGGATATCCGTTTGTCAAATGTTATTGTTGGCTGAGCTTCACTAGGCATATGCAATAACCGTTTTTGCGCATTGGCATGGGAAATAATGATTGAAGATTTTCCGAGAGCCATGTTGCCGTGGGTATGGTCTGCATGATGGTGCGTGTTTATTATGAACTTGATCTTTCCTTTAGTGATTTTTTTTAATTCGGCTCGGATTAAATCGGAAAGGGGAGCGAATTGCGTGTCGACCATAAGGATCCCATCCGGCCCTGCAGAAACCGCGATGTTGCCAGCCACATCTCCTGTCGCCTCGAGCACGTAGATATTGCCGGCCACGTGAGTCGTTATGATCTTGACGTTGCTGAGGTCCGGCATGTCCTCTTGGAACCTTCCATGACATAAAGAGATGATAAAAATAATAGATATGGATAAGTACAGTTTCTTCTTATTCATTTTTTCCAACATCTCACAGAAGCGAAGATGATGTCAAATTCCAATCGAAATAGAGCGTTATGAATAAATAAAAATGGGTTGCAGTAAGGCTTCAAAATGATTAAACTTTTTCTTTGTTTAAGCTTGAGAAATATGGAGTAAGCTATCATGAAAATAGATATTGTCTGGGGACAGGGAGAAGGGAAGACTTTGCTCAGTGCCTTTGATAAGGCTCTGCTCGAAGCAGGTATACATAACTTTAACCTGATTCCGTTAAGCTCGGTCATCCCTAAAAATTCTATTGTCGAAGAAGTCGGAAAAGCTCATTTGTCAAATGAGATTGGGGATATTCTGCATGTTGTTATTGCCAGCTTCGGTTGTAAAAAGCCAAATGCGATCATTTCAGCTGGTCTAGGATGGGTCCAAACAGAACAGGGAGGATTGTTCATCGAGTCTAAAGGGGAATTCAGTCAGGAAGACTGTGAGGAGGAAATAAGAGTTGGTCTGACCGAGATGTTGGAATCACGCGGTTGGAACGGCGAAATAAAGATGAAAGTTATTTCCCATAGAGTGATCGAGCTAGCCAACGTAACCGTTGCAGCGATTTATCGCGATTTGTGATACCATTTTGATATGAGAGTTCCGCAAAAGAAAATTCTCTATTTTACCCTCCCCGTGCTAATCTTGCTGGTGGCTCTTGTTTGTTTTCTATTTATTCCAAAAGGCCCATTATCCCGACTTAAAGGGGCTGAAAATTTTAATTATATCATCATCAGCGTTGACACACTGCGGGCCGACCGGATTGGATGTTACGGATTTTCTGACGTGAAAACACCTACCATGGACATGTTTGCCTCACGGGGAGTGAAATTCGAAAAATGTTTTGCCCAGACGCCGCTGACCCTGCCTTCCCACACTTCGCTCTTGACTGGCACTTATCCCACATTTCATGGGGTTCGGGATAATGGAGGTTTTTTAGTACCGCAGGAGATGACTACCCTGACAGAACTTATGAAGCAAAACGGATACCAGACTTCCGCTTTTGTTGCGGCTTATGTGCTGGATTCAAAATGGGGATTGGACCAAGGTTTTGATTATTATTTTGATAATTTCGATTTGAGCAAGTACAAAACCATTTCTTTAGGAAATGTGCAACGTCCTGGGGATGAAGTTATGGATCAAGTTATTCCTTGGTTAGAGGAGCATAAACAGCAGAAGTTTTTCACCTGGATTCATCTGTATGATCCTCACACACCTTATGAACCTCCATCTCCCTATTCTGAAATGTATCCCAATCGTCCCTATATCGGAGAAATCGCCTATACAGACTCTCAGATAGCCAGATTATGGGATTATCTTGAAGAAAACGGACTGGTAAATAACACTATTCTCGTTTTCACTTCTGATCATGGGGAAAGTCTAGGGGAACATAGAGAAAGCGGCCATGGTTTTTTCATCTATCAGGCTGGCATTCATGTCCCTCTCATTTTTGTTACGCCATTTGAACATATCTATGGTCTCAGCCGTTCATCAGTCGTATCACTGGTCGACATAATGCCTACTATACTCGAACTAGCCCAAGTTCCCATTCCTATTCAGGTGCAAGGCAAAAGCCTGCTTCCACAGTTTTTTTCTGTAGGCAAAGATGAGGACTTTTCTTACTCGGAGACCTATTATCCACGATTCCATTTCGGATGGAGTGAATTGAAGAGTTATCAAAACGAGAGGTTCAAACTGATCGTTGCGCCCAAACTTGAACTTTATGATCTTTCAAATGATCCGGAAGAATTGAATAATATCGTCGATTCCCAACCTGAGGAAGCCCGTAGGTTTATGAATCTTATCAATGAGTTTATTGTTGAGACCGGAAAAAATTCCTATAAATTGGATTACAGCCATATGGATGAAGAAAGCCGGCAAAAGCTAGCAGCTCTTGGATATATTGGCTCGTATACAGCCTCCTCATCGCTTGAGGGAAGGCGGTTGGGCGACCCCAAGGAAAAGATAATCATTTTCAACCGGTTGTCTGAAGCAAGAGAACTTGGACTTGAGGGAGAGTTTGAGCAGGCTGCCAAAATGATGCTGGAAATCATCGATGAGGATCCGGATGTGATCGATGCCTATTCTGCCCTAGGGATTCTGTATAAAAGGGAATGGATGTTAGAAGAAGCCATTAATACGTTCCAGAAAATTCTGGAAATGAAGCCAGATAATAATATTACTGTGATCAATATCTCCAATACTTATATACTGATGGGAAAATTAGATGAGGCGGAGGAATTTATCTTAAATAGACTAGAACTACTCCCGCCGGATTCTCAAATTTATTTAAATCTGGGAAGAATCAAGAATTCAAAAAAGGAATATAATGAGGCTGTGAAGTATTTCGATAAATGTGTTGAACTCAATCCTTCATCAGCCTCGGCTTATAATGCTCTTGGAGGAATTTATGTCATTCAAAATGATCTGGATAAAGCCGAGAGCTATCTTAATAAAGCAGTTGGGCTTAATACTAAGTTGAGAGACCTGCATTACAATTTTGCCCAGCTTCAGGAAGCCCGAGGTGATCCGTCCGGGGCCATGTCAGAGTATCTCGTGGAGCTGGAGAATATCCCTCATAATTTCAGAGCCAGTTACAACCTTTCCCGTTTGTTTAGAATCAGCAAAGATACGGAAAAAGAATTGGAATACCTGGATAAGACCATAGAGAGCAATCCGGAATTTCCCCTAAGCTATTTTTACAAAGCACGGATTTATCTCAATCGGGGAGAGAAATTTGAAGAGGCGATCGCCATGGTGCAAAAGGGGATCGAGTTGAAACCTGAAGATGATCAGCTCCCTCTTGGCTATTACCTGCTGGCTGACCTGTACAATAGAATAGGGGATTACACAAAATCCAAGGAATATTTACGTATGGGTGAAGAAGCCCGGAATAATATTAAAAAAGAATAAATTTCAGCTTTTATGAATAATCCAGAATTATTATCGTAGGAAATTAAGAATGATAATGAAAATTTTTGTCAATGAGCGAATCCAGTCTTTTCCTGAGAATATGACTGCGGGAAAACTCCGAGACGAAAAAAAACCCGGGGCAGATGTGATCATTGTCAACGGGTATCCCTGTGAAGAAGATTCTATTTTAAAAGAAGGGGATCAAGTTGCTTTGATCAAGAAAGGAGAGATCCCAAAAAGTGAGGAATTGGAAGCTCTGATGATTGCCCGGCACTCGCCTGGCGTACATGAGCGCATGAAAACGGCCACGGTCGGAGTCGCAGGTCTGGGCGGGCTTGGTTCTTCGGTTTCGATCGCCCTGACCAGAATGGGCCTAGGAACATTGATTATTGCTGACCATGATGTTGTAGAACCGAGTAATCTGAATCGGCAACAATACTCTGTTGATCAAATCGGTTTGTCAAAAACAGAGGCCATGGAAAAAAACCTGGCCAACATGAATCCCTACGTCAAGGTTATTGCCCATAATGTCGTTCTCAACGCTCACAATATTCCCAAAATCTTCAAAACTGCCGATATTATTGTGGAATGTTTTGATCGCGTTGAGGAAAAGACCATGATATTAGAGACCGTTGCAGAATGTATGCCTGAGGTTTATGTAATAGGAGCGTCAGGACTTGCCGGGTATGGTGATAGCAATAGTATTCAGACCCGTAGAATAGGCGAAAAGATCTTTATCATCGGAGATATGAAGAAATCTGCCGGTCCCGGACAAGGCCTGATGGCGCCCCGGGTAGGAATAGCTGCTCATCACCAGGCGAATCTGGTGGTGAGTTTATTGATCGATCCTATTCAAGCAATCTTGAAAATACCGGATCTTGTTGAATAGTAATTCTAATCCGCCAGTGCTTTAGTTGCCTTCAGGAACAGGTCGATTTCTTCGGGTGTGTTGTAATGACAAGCCGATAAGCGGACAGCATCCGGCCATCCCAGAGCATCGAGCGGAACCGAAGAATAGGCATCCCTGATCCTCGCAGCCAATCGGATACCATGTTCCTTGTTGTATCTTGAAATCGCTGTCGAAGAATCCATTCTTCCCAGACGGAATAGAAAGATACACAGGCGATCTTCGAGGCCTTTTGGCATCCCACATACGGTGACATGTTCTTGTCCCAGAAGCCCCTCAACTTTTTCGGACCCGTGCATGGCTCGATGGAGAAGCGCTTTCATGTGGGCATGAATGGCATCTTTTGCGGCGATCATTTGATTGCGCCGATCTTGGGAATGTGTGAAGCGGCTGCCTACCCAGCACAGATAGTCAACTGTTGCCGACCAGCAGGCATACATCATGTGAGCCGGAGAGCCGAGAACCCAATTTGTTACGGGTTTTCCGAGTAAATTCTCATGCGGGAGCTTGGCGAGCCTATCTGATATGTGGGCGAAACCGATCCCTTTGACGCAGTAGGCTTTATAGGGACCAAAAGAATAAACATCGGCACCATAATCCTCAACATCGATCTGACCGTGGGGAGCGTACTGCACAGCATCGACCAGAACATAAAGGTCCGGTTTGATTTTTCTTGCTTCCTGTATGATAGTCTTGACATCATTTATTGCGCCGGTTTGGTTAGATCCGTGCTGAAAAGCAAGGAGACATGTTTCTTTATCCACAATTTCCAGAATCGCTTTTACCGGAACAGAACTTGTTTCCTTGGAAATCTTGGCGACCCGCCACTCCTTTCCCGTGCTTTTGGTGAAATAATTGGTAGCCCCTAACACGGATGGGTGTTCGAGTTCAGTTGTGACAATGTTTGTGCCCGGAATATTTGCAGTAATCGTGTTTATCGCACGGAACATTGTCTGAGTTGCGCTGTGGGCCGGGATGATTTCACCGGATTTTGCACCGAGGAAAATCTTGACATCCTCGATTCCTTTGTCAATCCATTTGGTTATATAGTCAGAGGCTGGATTGAACCGAAACAGTTCGTCTGGAATGGCGGCTTCTTTAGCCAAAGTCTCCAAAACGGTCCGAAGCCTTAATGATCCTCCGGATGCTTCGAGGTAAACTCGCTGCCCAGAATAAGGGTCCCAATCGACGTACAAAAATTTTTGTCTTATCTCTGCCAGAAAGTCAGAAGAGAACATCCCGTTTTCTGTTACTTCCGTCATGTGAATTCTCCTGTCAGTGCTTTAGAATTTATTTGAGTAACACTGATTGTTCAGAAATAAAGTGAATTCTAATTTGTAGTCTACATTCTAATGAAAAAGGATCAAATTTGCAAAAATTTTCGTCTCTGATTGATAAATTCCTTTACGGAGGAAAAAAAAGTTGATATCATCAAAATCCCGATTAGAGGAGGAATCTGAAAATGAAAAAAAATGTGCTCGACGACGTTGAAGAAATTTTATTGATGGGGCCTGGTCCTTCCTGTATTCATGAAACCGTTTATGAAGCATTAAGCCGAAAAACTCTTGGTCATATGGATCCTTATTTCATCATTATCATGGACGAGATCAAAAGGCTTCTCCAGATTGTTATGCAAACCCAGAATAAGATGACCATCCCAGTTTCTGGCACGGGATCTGCAGGGATGGAAACCTGTTTTGTGAACCTGGTAGAAAAAAATGATCCGGTATTGATCTTGATCAATGGTGTTTTTGGACAACGTATGCAGGATGTGGCGACGCGATTGGGGGCTGATGTGGATTCTTTGGAGTTCGAGTGGGGTAACCCTGTGGTTCCAGAAAAAGTGGAAGACAAATTGAGATCGAAAAATTATAAGATTGTCGCAGTCGTTCATGCGGAGACGTCAACGGGAGTGAGAAATCCTGTCGAGGAAATTGGTGAGCTTATTAAGGGAACGGATACGATTTACATGGTTGACACTGTGACCAGTCTTGGTGGAATCGAGGTAGCAACCGATTTGTGGGGCATAGATGCCTTATACAGTGGCACACAAAAGTGCCTCTCCTGCCCCCCGGGTTTGGCTCCGGTGTCGTTTTCTGATAGAGCATTGAGCATTATTCTGAACCGCCAGAGTAAAGTCCCGAACTGGTATCTGGATGTGAGTATGCTGACAAAATATTGGGAAGGACAAACGAGAGTCTACCATCATACGGCTCCGATTAATATGCTGTATGCGCTGTACCAATCCTTGTTTTTGATAACTGAGGAAGGCTTAACAGAAGTGTTTCAGCGGCACCTCGAGAACCACGAAAAACTTGTTGGAGGCTTAGAAAGCCTAGGGATTCAGATGCTTGTGGCGCCCGAATACCGGCTCCCCATGCTTAATTCGATCATCATTCCTGAAGGGGCAGATGATGCCGAAGTGAGGAGTAGACTGCGGCAGGAATACAAAATAGAAATAGGCCCCGGATTAGGACCTCTTGCGGGAAAAATATGGCGCATCGGGTTGATGGGGCACACTGCCCGGGAAGAAAATGTCGATCGTGTTTTATCTGCGCTAAAAGAGATTCTGAACAGATAGGCATTTATTATGAATAATTCATAATGGCCTGGATTATTCACGAGTTGAGATTGCTGCAGCGGCAAGGCAGTTGCTCATGAGCTGTATCTGTATACTGCGATTGGGCTACAACGATGCCGATGTGGTGAGATCGGCTCGCCCTTTGGGTAATAAGTGCTGATGCATATTTTTATAGATGTAAATTTGTTTTATTTTGAAAAAATTGAAATGAAGGCATCAGCATTTATTATGAATAATTCAGGTATGGAGGTTCATGATGGCTCCTGGATATGTAGGAAAAATTCTAAAGATAAACCTGAATGATCTTTCATCCTCGGTCGAAGAAAAGGGAGATTATTTTTTCAGAACCTTTATGGGGGGGAGCGCCATGGCTTCCTATTTTCTCCTGACCGAAATGGAAAAAGGAGTCGATCCTCTCGGCCCGGATAATGTTTTGGTGTTGACGACATCTGTTTTAACAGGTGCTCCTTTAGCCGGAGCCAATCGATTAACGATTGCGGCAAAGTCGCCTCTCAGCGAGGGATTTGGAGAAGCAGAAGCCGGGGGATTCTTTTCTGTCGAACTCAAAAAAGCGGGCTTTGATGCGGTCGTGATCAAAGGCAAAGCTCCTCATCCTGTATACCTCTGGATTTCAGATAATGCTGTGGAATTCAAAGATGCTTCTAATCTATGGGGAAATGATTCTGGCTTTGCACAAAAAACGATCCGTGAAGAATTAAATGATGAAAAGATCATGACCCTCACCATAGGGCAGGGAGGTGAGAATCAGGTCCGTTATGCATGCGTGGTTCATGATCTCCGGCATACCTTTGGCCGTTCGGGCATGGGGGCAGTTTTGGGGTCTAAAAACATCAAAGCCATTGCTGCCAGAGGAAAAAACAATCCGGAACTCCATGATAAGGAGAAAATCAGGGAATTAGGAGCTTATTTTATCAAAAATATGAAAGATCACCCTGTGTGTGAAATCCTGAAATACGGCGGCACATTAGCCTGGGATATGGAAGACATGGATGCAGACGGTGTTCTACCGACATATAACTTCCACGGCGGTTCCTTCGATAAGGTGGAGGAGGTCACGTTCGAAAAGTTGAAAGAGACGGTTTTTTCTGGCCAATACACCTGCTATGCCTGTCCTATACAATGCAAACCAATTTGTGAAGGAGGGAAATTCGATATCAATCCGGATTTTGGGGGGCCTCAATACGAAACTTCCGGTGCCTTTGGCCCGAATATGCTTATAGATGATATTGAAGTCATTGCCAAAGCCCATGAGCTCTGCAATAAATACACCCTCGATTCCATAGATGCGGGAATGACGATTTCATTCGCTATGGAGTGTTATGAGAATGGACTTATAACCAAAGAGGATACTGACGGGATTGATTTGTCTTTTGGGAACGGAGAAGCGGCCTTGGAGATGATCAAAAAGATTGCTTTCAAGCAGGGATTTGGAGCTTTGCTGGCAGAGGGGAGTTTCCGGGCGGCCAAAGTTATAGGCAACGGAGCCGATCGATTTGTTTGTGCCGTAAAAAAGCAAAGTTTTGCCATGCATGAGCCAAGGGGCAAGAATAATATCGGCTTCGCCTTTGCACTTTCCCCCACAGGAGCCGACCACATCGAAGCAGCCCATGATATGCCCTTTGAAGAGGGGAGATGGGCTGTTCCCGATCTGTATCCCATCGGAATCCTGAAAGGGGTCCCCGCTCGTGACCTCAGCCCCGATAAAGTCAGATGGTTTGTTCTAAATCAACATATCTACAGTCTACTGAATACGCTGTCTCTATGTTTTTTCACGGCAGGTCCGGCTCGGCTATTCCGTCTGAATCACATCGTGGAAATGGTGGCGGGAGCCACAGGTTGGGAAACAAGCTTATTCGAACTCATGATGCTCGGAGAGCGAACAACCACCTTAGCCCGGGTTTTCAACGCTAGAGAAGGTCTTGATCGCAAGGACGATGCGCTTCCCGACAGACTTTTTGAACCTCTTGAAACAGGCCCACTAACAGGAGTGAAATTAGACAGAGAAGAATTTGAAAAAGCCCTGGACTGTTATTATGAAATGATGGGATGGGATGTGGCCACCGGAGTGCCACGAGAGGCCAAGCTCTATCACCTCAACATCGCCGATCTTACCAGGTTTTAACGTACTGCTGCTCTCTACAGTATTATTTCTTTGTCACTGAATCTTAGTATTTCGATATTTTTTAGAGTATCGGATCCGTCTCTCTGTTGTTGATTATCCTCGACTATGAACGTTCCCTCAGCTTCTGTGATTTTGTACTCGGTGTATATGCCTGAAAACACGGCCGTATCCGTGCCGATTCCGCCATCCATGGTATCGTTTCCGCCTCTTCCTTCGAAGATATTATTCCCGGCATTGCCAGTGAGTGAGTTATCGAAGCCATTTCCGATTAAAGAAGAATTGTTGTTGCCCGTTAGGTTAACATTGACAAGATGCTGTGATTTATAGGTGTAAACTAAGGATTCGTCAAATTTAAGAGAAAAGGTTCCCTCAAAATACTCCGGCAGTTCAGGCGTGTAGGTCAGATAAGGAGGGAAGAATTTTTGGATCAAAGCATATCCATCTGAGTCAAGCTCTTTCATCCTCTCACGGCTGCCGGCAAAATAACGTCCGAAATGGGAATATCCCTCTGGTACATCCTTAGGACTGATATCTCTTCCTTCGTATTTTTTCGGTCTTACCGTCCATAAATCATAATAATTATCGATGAGGACACCGACATATTCATTGGCGTGCTCTTGAGGTTCGTCATCCGGCCAAGCGCGCCATCCTTTCTCTGCCGCTGCGTCATTTGCTTTCTGCATTTCGGCGATCATCGCGGGCCGGGTAACCTTGATGCCGTTATCATGCACAAGATGCCATATCTCCTCAAATGAGGCATCACGGGTTATGTGATTCATGTAGTCCTTCATCCCTTCGGCCGGATTTTCATTCCCGCGCAAATCCTGCATGCTCAGATCCGTTCCTCTTCCCAGAGGGCCGCGCATAGCCTCGTGAAGATCGGGTTCGGTATTAAAAAAGACCATGGTGGCCTTTCTATCGGCCATAGCATTTGCAATCATAGATTTGTCGCTCCCATATTCCGATCCCGGATAGTCGATCAGGATGAATTGGAGGATATTTCGGGCTTTTTTGATCTGGTTATCTGTCCATCCGGCTTGTGCCAGCATATGGATGGGTTTGCCGTTTGGGGCCAGGATTTTTGTGTATTTTGTGAAAATATCCCTAATTACGGATGGGACATCCTCCGGCAATTCCACGATGCCGTTTGGTGACGCAGAGATGTCTATTTCAGGAAGTGTGACAAGCTCCTCATCAGACTTTTTGCATGCTAGAAATGTCATTAAAAAACCAAGGATTATTAAAGTGACGTATAATTTTTTCATGTTCTCTCCATATTTTGGGGGATTTATGGATTCTTTCTATCACAAGTTCTCCAACAGATCAAATTACCCCTCTCTGTCTTGAATCAAGTGAAAAAAAATATTAAGATTCCAACATCAAAAATAAGGAGGGAGACAATGGCACTAAAACGATTTTTATTGGTCATTTTTATGTCAGTATTGGCCGTAAGCCTACTGCTGACATCTAGTCCGAGAGAGCAAAAAACTCCCATAAAAACAATCCTGACCAATTGCAATATAATCGACTGTACAGGGAACGAACCCCTTAAGAATATGTCCGTTGTGATTGTCGGAAACACTATCACGGATATCCTTCAGGGGACCTACAAAAAGTCAGTAGGTGAAAAGAATGTCCGGATATTAAATCTCGAGAATGGATATGTTCTTCCAGGTTTATGGAATGTGCACATGCACATGGCTGCTCTGTTGCCCGATCCCAACCATCTCCAGGATGATGAATCCCTTCCTTCGGCAGTTATCCGGGCAGGGTTGAACGCCATGGATGGTCTTCGGTTCGGGGTCACAAGCATACGCACAGTGGGAGAGAGAAGTTATCTGGACATAGCCTGGAGAGATGCTTTTGACAGCGGGTATTTTATGGGTCCACGGATCTTTGCCAGCGGAGATGCTTGACGATGAGGTCGAGGCCGCTGTGGAAGTTGCCCATCACAATGGGTTGCGTGTCGCCTCCCACTCGAGAGAACCGGCAACTTACCGTTCCGTCCAGGCTGGTGTGGATAGTATCGAGCATGGATATGGATTGAAGGACGAGACAATCAAACTGATGGCCGAAAAAGGTACGTTTTATGTTCCCACTATCATCTGTAATCTGAGCGACCAGTACATCAAGGAGCGGGACGAACGGCTGGTTATTGGGATTACTATATCACGGATGAACTGAAAAAAGGTTTTTTGGCCGATGCCGAGGAGGCAGCCGGTTTTAAGAGAGGCAAAATAAAATGAGAACTAGGTCGTTTATTTTATGACGGGACATAACTTTTTAATCTCATCGTCATATCCGGTCATTTCCCACCTTGTAAGCGCCATGGGAATCATTCCGGCTGCCAGAAAACCGTCAATAAACTCGCGTAAGTTGAATTCGTCTCCTAATTGCATAGCCCGTTCCCTAAACAGCTTCATGAATTGGGCCTTTCCAACCACGCAGCCTGTATGAAAACCCGGAAACCGCAGGTTGGATTGCTGTTCGTACCACACCATCCGGTCATCTGCATCAGACCAGCCGAGCGGCATTAACTCTGCGCAGTACTGCCTTGCCTCGGTAAAGTTTATCTCGTTGCTGTGCATTCTAAGGTCAGGAAGTGAAAGGCTCATATGTGAAGCGTTCATGAGGTATTCAACTTCTCTGCCCCTTTGCGACCGATTATCGAGTACACCCGCCTGCATCAGCAGCTCTTCCAGGCTGACAGCCCATCCCTCCGAACGAATCCAATCCATATTATAAAGGCGCCTCGCACGTCGGATCTGACGGTTATCAAGCTCTAATCTTTGCTCATCGAACAGATGGCCAATAAATTCATGCGTTTCACCGGGTAGCACCTCTCTCTCCCGGGCTCTGCTATCGATTGTAGGGATCGCCGGCAATGGACCTCTCGGTTCGTTTGGATCACTGTAGTCTGCGGCATCAAGCCAGTCGGGGACTGTTAAGATTTCCTCGTCTCGGAGGAACTCAAGAACGAAATTCAGGGCTATGTCCAAACGACGGTACCATTCCTCTTCAGTATCTGCCACCTCAAGCTCGGGAAGGTTGCGGTTCCTGTTTTCTTCTAATTTCAGAAAGGTTACAATACGGTTATATTCGTGTGTCGAGATGCAGAGACACTCCTCCCAGGTATAGGGAAAAAGATGAACGTTTTGCAGCCACCAGTTGTAGTTCTCTATCCCGATGCCGGCGGGGGCAGTCATACTGCTCTTATTCTCCACGAGCCATTTACCATAGTTTTTAACCGCATCTCGCGCCCGTTCTGCATCAGGAACCAGATCCGGATGGTATTCCGCCAGGCGGTTTGCAAGATTTTGGTACCTGCCGGCCTCGCGATCAATATAATATATGGCAATGGTTGCCAGATCCCCCGCTGCTTCGGTAAGGTTCTGCTCGGCCTGTTTGTAAATCTCCGGGATAGACTTCAGCTGTGTTCTGAATTCATCAATTTTATTATCCGGGAGAGGCAGACCATTGCGTATCCGGAGATTGATATTTATGACAGGCCCGGCTCCTCCTTGGGATGGGAGGTAGAAAACGGGGTCACGTGACCAGGGTTTAAGGACGCGTTGGTAAAATTCCATCCCGTTCATTTCCGCCCAGACTAAAACATAGTCGACTTGCTCTGCGACAGGCCAGCTGTTTGGATCGATGGCAGCCAGCCGCTTCTGGTATTGCTTCAGACCGAGACTTTGTTCCTCCATTGTGGCTTTGGAGTAATCGGGTAGACCGTTAATGAGTTCTGGTTTCTGAAATTCACGGAACTCCTGAAACAGGCTGATGAGGTCGTTGTAATCACTGCTGGAGACCACAGCGGCTTCCTCTTTTTTCTGAGTGCTGCATGATAATGTGAGTCCCAAAAGAAAAATCAATACAATAGTTAAATAATTTCTTCTATGCATAATATTAACCTCCTGGTTTTATAAGGATTTATTTTTTTCTGATTACATAAAAATATCACACGAATAAAAAAGGTGTCAATTCTGATGTTTATTTCTAACTTAAATAAAGCGCTAAAAAAAAAGTCCTTGACAAAATAAAAACACCGTGTTTACATGTTAGCGAACATGGCAACTAAATTTAGTAAA
Source organism: uncultured Eubacteriales bacterium (assembly GCA_964410125.1). Taxonomy (GTDB): domain Bacteria; phylum Acidobacteriota; class Aminicenantia; order Aminicenantales; family Aminicenantaceae. The sequence continues at coordinate 69,531 of CAYPGQ010000001.1, read as the reverse complement.
AAGCATTCTCAAGCATTTGGTAATCACATAAAAACCTTAAGAATGGCAAGAAATATTGGGCAAAGAAAGTTGGCAAAAGCTATAGGTATTTCTCCTTCTTATCTGAATGATATAGAAAACAATAATAGATATCCTCAAAAAAAAGAATTAATAAAAAAAATCGCTTATGTTTTAGAAGCGAATTTAGATAATTTATATGACCTTGCTGGAAAAGCCAAAAATAAAATCCCTCCAGATATTCCTGATATTATTAAGAAAAATAAGGAAATTCCATCATTAATGAGAACCATAAATATGTACGGATTAACTAGCATGGAAATAAAAGAAATAAGAAGAAAGATTGAGGAGGAACACATGAAAGCAATTGTAATTGCTGCAGGAATGGGCAATCGATTGATGCCTTATACAAATGATTTACCAAAATGCATGCTTGAATTTGGAGGAAAGACACTTTTTCAACGTCAGATCGATGCTTTTAAAGCATGTAAAGTAAAAAACATAGTGGCCATAAAAGGATATAAAGAAGAAAAAATTAGTTATCCCGGAATTAAATATTATTTCAACGATAATTATAAAAATAATAACATCCTGAATTCATTATTCTATGCTGAGGAAGAAATTAAAGGAGGAGTAATTATTTCCTATTCAGATATTCTTTTTGAAAAACAAGTCGTGGAGAGACTGCTTGAATCTAAAATGGACATTTCAATTGTCGTGGATATAGATTGGAGAGGATATTATGAAAATCGCAAGGATCATCCCATAGAAGAAGCGGAAAATGTTATTTTTGATGCTGAAAACAATGTTGTGGAGATAGGAAAAATTTTGGCGAAAAAGCATGATGTTCATGGTGAATTTATTGGCATGATGAAACTTACTGAGAGAGGTTCTGAGATTTTCAAAAGACATTTTAATCGTTCCAAAAAGCTTTTTTGGGGAAAACCGTTTCAAAGAGCGTCTACTTTTGAAAAGGCGTACTTGACCGATATAATTCAGGAAATGGTTGATTTGGGAGTTCCCATACACTGCGTTATTATTAAGCGCGGCTGGAAAGAAATCGATACGGTTGAGGATTATAAAAAAGCCATAAAAGAATTTGAAGATTAAAGAAGAACAGAACATGTCCGATATGAAGCAAGAGCAGTTTTGGAAAATAAGATCAGATAAATACAATAATCTTAAGTGGGTACATGAGCGGGCTTATATCAAGGCGTTTAAATCCTCAGCTGATTTTAGTAACAACAATCTAGTTTTAGATGTAGGGACAGGTACTGGAGTTATAGCCCATGCAATAGCTCCATTAGTAAAAGAGGTAATAGGCCTTGATATTTCCCAGGACATGCTCGACCACAGCAACTGGAAAGATAATAAATATTTCATCAAAAGAGATATTCGAGATTCTATATTTTGCGACAAAGTTTTTGACAAGGTAACAGCAAGAATGGTCTTCCACCATATTACTGAAAAAACTCAGGAAGCAATGGATGAGTGCTATAGGATTTTAAAAATTGGCGGAAAGATGGTCCTCTCAGAAGGAGTGCCCCCAGCACCAGAAGTTAAGGAAGACTATAAAAGAATATTCAAATTAAAAGAAAAAAGGCTAACTTTTACAGAAGAAGATCTTGTAAGCCTTATGAAAAACTCAGGCTTTAAGAACATCAGAATCTTTGTTCATATAATGAAAAATTTCAGTGTGTGTGACTGGCTAAATAACAGCGGTCTGCCTAAAGACAAACAAAATAAAATATACAAGATGCATGTAAACGGCTCCGAAATTTTTAAAAAAGCTTATAACATGAAAAATGTAAATGGTGACTGCCTGATTGACACTAAGAATCTTATCCTCGTCGGAGAAAAATGAAAATAATTTTATGAAGTCATAAGAACAGAGTACTGGAAGTTTTAAGACGGTACAACTAGAAGACTTAAGCTCCAACAGCAAAAATCAGAATAAAAAGGAAGTAAAAAGATTTAAAGAAGAATAAAGAGGATATAATGAATAAAACATTTTGGAACATTTGGACTTCTTATGCAACTTACTACTTTGGGAAAGTAAATTTAAGCATAGTGGTCCCGGCGCTTTTAGTTACATATAAGGATTTGAACCTGCATAGCGTCGGTTTGGTATCAAGTGGATTTTTCTTTGCCTACGCCATTGGTCAGTTTTTGCATGGCCAGATTTCAGAACGATTTAATCCATTTGTTTATATATCGCTAGGTCTCATATTCTCAGCTGTTATGAACGTATTTCTTGGATTTACTGCAGGATTTTTTATTTTGTTATTTGTCGGAGAAATTCTTGATGGTGGATTTCAGGCAATGGGGTGGTCATCTATTGTGAGAGCTAATGCTGAGATTCAAAAAGATGCAAAAAGCAGGGAGAGGACATCTACAATCCTGGGCACATCTTATCAAGCAGGAAATTCTATCGCATGGCTTATTTCTGCATTTGCTGTTGGAACATGGGGCTGGCAAGCCGGATTTTGGGTTGCAAGTGTTTTCTTGTTTGCAAGAGGAATATCTCTACTACTCACTAAGCCAGAAATGGAGTTTAAACCAAAACAAAAGGTAACAGCTCAGGTTAGATCAACATTATCATTCCCTATAGTCATGAGTGGCATATCATTATGTTTTTTGAATATGGTTAGATACGGGGTTATCACCTGGATACCCTTATATTTCTTTATAGAAGGAAATTTTGGGATAGGAGACATGGAAAAGGTTGGTTTAAAAGTATTTCTGATCCCAGTATTTGGTATTTTTGGTACTTTAGTATACAACAAGATAAAACTAGACAAGGATATTACAAGTATTGTCTTTTTAAGCCTTTTGGGAGTTAGTTTCATAATTTTTCCATTAACAAGTGGCTTATTAGCAACTGCAATTTTGTTGATTGGCAGTTTCTTTTTATACGGACCACATGTTTTCTTAGTGACAACATGCCCCTCAAGATTCAAAGATGAAAATGTTGTAGCTGCATCGACAGGCTTCATAGATGGAATGGGTTACGTAGGAACTGTATTAATCGGGATAATCGTTCCTGTCTTAGTTGATATGGGACAAGGAAAATGGAATTATGTATTTACATTCTGGGTAGTTCTATCATTTGTAGCTGCCGTTTCTGTTACTCTTGCATATTTTCTCCATTTTAAACGCAACAATGCCTGCAAAGAGGAAGCCCCACTAAATCCTTGAGGAGAAGGAAATGAAAACAAAATCTATAGTATTGTTTTTAGTTCTAGCTATTCTCTCAGTGTACACTTTTGCTCTTGACAGCGAAGAAGTGACTACAAAAACTTCCAAGCTTACAATTGGGGGAAGACTGCAAACTCAATACCAGTACGTAAATTCCAGCCCATATACAAACCGGCTTATTCTGCGGAGAGCGCGCCTGACTTTCCAGTCTAATTTGGCTGAATGGGCATATATTAAGGTGCAAATTGAGGCAGGGAAACAGCACTTCACTTTAAAAGATATCTATTTAAGCTTGAAGCCAGAGTGGTTTTATATCTTCATCGGACAGAAACATGTTCCCTTCTCCAGAGAGGCTTTAAACTCCTCAAAATATCTTCAAATGATTGAGCGAAACCGTTCATCTGAATTTGCGCCTTTTCGTCAGATGGGAGTCGAGGTGCATGGTTTTGCACTGGATAAAAAATTGGAATATTCAGTGGGCATTTATAATGGAGCAGTAAACAGCAGCTCTGTCTCAAATCTTTCGAACAATATGCTGAGCAAAGTCAAAATCTATCACATTGATATTGGTGCTAGCAAAGACAATAATAAATTTCTCTATGCTGGAAGAATTGATCTCCATCCCTTTGGGTACATGAAAAAGCAGCAGTCTTATCTGGAGGATTTAGAACGTCCTCTTTTAGGCTTTGGAATAAATTTCTATTCATCTGATGATTCTCCAAGCGGAGGCCATAATTCAGGAGTTGCAGAACTTGAAAAAACCTTGGTTTATGGAGGAGATGCTGCCATTAAATTTAAAGGCTTTGCCGGTACCTTCGAATATATACATAGAGACATTTCCTGGTGGAACTCTGATGATCAGACTAAAGAGGCGGCTCAAGACACTTTTACTTTACAGGGTGGATTAATGATAATCCCAAAAAAATTAGAACTGACAGCACGCTATGAATTTGTGAAATTCGATAAAAATGAGTTGCTCCTGGGACCTGATGAGCAAAATATGGATAAATGGCTGACCTTTGGCATGAATTACTTTTTTGAAGCTCATCATTTGAAAATGCAGTTAAACTATATTCTGAAGAATGAAGATATGCCTGTTGGTGTTCCAGAGCCTGAAAATGATGCTTTATTAATGCAGTTTGCTTACTATTTTTAACATGGGGAAGAGCCAATAGTTTTTACTTTACTCCATAGATTCATTTTGATAATAATTGGAGTGCAGAGTAAAATATGATAAAAGACCCGATTTATGGAAAAAACAATCTATTTGCAGTAGCCGATGAAGCAGTAAACACTTACATGTTTAGGCCATTAGGCTGGCCTATTGCTAAATTTCTAAAAAAAACGCCAATTTCAGCCAACCAATTGACTTTTGTTGGGTTGATTTTTGGAATTTTATCAGGTGTTTTTTATTATTACGGAGGGAATTCAAACTATTTTTTTGGCGCACTTTTTCTTTTTATTGCTTCTTTAATAGATTGTACAGATGGCCCTCTTGCGAGATTGAAGAATATGCAGTCAGAATTTGGCAAGATACTGGAGGGAACAGTTGATTATTTAGTTGGGATATTCGTTTTCATAGGTCTTTCAATTAGTCTTTATAGGGAGAGTAATTATAGCAAGGGAACTTTATTTGTTATCGTCATTGTTTTTATCATGATTGTTGTCCAGAACATTGGGTGGGATTATTCTAAGATGCAATTTATGAATATCATGGAAAAGGGAATATTTGAACCTGTGACTAGTTTCAGTGATTTTTTCCAAAAACATACAGAACTGAGATATAAAGAAAGAGGGGTAATCGCAAAAATTGGCATACTTGGCTATTATATTTATAACCTGGCAATAGAAAGGTTTTTATCGCCAACTTTTCCCTATAAGAAAAGAGAAGTTAAATATTTTAGTGAGGATGAAAGAAAACAATATTATAAAAGATTTAGGTTGATAATGAGATTATGGACATGGAATGCTGCAAAAACCAAAATTGTTTTTATAGTATTATGTACAGCTTTTTATCAAAAGAAGATTATGATTTTTGGATTGCTATTGGTTTTTAACTTGCTCTGGATAATGACATTTATTGCTCACAAAATCAATTTTTACAAGAAAAGTTAACCTGAATGGTTCTCTTCCATTATGTGTGGCTAAACTTTTGTGGAAAAAGACATCAGGGCTTCACCCTCCGGAGATGTAACTTTTCCAATAATTCCAGTAGCTTGTAATATATGCACAATTTTAGTTCATTAATTCTAATCTGTAATCCCGGGCTGTCCTTTTTGCCTTTATTTTCAGGATTTTTTTGCGCTTCTCCTTTCCCGACGTGTTCTCTAATTCCAAATTCAATGTATAAGTCCCTCTCTTCAACATCAGGGGATACTTTATGATAATTTTGTCTTCTTTTCCTATATCATCCTCAAGGATGGAAATTGAATACTCCTTTGTTTCTGATAGAACGATTTTCTCTTCTGCATCCAGCACCTCCACAGACAATACAATCGTTGTCTCCAAACGATCCTCAACTCCGGCAAACCAGATATCTTTATAATTTATTTCTAAAGTCACAATGACCTCATTCTTTTCATTAATGTGGGTTTTCACCTCAAAATCAAAGAATTCTTCCCTTGGTTTGGCTAGTTTTTGAAAAGCATTTTGCGCTTTGTTCAGTTCAGCAAGATGCATCAAATTCAGGGCTTCAAGTTTGTAATCTCCGGTCCCCATGTGATCTATGAATATCACCGGAAAGTTCCCATAGTACCAAACTTCCCTAGGTGCAGGGTCTGTGGAGTAGGTGTGTCTCTCTGAGGGCGGACCAAAAAGAATGTAAATTCTTCCTCTGTCTTGGAGCCACCCAGGACGACCTCCATGGAATAACCGGTTGGCCTCATCGATTCTCCGGAAATACTCATCCTTGAATTCATTCTCTTCTGTTGTTGAATCAGGATCCCGCCGGCTCCAAAATTCCTCCTGGAATTCTTTTTTTTCTGAATCGGGAAGCTCCAAGAATATCTTCCTTTCCTCCTTGGTTACGATGTAGCGGACTTTAGAAAGGAATTCCTTATATCCGGGACTCAATTTTTTTTCCAACTGATACAGACGGCAGCCGACGGCAATCACAAACCAGAGAACGAGGAGAAAATACAGACCAATTTTTTGTATCTTAAACATCCTTTTTATGAAACAATCACTCCCAACATTCATACACTTTGGATAAAATTGCTAGTTTCCCAACGTTATTATATTACACAATAATGAGGTGTTGATGCAATCCACGGCGTCGAGTGAAGCTGCTATTTAATGAATTCTTCCAGCGTGGAGCGACTGGGAGGAGCCATGATTTTCGGAATGGTTTCTTCAAAAACCTCATAAGACAGAGGCAGCTTGTTCTTTAAGTCCTCAGGATTGGCGATCCCTGTCCACTCCGCTTCCGGACCATAGGGCTCATAAAGGTCCCATGCGGTAAAAATGACCCAATAAGTGTATTCCTGGATCAATACTCTTGTTCGCTCTTCATCATCGATACCCGCTTCTTTGTACTGTGCGATATTGTAATGCCCTTTGTCGATCGCTTCCTGCATAGCAAAATATATCTTCGATGTTTTCGATGTGCAGCCCCACTCAGCGGGAAATGTATAGTGAAGTCCTACATCGCTCACGAAATGCAGAATATGTTCGACAACCTCGTTCACCTGTCCGGGCACTCCTTCCATTATAATGTCGCATATGCTGTTCTGGCTAGTCGTGAGATCCCAGGCCTCTCGATCCTCGGGAGAGAACTCAAACTCTTCATCCCTAAAAAGAGGGATAACTGCTTTGTATCTGTACAAGTTCCTGAGAACTTCTTTTTGCAGTTCAGTTTCAATGGCCTCATTTTGTGGGAATATCTCTTTAATGGTTTTGGCGACCTTTCGCATAAAATCGTCGGAAATATCATCCCGTCCGATCAGGGTAATTCCGTAGACCGATAGCTTGTTCGTGAACGGTTTGTATTCCTCGGTCGGAACGACGTCGGTTGCCTGATACAAATCCGCGGGCGCTTCAGCCGCCGGTGAGGCTAGAATACATCCTCCTACATGGATTTTTACCGTTTCGGTCGTTTCTGTCGCTGTTTTTGCCGGCTCGGTCTTATCTTGTTCATCTTTGCCTGGGCTGCAGGAGGCCAAAACTAGGGCCAAACAAAGAATTGCACAAAATACGTATCGAGTTTTCATTTTATAACCTCCATTAATACAAAAAAAATATGTCTATTTCACTTCAACTTTTTTGTCTTTAAACTTAAGGACTTCGATATCCGTCAGTTCATCTTTTCCATCGCGATCCTGAACAGTATCAGTGACGGTTGTTTTATTACCTACTTTTGTAACCTCATATTCTGAATAATTGCCGGAATATTCCGCAGTGTCTTCGCCTTTCCCTCCCGCAATGACATCATTTCCTTTGCCTCCGGTGAGAATATTGTTTCCATCATTTCCGGTTAATTGGTTGTCCTGATCATTCCCGAGAACGTTTGTGTCTTTCTTTCCCGTCAATATGATATTGACAAGATACTGGGATTTAAAAGTGTATTCCGTGTTTTTTTCGCGCACGGTGGAAAAAGTCCCTTCGAAGGAAGGATCGATGTAGGCGTCATATGTCAAATACTTCGGCCAAAATTTTTCAACAAGATCGTACAGAGCCGGATCTCCTTTTTTCATTTCCTGTTTTGTGTGGAAGGGGTACTCGTCTCCGAAAGAGGTCCCATCACCTTGTGGATTATGGTCCCATAAGCCGAAATAGATATCGAAACCTGTGATGATGTATTCATGGGGTGCAAGACGGCCATAGTGATAGATATCAGCTGCGACAGCTGCCTTTTCAGCTTCGACGATCTCTTGATGGTAGGCAGGCAATATATCCTCAAGTCCTTTGTCATGAACGAGATGCATTATCTCCTCATACGAAGCATCACGAGTAAATCTTTCCCCTGGCTTTCCTTTATTGTGGATATATTCATAACTTCCTTCCACAGGAGATTCTGTGGCATACAAATCCTGAAGCCTGAGCTTTGAATCCCTCAGTATAGGACGCATGGCAAAAGATTTTATCTCTGTGTCCGTATATAAAAGAGTGGCTCTTACATCAGCCATTCTGTTTGCAACCGCGGCTTTGTCATGACCGTATTGTGTACCGGGGGCATCGGTAAGATGGTATTTCAGGATCTCTCTTGCCCTTGCGACCTGAAGGTCGCTCACTCCAGCTTGAGCAAAGATGTGGATGGGTTTTCCATTCGGAGCCATATGCTTAGTGTATTTTGAGAACAAACCATTCAACGTTTTGCCAAGCTCTTCAGGAAGAGAAACAACTCCATAAGGGGATGTCGAGGTGTCGATATTGTCCAATATTTCATAATTGATATCGATTTCATCAGGTACATCATATTTAATCTCAGCCATTTCCTTTTCCATCCTTGCTCTTCTATCTTCCTGACCTGCCTGTTCTGACTCATTCTTAGCAACATTTTCATTTTGTGTTCCGCATGACAAAAGTGAAAATACCAAAATAATTGAAAGGGTTATGAATAATTTTCTCATTTATGATTCCTCCTCTTATCGTAATTTTGATGATATCAACTTTTTTCCCCTCAGTAAAGAAATCGAATGAATCCACCCTCCTCAAAATCCTGTCTTGGTGATTAGGCGAATGGACAACTTCGGCCATTTCAGCTTTTCTGGAGCGACCATGACGGCCTTTTTTTTGCCCGGGAATGAGTCTGGAATGCCTATGGTAACTTTGCCGGTTGCAACGTATTCTGTTCCCCTGGCTAGGACAGTCTGATAGCCCACACAGTGAACCGCTTCACCAAATGGGGGATATTCGTCATTGTAGTGCCCTAATGGAATGTGAAATACCTTGCCTTTTCCGTAGGTGATGATCATCAACGTGGGCTCGTTTTCCTTCGTATAAAGGGAATAGGAATGAGCCAGCACTTCGACGTTTTTATAAGGGCCGCGCAGAGCACTGTACAGTTCATCTGTTGCGTGTTTCCACTTGGTGGGCAGCCCCTTGAGAATCGGATGCGAGGGCTGGTCGTGAATCATCAGAAATTCACGCATTTCTAGAGGGGGAAGTGCATACATCCACGGTGAATCGGCCTGTCTGCTCAAGAGTAGCTTTGGCGGCGATGGTGGTACTCTTCCAATCGTGATTATTGACACCATCGATAATCAGTACTTTGATCTTTTGAGAACCAAAACTGACGCAGCTCAAAACAGAAATCAAAACAAATATAAAGAATACTTTGACTTTAGCCATCCTCTGTTCTCCTACAAATTCCAGCCCTCTCTGAAGGCCGGTTTGATATATCGGTCTGCCTCCGGTGTTTTGGTGGCTTTCAGATTGGGCCCATCCCAATGTATTTTCTTGCCCGTCCGTAAAGCGACTTGGCCAAGCAGCACCATTTCTGTCAACGGACCTGCATAGTCAAAGTTAGAACTGGCGGCATCACCACCCTTACAGGCGTCTATCCAGTCGCGATGATGTCCCTTAACGCGAGGGATTGTCTTTGGCGGACGTTTGTAAGCCTTCATCTTTGACTCGGGAATCAAACGCGGCGATTCAGCCCAGCCGCCCATCAATAAGACTCCCTTGTCACCCACAAAGTAAACTCCCTCACCGCCCATTCTACGGTCTTCTTCCAGTTCCTGTGGTCGCGGGGGCATCAAACCCCCATCATACCAATTTAAAGTAACTGGGGGCATCTCCCCCCCGGGCCGGAAATTTGTAATGATACATAGCTCCAAAAGGGACTGTCTCATCGTTTAGCCCGGAGCAGCTGGCTTCCACGCTGATGGGTGAGCCCAGGTCGAGAGCCCAAAATGCCGGATCCAAGTTATGACAGGCCATATCGCCTATAGCTCCCGTACCGAAATCCCACCAGCCGCGCCAATTGTAAGGGGCATAGGCAGGATGATAGGGGCGGAAAAGTGCTGGCCCTATCCAGAGATTCCAATCCAGTGTCCCAGGCACCGGCGGTCTCTCCTTTGGTCTGCCCTTGGTTTGCACCCAATCTTCCCGTCCCACAGTAGTCGAGCCGTGAACCTCTCGCACCGGTCCGATCGCCCCGTCCCGTATCCATTCCACAGCCAAGCGAATCCCTTCCCCGGAATGGCCGTGGTTGCCCATTTGGGTTGCAACACCTGCTTTTCGGGCGGCCTCGGTCACCATGCGCGTTTCATAGATCGAATGAGTCAGAGGTTTTTCACAGTACACATGTTTGCCTTTATTGATGGCTGCCATGCAGGCCACTGCGTGGACATGATCGGGTGTGGATACCACGACGGCATCGATACCGGTTTCTTTGTCCAGCATCTCACGAAAATCTGCATAACCAGCGCAGCCTTTGGAGGCACCCGATTTTTTTCGTTCGGCATTGTTGCGTTCCACAGTCTCCTGCGCAATTTTCAGGCCTGCTTTGCCTCCGAATTCAACATTACTGTAGTCAACCACCTGTGCTACATCACAGACAGCAATCACCTCTACATCCGGGAGTCTGATGAGATTATTGAGATTCCCCATACCCATGTCTCCTGTACCGATAAAGGCTAGGTTGACCTTCTCACTCGGGGCTGGTTTTCCAGGTGCCCCCAGGACAGAACGGGGAATAATCGTGAATGCTGCGGCTGCCGCCGCTGAGCTGCCTATAAATTCACGCCGGGTTATTTTTTGGCCCTTTCTTTTGAAATTTTTATCTCCTATTTCCATCAACATTCTCCTATTTCTAAAGAAAAAAATTTTAATATCATATAATGTCTGATCTCATGACGTTTTTACTACTATTTCAGTGTGAGAATTTTTGAGATCCGGATATCCGTCGAAGAGCTCCCGATCATGATGGTAAAATCTCCCGGTTCGACAACCCAATCGTTGCTTTTTTCATCGAAAAAAGCAAAAGTATCCTTGTCGAGCTTAAAAATCACTGTGCCTGTTTCGCCGGCTCCCAGAGTAATGCGTGTAAACCGTTTTAGCTCCATTGCCGGGCGAACCACAGAGGAATACTCATCATGCACATAAAGCTGCACCACTTCATCTCCGGGACAGTCACCAGTGTTTTGAATATAAAAACTGACATTCGCTGATGTGGAGGAGGTGGCATGCATCTGAAGGTTTGAATAGGAAAATGTAGTGTAGCTCAATCCATGACCGAACGGCCACAGCGGCTCTGCTTTGGATTGAAAATACTGGCCTGGGCGTCCCGGAGGCATGATATTGTAATAAATCGGCACCTGTCCCACATTCCTAGGAACGGTCATAGGAAGCTTGCCTCCTGGATTGACTTTGCCGAACAGCACATCTGCCACAGCGTTCCCGGTTTCCTGTCCCAAATACCAGCCGTCAAGAATCGCAGGAATGTGGTCTTTGATCCACTCGATGGCAAGAGGCCGCCCATGCAGCAGCAAAACAACAACGGGTGTCCCGGTGGCATAGACCGCTTCAACCAGCTCTTGCTGTTTTCCCACCAGCCCCAGGTCGTCCCGATCTTCGTTCTCTTTGCAAGTGATTTCATTCCCTCCGATAACGACGACAGCCACATCCGATATCTGTACGATCGAAACGGCTTCATCGATGTTTTCTCTTTCAAAATCTTCTATGCTTACTCCTTCTGCATAGAGCACCTCTACCTCGTTGCCCACATGGTTTCTGATGCCATCGAGAACAGAAACAAAATATCGGGGTTTTGGCGTTGAATAACCACCAAGCAGCTCTTCATCGGCATTAGGTCCGATAACAGCGATCCTTTTTAGCTTAGCCTTATCAAGGGGAAGCATATTGTTTCCATTCTTCAATAGAATGATGGACTTATGCGCCACTTTAAGTGCCATTTTATTGTGGGAAGGATTATTCAGTATCTCATCAACATTTTCTCGGGGATTTGTAAGGCGATCGAGGGTGTTGAAATAGTCACCTCCCAGGTCCCTTCCACGAATGGAATCGGAATAAGTTTTCACTTTGTAATCTGTTTTGCCCTTTTCTCCGGACAACTCAAAATCCTGCCATGCAACTACTTCTGAACCATCGTCGAATAAACCAAGCTTGAACTTGGCTCTAAGGACATTTTTAACAGCTCCGTCGAGAAGATTGGCTGGTATAGTACCGTTTTTCACTCCTTCTACCAGCGGAGCTCCGTAGGCACGTCCTTTTTCCCACGAGCGTTCCCAGGCTAATTCTGTATCGATGCCCGCTTTTAAAGAAAGCCGGGCAGCTTCTGTCCATGTTTTTGCGACTCGCATAAATTCCATCAGGTTGAAAATATCGTTGTTATCACAAACGACCAAACCGTCAAAACCATAAGTATCCCTGAGTATATCGTTCATAATATATGTGTTGGAATGACAGGGCACTCCGTTAAGGCTGTGGTGTGCAGGCATGATGCTGCCCACATGTGCTTCTTCCACAGCATCCTTGAATGGGGGAAGGTATATTTCATGAAGAGTTCGTTTTGATACATCGAAAGCCGATCCGTTCAAACCGGCGATCGGTTCCCCATCTGCAATATAATGCTTGGCCGTTGCGATAATGTGGTTCTCATCAAAGCGCTGTTCTCCTGTACCCTGCAGCCCTTTGATAAATGCAACCCCGATCCTGGAAATTTGGCAGGGATCTTCCCCGTAGCTTTCCTCTGTTCTGCCCCATCGTGGGTCTCGGGCAACACCCAACATGGGTGAATAAACATGATGCACCCCGAGTGCCCGCGCTTCTTTTGCAATAATGCTTGCCATTGCTTCGATAATTTCCGGATCCCATGTGCTGGCGAGAGCTATGGCCATTGGAAAGCTCGTTGCATTCGGCAAACAAATACCGTGAAGTGCTTCTCCTGCCTGCATATGGGGAATACCCAGCCGAACATTGGCATTCGGGAAAAAGGAAGCCAATTGATGTGCCTTTTCCTCGATTGTCATTCTTGAGAGAAGATCGTTCACCCTCTCTTCAAGTCTGAGTTCAGGATTTTTGTACGGAGGCATTTCCTGAGATGACCCGATGTGTATGCCGGATAGTGATATTCCTGGAAAAACACAAAATATTAATATTTTTGTGAATATTTTCTTCTTTTTCACCTATCCCTCCCTATACAAGTATAAAAGGGTGTTTTCTAAGTCATCTGTGATTTTATTTGAAGTAGAGATCCCAGAAACTGGCCTGCCCCTCATCTTTTGTCAAATTGACGGGTTTTCCATCTTTGAACACCCACTTCAATTTTCTGAGATAGGATATGTTTTCCAAGGGATTTTCTTCCACTACAATCAAATCCGCGAATTTACCCTGTTCAACAGTGCCAAGTTTTTCCAAAACACCGCACATCTCGGCACAATTTCTAGTGGCAGCGATGATGGCCTGCATTTCGGTCAATCCCGACAGATAAAGTTGCTCGATTTCCAAAATGCCGAGTTCTCCAAGCGGATTCGAATCGCTTCCGCTTAAAATTTTAACTCCGGCATTGGCTGCTTTGACGATTATCTCCCGGTGTCTTGCGGCCACTCTCGGGGGTCTTTCATCGGCATGGGCGACAAGAACTCTTCCTTTGACAACATCTTTATCGTCAGAGAATCCCAATTTCGCCAACCGATCTTCGCGCTCTTGAATGTATTTTTCGCTGAGATTACATACGACGGTTGGACATAAAAATGTGCCTTTTTCAGCCATGAGTTGAATCGTTTCATCGGATATCATTGTTCCGTGTTCGATGCAGTCAACACCTGCCACAACTGCCCTGTGAGCGCTCTCTCCTCCTGAATGAGCAGTTACATTTAGCCCATGTCTGTGGGCAAGCCCAATTATTGTGGCCATCTCATCATCTTGGAGCGGAGGAGCAAAAATTTTCACAAAATCTATACCTCTGGCTATGTTTTTCCGTACGGCCTTCCGTATTTCATCAGGTCCATCTGCATATATTTCCACCGGCCAACCAGGTTCCGATGGATCTCCTTCTGTAGGTGTCACAACCTTCCCGGCGGCAAATATTCGTGGTCCCACAAAAATACCTGAATCGAATGCGTCCCTCCACGCTATATCGATGTAGTCCCGTTCGCCGACAACTCTGAGACCGGTGAAGCCCCTTTTGAGTGCATCCATTGCGTTACGGCCGGCTCGAATGAATGCTGGGAAAGTCGGTTCGTGCCCGAGTATATCGTGCACATCCGGCAAAAGATCGGACAGATGCACATGCATGTTCCACAATCCAGGAAGGATATATCCTCCATCGAGGTCGAACACCCTGACATTCTTTTTTCCTGGTAGTTGATGATAGATCCCTTGTTTTATTTCTTTGATTATGTTTCCTTCGATTACAACGGTCACATCTTTCCTCAAGGCCTTACCTGTGCCATCGATCAAATGGCCATTGGTGAGGACATTGATCAGGGGATTTTTTTCTTGTCCGTAAGACAGGCTGCCGATTGAAAAAAATGCTGCCAGTAAAATAAAACCTGTTGATTTAAAAAATTTCATTTGTTTCTCCTTCGATCCAATGTCAACTTTTAGATATTCTGGTCTAAACCGGCACCGGATTTTGTATAAATCAGGCTATTACCGTGTATACCTCCAATCATCATCGATAAAATACCGGCAAACAATCTCATTATATATATACCATCAAATATAAAGTCTATCAATGAAACTTTGAATATTATATCGAAAAAGGATAAAATGCGAACACATGTTATTTTCTCAGGTTATATGATATACATATTCACTAAATAAGGAGACAATCGTGAAAAAAATATGTGTTCTATTATCTTCGTTCCTCATCCTGTTTTTTGTGGCCTGCAGCTCTGAAAAGAGTGAAGCCGAGCAGGAAACAGAAACATCTGTTTTTACTAAAAAGATCGAGGTTTTCGGCCTTCATGTGTATGCAACGGCTGGAGTGGCCGATGAAAAAATGCTCCATGCCGCCAATATGATGGCAGAATATCTGGATAATGACGAGGATGGCGTCCCAGATAATCAACTTGTTGTCGATGCTTTGGTAAAACACAACACCTCCCTTGTCATGGCAAAAGACGAAGAGGAAATGCATTCAATGGATAAAAGTTCTCTTCCTCCAGGCGAAAAACAGGGACTTTGGGACGAGGAAACGATCCCGGGAGGCGCTGAACAGGGCTTGTTCGATGCCGCACTGGAAGAGATCATCCATCCGATCACCTATGTGGGCTATGGCAATGCTTATCCTGAAGTGTTCGGAACAGTACCCGGATCAGAAGTGGGGAATATCATGGATGAGGCCAGGGGAGGGCATTTCGAAAAAGTCCCGGATAAATACCCCGATAATGCATGGTATACCTACTATGACGAAACATGCGATTATGAGTGCCAGATCACAGAGTATATTTACTGGGCCCTTACTTCCATCCTCGGCGGGCAGGATTTTCCAGGGAGATTGGAACGAATCCAGGATGAATGGAGATACAACACCAGGGAAAAAGTGGAAAAGGGAGATCCCAAAATTTATGCTTTGCTGACCGATCCTTTGTACAAATTCCCGACAGTTTTACCGGATGGAATCTATAAGGCAAAAACATTCAAGATCGAAGAATTTAAGTTAAAATAGCGGCCTGACGATAGCCATTATCACCCGCCTCCACTTATTGGGATAAAGGCTATCACGGAGTCTTTTTTCAATGGTTCGCCGCTTTTTATGAAGGCATCGGAAAATTTTTTATCGATGAATATCCGGGTGCTTTTTTCCAGGTCGTTTTTCCAGGGTATTTTGAACTTCCGGATGATGGTGTCAATAGCCTGGTTTGGATCGGTGGGAAGTTGCATACGGATATCCCTTTGACCGGAGTACCTTTGCATCCGCGTAACAAAACGGACTTTGACTTCTACCATGTTGAAACTTATCTAGCACATAGCCTTTTTCGAGTCAAACCACTTCTGATTATCTAATTTGGACTTGATCGATCATGGATGTTTATTCTTTATAAAGGGAGACCAGGCTGGATCCGATCCTTTGCCCAGACATATAGGCTTGGAGCCATTTTTTTCGATCACATAAATTTCTGAATTGTTCTCTGTTCCCAGATCAAAAGCGATTTTTGAACCATCGGGTGACATGGAGGGATAGGAAGCTGCGCCCTCCGTTTTTGTCAAACGCCTGAGATTTGAACCGTCGATGTTCATGATGTAAATATCGTAATTTCGAGATTGCGGCTTGTCATGCATGTCTGAGGAGAACAGGATCTGTTTGCTGTCTGGTGACCAGGAAGGGACTTCATCCAGGGCGCGGGTAAAGGTAAGTCTCTGTTGATTTGTACCGTCTACGGCATTTGCCATATAAATTTCTGGATCGTCCCTGTCTCTGTCGGCCTCAAAGGCCAGCCACAAACCGTTGGGGGACCAGGAATGAAAATTGTTAATCCTTTTGTGCGGAGTGTCCTTGGTCAATTGAGTTAGATTATATCCCCACATTTCTTTGCCGTTGCCATCTGTTACGTTGGTTCGCCAAATTTGTGAACTGCCGCTTCTTTCTGAATTGAAGGCGATCATGGAACCGTCAGGGGACCAAGAGGGATAGATATCTTCAGCAGCATGTGTTGTCAGCCTTGTGATATCCGTACCGTCTGAATTCATGTAATAAATATCCCAATTGCCGTTTTTTTCTGCTGCAAACGCGACTTTTTGGCCATCTGGGGACCAACATGGTGAAACACCTTTGGCCAATTTCTTTTTGTTCGATCCATCGTGATCCATGACACAGATGAAATAGTCATTATTCTCGTTCAGGGTAAAGGCGATTTTGGTGTTAGATAGATCCGGTGATGAGGTTTGATCTCCGGACAGCAAAACCGAATAAACCAGGAAGACCTGAGTTAAGATCAATATAAAAGGAGTCTTTTTCTTCATGGGAATAACCTCCAATTACAGGCTTGATTTTTCTAAAAAAGAATATTATGTTCTGGTTTGCTTCTGTTAAATTAAAAACAGGGCTACAGCCCAGAGTGCAATCGATGCGATGACTGTGCCTGCATAGGACCAGCTTGGGCGGCGGTCGGCGAATACGCTGCCGTTATGGCCAACTAAAAATCCCAGCGGCACGAATAAAGCTGCCAACAAAGCGGTGATGCTGCCGCTTATAAATATGTGATGAGATACTTTGGCCATTCCTGCGACTACCCAATACTCGTACCGGAAAATGTAGGTGATCATTAGCGCAAAAATCGCGTTGTTTGCAAAAGCACTCACAGTGCCCGTAAGCCCCCATTTGAGAGGCGATTTTTCTTCATTTTTCAACCATAAAGAGGAAAAGAGATCAAAGGTTGCGCCCAGCAAGAATATCCCGAGCAAATGGCAGTAGGAAGGGGCTGTATTTGCCAACCGGAATAGTACAGCAAATGCTCCGATCAATGTGGAGGTTCCAGGCTTGTTTATCATGCCGCGGGATAAAGCCAATATAAAAAGGGCCATAACTGTCAGGATAACGGAGGATTGTGTAACCTCGTTCCGGTACAGGATATCTCCTAGGAAAACTTCGTTTATTCCCCATATCGAACCAAAAAGAAACAGCCACATGATGGGTTTAAATTTTTTCATCTTTTTTCTCCTTTCTTATCATTGAAAAAACAATACGTTCCGCATCTTCCGGTATTCCCTCTAAAGCGTTGATCATTCCCAGAAGAGAATTGGTGAATATTTTTTGGACAAAGCGATTCATGGGCATGGAAACATCATCAATATCGAGTTGGAGTAAGGGCTCATTTTCATGCGGTTGGTTTTCTAAAAAATCGGAAATTTTTACAATTTCTTCTGGAGGGAAAACAGGTATATCTTTTTCCATATCAAAGTCCGAAACAATGGCTACTAGCTCCTCAGGAGGGCACTGCATTTCTTCAGAGACTCCTTTGCGTAACACCTCGATTTTTTTGAGCGTCTTGTCTGATTGAGCTCCCTCTACCAGGATGAAGTCGGAGGTCTGGAAATATTCTCTGGAAATCTTTCTGACATCGAGATCAGCTTTTTTTTGTTGAAAAACTACAATACCGTCCGGAGAATACATACAAACAGAATCGGATCCGGCCTCCACAAATTGAAAACTGTCTTTTCCCTGTTCTTCGAGGTCAAAACCATGGGCGCAATGTTTGATAACGGAAACCTTATGCCCCCTGTTTTTTAGTTCACCGACCAGTTTCTGTATGAGTTGAGTTTTTCCTGAGTTAGAAATTCCTACAAATGCGAATATTTTCATCAATTTATCGTGTTTTCATGGGTGTTTATAGACAAATTGTATATCATAGGGTAGATTCGATGTCAAATTCACAGCTTTTTTAGTCTTTCTGGAGAACTTTTTTGCAAGGGAAAAGCAAGTATCCATTGGCGAAAAGGCGGCCCATCATGATGGCCAGGGCAGCCGCAATGGCCCCGACAAAATTGAACAAAACGGTTGTTATGAAGAGGAGCGAAAAAATGGTGAGAACTTCGATCGAAGTCGCGATGGTGATGGCCGTTGTTTTATCGTTTTTGACGAGGATAGCTCTCTGAAATGAAATGAGAACCGTCAATCCTGGAAGCACAGTGAGTATTTGAGCAGGAAATCGGGCAAAATTTGTCAACTCAAGAGTTAATCCCGAGACCTTGTTGAACCATATAAAGGATAGGGGAGTGAGAGTGATTAAACAGAGGCCTGCTACAACCGAAATACCAAGAGTCAAGGCAAAATTTCGCAATATTTTAAAGTTTTTATTCTGCTCCGCCATCAACGCGATCCCCACTTCCTGGAAAGAAAGACCCATGCTTCTGAAAATGAACACCAGTGAGTTGATAACGGGAAGAACGGCCAGAGATTCGATCGGCATACGGCTCTGTCCCATGAAAAAGGTGACAAGAGGATGAACGCCCAGGCTTAGGATGGAGGTCAAGGCCAGTGGATAATAAAATTTTGCGATGTATCGGTAGCTTAAACCTTTGCTTTCTTGGATGCTCGAGGCTTTGGATAAAAATCGTTTGACTGTCTTTTGAGACATCATCCTCACCGCAGCAGCCTCTGCTGTGACAGACAAAGAAAGTGAGAGTGTGCCCACAAGCGCTCCGTTAAGATGAAGAAAAAAATAGCACACCAGTGCAGTGGAAGCCATGGTGGTTAGCCGGACCATTGTGCCGTAGGCCACTCGTCGGGTCAGGTTGCTTCGAATAAGAACTCCTTGATAAAAACGGCGGTAACCGATGGACCCTGGCCACACAAGGAGAGCGATACACGCTTGATGAGTTATTTGGGCTACGTTAGGAGGCAAACCGATAAGTCTCTGGACGATAAAATAAAAGACAGGCGGGATAACAAAAATAATCATGAGCAGAGTGCACATGCCGTTCAACACAAATGTGAAATTTCTTAACTTAAGATAGGAATCCCTGTCGCGTACTAGGGCTGTCGAAGCGCTCATGATCATGATGATCGGGGCTTCGATGAGCACACCGAAAGAATAGGCCACCCCGTAGGCAGCCAGATTGTATTTGGGATCTGCAAGCCTTGCGATGATGGCAGCGAGAAAGGGCCCTTCTGTGGCCATCATTAACCAAGTGGCTGCCAATGGTATCCAGAAGATGAAGATCTTTTTGTATGTGAGAGCTTCTTTTTCGTCGATCATAGCGTATCAGTTTAATTAGTATGGTTAAAAGAAGCAAATGAGGATTACTTTCCGAGGCAGATTCCGGGCTGCTAACTTGTATTAGCGAAGAATTCGAATCCGTTCGACTGGAATTATTTCCTATCAATTACGGATCTCATTTTAAGATCCAGACAAATACAGCAATCAATAATCCCACAGCCACCCAGGTAGCAAGAAATCCCAGCACGCTAACAAAGCTGGGTTTTGTGATCTCAAAATCTGGATGTTTGATTAATACGTTTCGCGGAGCAGGTGTTGTGCTTTCTGGAAGGGTAAGGGATTCGACTTCCGGTTCATTCGGCTCCACTGGAGTCCGAATACATTCATACACGCGATCGTGCAGATGCGTTTGAGCAACATTCCGCCTACAAGCCCAATTCTTGCTTCCTGCTCGGTTTTGCCTGCACCGCACATGGCCATGGAATAAGGAGCTGTCACCCAGCCAATGAGTGCATTAAAAGCGATTATTATGACATAGAGTGTCGTGATCTCACCGGGAGTCACGATCTCGAAAATGGACGGATTTTTGACAATGGCTTTTAGTCCTCCCAGGCCTCCCACTGCTTTTAAAGCAAAAGGTAAAATCAGAAAAGAGAACATAACTGTTAAAATACCCTGAAAAAAATCAGTTATAATGGCGGCATTCAATCCACCAGCCACACCATAAATCACAAACAGAACAGTCATCCCAAGTATGGCCAGAGTAGGGCTGATGGCACCACCTGTTACAGCCGTGATCACGGCACTTGATGCCTTGAGAATGACACCGATGCTGACTGATAATTGTGCCATCCCTACCAGAGCAAAAAGAACTGCTACGCTCTGACCATAACGCTTGAATAAATAATCGGCTGTTGTTACCGCTCGCATACGACGGAATAGAGGAGACAATAACCAGTAAAAAGGTGTTGAAAACAACCATAACCACTGATACCAAATTCCGGAAGCACCAGACTGGTAAGTCTTTGCAGCGACTGTGACCGCCTGATCGGTATTTGTCCCTGTCCCAAATGTAAAGAACATCATCATGATCTTTCCGAACTTACGATCGCTGATAAAAAAGTTTGACGCGGTCCTTACTTTTTTGGCAGACCAGACTCCCACCAGTGTTACACCGATCAGATACATAAGAACAACCAGCCAATCAAGAAGCATAGTCGATCTCCATCAGGAATTTCATCTGATCTTCAAAGCCGGTTAGCTCCCATCGTGTCAAGGAGATCGGGATGATGCCTCCGCCCATGAATTCGTCGAAGAATTGTCGTAAGGTGAAGTTTTTGCCCAACTGCCCCGACCGTTCGGCCATGAGTTGCTGCATCATATTTTTTCCGGCAATGTAGTTTGTGCTGTGGCCTGGTGCGCGCAGGGTTTCTTCGATGTCCCACCACACGGCGTCACCATCCGCATCGGCCCATGGATAGGGGAGACATTCAGAAAAATTCTTTATTCCATCCGCTAATGTGTACTCGTTGCTGTGCATTCGCAAATCCGATAATGCACGGGCCATGCGGAAAACCAACCAGATGTAGGCGATCTCTCTTGATCTGGGCCGTTCATCGAATAAACCTGTCTGCATGAGCCATTCTTCGATCCCGAATGCCAATGCTTCAGACCTGGCTTCATGCATATCAAAGAGACGAATCTTACTGCGGATGGGCCGATCGTCGCCATTCTGATACCAGATTTTTCTGCCGCCCACATAATAATGCCCGAATATAACGTGGAGAACATTGGTCATTGGTTCTCGATCATTGGTCTGTTCGAAATAACCTCGATAGTTGGGCCGGAGGTAGGCGCTTTTTCCCCACGTTCGCGGATATTGCTCAGGGGGGAGAGGTGGCAAATCCTTAGGAACAGTGATGATCTCTTTTTCGCGGAGAAATTTCATGATCGTTGCCGCAGTTTCTCTCTGCCTCAGAAGATTTTCCTCTTCGCTCGAAGTCAATTTAAAATTGGGAAGATCCCGGTTTTTGTGCTCTTCCAGCTTCAAAAAAGCAATGGCGCGGTTGTATTCGCTTAGAATTATTGTGTGAAGCTCATCCCATGTATAAGGAATGAGATGAACATTCTTTATCCACCAGTTATAGTTCTCCTTTCCCACTCCGGCTTGTGCGGTCATCTCACTCTTGTTTGCGATAAGCCAGTCACGATAATCCTCTGTGGCGGCCTTCGCCTGTTCGACGTATGGGACCAGCTCGGGATGATGTTCGGCAAACTGAAGCGCAAAGCCGTTTAGAAATTGAATGTCTTTTTCCTTAACGCGGATAGCTATCGTAGCGAGATCTCCGGCTGCTTTGGTTAGATTTCCCTTTGCCTGGGCAAAGAGTTTTGGGACTGCCTGCAACTTCATTCGGAAATCGGCGGCTGCGTCTTCCGAAAGAGGAAGTTCCGGTTTATACAGCCCCCAGTTGGACAAACTTCTCGAGTGGTGAACGAGGAGCCGGGGATATAAGCCGTCGGTAAGATTGTAAAAACCGGGATCACGAGCCCACGGCCGAAGAACCCGGTGGTCGAACTCTACGCCGTTCATCTCCGCGCGAACCACATGGTAATCTACTTTCTGAGTGACATCCCACCCACCGCTATCGATCGCAGCAAGACGTTCTTGAAGCCGTCTCACACCACGATATTGTTCCTCCATTGCGGCGGCCGTAAAGTCGGGAACTCCGTCAACGACTGCAGGTTTTATGCACTCGCGAAACTCTTCGAACAAACTGACAAGGTCGGCATAATCACCAGATGAGTTTTTCATTTATTCTTCTTGAATTATTGGAAAAATAAAATGAGAAGGGTACTTTTTTGAATGATGGATCGTATTCTTAGCTACGACCCATTCAGTTTCATCATAATTATTGCCTCCGGTGTTCAGATTTCGTTCGAACAGTGGAAAATCGCTGCTGGACACTTGCACACGGATCTTATGTCCCTTTTTAAAGTAATTGCTGGTAGCATCCACATCTATCTGAATCCTATAAACTCCTCCCTTTTCCATCCAGACTTTTTTGGTGAATCCTTCTCTATATCTTGCACGTAAAATCCCCTGTTGTATATTGTAAGCTGTACCATCGGGATATACATCCACAAGTTTAGCGGTAAAATCTGTATCTTTCGCTGATGAAGAGACATAAAGGACGGCTGTTATCGGACCTGTTAGTTCAATACCTTCCTCTAATGCTGGTGTCGTGTAAACTAAAACATCATTACGAATTTCTACTTTATCTTGATCAACAGCCCCAGCCTTGGTGCCATATGAGGTGCCACGTTGACCTCCTACCGAAGGAACCGGATTCCTCGGATCATAGATAAATGTATCGGAGGGCTCATTCTTTGGCATCTTTGTCGACAGCCCTCCGTTTCCATAACGACTGTTCGCATTCCCGTCGCTGTGGAGATAATATTTTGTATATTGAGTTTCCGGCAAGGGCCAAACGTCTGCTGAATGCCATTCATTACTCCCCATAGTATAATACTGCACTTTCGGCATATTCGTAATTCCGTTTTCTATTCCCTTTAACCAGTAATCAAACCACTTGAGATAAATTCCATTCCAATCTTTTCTTGCATCGCCTACATCACGATCACCAACAATTGTGTGTTCTTTGGCACGCTCGAAGCCGCAGTGCGTTGTAGGCGCAATAATCACAAACTGATTATTAGCGGAAATCTCTGAAACAGAATTTTTCCTAAAATAATTGAATTCAAAAATAGTCTCTTCAACACTCGGGTCATACCACGTGCTCATATGCAGCGCCGGGACATCAATTTTTTCCGTGCCGTCATAATATCCCATCACATCGTGCCACCATGGATCGTCAAAATCCGTTGTGATCAATTTGCGAAAATCATTTGGAGGCGCTCCCGCCCTATCCATGATGTCAATAATTGGAAGAGTCCAATTGATTTTTTCCCAGTCAACTTCAGGAGCTTTACTCACATTCGGCTCATAGAATTTACGTATCTCGCGGACCTCGGAATCCGATAGACCGGGCGGCGGTTTGAGAGAGTATTTACTGCCAGACTCAAAATACCATGGTAGAGTCGCGGCAAAATCGAGAACACCGCCTTTGAAACCGGTCCAATACCTGTAGCGGCCATTTGCTGCGCCAATCATTGGACCATTCTGCGGTATCATGCACGTAAGATTCGGAGCCCTTAATGGAGCTTGTGCGGCTTGAACTTCGCCTGGATACGAACAGCCAATAGTGCCGACTTTGCCATTGCTCCAGGGTTGTTTAGAAATCCATTGCACCGCGTCGAAGCCATCCTCGGCCTCATGTCCTGCAGGGGGGGAATAGATGCCTTCGGACTCATGTTTTCCCCGGCTATCCTGTACCGCGACAACAAAACCGTGAGAAGCAAACATATAGGCTTGCCCTCTCTTCTCGCGCTCTCTGAAGCTGTTCTTGTTGTAGGGAGTGCGTATGAGAACAGTCGGAAGCTTCCCATCTGAAATTTCAGGAAAATATAGATCGGTCGATAGTCTTACCCCATCTCTCATGGGAACCATACGACTTTCTTCCAACCGGACCTCATATTTAGGTTCAGGCACATCTTTTTGGTTTATTTTAATCGCAGAGCTTTGCGGTACAATAAAGAAAGAAAAAAAGATTAAAAATACCATCCAAAGTTTGATTTGTTTGAACACTTTTGTCCCTCCTTGTTTTATTTGTGAATCTTTATTTAATTATACGAATTTCCCGGGGCGGTGGATAGAAATACTCGACTCCACGTTCGGTAACAATCGCACCGTCATGTAATTGTATACTTAAATATTTCCCTTCACCCCATTCAGGCATCGGAACATAGACCCAGTATTCAAAATAGAAGTGGTGATTGAGCGGGAGTGTCATATTCCGTTGCCAATCCGGACCTAAAGGACCGATCCTGGGGGCATAAATTCCTGCTCCGGCATGCATGTCGAGAGGAACCTGTGTTTTTTCAGGGTCCAGATCTTTGTTAAATATTTGTCGATTGACATAAATGTACCCTGCTTCTTCGATTTTTTGCTTGAGTATTTCAAAAGTTTCACCGGCGGTATGCCCCACCTTAATATTGTCTTCTAAAATTTTACGGACTTTCATAACTTCCACCCAGGCTCTTTTGATCTTTGGAGGCAGTTCAGTCTCTCCTTCACGAAGGATATAGCCATATTCAAACGTGATCTCATAGAAGTTCCCGAATTCCCACTCGGGATCCACATGGCCGCCGCTTTGTTTACCACCTGCCAGACAAATCAGGTCACCTCTTTGGAGTACATAATCACGTCCTCTTCGATTTCCGTCCATGTCAACGACAGAACGACTTCCCTCGAGATCGCCGAATTTGGTCACGCCCGGCAAGATACTCTTAAACTGTCTCTCTAAAGATTCAGCGATCGTCTCGCGGATTTTTTTGTAGAGGACGATTTCGCTTTTCACCGGTCTCGATAAAAAATCCGTGATCACATATTCAGCAGAGACGATTCTCTTGGCGTATTTATCACCGAGAGCTTTGACCAGCAGGTTGAAGTCTGTATACGAAAGGCCGTCGGATCGCAACCTGGGAATTTCGTATAAAACGGGAGAGCCCAACTTATCCAGGTAATTGACACCTATACGTTTGGGATCACGTTTAGCAACATATTTGCCGACGCCTTTAAATCTGAAGTCTAATTCTGTTTTTGGCCCTCCCGGCCATTCGGTCCCGCCCTTTCTATAAAATATTCCTAAAGGCATCCTGTATTCTGGTAAAGCTGTTAAAGGAATTCTGATTTCTGGTTGAACAACTATATCGTAGGCACTACATTCTCGAACCAAATCCGAACTGTGCCCGAAAACCGCCCGCTCAATCCTGTCTCCGCGGTCCGTAAAGATAAAAATCCCAGAGTCGCTTCCCAAGTTTGATGAAAGAGGATCAGGATTTCCTTCTCTCAATACATGAATCCACATGTCGATATTGTTCTCCCGCATGACTTGAGGCAGGATGAGGTCAAACTTATCCCGGCGGATTTGATTCATTAACTCCTCCGTATCTTTTGGTTCTCGCTCCTGAGCTTGGAGTCCATGGACGAGGAAAAGCATGTAGAAGAATGTGAGAAAGATCCGTGTTTTACTCATGATTCCAACTCCTTATCGAAATTTCCGGCCTATCTTTACCGAAAACTCACTCAACCACTCCTTCGGCGCTGTAAACTGTTCCTTTGGAAATTGTAAAATTCACTCCATCGAGTGTACCCTTCCGCTCAACACTAATGGACAATTCAAGTTCCCATTGCCCAGGTGCGTAGTCATATGGTCCAAAAGATGTCGTGGTTGCGGGAAACTCATCAGATCTTGTTGAACCCGGGCCGGCAAAGTACACACTGGCGTTTTGTGCGATAGGATCAGTATCCCATCTAAAGGTAATCGGGCTGGCCATGGGTTGAGTCACGTCCGGCTCTTTGAATCCGTTGTTTTTCGGAAACGGCAAAGGATCATCAGAGCCGGATTTCCCATACCACAGCTCAACCTGGTCGCTTCCGTTATTGTACTTCGCTATGATCGTGTACATTCCATCGCCAAACAGCTCATATTCTTTATTCGCTATTGCAGCTAGTGTCCAAACACCTTCATTACCATCTAGTTCAAAATCACGGATCACTTCGATACCAGACTCTGGATCTTTCTGGTCAATGGCTCCATTGTCATCTCGTTCACATGTAAGAGACGCTCCGGAAGGAGTTGTAACCGTTATATATTGCACCTGTACTCCAGCATCTTCTTTTGTCCTGACCGATACCCGTAGATCGTAGTCGCTGATCTTGGAGCCATCCAGTAAGTTAAGTTTTGTATTGGTCGTTCCCAATTCGATACTAGTAATGACAGATATATCTCTTACATCCTTTCTGTTTCCCAAACATGCTGAGATCAAGATAAGCGGCAATACCATCAACGGTTTGATTTTTTTGAACATTTTTGTCCCTCCTTGTTTTAACCTGAACTATTTGCGAATCTTTATCTAATAATATGAATCCCTTTGGCAGGGGGATAGGGAAACTCAACTCCATTTTCGGTTACAATCGCACCGTCATGGAGACATGCATATAAATGTTTTCCCTTACCCCATTTAGGTACTGGCATATGGACCATGTATTCAAAAGCAAAGGTATGATTGACTTGAATCTCCCTATTCCAATGCCACTTAGGACCCATAGGAGAAATTCTGGGGGAAAGCACTCCTTTTCCCATAGCATGCAAGTCGAGGTGAACCTGGGTTTTTTTGGGATCTGCATTTCTGTCATATTCATCCCTATCTGTATAAACATATCCTGCTTCTTCTAGTTTACGTATGAGAATCTTCAGTGTTTCTCCCGCAGTAGGACCAACTTTGATGTTTTTTTGTAAAATCTCCCGGACTTTCAGAATATCTTTCCAGAGATTTTGGACCTCTGGAGGCAGGTTTGTCTCTCCTTCCCGCAGCACATAGCCGGTTCCGCCAGTATCTGCATCCATGATCCTGAGCATATCACCGGCGCCGTGGAGTATACCAACAAGGTCGCCTCTCTGGATCACATAGTCGTCATTATTGTGTTCATTTCCGTCCGGATCCCTTACAAAAACATTCTGCTCAAGATCGCTCAATTTGGTTACACCGGGCACAATTTTATCGAAATTTCTATTCAGATATTCTGTTGCTCTAATACCCATCAAGTTGTGATATTTTATTTCTTTCTTTACCCTTTTCGATAAGTAATCCAATATCAGATATTCAGCCGATACCAGCCTCTTTGCATAATTATCACCCAAAGCTTTTTCCAATAGGAGGTAGTCTGTATGCGAAATTCCGTCGGTAAGTGCTCTCACTTCTGAGCCTTCGGCAAGTGATAGTTTTTCCGAGTAATTGACAGCGATTCGTTTGGGATCCCGCTTGGCAACGAATTCTCTGAGTCCCATAAATCTTAAATCCAATTCCGTTTCTGGGGCTTTGTCCGGATCTTTGGGCACATAATAGTTCTGTTGATCGAGATCTTCGGCTTCGTTGCCGATTATGTCGTATGCTCCTGGGTCTATAACTTCACGCCCGAATTTAAAAACAGCCCGTTCGATCCTTTTTTTGCCGCGGTCTGTAAAGATAAAAACTGCTGAGTCGCTGCCGAATTCATACGCAAGAGGATCAGTCGCCCACGGCCGAATCACGTGGATCCACATATCGATCTTATTATCCCGCATAACAAGAGGCAGGTAGATGTCAAATTTATCCCGGCGAATCTGATTCATTAACTCCACTGTATCTCCTGGCCCTCGCTTCTGTGACTGGAGTCCCTGGACTAAAAAAATGATGCTGAAAATTGTGAGAAGAATCTTTCCTTTTCTCATAACGTCAACTCCTTCATAAGATCACCATAATTTTTTGATTTCATCCTCAAAACCGGTCATCTCCCATCGGATCAGAGACATAGGGATCATGCCTGCAGCAAGATACTCATCCATAAACTGGCGCAGATTGAATGCATCCCCAAGCTGTTTGGCTCTGTCTCTGATGAGCTTCATGAACTGGGCTTTGTCCACGACCATTCCCATATGCCAGCCGACATAGCGCAGGGCTGTTTTCAAGCAGCTCGCCAAGCGATACGCAAGCAACGGCGAATTCCATGGCTTCCTCCAGTGTAAACTCATGGCTGTGGCCGTATAATCGGGGATGCCATCCATGACCTTCGGTTTTTGGAATTCCCGAAATTCTTGAAAAATCACCACAAGATCTTCATAGTTCTGACTACGTGTTAAAACTGAATTTTCTTCAGACCTGCATGCGGACGATATTATGATAAGAATTATCAAAGAAAAAACAGAAAAAATGAAAGAATTCTGCTTATGCATTGGAAAATCCTCCTTGAATTTAATTATGCTTAATCTCCCATAATGAATCAAATGTATCTGTTTTGTAAGGTCCAGAAGATGGAAAACAGGCTTTCAGTTTAAAGAGTTTTTAGGGAAGAAGCAATCCATTTATTAACTCAAAACGGGATTTTGATATAATTTTGCTTGATTTAATATGATTTAGTTGAAATGTGTTCATTTTTCGAATAGAATCATAAACTCATGAAATATCGAATGATAATTTCCTCCATCTCAATAATGGTCTTCCTTTTAGTCTGTTGTAAAGATTCAACGAAAACACCCAAATCGCCTGGCAAGAAAAAGATTGTTCTAAAAGTGGCCCATAACGGGACAGCAAATCATCCTTTCCAAGTGGGATTCGAAAAATTCAAGGATGTTCTGGCTGCCGAGACGGAAGGTGCTGTCGAAGTCCAGATATTTTCAAATGCCCAACTTGGCAGTGAGGAAGAGGCAAGCCAGATGGTCAAACTGGGATTGATCGCTGCATCTGCTTCAAGCACTGCAGGTGGCTTGTCTACATCGGTTCCGCAAGCAGAGCTTTTCAATCTTCCTTTTATTTTCCGAGATATCGATCACTGCTATAAGGTTCTTGATGGACCCACTGGTCAATGGTTGGCAGACATCGTGGAAGACAATCTCAATTGTGTTGTGCTCGGTTACTGGTTCTCCGGTATCCGGAATGTCTGGAATGCAAAAAGGCCCATTCTAAACCCAGGCGATTTAAAGGGAATTAAAATCAGAGTTATGTCCAGTCCC
This sequence comes from uncultured Eubacteriales bacterium, assembly GCA_964410125.1. Taxonomy (GTDB): domain Bacteria; phylum Acidobacteriota; class Aminicenantia; order Aminicenantales; family Aminicenantaceae. The sequence goes on along the minus strand of CAYPGQ010000001.1, from coordinate 40,097 downwards.
ATCCTCATCGAAACATTTAATACGCTGGGGGCTCAGGCCACTCCCATGGCCTTCGGAGAGCTTTATTCAGCGCTTCAAATGGGAGTGGTCGATGGGGCGGAAACAGATCATTTAGACCTGCTTTACGAGAAATTCCATGAAGTGACAAAATATGTATCCTATACAAATCATATGTTTTTGGTCATTGCCCTGATCTTTAGCAAAAAAATGTACAACAAGCTACCGCCAGATATTCAGGCTGCTGTATTGAAAGCAGGTCAAGCTTCTGTTGTGGCTGAACGGGAAGCGATGGATGTTCTGACGGCTTCTGCCCTAATAGAATTGAAAGAGTTAGGACTGGAGTTTTATGAAGTGGACAGAAGTTTTTTTAGAGAACAAGTGGAACGAGTGTACCGAAAAAATGCAGCCAAAGTAGGAGGAATGGCAAAAATCGAAGAGGTCATAAAACAATAACAGAAAATCATGGATAAAGTAAAAAAAGAAGACAAAAAAAAATTCGCTGAAGCCCTGAAGCAGCCTCTGGAGTTGTGTTTGTGCGTGATTCTTGTTGCGATAGTTTTGGTGACGTTCGCTCAAGTGCTTTTCCGGTATATCTTCCATCTTTCTCTTGCATGGTCCGAAGAACTGGCAAGATACTTATTCTTGTGGCTTGCAGCACTTGCCGCTGCTTATGCGTTTAAGACAAAATCTCATTTTGCCTTAAGATTTTTGGTGGACCGCTTAGGAAAAAAACTCCAGAACCTGATCGGGACTTTGGTTGTTTTTATCGTGTCTGGATTTTTGGTCATTTTCGTCTGGAAATCCGTGGAGTACACAATCGGCATGGCCAAACAGGTGTCGCCGAGCATACAGATGTCTATGGCCGTACCCTATTCTTCTGTTGTCGTGGGCGGCATCCTCATGCTTTATTATGTCCTTCGTAACTGGTGGTCTGATATTCACAGCAAAAATAAAGAGGATAATCAACTGCAGTAGGGTCAAAAATGGGATTAGTCATTTTAATTGTATTTTTTACGACTTTATTGCTTTCTGTACCGATTGGAATATCTCTCGGTATCGCTGCCCTTGCCGGACTGATCGCGATATCTTTTGATCCGGATTTTTTTATTTTCCTTCCCCAAAAATTTATCGCAGGGCTTGATTCCTTTCCTCTGTTGGCCATTCCCTTCTTCATTCTGGCAGGAGTGATCATGTCCCATGGGGGAATCGCTCGAAGAATCGTTGACCTGGCTCTTGTTTTCTTCGGGCGTATCCGAGGTGGGCTTGGAATTGTTGTTACTATGTCCACCTTCTTTTTTGGGGCGATATGTGGTTCAGGAAGTGCAAAAACAGCGGCTATTGGTTCTGTGATGTTTCCTGAAATGAAGAGGAACAAGTATCCTCCCGATTTTGCAACAGCTCTTTTTGCCTCTGCCGGTGGAGCCTCATCCCTTGTGCCTCCCTCGATCGATCTTATCATTATCGGAGTTGTGGCAAATATTTCGGTTGGCGGTATGTTTGCAGCTGGAATTCTTCCATCGGTTGTGAATGCCATTGCCCTTGCAGCGCTTGCCTATTTTATGGCAAGAAAGCTCAAACTTCCTCTTGCGTCTAAGATTGCATGGAGACAGAAACTCAAGATTATTCGCGACGGCATCCTCCCGATGCTGATGATCGTAATAGTCCTGGGAGGGATCTATGGAGGAATATTTACTCCCACCGAGGCTGCTGCTGTGGCTGTGATCTATGGATTTTGTCTATCCTTTTTTATTTATAAAGAACTCAAGTTGCCCGTCCTTAAAAAAGCACTTTTACAAACAGCTTCTTTATCAGGGGTTGTGTTGATTGTGCTTGGGACTGCCTCCATGATTTCTTTTGTGATGACATTCGATCGTATTCCTCATCAAATCGCCGAAGTCATCACTCAATATGCTTCAAACTGGATCGTGTTTGTCCTATTCGTCAATATTGTATTTTTGATTCTCGGGATGGTTATGGATGCGTTGCCCGCGATAATCGTATTGCTTCCCATCATAGTCCCTGTTGCGGTTTCTTTCGGGATGGAGCCCGTCCATCTTGGCATCCTTGTCGAGGCCAATGTTGGATTAGGCATGATCACTCCGCCTGTGGGGATCTGTTTGTATGTTGCCTGCGGGATCAGTAAAATTCCGCTTGAGAAGAGCATAAAAATGTTACTTCCATTTTTATTGGTGCTTGCTTTGACCACCCTTATTATCAGTTATGTCCCAGATATCACATTGTTTTTACCCCGATTACTCGGGTTTGTTTCCTGATTTTGATAGATTTGTATGTATATTTGCGATGTTTTATAAAAAAGATTTAAAATTTAATTTCATGAAAGGAGAATGTTGAAATGGCGAAAATTGTGAATTCCTGGAACGAGTGGGATCCATTGAAGCGGGTGATCGTGGGCAAACCGGAAGGAACGAATATTCCTGCTCCGGAGCCAGCATGGTGGTATGACCGGCCAGAGGGAGGATATCCCTTAGGATCCTTCGGACCATTTCCTCAGGAAATGTATGAAAAGGCAAATGAACAGATGGAATATTTTGTGAATGTAATGGAGAAGCGTGACATTATTGTTGAGCGTGTTGAACTTCATCCTTCTATGCTTGACCGGCGGCCTGTTTCCACGCCAGATTGGACCCAGCTGAATCAGCACGGGGTAAACAATGTGCGGGACGTATTTCTGCCGGTTGGAAATGAGATCATGGAGGCCACGACCTGCCGTCGTTCCCGTTGGTATGAGTACCTGAACTTGCGGCCGATCTTTGAGCGGTATTTCGAAGAAGACCCCGAGTTCCTTCACACAGCAGCGCCAAAACCACGGCTCACTGATGAGTCCTACGAAAAAAACTTTTATCACAATTTATTCCATGTTTGGACGGATGAAGAGAAGCTGGAACGTGTGCGTGCGTGGAAATACCAGTTGACAGAAAAGGAAGTTCTTTGGGATGCCGCGGATGCCGCGCGTTGCGGAAAGGACATATTCTGGCAGGGTTCTTGTGTGACAAACCGGAAGGGCATGGATTGGTTGCAACGCTACTTCGGGTCCAAAGGGATACGTGTTCATCCTGTCTTGTTCGATCACAACTTCCACCCCTGGCACATCGATGTCAACATGCTACCGCTTCGACCAGGGCTGGCCGTTTACAATCCGGAGTGGTACCCGATTACAGAAGAATTCAAGAAGTTGATGGAGATGAACGACTGGGAATTGATCCCGGCAGCAGAACCTGTGTATGTCCACCAAAACCTGTGTTATTTAACAGGATTGTATGAAAGCAAGTCTTGGATATCGATGAACACCTTCTCGCTCGGGCCCAACACAGTCTGTGTGGAATCCCATGAAACCGCTTATATGGAACAGCTGGATAAACTGGGATTTGAAGTTGTCCCGATTCCATACGAAGCCGTGATTCCGTTTGGCGGCGCCCTTCACTGCACAACGTTAGACGTGTGCCGAGAGGGAACTTGTGAGGATTACTTCCCGAAACAGATACTTGGTTATTAACAAGATTATCTCTCAATTGATACGCTTTTGATTGATCTTTAGTGTATAAAAATATGGCCAGTATCGATCCATTTGCCGGTTCTTATTGGCGGGGTTATCATGGAAAAACAAATATTAGATAGGGATGACATCGAGAAAATCTTGTCTCGGATATCTGACAAAATCCTTGCAAAAAACACCGATCCTTCCTCGCTCATCATTATTGGAATCAAGAAAAGAGGGGATGTCCTGGCCAAAAAAATCGCTCAAAGAATTGAATCAACAGAGAAGAAAAAGATCGAGATATCTGCTATCGACATCACTTTTTATCGAGATGATGTTCAGTTGAAGGCCTACAAATACGTTTTGAAAAATGAAATTCGGTTTGATGTATCGGATAAAAATGTTGTGCTTGTGGACGATGTCATTAACACGGGAAGAACGATCCGAGCAGCCATCGATGTTATCATCGATTCTGGCAGACCTCGGTCCATACAACTTGCTGTACTGATGGATAAAGGGGGGAGGGAACTTCCTATCCAGCCAGACTATGTTGGAAAAAAGATTAATGAAGATTCTGGTTTGGAAGTGCTTGTTAAACTGAAAGAAGTGGATGGGGAAGATCGAATTATCATTTCTGACAATGAAAAATAAAACACTAGTCGTTGCCCTGGGTGGAAACGCCATTTTACAGGCAGATGAAGAGGGAACCTACAGAGAGCAGCTCTCTAATGTACAGAAAGCAGTCGCTGAGATTGTGAATCTGATTAAGGAAGGCTACAGAGTGGTGATTACCCATGGGAATGGTCCACAAGTTGGAAACCTCTACATCCAAAACAGTTTGGCTGGGGAAGTTGTTCCTCCCATGCCCTTCGATGTCTGTTCTGCTGAATCTCAGGGTCTTATCGGATACTTCATCCAGCAAGAGATGCAAAATGAACTGGCAAGGAATGATATCCATATTCCCGTAGTCACGCTTATTACGCAGGTGTTGGTTGAATCCGATGATCTAGCCTTCAAGAATCCAACTAAACCAATTGGTCCCTTCCACAACAAAAGAGAGGCGGACATGCTCATGCAGAAGACTTCTTTTGTGATGAAGGAAGACAGTAATCGGAGGTGGAGGAGAGTTATCCCTTCTCCAAGGCCAATCAGTATTGTTGGAAAAGAAATAATAAAGAAAACCATAGCCGATGGTTGCATTGTGATTGCCGCCGGAGGCGGGGGGATCCCTGTGATAAAAAAGGGCAAAAAACTAATCGGAATCGAGGCCGTGATCGACAAAGATTTGTCCGCCTGTTGTCTAGGGATAGATATCACTGCCGAGATCCTGTTGATTCTCACCGATATTGATAAGGTCGCTCTGAATTACAATACGTCCGATCAAAAATGGATCGATAGGATGAACCTTGAAGAAGCGGAAAGATATCTTGCACAAGGACATTTTAAAGAGGGGAGCATGAAGCCAAAGATCGAAGCAGGAGTAAGATTTTTGGAGAACGGCGGAGAAGGAAGCATAATCGGATCCCTGCTCTCTGCCAGTTCTGCCCTAAAGGGCACGAGTGGCACGACTATAACTCTTTAGTTGCTAAATCTCTTTTGCAATGATATATAAAAGTTTGATATGCCAATATTCAACCATTCTTGAAAGGGGACAAAAATGAACTTTAAAGGGCGAGATATTGTTTCGATTCGAGATTTCACAAAAGAAGATTTGCTCCATGTCCTAAAAGTTTCAAAAGAGATGGAGGGGGATAAACTTCAGCTGCTTGCGGGCAAAATATTGGCGACTTTGTTTTTTGAACCCTCGACACGAACTCGATTAAGCTTTGAGAGCGCGATGTGTCGATTAGGTGGTAAAATCATTGGGTTTTCAGATGAAAAGGTTTCCTCGGTAAAAAAGGGAGAAACGATTTGGGATACAGCTAAAATGGCTGAGCGTTATAGTGATGTTATTGTCATCAGAAGTCCAATTGAGGGATCGGCAAGACTGGCTGCAGAGGCGACATCTATTCCGGTCATCAATGGCGGCGATGGAGCAAATCAGCATCCCACTCAGACACTCCTAGATTTATACACGATTCAGAAAGCGAAAAAAAATATAGATGGCTTGAAGATCGGATTTTTGGGGGACCTAAAATACGGACGAACAGTCCACAGTTTGGCCATAGCTTTGAGTTATTGGAAAGTGGATCTGTATTTCATTACTCCAGACGCGCTGCAAATGCCGGACCATTACCTTAAAGATCTCAAGGAGGTGGGGATCAAGTGTTATCAGACAGATGATGTATTTGCGGTTAGTAAAAACTTGGATATCCTATATGTCACGAGGATCCAACAAGAGAGATTTCCAGATCCGATGGAATATGAAAAATACAAAAATGCCTATCGATTGGATCAGTCGCTGTTAAGCCATATAAAGGAAGATTTGAAAATTATGCATCCCTTGCCAAGAGTGGGAGAGATAAGTCCTGAATTGGATGAAACAAAACATGCGATTTATTTCGAACAGGCAGGCAACGGAGTAACGGTGAGGAAAGCTTTGCTGGCACTGGTTTTGGGAAAAGTGGAGTGAAAAACAGGAGATGTTGTGGAAGTTTACAGAATTAGGAAAGCTAAAGCGCTTTATGATAAGGAGAAATATCATATTTTTCTGGAACTGGAAAAGAATCGGTGGCTAGAAATAGAATCACTGAGTGGTGTGACCTATGATTCCATTCAGATATTTTTAGAATGTGAAAAAGAGACAGGAATAAGGATTGTTGGTTTTACTGACCAGAATTTTCAGTGGGGGACAATCAAGGATTGGAGTCATTCAGGGATCATAAAGGATTTAAAATCAAAAAATAAATAACTATTCGGAGGTAAAATATGGAATATCGAAATTTAGGGCGAACGGGTGTAGCGGTCTCACCCCTTTGTTTTGGAACAGACTGTTTTGCAGACCCGATCCCGGAAAAAGAATGTGCAGCAATGATGAACCGCGCCATAGAAGCTGGGATCAACCTTTTCGACACGGGAGATTCCTATGCAGAGGGAGAGGGTGAACGTATCATCGGTCGGACGCTAAAAGAGAACGGTTTACGACACTCGGTTCTTCTTGCCACCAAGTGTGACCATGGGCAGCGTAGACCTGGGTTGACACTTGACGAATTTGTCCCTGAAATGGGTCCGAACCAGAGCGGTCCCACACGTATAAATATGATGCGTGCGATTGAAGGGTCCTTGAAGCGTTTTCAAACAGACTATATCGATCTTTACCAGATCCATCGTCAGGATTTGGAAGTGCACATCGAAGAGACTTTAAGCGCAGTGACGGATTTGGTGCGTCAGGGTAAAATCCGCTATGTCGGTCTCTCGACCCATCCTGCATGGGCCGTGATGGAAGCGATTCTTCTCAGTGAATTTAAGGGATATGTACGCATCGCGACAGAACAGCCGCCATACAACCTCCTAGACCGTCGCATCGAGAATGAATTGCTTCCGATGGCTCAGAAGTTCGGTCTGGGAATCATCACCTGGTCGCCCCTCGCCATGGGCATTTTGGCGGGTGTTTATGATAAGGAAAGTGAATATCCTTCTGATTCACGAGCTGCATTGCGAGGAGGGTTTTACGCAGACCGCGTAACGGCTAAAGGCATCGAAGTAGGGAAGAAGTTTTCTGCGTTGGCTAAAGAGGCCGGTCTCACGTCAGCTCAATTGGGCCTTCTGTGGTGCAAAGACCAGCCTGGTATCACCGCTCCTTTGATCGGCCCAGAAACGATGGAACACCTCGAAGATTCGCTCCCAGTCTTGGAAATGACTCTGTCCGATGAGTTGCGGGAGGCTTGTGACAATCTTGTTCCTCCCGGAAGCAATGTGGCAAATTTCCATAATACTGCCGGCTGGATGAAAGCTCAAATTATTTAGCAGGAACCCATTTCATTTTGGCAAGCCTGATGCCATCGTAATCTGGATTTAAGGAAGTCATATAGAAATCCGGCCCCTCATCAATAATTCTCACAACTTCAAAGGGCAGAATTCCGACGAGATATTCATCGGAATCCACACCAAAATCCAATGGATTTTGGGAACGGTATATGGCGGTCTGGTATTCCTTGCTCCCTTCAACAGGGTAAGCTCGAAAAAAATAAAAGGCATAATCATGCGGCATATAGTACACAAAGCCGCATTCTGCAGCCGCTGGGCCATCTCCTCCGATCCCTCCCGAAGAAACTACTACCGAATCTCCCCAGTTGACAAGGTCGGTTGAAGTTCTGCAGTAGATCGCTCCTTTCCCCTCCGGGACTGCAGTGTAATAAATGTAATACAGATCCCGATAAGCCATAACCATCGGATCTCGGCTTTTTGTGCCGGGTTTTTCCGAAAATAGACCTGAAAGGCCATCGTCATTCAAGTGTCGTGTAAATGTTTTTCCGTCCGAGCTTTTTGCCATGCAAATATTAACCCAATCACCGTAGTACATGTAAAAAATATCACCTTTCCGCAGAACATAAGGTGCCTGAAGCCCTCCTTCAGTCTCGCCGAGGTTTGGGTCTGCTTCCATGGCAATACCCATGGGGCGCCAGTCTTTGGATGCTAATCTTTCTCCTTCCCATCGATAAAAAAGCCGAGTTTTTCCTCCACAACCCGTGTAACGGACACAGGACCACAGTTGCCAAGTTTCATCGGCAGCTTGCCAGATACCAAAATCCAAGGGCTCCTGGCGTTCGGTATGGTATTTCCCCAAATCTGGATTTCCTGCAATCTGCCACCAATCTCCGATTATTTCAGGAATCCATGCTTTCATGTCGAATGCCATTTTATCAGTGATGTCAAGTTTGCGCAAATTAAACTGAATTACTTTTGTATTGAAGTAATGTGGGGTTTTTTATATTATTGTTTCAATGAAAATCAGAGGGTGAAATGATATGAAAAAAATAGAGAGAAAAATTCCGGCAATAAAAGATGGCTCTGTGATCGACCATATTCCCAGTCGTGATACATTCAGGATAATGAGGATTTTAGATCCACAAGAATTTATTCATCCGATAACTGTGACTTTAAATTTAGAGAGCAAAAAGATTGGAAAGAAGGGTGTGATCAAAATAGACAATCGGTTTTTAACAAAAAAAGAAGTGAATAAGATTGCCATACTTGCTCCCAGTGCAACGGTGAGTATCATTAAGAACTACAAAATCACGGAGAAAATCGAAGTAAAGATACCTAAAGAATTGGTGGGTATCATCAACTGTTCAAATCCTATGTGTGTTACAAATAGAGAAAAAGTAGATACAAATTTTAAAGTCATAAGAGACGATCCATTAGAGGCAAAGTGCCTATATTGTGAAAGAGTGTATGGAAGGGATGAACTGGAAATCAAAAGAAAATGAAATGGGAGCATGAAAAAGATCAATATAATCCTGGCGGGATATGGACGAGTCGGAAAGGCTTTTGTTCGCCTCGTCCAAGAAAAACAGGATTTTTGTCTAAACCGATATCATCTCCAAATAGGTATTGAAGTTGTTTTGAACAGCAGGGGAGGCCTTTTCCTGGTTCCAGACAAGAAAGGTATGGGATCCCTCTCTGATTTAATCTCGGGAGTAAACAACCCCGCACTTACGTACGGGGCTTTAATCAAATGCAAGCTTCGCTTGTCCTAAGTCTTCTTTTTCCTGATACTGCACGTACCGCTCTATCAACTTTTCATCCAAGCCCACTGTCGATACGAAATATCCAGCCGACCAGATCCCTCCCCTCCCATAATATCTCTTCCTCAAAAATTCAAACTTTTCCCACATCCCCTTCCCTGTATTCGATTTTATTATCTGGACCACCTTGGCTATGCTGTACTTCGGTGGAAAGCTCAGCACTATGTGAACGTGATCAGGCTGGATATTTCTCTGCACATACTCTATTTCAGGATAATTCTTGCGTATCTCGTCCATTTTCTTCATCAAGTATTCATCCACTCCCTTTACAAGTATCTTGTACCTGTATCTCGGAATCCATACCATATGATACATACACCTGTATACACAGTGGGCTTGTCTCCTTATTTCCATGCCCAGATTCTACCATATTGAAAGAAAACTTAGGAACCGTTTCCATCCCCGGACTCACGTCCGCGGAATTTAACAGGTAGTATTAAAACTTGAGGAATTTCCTTATTGGAGACCGGGTTTGAATTTTGGAGAAGTTCTTGAATGCCAAGACCTTGATGTTTTGGTGGATTGTACACCAAGCAGTATTCAGGACGGGGAACCTGCTCTTGGTTATGCTCACCAGGCATTGGATCGAGGTTGGCATGTGGTGACAGCCAACAAGGGGCCACTGGTTGTCGATTTTAGCGGTATTCGGAAGAAAGCCGAGAAAAATCGAGTTTCCTTGGGGATGAGCGGAGCCACAGCGGCTGCTCTTCCTACTCTAGATGTTGCGCTTCATTCTCTGGCGGGAGCAGAAATATATAGGATTGAGGGCATTCTTAACGGCACGACAAATTATATGCTCACAAGGATGAGCGAAGGAAAGGAATACTCTGCTGTGTTAAAGGAGGCCAAGCAAAAGGGGATTGCTGAACCAGATCCTTCTCAGGATGTTGAGGGCTGGGATACGGCAGCAAAGATTCTCATTATAACAAATGTTATATTTGGAACTGCTTATACTCTAAAAAATATCCATGTGGAAGGTATTACACACATCCCATCTGAGCTTCGAGAAGAAGCTAGAGTAGCTGGAAATGTGCTAAAACTTTTAGGACGATTTGTCCGAAGTGGCAAAGTACCGCAGCTGGAGACAAAACTATCTCTGATAGAGCCTTCCCATCCTCTATATGGTGTGGATGGAGCTCAGAAAGGGATCACATTTTTTACAGACACAATGGACTCGGTGACAGTGACAGGAGGAAAATCGGATCCCAATGGGGCCGCCGCCGCTCTGCTCAAAGACATCATAAATATAGCTAGAGGTTAGCTTGACCTGTTAAACTTACAAGATTTTCACTTTCTCTAGTTTTTTTCTCTTATGGCAGAGGAGTTTCTGTTCTTCAGGCGTCGCTTCCAGTAAAAATAAGCTGGTATTCCTAGGGCTGTCAATAGAAGTCCTGCCACTGCTTCAACCGGTTTTTCCAGCAGTGTGTTAAGAAGAATCCCACAGGATGCGATAATAAAGACAGCGGGTACAATCGGGTAGCCCCAGGTTTTATAGGGCCGTGGCAGGTCGGGGTGTTTTTTCCTGAGCGTGAATACAGATGCCGCTGCTGCAACCCAGAAAGCTATGGCGATAAACATGGCAAATGTGAAGATCTGTTCAAAGGTACCAAGAAGCGTAAGCAGGGAGGCCCAAATTGCCTGGATGAGAATGGAAAATCCTGGAGTCCGGAAACGGGGATGGACATGAGCCACCTTCTGGAAGAAAAGACCATCCTTGGCCATAGCATAATAAACCCGTGGTCCAACCATGATTGAGCCGTTAAGGGCACCAAATACCGATACAATAACAAGCACGGAAATAAGAGCCCCTGTGGAAGAACCAAATAGAGCTCCTGTTGCCTTTTCCGCTATTCGTACATCTCCGATAGTTTCTTGCATGGGGAGAGCATAAAGGTATATATAATTGACCAGCACATAAAGAATAGTGATCCCTAATGTTCCCAGGATGAGGGCTAATGGAAGGTTGCGTTTGGGATTTTTAATCTCACCAGCTACGAAATTGACGTTGTTCCAGCCGTCAAATGCCCAAGTAACAGCAACCAGAGCAACGCCGAAGCCGATAATGATACTTCCAAAGCTCAGGCCCGCAGGATTCAACGCCATCTGAGGGGGAGCACCTTTCCCGATTGCAAAACCCAGGATGATAATGGCAGCGACGGTTCCAATTTTTATGACGGTGAACAGATTTTGGATGGACTTGCCGAGTCCCACTCCGATAAAGTTAACGATGGACAATATGATAATAACAGTGATTCCAGTGATTTGGCCTGCTGAAAGAGAATAATGTAACGAATCCTGGAAGAATGGGACATTCAGAGCCAGGATAGTATGCTCTGTCCCCAGGGATGGGAAAAAGTAGCCCACGTACTCGCTAAATGCCAGAGCGAGAGCGGCGATACCACCGGTCATATAGACTAGAAACAGAATCCATCCGAACAAAAATCCGGACATTGGCCCGTAGGCTTCCCTGAGATAGACATACTGTCCTCCAGCCTCGGGCATAGCCGCTCCAAGTTCGGCATAGGTCAACGCTCCGGCTAAGGTCAGAAGTCCTCCGACAAACCAGGCAAGAAGGATGAGACCAGCCGAAGGGATGCTTTTGGCCATGATTCCTGTTGTGAGGAATATGCCTGATCCTATGACAATACCTGCCATGATCATTGTCGAGTCGAAAAGTCCGAGCTGCCGGACAAGGCCAATTTGTGATGATTTTTTTTTGTTGTTATTTAGATTCATTTTAGATTTTAAAGGCTTTTCTTGTATTTATATTTCTCAAGTAAACCTGTTTTTTCGTTAAATTCCCGGATGAGCCTATCCCATTCCTCCCAGGAATGATATTTTTCTATCCAATATTTCTCATCATACCATTGGAGATCTAATTCTTCGATGTCCTTTCCAATTTGTTCGACCCATGTAAAATATTTGAGATTATGCATTCTCTTTTTGTCCCAGTAAGTGAGTTCGAGCATTTGATCTGTTGCAAGACTCATGAGACAGGTGTCTAAATCAGCTCCTGCCTGATAATCTGTATATCCTCCTCTTTTTTCTATCAATTCTTCAATTCTGGATTGGTAGAGTTCCATGGAGTCAGTAGCTATAGTGAACACAATATCACTTTCGTTCATTTCAAAGTATTTTGCCATTTTAATAGAACCTATGAGGTTGGCGATAGATGAAATTCCAAGAAGCTCTAATTTATTGATGACCGTTTCTGAAATGCCTTTTGATTTGAGATAGTCTTTTCCTTTAGGTTCATTGAACAACCGAAGAAGCCGAATGCAAAACTCGTCATCGATACCTGCGACCATATCCATATTCTTGACGTTGTGGATCCAAGGAACATGTTTATCTCCAATGCCTTCGATTCGGTGAGCTCCATATCCGTTGTATAATAGAGTAGGGCATTGCCAGGCTTCTCCTGCACAGACTTTTATTCTAGGGAATTTTTCCCGAAGATAATCCGCACACCCCAAAGTTCCTGTGGATCCTTGAGTCAAAAAGATTGCTGAAAGTTTTTGATCATGTTCTTTTTCTTTGTTATAAACCTCTTCGATGGCCTGTCCAGTACACACATAATGCCAGATGGAATTCCCTATTTCATCAAACTGGTTTAAAATGACAACCTCATTAGGTCGCGCTCTTTTTAATTCGAAGCTCTTATCATAGACTTCTTTTACGTTGCTTTCCGAGCCTGGTGTGGCATGGATTTCTGCTCCGATTTTTTCCAGCCAATCGAATCTTTCCTTAGACATTCCTTCCGGCAGGACCGCAATGCAAGGACAGGCAAGGAGATATGAGTCGTAGGCTCCACCTCGACAATAATTTCCCGTAGAGGGCCATAAAGCCTTCTGGCAAGTGGGGTCAAAAGCACCCCTTACTAACTTTTCCACAAGAGGCCCGAATGTGGCACCAACTTTATGCGAGCCTGTGGGGAAATATTTGCCAATAAGCATGATAATTCTGGCATTAACGCCTGTTAATTCCTTTGGGATTTCCATATAATTGGCATCACCAAACTCTCCCCCAAATTCAATAGGCTCGTTCTTCCACGTTATTCTGAAAAGGTTCCTTGAATGGAGATCCCAAAGGCCGATCTTTCCAAGTTCATCCTTTATACCTTGAGGTATTTTTTCAGGATGAGCCATTTCTTCATATGTCGGGATGATGATATCTCTTTCCCGACATCGGTTGACTGTATTTTCCAAAACTTTTTTTATGTCTTTCATCCTAGAAATCCTGGTTAGAAACTTTCAATCTGTTTCGGGAAAAAATCTTCACAGGTCCCTTCCCGGTAAACATCTGCCGTACAGCAGTGAAGTCCGCCTCCAAATGGTGAGACTTTATAGAACGGGACTGGAACGACTTCAAAGCCATGTTTATCGAACAACTCCATGGTGGGAGTCTCACTGGCTTCAACACAGATGGTTTTCGGATCGAGTACAAGAGTGTTCATGCTTAACCACCAGCTGCAGAAATCATAGGGCGATTTCTCTTTGAGAAGTGCTTTCGGGGGTTTCACAATTTCCCAGCCATTCTTCTCGAATAGTTCTAGTTCCTCTTTATCGAGAGGTATTCTTTCAGGATTCATTATTGCCAATCCAGGGCGAACGGGAACAAGGGTAGTGTCCATATGCCAAGGCAGTAATTCTCTCCTTCCCACCTTATGGATTCGGTGGGCAGGAAAGTGGCGCCGCAGCCAATCTATACCAGCATTGTTGGTAACCATAGACTTTTGTACAAAAAGATCTCTGCCGTAGCGGACAACGTCAGCGGCATCAAACAGCGGTTCCTTTTCAGAAATTATCCAATCGCTCTTTTCAGCACGCTCCCACTGCTTTTCTTCGCTTAATGAGTTCCATTCACTCCACCAGTTTTTACTCTTATAAGTTTCCTCTGTTAAACGAGGTTTTGGTGCGGCTTCAAAACGGAAATTTGGATCGTCTCTGAAGTACTGTTCAAACAGGGGCCGGAAACAAAGATACTCATACCAGCGGCTGCGGTAAGACATGGTCGCTTCCAGAATTTCATTGCCAACTGTAAGCAACAAATCTCGACAGGGTGCACAACCGAACATCGATTCCTGTTTCCAGTCGGGGGTTTGAACCGCCTGATTGAAATCGATCGGAGTGGGGCGGTCCACTCGAATACCACGGCTCTCGAGGATTTTAGCAAAATTGTCTAACTCTTCGTTGGCTATATCTACCATTTCCTGGGGATAGGGCCCATATTTACCTAAAGGATATCCATCCTCCGGCCAATCACGTTGGACGGCGATCTCAGGAGCCTGGATCATACTGCCGTCGGCGCGACCGAGAATGGTATGCTTCAGTGGATCCCATTCGTTCCAGGAACTGACGACTGTTTTTTGAGACACTCTTTTCTCCATGAGTAGAATATTTTTAGATTGGGTATAGACTTCGAATCTATTGCAAGTCTTCTACTTATCCAGACCAAGTTCCTTTGTTGCCTTCCTAGTCTCTTCAAGAATTTTAGGTAGATGGTTGTATATTTCTTGATGCAATTGGAACTTATATTTTGGTTTGATTTAAATATGCTTCTTTTCATTTATGTAAATCCTTCTAAAGAATATGCAACTTCGTGTAAAATGTCACCTTTTTTGTTAAGTTAAATATGAAAGGAGAATCCTACGAAAAGCCTCTAATTATTGACCAGCTTGTGAGAGAATACATTGACCTCTGAGGCATTTTCTGGTAATTTAAACAACCTCAAATGTGGCAATATATCTGAGATTGCGGAGAGGTGTCCGAGTGGCTTAAGGAGCACGCTTGGAAAGCGTGTGTGCGGTGATGCCGTACCGTGGGTTCGAATCCCACCCTCTCCGCCACCGAACAATTTGAAGAAATATGGAGTAGAGATGGATAGCAAATATCTAATCGATGTAGAAAGCATTTACGGCGCATGTAATTACGACCCTATCGATGTTGTTATAGACAAGGGGAAAGGCATCTGGGTTTGGGATATCGAAGGGAATAAATACCTTGATTTTTTAAGCGCCTATTCATCCGTTAACATGGGCCATTGCCATCCCCGTGTTGTCAAAGCATTGATAGAGCAAGCCAAGCAGCTCACGATCACTTCTCGTGCTTTTCGCAATGACCAGTGGCCTCTGTTTGCCAAAGAAATCTGTGATCTAACTGATTATGAAATGGTGATGGCCATGAACTCCGGAGCAGAAGCGGTTGAAACAGCCATAAAGGCGGCCCGGAAGTGGGGCTACCAGAAGAAAGGTATCCCGGAAGATCAAGCAGAGATTATTGTTTGCAGCAATAATTTTCATGGTCGAACCATTACAATTGTCGGTTTCACTACAGAGGAGTTATACAAAAAAGATTTCGGCCCATTTGCTCCTGGGTTTGTTACAGTGCCTTATGGAGAGCTTGGGGCACTCGAAGCAGCCATCACTCCAGATACGGCGGCATTTCTCGTTGAGCCCATCCAGGCGGAGGGAGGGATTATCATTCCTCCCGAAGGATATTTAAAAGGCGCAAAGGAAATTTGTGAAAAAAACAATGTCTTGTTCATGGCAGATGAAATTCAAACCGGACTAGGCAGAACGGGCAAACTTTTTGGTTGCGATCATGAATCTGTAAAACCAGATGTTCTAATCATCGGGAAATCTCTTGGCGGCGGATGTTATGCTATTTCTTCAGTTCTTTCTTCAAGGGAAATCTTAGGTGTTTTCACTCCAGGTACTCATGGCTCGACTTTTGGAGCGAATCCTTTAGCGTGTGCTGTGGCTCGTGAGTCTCTCCGGGTTCTCCAGGAAGAAGATATTGTGTTGAACTCTGCTGAACAGGGCGATTTTTTGCTGAAAAAGCTCAAAACTATCAAAAGCAAATATATCAAGGAAGTCAGAGGCAAAGGGCTTCTCATAGGGATTGAGCTGAAACATGAAGCCGGAGGAGCTCGGCGTTTTTGCGAAGCGCTTGCTAAGGAAGGCCTGCTTTGTAAAGAGACTCACGAAAATGTCATCCGTTTCGCTCCTCCCTTAGTTATCAAACAAAAAGATCTCAGCTGGGCTTTCAAGAGAGTCAAAAAAGTCTTCAAGCAGCTAGTATGAGCAGTCAGGCAAGAAAGAATTGAAGAATTTGCACTATTCCTTTATCATATGAGTAGAATCCCAGTGAGGGAGGTAAACATGAAAAAAAACATATTTATTCTTTTTCTGGGGATTATAGCGATGACCAGTTGTCTTATCTATGTCCCCGTAGATGAAGGGCGTCCCCCGTACAGGGATGATTATTATGAAGATCCCTATTCGACAGAGATGGATACCTCATATTTTTACGATTACCTCTCTTCTTATGGGGTGTGGGTTCACCATTCCCCGTATGGATATGTGTGGATTCCTGAGAGAATGGCGTATGGATGGCGCCCATACACCCAGGGGCAATGGGTATGGTCGGATTTTGGCTGGACATGGGCCTCCCAGTTCAGATGGGGTTGGGTACCGTTTCATTATGGCCGGTGGGGCTGGGACAGGTATCTTGGCTGGCATTGGGTTCCAGGAACCGAATGGGGACCCGCCTGGGTAAGCTGGAGAACAGGCGACCTTTACATCGGATGGGCTGCCATCCCTCCGGAAGCAAGGTTTGTTCCCGGAGTGGGCATAACCACCTTGCCTTATACCCTTTATCATTCCTCTTGGGTATTTGTGGAATATCCCTATTTTCTCAACACCAGACTCTACCGATATGTTCTTCCGATGGAGCGAAATTTAACTATAATCAACTATTCGGTTATAAGAACCGATATTCGAGTCAGGGATGACAGAGTAATAAACAGAGGTGTCGATATCGATCATGTCAGGAGGATGACAAAGCAGACCATTTCAAGGCATGAACTGGCACCGGCAGATCGGCCTGGACAATCCAGAGTAAGGGAAGGTCGAGTGGAAATCTATAATCCCATCATCAGGCAAAATGAATCCGCCCATCCAGACAGGGTCTTGGAGAAAGATGAGGTCCTCGACAGAATCACTCGTACGACCATGAGAGAGCCTGAAAAACAAGCAGAATCCCAAGCAATACGTTTAAAAGATGCCCAAAAACAGGAACTCAAACATCTGGGAGATAGCCAGAAAAAGGAATTGCAGCAGATTCTTCGGAAGAAACAACAGGAAGAGGGGGCAGCCAAAGATGCAACGGAAAAACAGAAGATAAAAAAAGAATACGATCAAAAAGTCATAAAGATCAAGCAGAGTCATGAGAAGGAAAAAACAGAGATAAAGAAAAGACATAAAAAAGAAGATGAGCAAACAAAGAAGAAAACGATCAAGAAAAAAGAAATCAAGAAGTGATTCAGGCTAGTGCCGGGCTCCTTTCAGAGTTACGGCCAGTGTTGTCCCAAGGATAACGATCCCTCCTAAAATGGTCCTCAGGCTTGGGACTTCTTTCAGAATAAAAAGGGCCATGATGATTCCATAAACAGGTTCCAAAGAGCTGATTATGGCTGCGGTTTGAGCTTTGATATTGCGCATTCCTTTGATGAATAAGGAATGCGAGAGAGCTGTGCAAAAAATGCCCAAAATCAGGAGCAGAAAAATGTCTCTGTTGTCCAGACGAGGCTTCATGATAAAAAAGAACGGGAGTAGGAAAAGAGTTGCCCAAAAATCTTGATAAAAGGTGATCAAAAGGCTGGAATATCTCTGAGAGAGCTTCCTGTTCAGAATAGAAAGGATGGAAAAGGTGAATCCAGCGAATAAGCCCCAGAGGACACCTTGGTAAACAGAGTTGTTGAGGTCAAATCGTGGGATGATTAAAAAAATACCGACTACACAGAGAATGGCATAAAAGATTGTGGACATCTCGACTTTTTCCCCGAAAAAAAGGGGTTCGAGGAACACGGTGAAAACAGGAAAACTGGAATAGGACAGGAGTCCGACGGCGACGGTGGAAATCTGGATGGACTGAAAAAACGCTGCCCAATGCACTGCAAGGATAAATCCCAGCAGGATAAAAATGGCATAGTTTTTTGAGGGTGAGATCCTCATGTTTTGTTTTGAGAGTAGGAAAAAAAGGAGAAGGGATAGGCTAGCAAAAAAGACACGTCCTAAGACTATGATTAAAGGGGATAAAAAGAGCCATTTTCCGAAGAGCCCTGCAAGTCCGAAAAGGACAACAGCCACATGGATCTCGACAAGACTCTGTTTTTTTGCCATTAGAAAAAAGGGGACGGTTCTATTTTTAACTGGATTTATCTTTCTTTTCAACAGATTTTTGAAAATAGAACCGTCGGCTTTTAATCCCTTTTAAATTATTTTTTGAATTCCTATAGAATTATGATAATATATTGTTTACATTATAAGGAACACGGTTTCCTTCAAAACATTCATCAGTTTAATTAACATGAGTTATGTGATTTTTGCCCGAAAATACCGGCCTATGACATTCGAGCGGATGATAGGCCAAAAACATGTCGTTAAAACCCTGATGAATGCGGTCAAAAATGACCGCGTCGCTCAGGCCTACATCTTTTCCGGCATGAGAGGCGTAGGAAAAACGACTACAGCACGCATTCTTGCCAAAGCCTTGAATTGCCAGCATGGTCCCATACCCAATCCATGCAACAAATGCGAATTCTGCAAAGAAATCAACGAAGATCGCTCAGTAGATGTCTTGGAAATCGATGGAGCTTCCAACAGAGGAATAGACGAAGTAAGATCGCTTAGGGAGGGAGTGAAGTACAAACCCCTTCACAGCCGATACAAGGTCATCATCATCGACGAAGTCCACATGCTCACCCGAGAAGCATTCAATGCTCTGCTAAAAACTTTGGAGGAACCGCCTCCCCATACTATCTTTATTTTCGCGACCACAGAGTTTCACAAGGTTCCCGCGACCATTATTTCCCGCTGTCAACATTTTGAGTTCAAAAAAATATCGCAGAAGGATATAATCAACCACTTGTTGGATATCACCAAACAAGAAAACATAACCATTTCTACTTACGGTCTCAACATGATTGCCGAGGCTGCAGATGGCAGTCTGCGAGATGCGCAGAGCCTTCTCGATCAAGCTGTTTCCTATTCTGGAGAACATATTGCCGATGAAGACCTCAAGGAAATCCTTGGCGCCATAAGTAGGGAAGTCCTGTTTGATTTCTCTAGCGCTATTCTTGATGAAAAACCAGATCGTATATTCCCGCTTGTAGAGAGTGTCATCGAGAAGGGTGATGACCTGAGATTTTTCTACAAGGAGCTCGTCCAGCATTTCCGAAATTTGCTTCTAGTGAAAACGGTCAAAAATCCACAGGAATTGCTTGCGTTGAGCGAGGAGGACATCAAGGCTCTCGCACAGGAAGCAGAGAAGTCCTCAGCCGACGATTTTCTCCGCTATCTTGTTGCCCTCCAACAGGGAGAACAGGGGTTGAGATTCTCCTCTCATCCCAGAATTTATCTCGAAGCCTTGCTGATCAAATTGTGCCACTTTAAAAAACTTGTCCCTTTAGAAGACATTATTCAAGATATTGAGGCCTTAAAAAAGGATTTTAACAGGCCTGTAGAATCTGTCCCCCCGACTAAGAGCGAGGAAAAACCCAGTCTTCCGAAGTCCGAAAATCTGGAGAGAGAAACTATTCCAAAAAAAGAACCTGAATTGCCGCCTCCTACACCCGAAAATCCTCCGGAGGAATCGGAAAGCCATAAATTAAAAACAGTGCAAAAAGATGCGGATTTTTCTACGAAGGATCCCACAGTCAAATATTTTTTAGATACCTTCAAAGCCCAGGTTCTCACCGTTGAACCCCTAAAAAAAGGGAAAAAATAAAGATAAAATGAAACTGGATTATTCACGAGTCAAGACCCTCTGCCCCCATTCTTTATGAATAATTCAGGCATGAGAGGAAAAAATGAAAAGTATGGGTAATATTCAAAAAATGATGAAACAGGCAAAGGAGATGCAGGATAGGCTCCAGAAAGAAATGGCCGAAATGAGGATAGAGGGATCGAGCGGAGGCGGTATGGTGAATGTTGTGTTGGACGGTACCAAGAATTTAATCTCTTTGACGATAAACCCCGAAGTTGTCGATAAAGAGGACACAGAAATGCTTCAGGATCTGATCGTTGCTGCTTTTAACGATGCCAATACAAAGGTTGACGAAGCGCTTTCAGAAAAAATGGGGGCTTTTGGAGCAGGCCTGAAGATTCCAGGACTTTTTTAATGCTCGATCTAGAACATCCCTTATCCCGGCTCATCGAAGAGCTGAAAAAAATTCCGAGTATCGGTGCAAAAACAGCCCAGAGGATTGCATTTTATCTCATCGGAATTCCACAAGATGAGGCTGATCGACTGGCTGATGCCATTAAGGAAGCCAAGCAAAACATTTTCTACTGTTCCATCTGCAATAGTTTGACACACATTGATCCTTGTCAGTACTGTACGGACAGCAAAAGAGAACAGGACGTTTTGTGTGTCATCGAAGAACCTTTTAATATTTCCTCGATTGAAAAAACCGGGATATTTCACGGGCTCTATCATGTCCTTCATGGAACACTCTCTCCGCTAAAAGGTATAGGGCCTGATGAATTGAAGATAGATAAATTGATTGAAAGAATAAAAAATGGACAGTTTAAAGAGATTATTTTGGCCACAAATCCCACAGCCGAAGGAGAGGCCACAGCCATATACCTGGTAAGGCTGCTTAAAGATTTTCATATCAAGATGACTCGACTAGCCATGGGTCTTCCTGTGGGCTCGGATATTGATTTTGCCGATCAAGTGACGATTAAAAAATCGTTGGAGGGAAGAACAGAGTTAACAGAATAAGTAGATCATAATAAATTTTTTCAGATAACCACAATTTGGGAGAAGGAGTCATAAGAAGAAAAAGATAACAGTCATCCCAATCAGCGATGAAGCGCATTCAATGATTCATTAAATCGCAAAATCTGGGGATCTGAAATTAAGGAGGATTAATGGATAAAGAAACTATTGAAATCCGCTGGCATGGCCGGGCAGGACAAGGCGTAGTGACAGCTGCAGTAACTCTGGCAGATGTTATCTCCAAGGAAGAGGATCTTTATGTCCAGGCTTTTCCTGAATTTGGTGCTGAGAAACGGGGAGCCCCTATCTTGGCATTTAACAGAATCAGCAAAAAACCTATTCGTACGCACAGTCAGGTTTATTATCCTGATATTGTTGTTGTCACTGACCCTTCCTTGCTAGGAATGGTGGATGTCACCAGTGGTGCGAAAGAGGACACTATCTTTCTGATGAACACAAAATTCGACATCGATCTGATTCGGAAAAAGCTATCGTTGGAAAGGAAAAAGATTTATTCCTTGGACGCCTACACCATTGCCGAGAATGAATTGGGTAAAGCCATTCCCAATGTCCCTATGGTTTCTGCTCTGGTCAAGGTTACGGGACTTATGGATCTTGATAAGTTCAAGAAAAACATTGAGGTTTCCCTAGGTAAAAAATTGCGTCCAGAGGTTGTGGAGAAAAACATGAGAACCATTGACAAAGCTGTCGAGGAGGTTAAAGAAGGATGAAAAAAGAAACCTGGAAGGAATTGACGATCGGCACGATCAATCTTGATGCTGGTAACTCGGTAAAAAACTTGACCGGGACTTGGCGCTCCGGACATAAACCGGAATTCATTGCGGACAATTGCATCCAATGTTTTTTCTGTTGGTTGTATTGTCCTCATTTCGCCATCCTTGTGGAGGACGAAGAGGTTATTGGCATCAACTATGACTACTGTACCGGATGCGGTATGTGCGCCGAAGAATGTCCCTCAAAGGAGAAAGCGATAGTTATGGTAAAAGAAGAGATAAAGCTGGCAGAAGGAGGGACAACATGAGCATCCTAAAAACACTGAACGGCAATCAAACCATTGCCGAAGCGGTAAGGCAGGTCGATCCTGATGTGCTGGCTGCCTATCCCATCACGCCCTCCACAGCGATTGTCGAAACCATCGCAAAATTTAAAGCAGATGGTTTGATCACCGGTGAGTTTGTCTGCCCTGAAAGTGAACACAGTGCCATGAGTGTTTGTATCGGTTCTGCTTCGGCAGGAGGACGGGTTATGACAGCGACCGCTTCCCAGGGATTGGCCCTGATGTGGGAGATGCTCTATATTGCCGCTGGTTTGCGTCTTCCCATCATTGCAGCCATAGTTAATCGTTCATTAAGTGCCCCGATCAATATCCATGGTGACCACAGCGATACCATGGGAGCACGGGATTCGGGGTGGATCCAGATCTATTCGGAAAACTGCCAGGAAGCTTATGATAATTTTATTCAGGCATTCCGGATTGCCGAGCATCTCGATGTCAGAACTCCTACACTTGTCGGGCTGGATGGATTTATCATCAGCCATTCCATGGAAGTTATCCAAGTGGAAGACGACCAAAAGGTCAAAGAATTTGTGGGAGAGTACCAGCCGGTGTATCCTTTGTTGGACACCAGCCGAAAATTTACGGTTGGACCGATCGATTTCACGGATTACTATTTTGAGCATAAGAGGAATCAAATAGAAGGAATTGAGAACGCGCCTCCAGTCATCGAACAGGTTGGAAAAGAATTCGAAGAAAAATTCGGCAGGGCGTATGGTTTCTTCGAGGAATACAGGATGGATGATGCCGAAACCTGCATCGTTGTGATGAGTTCTGCGGCTGGAACATGCAAGGATGCCATCGACGAACTCAGAGAGGAAGGAAAAAGGATTGGGCTTTTGAAGCCAAGAGTTTTCCGCCCCTTTCCCGATAAAAAAATTGCCGAAGCCCTGAAGAATATGAAGGCCGTTGCTGTTTTGGACCGATGTTCTTCTCCCGGGGCTTTCGGAGCCCCTCTTTTTACAGAGATACGGAACGCCCTTTATGATTACGAACCGAAGCCCAAGGTTGTGAATTATGTTTATGGACTTGGGGGAAGAGATATCAGGGTGGAACATTTTAAAGATGTGGCAGAAAAACTGGACAGGATTGCCGAAACGGGCAAAATCGAAGAAATTTACGGCTATCTGAACTTGAGAGAATAGGAGGAAGTGAAATGGCAAAATTAAAAGACTTAGCCAAAATGGAAGATAGATTGATGGCAGGCCATGGCATGTGTCTGGGCTGTGGCATTCCTTTGATTTTCAAAGTTGTTCTCCGTGCGACCGAAGATCCTCTCATCATTGCCAACGCCACAGGATGTCTTGAGGTTTGCACAACCATTTTTCCCCGCACAGCGTGGAATGTGACTTGGATACACAGTGCTTTCGAGAATGCCGCATCCACTATTGCTGGAGTGGAAGCGATGTACAAGGCCCTGAAGCGCAAAGGAAAAATCCCCAAAGACAAGACAATCAAGTTCCTGGGAACAGCAGGGGATGGAGGGACCTACGATATCGGCCTCCAGGCCCTTTCAGGAACCATGGAGAGGGGACACGATATTGTCTATCTCTGTTATGATAACAATGCCTATGCAAACACCGGTGGACAGAGGTCATCGGCCACACCTCTGGGAGCTTCGGCATCAACCTCTCCGGCAGGAACACAAAGCCCCGGGAAACTGCAGTGGCGGAAGGACCTGACCAAGATTCTGAGCGCTCACAATATCCCTTATGTTGCCCAGGCAAGCCCGAGCCGCTGGCAGGACCTGTACAACAAGGCCAAGAAGGCATTTGAGATCGAAGGGCCGGCTTTTCTGAATGTTCTCTGCCTATGCCCGACAGAATGGAAATATGAGGAGTCGAAAGGCATTGAGCTGGCAAAGACCGCTGTCGACAGCTGTGTCTGGCCTCTCTACGAAGTGGAGAACGGAAAGTATAAGATCAATTACAAGCCCAAAGAGAAGAAGCCTATACTGGAATGGATAAAGCCCCAAGGGAGATTTCGCCATCTGTTCAAGGAAGAAAATGCCTGGCTTGTCGAAGAGTTTCAGAAAAAAGTGGATGAAGAATGGGAGGAGCTGAACAGGCTAGCCAGTCTCTAAATTTTGTGTTGGGAGAATATTTTCATTGCTCCCAAAGAAATAGCTGAAATCGAAAAGCTGATGAAGGAAAAAAGCATCGAGGTTTTTTATGAATAGTTCAGGTTATTTGAACAGGGGATGATAGGAGGTTTGTGATGAAAATTGCAAAAATCGAAGTGTTCCAGGTCGATTATAAACTTTTGGATCAAGAATATGCCTGGTCGCGAGGGCAATCTGTCAGCTCTTTTGTGAGCACGATCATCAGGATAACGACAGATACAGGATTAAAGGGTTATGCCGAGGTATGTCCTTTGGGCTCGGCTTACATGGATGCCTATGCCAAAGGTGTTCCTGCTGGTATAGAGGAGATCGGGAGGCATATACTCGGTCAAGATCCCTGCCAGCTCAACCTCATCAATCATCTGATGGACATGGCTTTGCTCGGGCATAATTATGTGAAATCGCCCCTGGATGTTGCCTGCTGGGACATATTCGGCCAGGCGATAAGCACCCCTATCTGCACCATGTTGGGCGGCCGAGCAATGGATAAATTTCCTCTTTATCGCGCCATTTCCCAGGGACCGCCCGAAAAGATGGCCAACGATGTTTCTAAGTATCGAGAGGAAGGATACCGCAGATTCCAGCTCAAAGTGGGAGGAGATCCTGATGAGGATATCCAAAGAACCAAGGCCGTGTTGAATATTATCAAATCTGGGGACATTCTTGTGGCGGATGCCAATACAGGTTGGCTGCCCCATAAAGCTATCCGTGTGGTCAATGCTTTGGAGGGGGAGGATGTGTATATCGAACAACCATGCCCGACCCTAGAGGAATGCCTTGTTGTTCGCGCTCACACCCCGCAGCCCATGGTTCTGGATGAGGTAATCCGTGATGTACAGTCCTTGATGAGGGCCTACGAGCTTGGAGCCATGGATGTGGTAAACCTGAAAATATCGAGATTAGGCGGATTGACAAAAGCCAAACAGATGCGAGACCTATGCCAGTCGCTTGGCATAGCCATGACGATCGAAGATAGCTGGGGAGGGGATATCACAACAGCCACCATTGCCCATCTGGTCGGAAGCACGAAGGCGGAGTTTTATTTCACGTCCACTGACTTCAACAGTTACAATGATGTGCATCTCGCTGAGGATGCACTCACAAGAAAAGAGGGATGGCTGGATGTTCCGTCTGCCCCAGGCCTCGGCATCCACGTCAAAGAAGACTTGCTGGGCGAACCGGTCGTTTCTGTAGAGTAAAACATAGTAATCTCATTTTTGTGTTGTTTTTGTGTGTAATATGTGATATATTAAATATCAGTCAGAGATGTAGATGGAAGAAAAAGGCATTCTCAACCTTAAATCATTAAAAGAGCAGGTCTATGAGTACCTGCGCGACCAGCTGGTTAAGGGGGAATTGCTTCCGGGTTTTTCGATCAATATGGACGAAACGAGCAAAAAGTTGGGTGTCAGCCGAACTCCCCTGAGGGATGCTCTTTTACAGCTGGAAATGGAAGGATTCGTGTCCATTCTTCCCCGGCGAGGCGTCATAGTCAACCATCTCACGCTTCAAGATATCAAAAATTTTTATGAGATTATAGGAGCCCTGGAGAGTGCGGCCCTTATGGCCAATTTCGATAGGATAAAAGAGTCCCAAATCCAAAATATGCACGCACTCAATACCGAAATGAAACAGGCAATCGATCAAGATAATTTCAACCTGTATTACCAAAAAAACCTGAAGTTCCATGATGTCTTTTTAAACCTGTGTGAAAACAAAAACCTTGTGAAAATCGTGAATACACTCAAGAAAAGGCTCTATGATTTTCCCCGGCAAGAAGGTTTTGTGAAGCAGTGGGAACAAACATCCATCCACGAACACCAGGAGCTGGTCAGACTGATCGAGGATGAAAAAAAAGAGCAGGCATCGAATTACATCCGGGATGTTCATTGGTCTTACCGAGTTCAGGAGAAATTCTTGAAGAAATATTACAAACGTGCTGAAACTGTTTCGGAAAACAGGGATTAAGACGGATGAAAGGGACCATATTCGATATCAAACGTTATGCCATACACGACGGTCCGGGCATACGGACGACTGTTTTTTTCAAGGGGTGTACGCTGCGCTGCAAGTGGTGTCACAATCCGGAAGGAATCAAATTCCAGCGCGAGATCATGTTTCGTCCTGAACGGTGTGCTGAAGAATGTTGGGATTGTATTCCGCGCTGTCCCCAGAAGGCGATAAACGAGAGCGGAACCATTATCTCCATCAATCCCAAAAAATGCGATTTTTGCGGGATTTGTGAGGATGTTTGTGCCTATGAAGCAGTGGCCATTGTTGGCCGGGATGTTACTGTCCCTGAAATCATAAAAGAGGTGGAGAAAGACAGGATATTTTATGATGAATCAGGAGGGGGTGTTACCATTTCCGGAGGGGAACCGCTTGCTCAGGGAGATTTTTTGCTTTCACTCCTCGAAGAGTTAAACGAAAAAAGCATCCATACGGCTGTCGATACCTCCGGATTTATGCCGTTTGAGATTTTAAACGAGGTTAGCAAGATAGCAGATCTTATTCTTTATGACCTTAAGGTTATGGATGAACACAGGCATAGA
This sequence comes from uncultured Eubacteriales bacterium, assembly GCA_964410125.1. Taxonomy (GTDB): domain Bacteria; phylum Acidobacteriota; class Aminicenantia; order Aminicenantales; family Aminicenantaceae. Next base: position 13,382 of record CAYPGQ010000001.1, on the reverse strand, counting down.
GTTTTTACAGGAGAGTCCAACAGACTCATTCTTGAAAACTTAAGAAGACTTAACGAAAAAGGCACCAACACGATCATCCGGATGCCGGTGCTGAAAGGCCTTAACGACGATTCGGAAAACATCCAGAGCATGGTGGATTTTCTACTCCCCTTGAATAATTCATGGCAAATCAACCTTCTTCCTTTTCATCGAGGGGGAGAGGGAAAATTAATGCGGCTGAACAAAAAAAATCCTCTTGTCGATTTCAAAACTCCTTCTGAAAAAAAACTTGGAGAAATCAAGGATATATTATCTTCCCATGGATTTCATGTGAAAATCGGAGGCTAAGAATGAATGAACGTATAAAAAAACTGAGGGAACAAAGCTTGAAGGCAAAACCCTCCATTTCTTCGGAGAGAGCTTGGCTTGTCACGGAATTTTATAAAAGCAATGTGGCACAAAGGGTTTCGGCCCCTGTGCAGAGAGCGTTGGCCTTTAAACACATTCTCGAAAATAAGACCATATGCATAAATGAAGAAGAACTCATCGTCGGGGAGCGGGGACCAAGTCCCAAGGCTACACCGACTTATCCCGAAGTGACGGCCCACAGTTTGAAGGATCTGAGGATACTGGACACACGGAAAAAGACATCGTTTGCTGTGGATGAAGAGACCAAAAAACTGTACAAAAATGAGATCATACCGTTCTGGCGGGGAAAGTCCATAAGGGATAGAATCTTTAGCGAGATGTCCCAGCAGTGGATCGATGCATATGAGGCTGGAATCTTCACAGAATTTATGGAGCAAAGGGCCCCCGGGCATACGGTTTTGGATGACAAAATTTACCGGAAAGGATTTGTCGATTTTAAAAAAGACATCGAGGAGAGTTTGACCAAGCTGGATTTTTTGAATGATCCTGAAGCTTATAAAAAACGAGAAGAACTGATTGCTATGGATATCTGTGCTGATGCTCTTATCCAATATGCCAGCCGGCATGCAGAAAAAGCGGAAAAGTTGGCAAGCAAGGAAAAAGATCTCAAAAGGAAAAAGGAGTTGGAAACGATTACGAAAGTGTGTTCGCGCGTGCCTGCAAACGCTCCCCGCAATTTTTGGGAAGCCCTCCAGTATTATTGGTTTGTTCATCTCGGTGTGATCATCGAATTCAACACATGGGATTCCTTTAATCCCGGAAGGTTGGACCAGCATCTGTATCCTTTTTTCAAGAAAGAACGGGAAAATAAAACTCTGTCTGAAGAAAAAGCCCGAGAACTCCTCCAATCCTTCTGGATCAAGTTTAACAATCAACCTGCTCCACCAAAAGTGGGTGTGACAGCTCAAGAGAGTGGCACGTATACGGATTTTGCCCTGATCAACATTGGGGGAGTCAAACCTGATGGGTCGGATGCTGTGAATGAACTTTCCTATCTTATCCTGGATGTGGTGGAGGAAATGAAGATTCTCCAACCCAGTTCTATGGTTCAGATAAGCAAAAAAAATCCGGATCGATTCTTGAAAAGGGCCTTGAAGATTGTGAAGACGGGTTTTGGGCAGCCATCGATTTTCAACACCGATGCCATCGTCCAGGAACTTGTGCGACAGGGGAAATCGGTCGAGGACGCCCGGAATGGAGGATCCAGCGGATGCGTGGAAACCGGGGCCTTCGGAAAAGAGAGTTATATCCTCACCGGGTATTTCAATATGCCCAAAGTGTTCGAGATCACCTTGAACAATGGTATGGACCTCCGGACAGGCAAACTTATCGGTATTCAGACCGGAAGCCCAGAAAGATTTGCGACATACGACGAACTTTTTGATGCGTTTAAAAAACAGTTGAGGCATTTTGTCGATATCAAGGTTACGGGCAATAACATCATAGAGCGACTGTACGCAGAATGTCTTCCCACTCCTTTTCTCTCCCTTTTGGTCGATGACTGCATTGCTACAGGGAAGGACTACCATGATGGCGGAGCGCGCTACAACACCAATTACATTCAAGGCGTGGGCCTCGGGAGCATGACCGATATCCTGACTTCGATAAAATACAATGTGTATGACCAAAAACATATCAGCATGCGCCGTCTGCTCACAGCTCTAAAGAGCAACTTCGAAGATCATGAGACGCTGCGTCAGAGATTTTTGAATAAAACTCCCAAATACGGAAATGATGAAGACTATGCCGATGATATCATGAAGTCCATATTTGAAGCTTATTTCGATGCTGTAGACGGGAGACCCAATACCAAGGGAGGAAATTACCGTATAAACCTTCTGCCGACCACGGTTCATATCTATTTTGGGAATGTTATCGGCGCCACAGCCGATGGAAGAAAAGCCACAGAGCCTCTCTCCGAGGGTGTCTCTCCTGTTCAAGGGGCTGATAGACTGGGTCCGACAGCTGTAGTGAAATCAGTCGCAAAAATGGATCATGTGCGCACAGGAGGTACCCTCCTTAACCAGAAATTCACTCCCCATCTTTTGGCAGACGAAGACGGGATCGATAAACTCTCGCATCTTGTCCGTTCCTATTTCAAGATGGACGGCCACCACGTTCAGTTCAACGTTGTCAGTGCGGATACTCTCCGCGATGCCCAGAAACACCCTGAAAAACACCGGGATTTGATCGTGAGAGTGGCCGGTTACAGCGATTACTTCGTGGATCTGAGTCTCGAGCTCCAGAACGAAATCATCCACAGAACCGAACACCTCTCTTTTTAAATTGGTGACAGGATACCCTTTCACCAATTTTTTTCTTGTTTTTAGAATTGTTATAGTTATCCTTCAATGAAACTACACCTTGAAATACAATAATTAAGTGAAAGGGTATCCTGTCACCAATTTAATCTCTGTCACCAATTTAATCTAATAGCTTGAGTCTCGTGAAGGGATTGGTATATGATGGAATTTACTTTTATGAAGAAGGAGTTTGAGCATGTTTGATTCCAAGATTTATGTCGAGCGTCGAGCGCAATTTAAAGAACGAATTGGATCGGGTCTGTTTTTGTTTCTCGGAAACGAAGAAAGCCCGATGAATTACCCTGCCAATCCGTATCATTTCCGCCAGGATAGTTCCTTTCTTTACTTCTTTGGCTTGGACATGCCTTCCTTGGCTGCCATCATGGATCTGGATCAAGGGAAAGATGTGATTTTCGGAGATGATGTCGATATGGAAGATATCATATGGATGGGCCATCTTCCTACCATGAAAGAAAGAGCCGCTCTTGTGGGTGTTGATGAGACCGCTCCGCTTGCTCAATTGGAGGAAACAATCAAGGCAGCTCTACAAAAGGGAAAAACCATCCACTACCTTCCACCGTACAGACCGGAAAACGTTTTAAAAGTTGCGCAGATGCTTGAAATCGAATATGATTCCGTGAAAAAGTATTCGTCAAAAGAGTTTATCAAAGCCGTGGTTGCCCAAAGGAATGTGAAAATACCAGAGGAGATCGCACAAATGGAGCTGGCCCATGAGGTCACATATGACATGTATATAGCTGCGATGAAGATGGCGAAATCCGGCGTCTTAGAATATGAAATCGTCGGCAAAATGGAAGGAATTATGGGGGCCTCAGATTGCCATGTGGCCTTTCCAATCATCCTCACGAAAAACGGACAAATTCTGCATAATCATTACCATGGGAACCAACTGGAAGAGGGAGACCTCCTCGTGATGGATTCCGGATCAGACTCGCCCATGAATTATGCCTCGGATATTACTCGTACCGTTCCGGTCGGAGGCAGGTTTACAGAGAAACAAAAACAGATCTATGAAATTGTCCTTCAAGCTCAGGAGACAGCCATTCAGAACATAAAACCAGGGATCATGTTCAAGGAGATTCATCTCCAATCGGCGGCGGTTATCGCCTCTGGGCTAAAGGAAGCCGGATTGATGAAGGGGGATATGGATGCGGCTGTCCAGGCAGGGGCACACGCTCTGTTTTTCCCTCATGGATTGGGACATATGATCGGTCTGGATGTGCACGACATGGAGGATTTGGGTGAAGATTTTGTGGGCTATGACCAAACGGTCGAGAGAAGCTCACAGTTTGGCCTTGCCTATCTAAGACTTGCTAAAGAACTCGAACCCGGTTATGTACTCACAGTAGAGCCCGGGGTATATTTCATCCCGGCTATGATCGACCAGTGGGCTGCGGAAAATAAGTTCGACCAGTTTATCGATTACGCAAAGGTCGAGGAATATAGAGATTTTGGCGGCATCCGTATAGAAGACGATATCCTCGTAACCCAGGACGGCAGCCAGGTTTTAGGGAAATCCATCCCTAAGACAGTAGAGGAAGTGGAGGAAATTACGGCTACTGGGTAGGGCCCACCGTTATCGATACGGCTTTTTCCGGGTTCAGAATCCTTTGGATAAATGCGTTAAATTCCTCGAGGGTTGTTGCTTCTATTTCACTCAATATCCTGTTTAAGAAATCGTACCCCAAGCCTTGAGCTTCCATGAAGGCCAGGTTGTAGGTTTTGGCGTCCTTTGTCTCGTTTTCTCTGATGACCATGCCTTTGGAGAAGACCTTCGTCATGCTGAACTCCTCGGCAGAAATGCCATTCTGATAAAGATCCTGGATAGTCTTTTTCAATTCTTCGATAGCTAAATCTTTTTTTGTTTGATCTGTTTCAAGATATGCTTCGAGCATTCCTCCTTCTTTCAAGTGGAATGCCCTGGAATTGACGATATAAGCAAGCTTTTTTTCTGTCCTCAACGACCAGAGTTTTGAGTTCATCCCCTTTCCCAAAAGATTTTGGAGCATCGTGGCAAAGATGAAGGTTTTTTTAGATATTTTGGGCAGGAGGAATGCCATATAAACCAATGTCTGCTTTGTATCTTTTTCGAGAAATGAGATCTTTTCCTCTTCCGGAGCAAAAGAGATGGGATCGGCCTCCTGCGGTTTCCCCCCTGGAAACTTCTCGAAATATGGCTGCATGATATTTAGTGTTTTTTCTTTTTTTAGGTTTGTCGATACTGCGACGATCATGTTTCCTGCTTTAACATATGCGTTGAAATAATTCTCCACATCCCGCTTTTTGATTTCTTTCAGGGATTTTTCTGTCCCGTAGGTCGATCCGGCATACGGGCTCCCGAAAAACAGGCAATTCAAGGCGGATATATGAGCAACGTTTATCGGCTCATCTTCCTCTAGTTTTCTGTAGTGGTTCATGAACTCCTTTATTCTATCTATGCGCAATCCAGAAAATAGGGGATCCTTCAGGATTTGTGTGCCAAGTTTTATCGCTTCCTCAAGGTGCTCAGAAAGGCAGGAAATCCTTATGATTGTAAAATCGTTTCTGCAGAAATATGTTCTGTTTGTAGCCTGATTCATCAATCGCTGCAAAAGCTGTTGATTGGGAAGTTCTAGACAGAGGCGTGTGGTCAGGAAGGCCACTCCTTCTTTTCCCTCTGGTTCCCGTCGTTTTCCCCCCCTGATCAAGATATTCACAACCGATGTCGCGGATGAGTCGTCTTCCTGATAGATGAGAGTAAGGCCGTTGGACAGGATTTCTTTTTCTGGCTGGTTTTTTAAAAGAATATCCGAAGATATCGGAAGAGCCAGAGTACAGAGGGAGATAGAAACAAATAATCCCATAAAAATTAATATAAACCTTCGTTTTAGCATTTGTGGTGGCCTTATTTTTTGTTCTTTTTCGGAGTGATGGAAATGAGGACATAGCCATCTTTACTGAGGTAATTTCCGGCAGCCTTTCTTAAATCCGAGGAAGTTAAATTATCGATATTGATGATGTAGGAGCTGCGCTCCGTCCCATCACTCCGGAGTGCATGTGTTGCCATGGATAGGGCGATATGCAAGCCTCTTTCTTGGGATTGATGATACCGAAATTTGATCTGATTTTTTGCGCTTTCCAAATAGTCGAGGGCGTAAAATTGTGTATCACCCTGGTAATCGGTTTTGGAATAGTTGAGTCTTCTTGAATTTTTTAGGAATTTTAGAGCTTCTGTCTTTGCGGCTTTTATCCTTTTGGATTCCAGTGTTAGGTAGACATATATGACTCCTCCGTATTTGTAAGCTCCAAATCCCATGGAGATAGTTTCCACGAGTTTTCTTCTTCCTCTCAGAGGTTGATTCAACAAAGGGATAACACCTCGGCCGAGAACCTCGATCAAAACATCCACAGCATAATGGTTTTCGTTGTTATAATCCGGTCCCATTATGCCCATGATAAGATACCCCGTGTTCACATCCATCTCTTCTTCGATTTCGATTCTTTTTTTGATCGGGATGACTTTGTCGAATTTTGGGGGAATGAATCCGTTGTTTTCAAGGGAGCCAAACATGAAATTTATTTTTTCCTGCATTTCTTCCATATCGAAATCACCCACGATAGCCAAGGCACAGTTGGCCGGTACGAAATATTTTTGGTGGAAATTTTGGATTTCCTCTACAGTGGCCGCCTCGATGATTTCCTCTTTTCCGTAGATCGGCTTCTGGTAGGGATGATTCTGGAAGAGGTTTTGATAAACAAGCGCTGTGGCATATTTTAATGGATCATCTTTTATTTGGCTCAGTTCTTCCAGGAGAATTTGTTTTTCTTTATCCAACTCTTCCTGTGTGAGCTTCAGTTGAAATAAAATTTCCTTTTGGTTTTCAAGGGAAAAATCTGTGAATTCTGAGGGCAGGGACAGCTCAAAAGTGGCCAAATCGCGTCCTGTATGAGCGTTAAAGTATGCGCCGTGCGCCCGGATATCATGGCCAACCTGTTTTCCGGAACGCTTTTCGGTTCCTCGGAAGAGTATGTAATGCTCGAGAATGTGCACCAGACCATTGGTTTCCTCAGACTCGTTCTTGGTTCCCACGTCAAAAGCAAAAACGATATTGAGAAGAGGAAGCGCATGCCTCTCATAAAGAAAAACCTTCATGCCGTTTTCGAGTTCAAAATTTGAAAACTTGGCCTCGTCCGCTTCTTCTCCATATGAATGAATAGACATAAAAATGATACTGAACAGAACAAAGGTTGAGAGTTTCCTTCTGAGAATTCTCAAGTTTTTTCCACGATATAGGTTTGTTCAAACAGATCGATATCCGCGTTTTCCCCCAGCACCAATAGCGTATCCCCGGACTCAATATCCACAGAAGGGGAGGGATTGAATACGATGTCCTCTCCAGGTTTTTTGATGGCCACCACGATGACGTTGGCCTTTCGGCGAATGTCACATTCAGCCAGAGTGCGCTCCGCTATCCGCGAGTACTTTTTGACGACTATCTCCTCCATCGAGAGAGATAGTTCACTGCGCCGGATGATCAGGTCTAAAAAATCCACGAGCGTGGGACGAATCAGCCCTTGAGCTATCTTCAACCCGCTGAGCTTGTACGGGCTCACCACTTTGTTGGCGCCTATTTGGAGGATCTTTCTTTCTGCTTCCTCGTCCATGACTTTGGATAGGACAAACAGCGAAGGATTGATCAACTTCACTGTCATCACCAAATAAAGGTTATCGGCATCTGTGGCGAGAAGAGCAGCCAGAGCTTTGGCTCTCTTGATTCCTGCCTTAATCAAAACCTCTTCGTTTGTAGCGTCTCCTTCCATGTGGAGACAATCTTGTTTCTCCTTTAGGTCGACAAGTCCCTCCTCGCTGTTATCTATCACCACAAAAGGGAGATTTTCTTCCTCGAGCCTCTCTCTGACGGTATTTCCCAAGCGCCCATGTCCGCAGATGATGTAGTGATCTTTCAGTTTTTGAATCTTTTTTTCCATCCTTTTTCTCCGCCAAATTTTGTTGATGGTCCCCTCGTATACAACTTCAGACAATTTTGTGAAAGTGTATAAAACCGATCCGACGCCGCCAAGGATTATAAAAATCGTGAACACTTGACCAATGGGGCTCAAAGGCTCTTTGATCTCCCGAAATCCGACGGTAAAGACAGTGATGATTGTCATATACAGGGAATCGAGGAGTGAAAGGGTTTCGATAACGTGAAAGCCAATGGTGCCGATCAATAACAGGCTTAGGAACAAGACAATCGGTTTCCACATGCTCAAATCCATCTTACAATATGCCTCCCCTCCTAAGCAAGCAAAGCTACCAATTGAGAATTTTAGGAATGGTTCGCTCCCATGCAGATTTTTAACGCCATTTGAAGTTTTGTGTTGGGTAGGTTATCATTTCTTCATGAGCAAGCACCGAAAAGAAAAAATATTGGTTGTTGACGACGAAGAAACCATAAGAAAATCCCTGAAGATGATTCTCGAGTACGAAGGTTATCAATTTTATGAAGCGGCAGACGGCGAGCAAGCTCTGAATGCGATCGAGGAAACGGTGGGCTTGGATTTGGTCCTCCTGGATGTCAAGCTTCCTGGCATGAGCGGGCTGGAGGTATTAGGAGAGCTGGACAAAAAACCATACTCGCCAGAAGTGATCATGATATCCGGCCATGGCACGGTTCAGACCGCGGTCGAGGCGACGAAGCTGGGAGCCTTCGATTTTTTAGAAAAGCCCCTCCATAGGGAAAGAGTCTTGATCAGCATAAGAAATGCCCTGAATCAAACAAAGCTGCTGACCGAATGCAAAGATCTGAGAAAAAAAGCCGATAAAAGGTATGAGCTCGTCGGAAATCATCCGTCTATGAAGCAGCTTTGGAATGAGATTTTGAAGATCGCTCCCACCAATGCCACTATCCTAATATTTGGAGAGAGTGGGACGGGAAAGGAGCTCATAGCCCGTGCTATTCACAGCCATAGCCTCCGGGCAAAGGACCCGTTCATCCAGGTGAACTGTGCAGCCATCCCGGAGGAATTGATCGAAAGTGAACTCTTCGGGCATGTAAGAGGGGCCTTTACAGGAGCGACAGAAAAAAAATTGGGCAAGTTCGAGCTGGCTGACGGAGGTACGATTTTTCTTGATGAAGTGGGGGACATGAGTCTCAAAACACAGGCCAAGGTATTGCGCGTTCTGGAGGAAGGGGAAGTGCAGAAAGTTGGGTCGAGTAAAATCGGCAAAGTAGATGTTCGGGTGATTGCAGCGACAAATAAAGATTTAGAAAAGGAAATTCAGGAGAATAATTTCCGGGAGGATCTGTATTTTCGTTTGAATGTCGTGCCTCTTTATTCCCCAGCGTTGCGCGAGAAAAAAGAGGATATCCCACTACTTATTGAGTATTTTAGCCAGCTCATTGCGGCGGACAACAACTTTAAGCTAAAGATATTTTCAGCAGATGCTGTTCAGGCGATGATGAAGTATCCATGGAAAGGAAATATTCGGCAACTAAAGAATGTAATCGAACGGTTGATCATTTCCACTGATGGAAACACGATCGAGAAAAAACATCTCCCCGAAGAAATCCGGGGAGAGATGCGCATCTATCTTCCCGATGTCAAGGGGATAAAAAATCTAAAAGAATTCAGAGATTTGGCTGAAAAAGAGTTTATCCTTTCCAAGCTCCGTGAAAACAATTGGAACATATCTCAAACCGCAAGGGCTATCGATACTCCCCGCAGCAACCTGTATAAAAAATTGGAACAATATGGTATAAAAATAAAGGCTGGGGTAGGTGAGGTGGTTGCTCCTTCTTCGACTCAAGGCCGAGAAGGGGAGGAAAGTCCGAACTCCAAAGGGCAGGATGGTCGCTAACAGCGACTCCGAGCGATCGGAGGAAAGTGCCACAGAAAACATACCGCCCTGTAAGATCGGTATTCACGTTCTTACGGAGTAAGGGTGAAAAGGTGAGGTAAGAGCTCACCGTTCTGATGGTGACATTAGGAGCAAGGTAAACCCCATCCGGAGCAAGACCAAATTGGCCCCGTATGAAACGGCCCGTTTCGAGGGGCGGGTAGGTTGCTCAGACAAATAACCACCCTCGCTACGGCGGGAACAGAATTCGGCTTACGTCCTGCCCCAGCCTTTTTTCTCCCTTTTTTTATCCCTTAGTTTTAGCCTGAATATTCATAAAAAATGCCGATATAAAAATCTTACTGGTAGTTAGAATTTTCCAAACTTTATAACTCCAAGTTATAAAGTTGATGCCGTTTCAAACTTATCGTGTGCAATTGAGAAGCATAGGGGTTTTGTCGCGCACTAGAGAAGCGGGAGGGCGGCTACAGCCTGTCTGATCAATACCAGGATATTCCCCGGAAAGATACCGAGCTGGAGAACACCATACAAACAGAGAAAGAGAGCTAGGAAAAGAGCGGGATTATCGATGTTGATGTCCACCTCGTAGGAGGGCTCTTTCATGTACATATAAATGATGATACGCAGGTAATAAAAAACCGAGACGAGACTGGCCAGAACACCGATGATAACAAGAGAAACGAGTCCCTGCCTAACAGCGGCTGAGAACACATAAAACTTGGCCAGGAATCCTCCGGTGGGAGGAAAACCAGCCAATGAAATCAGAAAAACGGCAAAGGTTGCCCCGATCCAGGGATACTGGAATCCGATTCCCTTATAATCATCCAGCTCCAGGTACTCATGATTCTTTTTCCCTAAGGCGATAACCGCGGCAAATGCCCCGATGTTCATGAACAGATAAGCTGTCAGATAAAAGACCAGGCTCTGTGTATCCTGGGCGAGAATGGCCACCATCAAATAGCCGGCATGAGCGATACTGGAATAGGCTAAAATCCTTTTGACGTTGGTCTGTCTGAGGGCGATCAGGTTCCCGGCAATCATCGTGATAGCTGCGATAATCCAGAGCAATCCGAACATCAACTGAGATTCGAGGGCGTCTTGGAAATATGGGATGAAGATCCTAAGTAGAACAGCGAATCCGACTGCTTTGGGGCCGACCGAGAAAAAGGCTGTGATAGGCGTGGGAGCTCCCTGGTACACGTCCGGTGTCCACATGTGAAACGGGACAACCGCGATCTTGAATCCAAACCCGATAAGGACAAGCCCCAAACCCACGAGGCCCAAAGTTCCAACAGAAGAGCCAGATTGCAGTTCTTCGATAATCAAGGGAATCGTGGTTGTTTGTGTAGCTCCGTACAGAAAGGCGATTCCTAAAACAAGGAAAGCGGAAGCAAAACTGCCGAGCAAGAAATATTTGACGGCAGCCTCGTTGGATTTTTCGTTCTCTCGGCACAATCCAGTTAGGGCATAACTGCTAAGCGATAACACCTCCAGTCCTAGGAAGATCACGATCAGGTCGCTGGAGGAGACCATGATGATCATGCCAGACAAGGCAAACAGCAGAAGTGCATAGTACTCGCCGTAGTTGGTGTTTTGGAGAGTGAGATACTTCATTGAAATGAGGATGACGAGGAAGGTAGCAACGATCAGGATAAAGCAGAAAAACAGGGAGAGGTTGCTCAAGTATAAATTTCCGTCGAAGTAGGAATAACCCTTGTTCCAAAACTTAACACATCCTGCTGCAGCTGCGATGAGGAACAGGAGAGATATATATGCAAGATAGCTGCGATCTTCTCTCTTGAGAAAGGCTTCAAGAATCATCACCAGCAGAGATGCAGCAACGATGATCAAAAGCGGGAACAATGCAAGGATAGTGTTCATTGCGATTCTTTATCCTCTTTTGCAATGGAATCCGTTTCTATTTCTTTTTCCATCAAGATATATGTGGGAGGATTATTCTCCTTTTTGGCCTCGGTGAATATCGCTTCTTTACGGTTAACTTGATTCAACAGATTGGAGACAGAGACATCCATTTTTCTCAGGAAAGTCTGAGGATAGATTCCCATCCAGAACATCAAAATAACGATCGGAGTCAGATAGATGATTTCCCTGAGATTCAAGTCTTTGAACGAACGGACCTTGTCGTTTGTGATAGGGCCCTGCATCACTCTCTGGAACATCCAGAGCAGATAGGCGGCTGCCAGGATAACAGTCGTGACAGCCAGGATGGCCAAAACATTGTTGGCCTTGAACACGCCAAACAGGCAGAGGATTTCACCGACAAAACCGTTGAGTCCGGGCAATCCAACCGAAGAAAGCATGCAGACCATGAAAAATGCCGAAAATACCGGCATCTGTTTGCTGACTCCCCCAAAATCTTTGATCATTCGTGTATGTGACCTTTCATAGAGAATGCCAACACACAAAAACAGCGCCCCTGTGCTCAGCCCGTGGTTGAGCATCTGGTAGATCCCTCCAACGATGCCCTCCATGTTGAGAGCAAATATGGCCAGCATGATAAGTCCCATGTGGCTGACACTGGAGTAAGCGACAAGGGATTTAACATCCTTTTGGATAAGGGCCATCAGCCCTCCGTAGATGATGCCAATGATGCATAACACCCCGAGTATAGGAAGGAATTTTTGCAATGCATCCGGAAACATTGGAAGAGCAAACCGCAGAAAACCGTATCCCCCCATTTTCAATAGGACAGCTGCCAGGACAACAGATCCGGCTGTGGGGGCTTCGACGTGAGCATCGGGAAGCCACGTATGGAACGGAAACATCGGAACTTTTATCGCAAACGCTAGGCCAAAAGCCAGGAACAACCATACTTGGACATTCGGGTTGAGAATCATGCGGTAGTAATCGAATATGTTGAGAGAGTAAGTGCCTGTGGCTTTGTAAAAAAGATTGTACATGTATAGGATGGCCACCAGCATCAAAAGGCTGCCCAACATGGTAAACAGAACGAATTTCACTGTGGCATAGATCTTCCGTTTTCCACCCCATATGCCGATCAGAAAATACATCGGGATTAGCATGGCTTCCCAGAACACGTAAAAAAGGAAAAGATTCAGGGCTACAAAAACACCGATAATACCTGTCTGGAGTAAAAACATGAAGATCAAATATTCTTTGACCCGCTTCTGGATGTATGTCCATGAAGATAGGATCACGATCGGCATCAAGAAGGTAGTTAAAAGTATCAAGTACAGGCTGATGCCATCTATCCCGATATGGTAGTTTATCCCGTACCCGATCCATGGGCTTTTTTCCACGAACTGAGGATCGGGCGTTTGGGCATTGAAGTTGAAAAAAAGATACAGCGAAGCGATGAAGGTGGCAATCGAGATGATTAGGGCCAAATACTTAAGCAGGTTCTCTTTATCGCGGTTGATGAAGATAAACAGCAAGGCTCCAGCCAGGGGAAGAAACGTGACGATGCTTAAAATTGGTATTTCCATTTTTTTAAAACAACAAATATCCTATTAGGAGAATAGCGCCCAACAGGAAAACCAGGGCATAATCCTTGATAAATCCAGTCTGAAAATAACTCAAAACTTTTCCGAAAAAATTGGTGGTTTTTGCAGAACCGTTGACAATTCCGTCGATGACCTTGAGGTCGAAATGATCATACGCGATCTCGGAGCCCTTTATTGTGGAGTTCACGAACAGGGTGTTGTAGATTTCGTCCACATAATATTTGTTATACAGAAGTTTGTGTAGGCCGGGGAATTTGGCGACAAAGTTGTGAGGGATTTTGGGATTCTTGATGTAGAACACCCAGGCGATAAAAATGCCTGTTA